>JAZNPC010000001.1:0-56361 GCA_045589455.1 Kiritimatiellia bacterium
TAGGCTACGATTTCGCTATCCCTTCTTCTCGCCTATGCCTCGCAACATAAACCTTGGGAGTCGCTATTGGGTTGGTCGGTAACTACCCCCCGTTGGACTTTCACCATAGAACTATGACATGCCCGTCATACACAAAAAAAGGAGCAAATCATAAAATTTGCTCCTTTTTCTATTTTAATTACAATTGTTTAACTTAGAAATTCCAAGTTGTTGTAATTACGTTTGAACGACGTCTACCATCTGTGCTCAAAATTAACATAGCAACTTGGCAAGGGTTATTTGCATTCATTCTCCAACCGAGATATTTTCCTGAAATATTATGGAAATTTCTAGATGTACGGCTAGAAGAAATCCAGTCTAGTTTACCACCACGCCATACGCCATCTTTTTCTTTTACAAAGAAGCAGAAATATGCTTTAGTATGATCATCAAAAGAAACACCCCAAGCACTTAAATCTGGATTGTATTTCCAAGAAACATTACCATTTTCTGTTGGAGGCCCACTGATGCTCATGCTTGAGATACTAACTCCTGAATGAGAAGCACTAGAGCCATCGATTCCACCATACACCCACTGTAAGGAACCAAATGAAATTTGATCAGAGGCTGAAGAGCTTCCTGTTGTTGGTGTTGTATTGTTTCCTTGATTATTAGAAGAGGAAGAGGAAGAATTATCTACACTTGCAGTAGATGTATTCCAAGCTACTGCACTATTTTCAGAGCTTTCACAGCCTGCTGTAACGATAATTGTTGCAATAGCAAGAGATAATAAAGATAATGATTTTTTTGACATTTTTAACCTTAATTTATTTTTGAACCTTTTCGATTTTGATGTTCGAAAGTATACAATAAAGCAATGAACAAAACAAGACCAAAATGCCAATTTTTAATAAAATTTCATATTAAAATGAAAAGTGGTGACATTAATATAATAATGCCACCACTTTTATCCTTTAAAATTTTATTACTTATTCAAAATCAACAACTTGTTGCTTTTCTGCAGATTCAAAAATTGCTTCCATGAGTTTAAATACTCGCATAACTTGCTCTGGCTTTACAATCTGTTCTGCTTTGCCTTCAATTACTGCCATAACGTTCTTATAGAAATCATGAATATCTCCATAGACTGGCTGTAAAGGATCCTCGTGAATTGTATCTTCTGTACGAGGAGCCATTGTCTTAGTTAAACCAGCAGCTGTACGGATAGGTACTGCATCATTTTTACTCCAATCTGTGATGCGAACCATCTTTCCCTTACATCCCCACTCTACAATTGCTGTGCCGTCACGACCGAGCACATACCAACGAGGTAGATTGATAAAATTACTTGTTCCCACCTCTATTAAGGCACGAATTCCATTTTCAAATGTTAATTCTGTTGTAAAACCATCGTCTACAAGTTCATTAGTTACATGAGACATAGAAGCATAAACCTTCTTTAGCTTGCCTGGTATCATTAGAAGAATTTGATCAAGAAGATGAACACCCCAATCTAGTACCATACCGCCACCATGCTCTTTCTCTTGGCGCCAGTCACCAGGAATACCACGTGAACCATGTACGCGGGACTCTATGCGGAAGGTATCTCCCAACATTTTTTCATCAAAAATCTTCTTTACGGTTAGAAAATCCTCATCCCAACGACGATTTTGGTGAACAACAAAAACCTTACCAGTTTCCTTTGCAACAGCAATCATCTCTGCAAGCTCAACGGAAGACATTGCCACAGGCTTTTCACACACAACATTTTTCCCTGCGCGAAGTGCTTTTACCACAACATCATGATGCACATCATTTGGTGTGGAGCAAAGGACAATATCAACCTTTGGGTCTGCTAGAACCTCCTCAAAACTTCCATATGCATACAAACCATTATCTCTTGCAAATTGCTGGCGTTCCTCTTTAATATCAAAAGCACCACAAACTGAAATATTGTCTATTTCCGCAATTGTTTCTCTATGCCAGTTTCCCATTCCTCCTAGGCCAACAATAGCAAGATTAAATTGTCTTTCCATACTCAAATTCTCCTAAACATTGTTAAAACACAACAAATATGCTTATTTTTTGAATATTTTACTCCACTTTTACCCATCAATTCAAGCATATTAATAAAAAAAAGAACGAAAATTAAGCCATGATTAAAGCATTATAAAACTTATTTTCATAAATTTTGCAACTGTTGAATCATTCAACCAAGTATTTAGCTCATTTCAACTATAAAACAATATTGCGCGTAAAACCAAATTTATGGTAGTATATATTAATTGTTTAGACAACTAACCTTATAAAGTGAATTTAAAATGAAATATATTAGTACCCGCGGAGGAACCGCACCAATCACATTTTCTGAAGCTGTTATGACTGGACTAGCTCGTGATGGCGGACTTATGCTTCCTGAAGAATTTCCCAATATCAAAGATAAGCTTACCGCATGGGCAGAGCTTTCATATACTGAGCTAGCTTATGAAATAATGAAGCTTTATGCAGATGATTTAACAGAGCAAGAGTTACGCACAGTAATTGAAAAGAGCTATTCAACCTTCCGTCATCCAGAAACAACACCAACAAAGAAGGTTGGCCCTGTATATGTTCTTGAGCTTTTCCATGGCCCAACATTTGCATTCAAGGATGTGGCACTTCAATTCCTTGGCAACATGTTTGAGCTTATTCTTAATAAAACTGGCGCAAAGTTGAACATCATTGCGGCAACCTCTGGAGATACAGGTTCTGCAGCTATTCATGGTGTTCGTGGCCGCAAAGGAATAAACATTTTTGTTATGCATCCTAATGGTCGTGTAAGCGCAGTTCAAGAGCTACAAATGACATCTGTTACTGACGACAATGTATATAACATTGCGGTAGATGGAACCTTTGATGATGCTCAAGCTATTGTAAAAACACTTTTTGGTGATTTAGCTTTCAAGGACAAGTATTGCCTTGGCGCTGTTAACTCTATCAACTGGGCTCGCGTGCTTGCACAGGTGGTTTACTACTTCTATGCTGGCTTAAAGGTAATGAAAGAAACGGGCTCAGAGAAGGTGTCATTTAGTGTGCCTACTGGTAATTTCGGTGATATTTTTGCCGGCTATGTTGCACACCTAATGGGTCTACCAATTGACAAGCTAATTCTTGCAACAAACGAAAATGATATTCTTTCTCGTTTCTTCAACACGGGTATTTACAATGTTGAAGGTGTACACCCAACAATTAGTCCATCTATGGATATTCAGGTTGCATCCAACTTTGAGCGTTGGTTATACCTACATGCTGGACGCAACTCAGAACAGCTATGTGCATGGATGCAGCAATTTAAGGAAACAAAGTCTTTAACAATTGGTGACCCAGACGAGCTTGATGAGGTCATGATTGCTGGCAAAGCAGACACAGCAAAAACTCTTGCAACAATTAAGCGCTTCTACGAGGAAAGCAATTATGTTTTAGATCCTCACACAGCAGTTGGTGTAAGCGTTGCATTGGATAAGGCTCCTAAGACACCAGTAATTTGCTTGGCAACAGCGCACCCAGCTAAATTCCCAGATGCAATTAAGGACGCAACTGGTGAATCTAACCTAGCTACTGCTCCAGAAATTGAAGCACTAAAGGGTAAACCAACACGCAAATTTAATCTTGCAGCAGATGCAGGAGTCGTCGCAGCTTTCGTTATTGAAAAACTTCAGTAATCTCAGATTCAATTAAAACAAAACCCGAAAGAACAATTGTATGCGCCAAATAGACGAAGAAATTCTTAGCTACATAAGCGAAACAAAGCTTTTTAACGATGTTGAACTTGATCGTTTAAGAGCAGAGGATGTAACTGATGATGCTAATATTACTGCAGCGATTGTACGTATGGGACTTGCTGGAGAAGAAGATTATTTAAAAAAACTAGCTAATGTTCTTGGATTAGAATATATCGATGTTTCAGAAATCAAGGAAATTGATTCTAATATCGTTAATACCATTCAACCAGGAACCGCTTTTCAATACAACACCGTACCTATTGCTTTTGATGGAAATATTTTAACAATTGCAATATCTGATCCATTCTCTGCAACAGAGTTAGAGGATTGTTTGCGTGTTGCTACTGGCTACAACATCAATACTGTACTTTGCGTTTCTGAAAAAATCACGAAGCAATCACAACGCTACTATGGTGTTGGTGGTGACACATTGGCAAAGATGATTCAGGAAGGCCGCTACGACGCTGATTCAATTGATACAATGAGTCGCCACGACTTAAACTCTATTGATTCAGAAGAGGCAAGTATTGTTAAGTTTGTGAACCAAGTTATTGGAGAAGCAGATCGCCAAGGAGCTACTGATATTCACGTAGAGCCAATGGAGCATGAACTACGCATTCGCTACAGAATTGATGGTATGCTACACAAAATTGATGTGGCACCTCAGCTACATAAGCTCCAGTCCGCAATTATCTCTCGTATCAAGGTTATGGCCAACCTAGATATTGCAGAAAAGCGTCTTCCTATGGACGGACGAATTGGTATTCATGTCAACCGCAAGGATATTGATATTCGTGTATCGACCTGCCCAACCATCTATGGTGAAAGTATAAGCTTACGCTTGCTACAAAAGGGCGGTGGCATTGTTCGTATGGAGCAATTAGGATTGAATGAACGCGATGCAGATGTAATCACTCGCGCAATTCATCGTCCGAATGGCATTGTACTAGTTACAGGACCAACTGGTTCAGGTAAATCAACTTCTCTTTATGCATTCTTGCATGAGATTAACACAGTTGACAAGCGTATTCTAACTGCCGAAGAGCCTGTTGAATATGAGATGCCAGGCATTAACCAGGTGCTTGTTAAGCCAGACATTGGTCTAACCTTTGCAAATGTGTTGCGTTCATTCTTGCGTCAAGACCCTGACATTATGATGGTGGGAGAAATTCGTGACCGCGAAACAGCAGAAATTGCTATTAATGCATCTCTTACTGGTCACTTAGTTTTTTCAACACTTCACACTAATGATGCAGCCGGTGCGTTCGCTCGATTAATTGATATGAATGTAGAGCCATTCCTTGTTGCTTCATCAGTTGCTGCAGTTCTTGCACAACGTTTGTTGCGTAGACTTTGCCCAATATGTAAAGCGCCAACGGAAGCAGACCCACAACTACTACGTGCAATGCACCTTGATCCAGAGCTATTTAAGAACAAGGTTATTCATCATGTAGCAGGATGTCCACAATGCGGCAAATCAGGCTATAAGGGTCGTGGTGCTATTTTTGAAGTTCTCAATGTTACAGACGCTCTCCGCCAACTAATCACTGAGCACCGTCCATCATCTATTATCAAGGCAAAGGCCATAGAGGAAGGCATGACAACTCTACGTGATGATGGCTGGAACAAGGTATTTAACGGCTTCACAACTATTGAAGAGGTTCTTCGTGTAACAGAAGACCAAGAAGCATAAAGCATGGTGCTAATTTTAGCTTACACTAAACAAATTTTATAAAATATTTTTTAAAAGACAAAAGGAGCATAGACCAATATGGACAACTGCATTTTTTGTAAAATAATCAAGGGCGAAATTCCTTCTACAAAGGTTTATGAGAGCGACCGCGTAATTGCCTTTATGGATATCAATCCAATTGAAAAAGGGCACATGCTCATCGTACCAAAGCAGCACTGGAAAAATCTTGCCGAAGTAAAGCTAGACACAGAGAAAGAGATTGAGGTTTACGAGGAGTTAATGTACATAGTACGAGTAGCAGCAAAGGCTGTTATTTCAGCTGGCTTTGCAGATGGAGCAAACATTCTTCAGTGCAACAATGCTTGTGCGGGACAAACCGTTGACCACCTACATTTCCATGTAATTCCTCGCTATGGTTCAGAGCTTGCAGCTGTACCAGCATTTGCTTCTGGTGCTGCAAAATATGAAGATGGAGAAGCAGCTAAGCTAGCAAAGAAGCTTGCTGATGCTGTTGCTGCCATCGTTAAAGAAGAGGAATTGCTCTAATGAACGACCAAAGCTTTGATGAGGCTATTTTCCGCATTGTGAAAAACGGAAAAAATCAACATCTAAATCCTCTTGCATTTTACTTTTTGAGAGATGCTCTTGATGCTGCAACACTGAAGCATAAAAAGGATTTAGAAAATAAGCATTTCTCTGGTGCAGAGCTCTCTTTCGCAATAGCAGAATATGCGTTAGAAGCTTATGGTCATTTAGCCTTCCATGTGTTATCACGCTGGGGAATCACAAAAACAGATGATTTTGGTATTATTGTTTATGCATTGATTAATGAAGGTGTTTTTGGTAAAACCGCAGAAGACAAGCAAAGTGATTTTGACAATGTCTTTGATTTAAAGGAGCAACTTTATAATCCTCTGTTCCCAAACACTATATCGAAATAAGAAACGTTTTCTAAATTATTCACACAAACCAAGAAAGAAACTATTATGAAAAATAAAACTCACATTTTTGCTGCTTTCGCATGTCTTTTTGCTAGTGCAACTATTTCAATGGCAAATGAAGCTGCTAGCGCATCTGCAGGTGCAACAACTCTAATGGCTGATCAATCAGCTCTTAGCGAACAAAAAAATTGGGAAACCAAGATTAGTTTTGGCTATGAATTTAACGATGGCAATACTGAAAGCGAAAGTTTTTCTGGTGCTATTTCAACAGAGAAAAATATTGGCGTTTGGAGACTTGATGCCAAAGCAGAAGGTTCTTATAAAGAAAATTCAACAAGAAATGCTGATGGTAAAAAGGTTGATGAGCAAACAGAAGGAAATGCAAAGATTAAGGCTGATTTAAAGCGTCTATTTGGTAGCTTTTTCATTTATGCTGGTGAAGAGATATCTCACGATGCGATTTCAGATATAAAATATAGAAGTATTACTAGCCTTGGCGTTGGCGTATTCCTTTGGGATGAACCAGATTTTCGCTTCCCTATTTCTCTTGGTCTAGCATATGTAACAGAAGAAGCTCCTGAATCTGACGATTATCTTGCTCTTCGTTTTACAGAAGAAACAACATGGCAAGTAAATGCTAATTTAAAGCTATGGCAGAAATTTGAATTCATACCTGAGGTTTCAGAGTTTGATAACATCCTTATAAATGGTGAAATTGGCGGAGAAACAAAGCTAACAGAAACTCTTTCACTATCAATCAAATACGTTATTGAATATGATGCTGAACCAGGCATGGACGGTGATTCAGAATTAGAGAAAACCGACTCAAAGTTTATAACACAAATTAATTATACTTTCTAAAGTCAATTCTCTTGAATATATAAAGAAAAAGAGCTGCAACAAAACAACAAGTTTTGAAGCAGCTCTTTTAGTTTATAAATAACTCTTTGCTATGCTACATAAATTAGAGTTCTAAAAAATAAACTTAATGCGTTTGTCTGCAAATCGTTGATTAAGTTCTTGCTTTCTATCGTATTCTAAATCACAATTATCCATAACTAGAGTTGTCAATTTTGGCATTTCTACAACTCTATCTGGTATGTCTTTAATCGGATTTCCATACAAGTCAATTCGTGTTAAATTAGGCATATCGCATAGCCATTCTGGAAATTCAGTAATTTGATTATTTCCAAGGCTTAGTTCCTCAAGGCTTGTCATATGTCTAATAACTTCTGGAACCTCTGTAAATTTATTTCCATTTAGATATAATCGCTTTATGTTCTTTAATAGTCTAAAATCTGATGGCAAGGAAGATAGGTTATTGTTATTTAATCTTAACCAAATGAGGGATTCTACACCAGAAAATCCTTCTGGTAATGCTTCTATCTGATTCCTATCCAAATTTATATAGGTAAGCTTCTTTAAAGAATAAAAGCTAGGATCTAAACCACCAACACTATTAGTTAAGCCGCAAATTCTATTGTCAGACAAGTATAGAGTTGTTAAGTTTCGTGCAGAAGCGATTTCTTTGGGTATTGTTTGCAATCCACAAGCTGCCAAATCCAAATAAAATAGTTTTTTTCCAACATGCTCTATCATTTCAAAATCTGCTTCTTGTAAAACATGACCACGCAAAGATAGCTTTTCTACACATGGGTATGCCACTTGTACTAAATTTGAAACAACAGGCTTATCCCCACCGTTTGTAGCACTTAAATTAATAAATTCTACTTTATTGGCCTGCTCTATTGTTGACGCTTCAGATGTTGTTGTAATAAATCTTCGAGGAGCAGATTGCTGGAAAGAACATCCAACCAAGGCAAAAACAAACCCCAAAATTACAATTTTTGCATTTTTTTTGACTTTTAGAGCACTTTTAAACATAAAAAAACTTGAGAATATTTTAAAATAAGGTAACATAATAAGTAATCCTTAAGGGTAATTAGGCTTTTTATGCCAACATTATACTCAATTCGTAGGTTTTTATCAACACTCAAGGAAATATAAAAATGAAAATAACATCAAAAATCATTGCTGCTCTAGCAATTACTGCTGCATTTACTTCTGCTTCATTAGCTGGTGTTTCTGTAACTCGCGATACAGATATCAAAGATTTTGCAATAAATTCTGTTGATGGTAGTGCTTTCCACTTTGGTGTACATGTTGAAGGTGGCACATACGGAATGGAATATAAAGGAAGAGACGTAGATATTGATGCTAGTCGCTATGTTGGTTTCCTAGGATACGATATAAGCCGTTCTGTAACCCTATTTGCTACAATGGGTACAATGGTTTCTGAGACTGATGGTGCAGCACCATATTCATTTAATAGTGACAACAATAGCTCTTTCACATTTGGCTTTGGTGTAATGGCAAATCTAATTGATGCAAATCAGTTTGAGTTCTTATCAACAATTTCTCGCTATCGCGTACAAGCAGAAGCAGAAGTATATTTCGCTGATTTTGAAGATTACAGTTGGACAGAATTTGATGCTGCAATTACATTCCAGCTTCACAACGAGGATGCAGGAAATCACTTCCAGGTACTACCTAATGAATACGCTCTTTTCGCAGGTCCATGTGTATCCATAGTTTCTTGTGACGATCTTGATCAAGCAAGTGGAGGCATGTTTGGTATTAAGGGTGGTGTTTCTCTAATATTCACAGGCAACACATATCTAACAGGCGGCTTTGAGTATTATGGCGACACATCACTATACTATGGAACTATTGGCGTACGCTTCTAACATACTTAGGAAAATTAGGGGAAACCCAAATTAATCATTTATCGAGCGGCAATATTTTGGTATATTTGTCGCTCGTTTCATATTAAAGAATAAAAGCAAATTTTATCATATAATCGTTTTTAGAAAGAAATAATTTATGGACAAACATTTCGACCCAAAAGAAATCGAAACTAAATGGTACCCATGGTGGGAAAAAACAGGAAAATTCCGCCCTTCTGGGGTTGGCGAGCCATATAGCATGGTAATTCCTCCACCAAACGTAACGGGTATTCTTCATATGGGTCATGCCCTTAATGACACTGTTCAAGATGTACTAACTCGTTGGCGCAGAATGCAAGGCCGAGATGTTCTATGGGTTCCTGGTACAGACCATGCCGGTATTGCAACACAGAACGTTGTTGAAAAAGCTCTCCGCAAGGAGAATCTCCGCCGCCAAGACTTAGGTCGTGAGAAGTTTATTGACCGCGTTTGGGAATGGCGTGAACAGTATGGTGGAACAATTGTTCGCCAGCTACGTAGTCTTGGTTGCTCTTGTGATTGGGAGCATGAGCGCTTCACAATGGATGAAGGCCTAAGCAAGGCCGTTGCAGAGGTTTTCTGCAAAATGTACGAGGAAGATCTAATTTATCGTGGCAACTACATCGTAAACTGGTGCCCACGTTGTGGAACAGCTCTTGCAGATGACGAAATTGAGCACGAGCCAAATAGTGGCCACCTATGGCATATTCGCTACCCTGTTGTTGGAGCTGAAGGCGAATATATTCAGGTTGCTACAACTCGCCCAGAAACTCTTCCTGGTGATACAGCCGTTGCAATCAATCCAAAGGATGAGCGCTACACACATCTACATGGCAAAAAGGTGCTTCTTCCTCTATCTAATCGCGAGATTCCTATCGTTGTTGATGATTATGTAGAGCGCGAATTTGGTACGGGTGTAGTTAAGATTACACCTGCTCATGATCCAAACGACTTCCAGGTCGCTGGCCGCCATAACCTACCTATGGTTAACATTATGAATGGTGACGGCACCATGAATGAGCTTTCTGGCTATGAGGGAATGGATCGCTTTGAATGCCGCAAGAAGATTGTTGAAGATTTGGAAAAGGGTGGCTACCTTGTAAAGGTTGAGGATTATCAAAACTCCGTAGGCCACTGCTACCGTTGCCACACTGTTATTGAGTCACGCCTTTCAAAGCAATGGTTTGTTCGCATGAAGCCTCTTGCAGAGAAGGCTCTTGAAGCAGTACGCACTGGTAAAATTGTTTTCACACCAAAACGTTATGAGACAACCTACTTCAACTGGCTAGAAAACATTAGAGACTGGTGCATTTCACGTCAGATTTGGTGGGGCCATCGCATTCCGGTTTACACCTGCGAAACATGTGGTCAAGAATGGGCGGCAACAGAGGCTCCAGAGGTATGTCCAAAGTGTGGCGCTACAAAGGAATTTATCTCACAGGATGAGGATGTACTAGATACATGGTTCTCTTCTTGGCTATGGCCATTCTCAACCTTAGGTTGGCCTGAGAACGAGAGTGCTGATTTAAAGCGCTACTACCCTACTTGTGACCTATGTACAGCTCCAGATATTATTTTCTTCTGGGTTGCTCGTATGATTATGGCGGGCTGCAAGTTTATGGATGAGGTTCCATTCCGCAATGTTGTTCTTCATGGTGTTGTACGTGATGATAAGGGCCGCAAGATGTCTAAGTCTCTTGGTAATTCCATTGACCCACTAAACATTATCGAAAAGTATAGCGCAGACTCTCTACGCTTTACATTGATGCAGACAACTTCTCCTGGTATGGATGTTTACATCAACGAAGAGAAGTTTGAGCTAGGCCGCAATTTTGGTACAAAGCTATGGAATGCAGCTCGCTTCATTATCTCTTGCGCAGAAAATTCTGGTGATACGATCCCTTGGCGTGAGGTTGCTACTGCTGAGCCAGAGTTAAATCCAGAGCTATTAAACGATGATGATCGCCATTTATTGATAGCTTGCTCACGTATGATTGCAAACGTTACAGCATCTCTTGAGAAATATCGCTTCCAGGATGCAGCGCTTGCAGCTTATGATTTTGCATGGAGCACATTCTGTGATCGTTACCTTGAGGGAGCAAAGGCTGATTTACGTGGTGACAATGCAGAGCTACGTGCACAGAAGTTTGCAATTCTTGCAAGCGTATATGGCAAGCTAATTCGTGTATTACATCCATTTATGCCATTTATCACAGAGGAGCTATGGCATCAGCTAGGATACGCAACTGATGAGGAGTCAATTATGACTGCTCCTTGGCCAACAGAGAATTCAGAAGAGCGCACAATCAAATTTGGGTTAACAAATGACATTTTTGATTATGTTGAAAATCGCCATGAGCTAGTAACTACTGGTCGTGCTCTACGTACAGAATGCAAACTAAATCCAAAGCAAGAAATTACTGCTGTAATTATTGCTAAGGACGAAGTTGTTGCTGAGCGTCTAACTCGTGATGCAGATGCAATCAAATTTGCTCTTCGCGCAACTAAACTAGAAATTTCAACAGAAGGCAATGCATCTGGTATGCCTACCGCGAGCTGCTCTCTAGGTTCAATCGGCATTCCTCTTGATGGTCTAATTGATGTTGCCAAGGAAACAGCTCGAATTGAGGAAGAGCTCAAGAAGCTACGTGGCTTCCTTGCAACTGTTGAAGCGAAGCTTTCAAACGAGAATTTTGTTAATAAGGCTCCTGAGGCTATTATTAAACAGCAAAAGGATCGTCGTGAAGAGCTTGTGACAGAAATTGAACGTCAAGCAAAGCTATTAGAATCTCTAAAGGCTTAATAAATTACAATAAGCCCAGCCTTGTGAAATTTCTTTTTACAAGGCTGAGGTTATATAATCCTAATTTTTCGCTACTTTTACCTGATAAATCCTAAGAAAGAAAGTAACATGAAAACAAGAGTTTATTTTCTAGCACTTTGCTCATTATTATTTGCAGGAGCTATCTGTTTTTCAGGCTGTAAAACAACATCTACATTACCACCTGATGACAACAAAAATAATGGAATACTTTCAATTCAAGTAACTCTTAATGAAGATGGCACTTTTACATATTTGGGTGATATTGTGGAACGAGAGGATATTCCTAGAGTCCTAAAAAAAGCCACAGACAATTATGGTCGTTCTATAACTATTAAAGCCGGCAATAATGTTGAAAAGAAAGAATTAGTTGAAGCACGTCAATTTCTTGTTTACAAGGGTTTTCCTAATGTAACAATTGTTACACAAAGAATTGCTGTTTCATATGAGGAAGATCTTTTACCTGACAACAACTAATGCGTAAAAACGCTTATGGATGAAGCCATCTCTTTAGATATCAAAAAAAAACAATTGCGGCTACGTGTATTACTTGTTCATAATCGATACAAGCTACGTGGTGGCGAGGATAGTGTTTTTGAAGCGGAGCGAGATATGCTTATTGCGGCAGGTCATATTGTCCATGTATATGAAGTCACAAATGACACCATAAATGAAAGCACATCAAAACTAAAGCTTTTTTTTAATACCATTTGGAGCAAGGCTTCATACTCAAAAATTCTTAATATTATTAAAGAATTTAATCCTGATGTTGTACATTGTCATAACACCTTTCCTCAAATTTCTCCTTCTATTTACTATGCATGTAATAAGGCTGGTGTTCCAGTTGTGCAAACCCTACACAATTATAGACTTACATGCTTAAATGGATACCTATTTAGAGAGCAAGAATGCCAACTTTGTGAAAAGTGCCTTGGCAAATCCCCTATTCGTGGTGTTTTCAAGAAATGCTATAGAAATTCTTTTAGTGCGTCTGCGACTGTGGCAACAATGCTAATCGTACATAGGATTCTTGGTACATACCGAAAGAAGGTAACAAAATTTATTACACTAACAGGCTTTGGTAAAGAAAAATTCAGCAAACTACCATGCATACCAGTGGATAAAATTGCAGTAAAATCTAATCCAATCCCTAAAATTCTAGTTCAAGAATGTGAAAAATCAAAGCAAATCATGTATGCAGGACGTCTCTCCCCTGAAAAAGGAGCAGACACACTAATTAAAGCATGGCTCACTTTACCAAACAAATTTGGATATACCTTAAAAATTATTGGTGATGGAGCAGAAAGAAGCAACCTTGAAGAGCTAGCCAAAGGAGATGATAGCATAGTGTTCACTGGAGCTCTTCCGAAAGAGCAAACAATTCAAGAAATGGCATGCTCTGCACTTTTAGTTTCTCCATCTAAATGCTACGAAACCTTTGGTTTATCACCTGTAGAAGCAATGTCTATAGGTACACCAGTACTAATTTCAGACTTAGTTAATCTTTTCCCAATCGTTCAAGACAACATTTCTGGACGTTACTTCAAAGCCGGCGATGCAGAAGATCTTGCAGAAAAGCTTACTGAGTTATTAAGCAATGAAGCAGAGCTTTCACGCCTTGGCACGGCAGCAAAAGCTGCCTTTGAAGAGAGCGATTGCTCCTTAGAGCGCAATCTTCGTGCATTGGAAGCCATCTACTACTCTCTCTCTCACTAGCATTCCTCCCACCTTTGCTGAGAACGCAGAGCACACGTAGTGCGATATTACCAAAGCTTGTGTGGTGGCGAAGAGTGCGAAGTTAATCTCCCGCAGAGCCACAGAGAATGAATAATGAGTGCTAGCACTTGAGCCTACGGTAGTTCATTTTTCTGCGTTCAAACTATATTGCCAGTGCGGATAATGGAACAGCATAATATCCGTCGCCAAATTGCAATATCTCATTTCCTGCATATAACACTATGCCTGTAAAATTAGATTTTGCAAATTTAGAACCAAACCATTTTAAATGTTTAAAGTCATCCGAACTAACCGCCCCAGATTTTACTTCTATTCCAAGCAAATCATTGGATGAATTCTTTATAATAAAGTCAATCTCACGCTTAGATGTGTCTCTATATTGAAAAATTTCATACCCCAAATCCATCTCTGCTAATGAAGCTAATTCATGATACACCCAGGTTTCTATCAATTTACCACAAGAATCTGCATTATAATAAATTGAATCCTCATCCCACCCAAGTAAATTTGCTAGCAACCCAGAGTCCGACGCAAAAAATTTTGGACGCTTACAAATTTTTGCATAATCATTTTCAACCCAAGCAGGGACCTCATCAACGATATACAGAGTTTTTAATCCTGTAATATAATTACCCATAGTTTCCTTGCTCGTTTGCGAAGCTGCACATAGATCTGTTAAATCAAAGAATTTAGAAGAATATGCCATCATCCATAAGGCAATCCTTTTAAGAGAATCGACTTTACGGACCTCAGTTATTTCTTGTATGTCTTTAGTTAATAAATCGTCTAAATATTCATTGAACCACGCTCTTTTAGTTCGCAACCTAAGATTAAGAGTCTCTGGATAACCTCCATTAAATGCATAATGAATAATTTCTCGTTTATCCAATAATGGACTTGGTTGAGAAAAATCCCTTGCAAAAGCAGAGGAAAGAAAATTTCCTTTACCGCCAATAATCTCGCCTAGGGTAAAGGTTCGTAACCTAATTCTACCAAATCTTCCTGCAAGAGAATCTTTAACCGCTTTCACAAAGCGAAGATTAGAACTTCCAGTAATCAGATATTGACCTTGAGAATTATCATGATCCACCTTAAATTTTATAGCATTTAAAAGCTCTGGGGCTTTTTGTATTTCATCGATAACAAGTGTTTTATTATCCAACCGATTAACAAAGTTAATCGGGTCATTTTTTGCTGCCGCCAAATAATTCGCGTCATCGAGAGACAAATGTCGCATATTTGAGCCAGCAACAAATTCTGCTAAAGTGGTTTTCCCACATTGTCGTACACCTGTTAGATGTACACCACGACGCTCTTTTAGTGCCTCTTTTAAATTTGTTTCTTGCCATCTTGTAATCATAATTCCACCTCATTAATCGTAGCCAAATGTAGCATATATTGGATAAAAAGTCAAGTAGGATGTGGATAAAAAGTCAAGTAGGATGCGGATAAAAAGTCAAGTAGGAATAATATCATATTAATTTTCAACAACTTACACAATAGCAACAATAACTAACAATCAAACCATAGTGTGCGGCACTAGCCCTCTGCATCAAGAATGAGCATACATGTGCCTAAAGATGCAAAAAATCCGGAAGGGATAAATTCATGCTATCAGAAATTGGACTATTTGAGATTTCTGGATTTGATAATACGTATGAACCTGTACGTAGGATTAGTTTTACGAATTCATTGAATGTTATCATTTTTCCCTTTCATATAACATCAAGGGAGGAATTCGCGAAAGCATTTAATGCTTGAGAACATTTTTTCGCTATTACGAACACATCCTTCTGTCCACTGTGGTGTTCTCACTCGGTTGGCATAGCCAATTTTGGCTAACTCTTGATGTTAAATACTGTTTGTATTGTTAAAAATATGCCACAATTATATCTAAAAAAAATTTAAAGCAAGTCAATTATTTAGTGTAAAATAGTGAAAAAATAGTGAAATTTTAGTGGAAATTTACGCCTAACAATAGTATAATAACAGTAAAATGACAAAGGGAGATTTTATGATAAAAGCAACACTGAACACCGAAATTCTAAAAAGAATTATTACAATTGAGCAAAATCGTTTTAATGCTAGCACAACTTATCTTCCTTCTATCACAAAAAACAAGTTACGTAAGAACTCTAAAAAAAAGAGTTCGTATGCTTCCAATAAGATAGAGGGAAATCCCCTATCAGAAAAACAAGCTGATGAAATCATTGAAACAGACAATCATAAACATTTACTCAAGCCAGAACTAGAAATAAGAAATTATTTTCTTGCTCTAAATACCCTAGAAGAAAAGCTAAAACAAAAAGAACCATTAACAAAGAAAATGATTCTTGAAATACAAGCAATTGTAGAAAAAGGAGCCTCTAAAGAAAAAATTGGACTTAGAGGACCTATGCCACCAGGAATGCTTTTTGCTGTTTATGATTCTACTACTGGTGTCCCAGAATATATTCCACCAGAATATTCTGAAATTCCCAAATTATTAGATGAACTAATCAATTATGTAAACACCACAGACGACCACCCTCTAATCATAGCAGCTATAGCACACTATCAATTAGTAACAATTCATCCTTTTGAAGATGGGAATGGGCGCACCGCAAGACTTATCTCTGGATATCTTTTAGATTATTATGGTTATGGGTTCAATGGAATAGGTTCATTAGAAGAATATTTTGCTTACAATATCGACGAATATTATTCTTCTCTACAAATGGGTTTACCTGCATTGTATTATGATGGAAGAGAAAACCCTCCAAATCCAGAAATTTGGATTAATTATTTCCTACGAATGGTAGAATTATATTCAAAAAAAGTTTGCGAATTATCTTCATCTATTAAAAACGACCAATTAGCAGATAGCATTTCTCATTTAAATGTAAAAGAAAAAATATTCCTCCTGAATTTATTAAAAAGCAAAATCACAACATTTACACCAATCGATATATGCAAAAAATTCAATGTAACTAATAAAACAATAATTAATCGATGTGCAAAACTTGCGAATAATGGATTTTTAATTCCTAATTTAGTAAACCAACGTATACGCTCATATTATCTAAGCGATTTCACAAAGGCAAATATGAAAGAAATCATAAAATTAATATCAAATTAAGTAAATACATACCAATATCTTACAAAAATCTAAGAAACAAAAACCATGCATATTGCAACAACACGAAGCAAATTTCAGCCAGAACACAACCCTTGTATTAGACAAAATACATGATTTCTTCAAACTTTCGTAAAATTTGAACAAACAACAAATGCACATATCCTACATCGACATTATACACGCACCACGTATCTCTCTCTTCTACAAGCGTTAGAAATCTCACAATCCTACAAAAACCCTCTATTTTTTTTCAACTCTTAAATCGTGCATTTAATTTTACAGAAAACACAAGCTACTTTCTGTTAAAACCCACTAACATTTTTCTTGCTTTTTCTTCCAAAAAAGAGCACAATCTACCTTTAATTTTTTCTATATATAATATGTATAGAAATAAACGAAAACAAATTTAATACTAAACACATATTTTTAAAGGTAAATAATACGAGGTAATCGTAATGAATATAAAATCAAAATTCTCTGCATTCCTAGCGATTATTTTAACTACAACCGCTATAGCTTTAGCTTCTGATATGATATCTTCAGCTGAGACACCTTCCGTGATTCCACAGGTTGAAGAAGCTGTAGCTCCTGCTGAAAATGCGATTACCCAATCTGAAAATGCTCCTGCTGTTGAAGAATCAAATAAGGTATGCCACAAAGCAGCGTGTAATGCATCAGAGTCAAGATATGCTCAAGACCACAAGCACGATATGAAGCACAAAATGACTGTACTTGCATTCCAAATCGGCATTATTCTTTTTGCAGCTCGACTTGGTGGTATGCTTGCAGAAAAAGTAAATCTACCAAGCGTTCTTGGAGAGCTTGGTGCAGGTATCGTAATCGGACCTTTTGCTTTGGGTAAAATTCCTTTAGGACACTTCTTCCACTATGGTTTATTCCCTGAATGGTCTGCAGAGTTTGCTATCTCGCCAGAACTATATGGTATCTGCTCTATTGCTTCAATCGTTCTATTATTCTTAGCTGGCGTAGAGACCGACTTAAAGATGTTTATGCGCTACTCACTTGCTGGATCTATCGTAGGTATTGGTGGTGTTGTTGCTTCCTTTGTTGCAGGTGACCTACTTGCACTATATTTCCTTCCAAAATTAAGGCTTGCTGCTGATCTAAGCTTCTTCGACCCAGAACCTCTATTCCTAGGTATTATGTCAACCGCAACATCTGTTGGTATTACTGCACGTATCCTTTCTGAAAGAAAGAAAATTGACTCAGAGGAAGGCGTAACAATTATGGCTGGTGCTGTAATTGATGATGTTCTTGGTATTATTGTTTTAGCAATCGGCTTAGGTGTTATAGGTAGCAAGAGTGGTGCAGATAGCTCTGCAAGCATTGATTGGGCAAACATCGGCAAAATCGCTGCAAAAGCCTTTGGTGTATGGTTAATTTCTACAATTATTGGTATTATTGCTGCTCACCGCATCAGTGGTCTATTAAAGCTATTCAAGAGCCCTCTATCAATCGCAACTATGGCACTTGGTCTCGCCCTAATCCTTTCTGGCTTCTTTGAGACAATGGGTCTAGCAATGATTATCGGTGCTTATGTAATGGGTCTAGCACTAAGCAAAACCGATATCCGCTATGTAATCCATGAAAATCTACATGCTGTTTACACATTCCTTGTTCCAATATTCTTCTGCGTAATGGGTATGATGGTAGATTTAAGCGCACTTAAAACAAAGAGTGTCCTTATCTTTGGTGGTGTTTATACCATATTCGCAATCCTTGCAAAGCTTCTTGGGTGCTGCTTCCCTGCAATGGCTTGTGGCTTCAATTTCCGTGGTGGCCTCCGTATCGGTGCTGGTATGATTCCACGTGGCGAGGTTGCTCTTATCGTTGCTGGCATCGGTTTATCTGGCGGATATCTATCAAAGGAAATTTTTGGTGTTGGTATCCTTATGACTCTAGTAACAACAGTTGCTGCTCCAACCCTACTTATCAAGCTATTCTCATCTGATGCTTCTGGTTTGCGTAAGCCAAAAGTTGATGAAGAAAAGTCAAAGGGTCTTGATTTTGAGCTACCTACAGCTCAAGCTGCTGAAATGATGTGCGAAAAGCTTCTCACCGAATTCCGCCGCGAAGGCTTCTTCACACACACCTTGAGCATTAAGGATTGCATTTGGCAGGTACGTAAAGACGAAATGGAAATTGGCATCACCCGTGATGGCAATAAGATTCTTTTTGAATGCACACCAACCGAGCGCAATTTTGTTGCAACCGCTGTCCTTGAGGTTACTGCTGATTTAGCAATTCTAGCTAATGCCCTTCGTAAGCCAATCACAACAGAAAATATCTCTCGTGTTGTTAATGAAAAGGAAGGCATGGATGCCGCAGACAATACAATTACAAAATATATTAACTCCTTTGTTATGTGCCCTTACGTTGAGAGCGACAACAAAAATGCAATCATTCGTAAGCTTTGCCATATACTTTTCGAAAAAGGTTTAATCAGCGATTTCGAGGAAACAATTAAGGCTGTTTTAGCCCGAGAAGAAGTAATGTCAACTGGTCTTGAAAATGGCATTGCTATTCCACACGCTCGCGTTAATACTGTTCAGGATCTAGTTGGTGTTGTAGCAATCGTTCATGATGGTGTAAAGGATTACAACACGATAGACAATAGCACTGTTAAAATTGTTATTCTTACTCTATCTCCTGAGGACGCAAACACACCACATCTACGCATGATTTCACATGTTGGCAAAGTTCTTGACGCACAGGGTTGTGAAAAGATTATCAATGCAAAAACAGAACAAGCAATGCGCGAGGTTTTGCTTGGCTAATTGATTTAGTCTGCTTTATCAAACAATTCTATTTAGAAATTGCTTACCAGTAATCCTTCGAAAAGTCTCTGCATATAAGCTCTGATTTTCCCATGCTTTAATGGTTGGCATTTTCTATTTTAAAGAAACAAGCAATAAGGTAATTTTATAGTGGCAAAATTTCTTTACACAAAAGGAAAAATGATTTCATGGGGAGGCCCAGATGTTTACTATGAGGCAGAGAAAAACTATTATCTCGCCGCAAAGGTAATCAAGGCAGAATATGATGGCGTACGCGCAAGCGGCACCATCCTTCATGGAGGTCGTCCAATAAATACAGGCTTTCAAATAACCCCCAGTGGTCTAATGGAATCCTTTTGCCCTTGTCTAAAAAATCGCGACGAAGGCAAGATTTGCCCACATGTTATTGCTCTAGCAATTGCGCTTGTAAGAAAAACAATTGCCATGGAGCGATTAGCAGAGAAAGAACAAGAGCGTCAGCATGCAAATCGCTTTGCTATTGCTCAAGAAAAACAGCTTTTAATTGTTCGTTCTCCTAAGGGCCAATCTGCCGATTTACGTATTCGTCTTCCACAAAATTGGCATCAGCAATTTCGTGATGGAGAAATCAATGTTGAGTGCTTTGCTAACATTCCTGGTGGTGGTAACAATATATCAATTGCATATCTGGCTGAGCGAAAGATTCCAATATCTCTTTCGAAAGAAAATGCATATCTTCTTGATACCATAGAGGATATCTGTGAAGGTAGAATTACAAACCCAGTAAAGCTTACGAAGCGTGATTTTATTTGCCTTATTGAGCAGCTTGGCTCTATAAATCGCCAAATTTATCTTTCTGGAGGAAATCCAATTGTAATTGAGAAGACAAAGGTAGAATCAAAATTAACACTTGATCTTGATCGCGAAACTGGCGAACTACTAATGTTTCTGAACACCGATATCCCTAATGCAAAGGAAGGCGACATCCCTGAATACATCATATTCAACAACTCAGGCTGGGCACACCTTAAGGGACACCTATGGCCAATCACCCAAGTGCTTCCTGGCCCATACCATCAGGTCTATCACGAAACCATCGCAATCCCACGCACCGAGACAATTCGTTTCCTAAAGCTAGAGCTTGAAAATATTAAGCGCATGCTTCCTGTAGACATTGAATTCCCTGTAGAGCAAATTATCGAACGGCCTGCCACACCAAAGATGTCGCTCAAGGTATATGGATCACAAGCATCAATTCGCATGACCCTCTATGCCAATTATGGAAGCAAAGACAAGCAGCAAAGCGTGCCTGCAGCTGCCGCTGCGAATGCTACAACTATTTCTATACCAGATGATAATGACCCACTAACCTTCCATACACGCAATCTTCCTGCTGAACGAATTGCTATTGCCCTACTTAAGCAATTTGGAATAAGTGGTGAAACCGGTTCTTCTATCAACTCTATTGTTGGTGAGCATTATGTTCTTAATTTTCTAGGCACCACTATGCCATCCTTACGCCGCAAGGGCTGGCATGTAATCCTTGATGAAAAGCTTGATGCCTTTGTGGATTCACAAGATAGCGTTATCCCTGTAGTTAATATTGATAATTCAACCACTCCTGGATACTTTGATGTTTCATACACATTCTACGCCCTTCCAGATAGAGTTATTCCTCATACAGATGTACAGCGTGCCATAACCAAGGGTGAAGCATATATAAAAAACGGAGACAAAATAACATTTGTTGATATAAATGCTATCAACACAATGCGAGATGTCTTTTATGATTGCTCCGAAGGCGTAGGAAAAGCTCCTGGCTCATTCCGTGTTCGTGAAATATATGCAGCGTATCTCAAGGCATCTATTGAAGCACTTGAAGGGTCAGATTTTGCGCACGACACATCTCCGCGCTGGCTAGAGCTTGCTGAAGCAACAGAGCATGCCCGCGAAATTACTGAGGTTGAGCTTGATGAGCCGCTCAATAGCACCCTACGACCTTATCAGAAAAAGGGTGTTGCATGGCTTCGCTTCCTTGAACAAAACAATATGGGAGGCATATTGGCCGACGAAATGGGTCTTGGTAAAACCCTACAAACCCTATCTTGGATTTCACTTGAGCGTGCAAATCCAGAGGATCGCACCAAGCCAGTAATTGTTGTTTGCCCAACCAGCCTTGTTGAGAACTGGGTGCACGAAGCAGCAAAATTTGTTCCTCACTTAAAAACTCTTTTAATTTCTGGTGCAAATAGATTAAATCTATTTAAGCAAATTCCAGAGGCAAATATCGTAATTACTTCATATGCACTTATTCGCCGCGATATTGAAGAATATGCAAAATATGAATTTGCTGCAGCTGTTCTTGATGAAGCACAAAACATCAAAAACCGCACTACCCAAAATGCAACAGCAGTTAAGCAGCTTCGTGCAAATATTCATTTTGTGCTTACTGGTACTCCAATTGAAAATAGCGTAGCAGATTTATGGTCCATTATGGATTTCTTGCTTCCAACATATCTTGGTAGTTATGACACCTTCAAGCAAAATTATGAGGTACCTATTAGTCTACCTCCTGATAATCCTTATGCAGAAGCCGCAAAGCTAAAGCTCCGTAGAAAGCTACACCCATTCCTATTGCGTCGTAAAAAAACAGAGGTTGCAAAGGATCTTCCTCCTAAGCTTGAAAAGCTTTCATGGTGCACCCTATCAAATGACCAACAGCGCGTATACGACCACTACCTTTCAAAATACAAAACAGAGATTTCCTCTATGGTACAGGAGAAGGGCTTTGAGCGTAGTCGCATGGAAATCCTTTCTATCCTATTGAGACTCCGCCAAATTTGCTGCCACCTTGCATTACTTGGAGAAGCAAATCCATTGCCTGATTCTGGAGAGCCATCAGCAAAGCTTGAACAGTTCTTTGAATTCTTTGAGCAAGCAACATCTGATGGTCACCGTATCCTTGTATTTAGTCAATTCGTAAAAATGCTTCAAATAATCCGTAAGGAGCTTGAAGCTCGTGGAATCAAATTCTGCTATCTAGATGGAAGTAGCAAGGATCGTATGGAAAGCGTTATGCGCTTTAACTTTGATACATCCATTCCAATCTTCCTTATCAGTCTCAAGGCTGGTGGTACTGGCTTAAACCTAACTGGTGCAGACACAGTAATTCATTTTGATCCATGGTGGAACCCAGCTGTTGAAGATCAAGCAACTGACCGAGCTCATCGTATTGGACAAAAGAACACTGTTTACAACATGAAGCTTATAACCGCTGGAACGGTTGAAGAAAAGGTTCTTGAGATGCAGAACCGTAAACGCGCGCTAATTGGTGCAACAATTGAATCTGATGAATCAACAATGAGCAAGCTCACATGGGATGACATTAAGGAAATTCTTGAGCTTTAATTCCCTCTAAATATGGCGATTGACACCCCCACAAAGCTCTATTTTGTTAGCCAATTTCACCCACAAACCTCCAAAAGGTGCAATTAATACCCCTAAAAATACCCCTAAAAGGTGCAATTAATGCCCCTAAAAACACCCCCAAAAGGTGCAATTAACTATTTAAGTCCTTGAAATTCAACGGCAATTATGCTACTATAAAAGAAAAAATCTTATGGGAGCAATAAATATGAATCGATTTTCATTGCAAAATCTAATTGATTGGAATAAAAGCAAGCATCGAAAACCCCTCATAATTTGGGGCGCAAGACAAGTAGGTAAGACATATCTCGTAGAGAAATTATTTGCACAAAAATTTTACAAGAACAATTTTATCTGCATTGATTGTAAAAAAGAGGACGAAATACGCAATTTTTGTTCAAAAACAGCAAATGCAACAAAAATAATAGAATATATTTCTCTAACAAAAGGCAAGCAAATAAACGAGAACACCCTCCTATTCTTTGATGAAGTTCAAGAATGCCCAAACATTATTTCTTCTCTTAAATACTTTTGTCAGGATTATCCCAACATTCCAATAATCGCAACTGGTTCAATGGTACGAATAAAACTTCAAAGGGAAACTCACAAGAGAGGTTCAAATGAGACGAATAAATTTCTCTTCCCTATTGGTAAAATAAACCAACTAACAATTTACCCAATGTCCTTTGATGAGTTTATAGAAAATTGTAATAATATGCTTTACGACACACTAAAAAACGCATATGAAAATAAACAACCATTGTCTACAGAAATTCATGAATTGGCTTTAGATTATGTTTATAAATATCTCCTTATTGGCGGTATGCCCGAAGCTGTCGCAGCATTTATAGAGAGTCATAATCTTCAAGAGTCTAGAGAAATTCTCACCGCTTTGTACGACAATTATCTCTCAGATATGGAACTATACCAAGCTAGTAGAGAATCTATTTTGCGATCTCGAGCTCTTTTCCAAAACATTTATAATGAACTGAATAAGGAATCAAAGAACTTTTCTCCAGGCATAATAGAAAAAAATAGCAAAACAAGAGACTTTATCTCTCCTCTCCAATGGCTAACCATGACAAATATTGTCAATCAATCATTTCAATTAAAAGAACACATTACCACCCCACTTATGGTAAATAATTCAAGCAACTTCCGTTTGTTTCTTGGGGATATAGGAATGTTTTCCTACCAGAGCGGAATTAATGCGACTTCGTTTATATCAAAAAATAGTGGCAACACTCTTTCAGGAATATTTTTTGAAAACTATGTTGCAAATGAATTGACAGCAAAAGGACATAAACTATTTTATTGGAAGGGTAAAAACACAGCAGAGCTAGAGTTCATTATTGAATCTAATAATAAGCTCTACCCTATTAGTGTAAAAAAAAGCAAAGGGGCACTTAATTCTCTCCAAAAGTTTTCAAATCATAACAAATTTGAATTTGCCATTAAGGTATCAGAGAATAATTATGGCTATAACATAGAAAACAAATTGCTAACAATCCCCTTTTACTACATTCCATTTATTGCAAAAGACCTAGCTAACGGAGCATTATGAAAAAAACCATTATCCTCTCAATCCTACTTATTGCTGTTGCAACACCTAGCTTTGCAGCAAGACTAAATGCTTGCAACATCTTTACATCAAATGCCGTTTTGCAACGCGATAAACCAATGCCAATTTGGGGAAGTGCAACTCCTGGCGATACTGTGTCAGTAATAATTTCAAATACTGTCAATGCAGCAACACAGGCGCAAACGACAACTGTTGACAAAGTGGGCAATTGGATGGTCACTTTCCCAGCACACAAGGCTTCAACTGAAGAGCACATTATGCTTCTAAAAGCATTTCGCACAAAAGAGAATGACACACAGCTCGTTGACCAAAACACCTACACTAATCTCGTTTACGGAGACATATGGCTTTGCTCTGGTCAATCCAATATGGATATGAGCTATGGCTGGGGACTTGTAGAAGGAAAAGAAATTATTGAGCAATATGTAGACCCAATGCTTAGAATGGCAACTATGCATCGCCATGGTAGCTACAAGCCTGATAGTCGCGTTTTTGCTAATTGGGATACTGCAAAATTTGACAAAACAAAAAATTTCTCCGCTACAGGCTTCTTCTTTGCCTACACATTGCGTCAAGCTATGCCGGAAATTCCTATTGGTCTTGTTGGTGCATCATGGGGTGGCACATGGGCAGAATCATGGCTCCCTCTAGAAAGTCTACTTTATGTAGAACAAACAAAAGAGGCCGCACAAAGCCGCATTGATGCAATCCGCGATTGGGAAAACGGCGGAAAAGAAACCTACGAGGCTCGTGTAAATGAATGGGAGCGCAAGCATGATCCACTTGGCACTCAAGCTCCTTCCCCTAAAGATGAAGAATTCAATAGCTCCGATTGGGAAACGATTCTTCTTCCAACAAAATTTGAGACCGTTTTTGAAAATTGGAATGGCGGACTCCTATGGCTAATAACCGAAATTGAGCTAACCCAAGAAGAAGCTAATCAAGAGGCAATTCTATCTCTTGGTGCTATTGATGACAAAGATGTGACCTACATAAATGGCAAAAAGGTTGGAGAAAACAATTATTGGAGCAGCAAGCGCTCATACAAAATAAAAGCAGATACTTTAAAAGCAGGGAAAAACCTCATTGCTATTAGAGCAGAAGACACAAACAATTCTGGTGGCTTTATATCTTCGGCAGAGCTAATGTATCTTGAGGTAGCGGGTAGCAAAAAATCACTCGCAAAGGAATGGAAATATAAGCTAACAAAAAATGACAATCTTCCACCTAAACCAGAAATGGTCGACAGCTCAAACAAGGATATCTTCGGCAGCCTCTATAATGGTATGATATACCCACTAACACCAATGGCACTAAAGGGCGCCATTTGGTATCAAGGGTGTGCAAATGAACGTAAATCAGAATCATATTACGGCATTCTAACACAGCTAATAAAAGCATGGCGCGAAAGCTTCAACAAAGGAAGCGCTGCAGATGAGAAAGCCTTCCCATTCTATATTGTTCAGCTTCCAAACTATAGAGGCGAAAGCAAAAGGCCATGCGAATCTGGCTGGGCAAGCATCCGTAATGCACAAGCACTTGCTGGAAGGTCAATAGAGAACTGCGGCACCATTGTAACACTTGATATTGGAAATCCACATGACATTCATCCAAAGAACAAGCTTGATGTTGGCAAGCGTCTTGGATGGCTAGCTCTAGCGGAAACCTATGGTAAGCATTTTGACAAGGAATATGCTTCTCCAGAGCCAGACAATGCCACAATTCAAGGCACAACTGTTGTATTAAAGTTAAAGCACGCAAAAGGTCTTTCAACAACAGATGGAGAGACACCTAAGAGCTTCCAGCTTGCAGGTGAAGACAGAGTATTCGTTTGGGCCGATGCGGCAATTGGTGATTCTGAAACAATCATCCTAACACCTCGAGAAGGCAACACAATCCCTGCACCACGCTTTATTCGCTACGCATGGGACGGTTCCCCTTCAGTAAATCTAGTAAATGAAGCTAATCTTCCTCTCGGAACATTTGAGCTAGAAATTAAATAAATAACACCTACATATATCAATTTTCACAAAAAATACCACAATTCACCATTCTTATTCTTGAATGAATCGCCCAAGAATGATAAAATTTTCAAGAGTAATTTTTAAAGAAAGAGTTTAACTATGGATATAAACGAATTAGCAAGCAAATCTATGGAAGCAAACAATGAGCCACAGGGTCATTTTCTACAGCAATGGATTGCAGCCGATGTTGAGGCAGGTAGAACTGGTGGCAAGGTAGTAACACGCTTCCCTCCTGAGCCTAATGGCTATATCCACATTGGTCATGCAAAGGCTATCTGTGTTGATTTTGGTATGGCAGAGCACTTTGGTGGTGAGTGTCATTTACGTATGGACGACACTAACCCATCAAAGGAATCTGATGAGTATGCAGACAACATCAAGCGTGATATTCATTGGCTTGGCTTTGATTGGGGCGAGCACTTCTATAGCGCAGCTGATCTTTTTGACACAATGTACGAGATTGCGGAAAAGCTAATCATTGCTGGCCATGCTTATGTTTGCAAGCTTTCACAAGAGGAATGGAAGGCATATCGCGGAATTCCAACAGAGCCAGGTAAAGAAAGCCCAACTCGTAATGCATCAGTTGAGGAAAATCTCGACCTATTCCGCCGCATGAAGGCAGGAGAATTTGCAGATGGCGAGATGTGCCTACGCGCAAAGATTGATATGGCATCCCCTAACATTCACTTCCGTGACCCAGTGCTTTATCGCATCATCCATGTTGAACACTATCATGCAGGCAATAAGTGGTGCATTTACCCAATGTATGACTTTGCTCACCCAATTGAGGATGCTCTAGAGGGTGTAACTCACTCTATGTGTACACTTGAATTTGAGGTACATCGCCCACTTTATGATTGGGTTATTGATAGATTAGAAGAGTTTGACATGCTAGTTGAGCGTGGCGGCGTAAAGATTCGCCCTCAGCAGCGTGAATTCTCTCGTCTAAACCTAACCTACACAGTAATGTCAAAGCGCAAGCTTCTACAGCTAGTTCAGGAGAAGCGTGTTAATGGCTGGGATGACCCACGTATGCCAACAATCTGCGGTATGCGCCGCCGTGGCTACCCTGCTGCTGCTATTCGCAAGTTCTGCGAAGGAATTGGTGTAACAAAATACATCAGTAACACAGATATGTCTATCCTTGAGCAGGCAGTACGTGAAGAGCTAAACAAGACAGCTCCTCGCTACCTAGGTGTATTTGACCCAGTGAAGCTTGTTATTGATAACTATCCAGAGAATGAGGAAGAATTCTTCACAGGTATCAACAATCCTGAGGACCCAGCTGCTGGTGAGCGCCAGATTCCATTTAGCAAAGAGCTTTGGGTTGAGAGAGCTGACTTTATGAAGGACCCACCTAAGAAGTTCTATCGTCTAGCAATTGGTAGAGAGGTTCGCCTACGCTATGCATGCCTATTCACTTGCACACACATTGTTGAGGATGAGAATGGCAAGCTATTAGAGATTCATGGCACAATGGATCTTGATTCACGTGGCGGCACCAGCCCAGATGGTCGTGTAGTACGCGGCACAATTCACTGGGTATCTGCAAAGCATGCGGTTGAGCTACCTGTTCGCCTATATGATCGCCTATTTACTGTAGAGGACCCATTGGCGGATTCAGAAAAGGATTTCCTAGAATTTCTAAATCCTGACTCACTTGTAAATGCAACAGTACTTGCTGAGCCAGCAGTTGCAGACCTAGCACCAGGCGCACAGATTCAATTTGAGCGCATGGGTTACTTCTGCGCAGATGCAATTGAATCAAAACAGGGAGCACCAATATTTAATAGAATTGCTACCCTACGCGATTCTTGGTCAAAGAAGCAATAATTAAAAAAGGCGTCCAAAGGTGGCGCCTTTTTTATTAGGAAAAATAGGTTATATAACGAATGAATGGCGGTACGAGCGTGAACTTATCGTTATTACTTATGTTCTGCTTAAATAAAACAATAAGGTTCTCTTATAATATATTGTCATTTATAAGTTATACTACCCCCCTAAAATCCACTTCATTTTAAGTGTTTTATTGTCCAACAATTGCTTGAAAAATTAGCGTATTTTTGGTTAAATATTCTAACCACTAATTGAGTAAAAAAGAATTCTTTATGGAAGACAAAACACCACAACGTAAAATAATGATTCTTATTCCTTGTTACAAGGAAGAATCAGCCATACGTAATGTTGCTAGCCAAGCTATCCAAGTAGGTCTAGGTGATGTTATCGTTATTGACGATGGCTCCCATGATAAAACTGCTGATGAGGCTCGCACAGCTGGTGCACATGTTATTATACATGAGAAAAACATGGGCAAAGGCGCCGCAATGGTTACAGGCTTTACACATGCCATAAAGAATAATTATGATGCTGTTATTACACTTGATGGTGATGGGCAACATTCTCCTGCAGAAATTATTAATTTTATTAATGCTTGGAACGAAACAAATGCAGATATGATTGTTGGCTCTCGTATGGCAAATACAAAAGGGATGCCATTTATCCGATTTCTAACAAACAAATTTATGAGCTGGCTCCTCAGTAGAAGTCTAGGACAAAGGGTGTCCGACACACAAAACGGATTTAGGCTATATACGGCGAAGGTTCTGCCTGTATGCATAAATTGTTTTTCTGGTGGTTTTACTGCAGAATCTGAATACCTACTTCAAGCATCATTAAATGGGTTTTCAATTGCTGAAGCACCTACGTCAACTATTTATGGCAACGAAAAGAGCAAAATTCGCCCAATACGCGATACAATAAGATTTTTTAAAATGCTTTCTCATTTTCGTTCTGAAATGCGCAAATCAAAGAAAGGACAATCCTAATTAATTTAGGTCACCTTATATTATGATGTCCCTAATTTTGCGCAAAAAAAATAAGTTAAATGAAAAAATTTCACCAGCCAATATTGACAGAGATGCACTAAACGTCATCCATAGACTCAATAAAGCTGGTTACACCGCTTACCTCGTTGGTGGTGGTGTAAGGGATATTTTGCTTGGTCGCACCCCAAAGGACTTTGATATTGTAACAAATGCCCGCCCTCGTCAAATACGCCAGCTTTTTAAAAATGCTTTTCTAATTGGTAGACGCTTTAGACTTGCTCTAATTGTTTTTGGAAGCAAGCAAATAGAAACCTCCACCTTTAGACGCGCTCCAAATCCAAACGAGGACACAGATTCAAAAGCCGTTGGTGCACTATATCAGGATGCAGACAATCTCTTTGGTACACCAGAGCAAGATGCACAACGCCGCGATTTTACAGTAAATGCACTTTTCTATGATTTAAAGACATCCTCTATCATTGACTACACAGGTGGTATGAAGGACCTAGAGAATGGCGTTCTACGTTCAATTGGTGATCCAAACATCCGTTTTCGTGAAGATCCAGTGCGCATGCTACGTGCAATCCGTCTCTCTACTCGCCTTGATTTTAAGATTCATTCAGATTCTTTAAAAGCGATTGCTAAGCATGGAGATGAAATTCTTCAAGCATCAAAGCCACGTATTTTTGAAGAAACAATGCGTCTTTTTGCTTTTTCAAAGGCAGAAACATCCTTTCGCAAGCTTTGGGATTCAAAGCTAATGGCAAGACTTCTACCAGAAATTGAAGATTATTTAAAAACCTCTGGTGGTAAAAAGTCTAATCTTTGGGATTACCTTGCTGCCTTTGATAAGCTAAATGAAAACTACAACACTGATGATAAGCAATCTCGCACATTCATCTCTGATGTAGCACTCAAAATGAGCTCTCTCATTGCGCCAATCTATCTTTCTCAGATTTCACCTTCTGCTTCTATGGAAGAACGCTACGAGTTAGCCAATCAGTTAATTTTCAAAATCTTTAAATCTCCATTTTCCACACCTGCTTGGAATCTACCAAAGCTAATTTGCTTCTCTGTTGCAGAGGCATTAGTTAGCTATGATTTTTATAAGTCTAAGCAATTAAAGAGAAACAAGCTATATTCCAAGCAAGCTTATCCACTAATTCAAGCGCTATGGGAAATCTCTGCTATCGCAAGAGATGATTCAGAGGCATTAGGTGAAATAGAAGCATGGAAAAATGGCTTTGAAAAATTTGTCGAAATAAATCCGCTTGAGCCAAAACAGCAAGAGCAAAAAGATGAATATGACATGTTCCCTCACTCCTCAAATGCTAAAAAGGTTAAGCAACCTCAACAGCAGCAAGAACAGTCTCAGGAGGCAGAAGGAACTACACCGAAAAAGAAAAAACGCAGGAGACGTAAGAAGGGAAATAAAAACCCTAATGCAAACCCAAACTCTCCTGACAAAGCAGCAACGGAAGCACCTGCTTCTACTCAATCCGCTTCAAACCCACAAGAAGTAAATGCTGCTGAAAAACAAGATTAAACCCACGGAGTATAAATTATGAAAATACTTGTAATCGGTAATGGTGGCCGCGAGCACGCAATCGTATGGAAGGTTCGCAAAGATGAGCCTAATGTTGAGCTATATTGCGCTCCAGGCAATGCTGGAACAGCAGGTTTGGCAACAAATCTTCCTATCAAGGCAGACGATATTGAAGGCATTGTTGCTTGGTCATTAGAAAACAACCCAGATTTGGTTATCATTGGCCCAGAGGTTCCTCTATGCCTAGGTCTAACCGATGCACTTACAGAAAAAGGCATCCGTGCATTTGGTCCTTGCAAGGCAGCTGCTCAAATGGAAGGCAGCAAGAAGTTTGCAAAGGATGTTATGATTGCTGCAGGCGTGCCAACAGCTCGCTGCGCTGTTGTACACACACCAGATGAGGCACGTGCTAAGATTAAGGAATTTGGTATCCCTGTTGTGCTAAAGGCAGATGGACTAGCTGCTGGCAAGGGCGTATCTGTTTGTATGAATCAAGCAGAGGTTGAGGAAGCAATTGACACAATGCTTATCACAAAGTCATTTGGCGAATCTGCTTCTGAGGTTTTAATTGAAGAATTTATGACAGGTGAAGAAGCATCAATTCTAGCATTTGTTGATGGTGAGCACATCGTTCCTCTAGCATCTGCTCAGGATCACAAGCGTCTACTAAATAATGACAAAGGTCCTAACACAGGCGGAATGGGTTCTTACTCCCCTGCTCCATGCGTTACAGAGGACATGTTAGCCGTTGTTCAGAATCGCATTCTTGAGCCAGTTGTTGCAGAATTGCGTAAGCGTGGCATTGTTTATAAAGGCATCCTTTACGCAGGTATCATGCTAACACCAACAGGCCCACGCGTTGTTGAATTCAATTGCCGCTTTGGCGATCCAGAAACTCAATCAATTTTACCACGCATGGACTTCAACATGGTTGAAGCAATGAATGCATGTATTGATGGCACTCTATCAAAGGATATGATTAAGTGGAAGCCAGGCAATTGTGTTTGCGTTGTTATGGTTGCAGGTGGATATCCTGGCAAATATGACAAGGATAATCCAATTGAGGGTATCGCAGCAGCTGAGCAGGATGAGGATGTTGATGTATTCCATGCTGGTACAGCACTTAAGAATGGCACTGTTGTTACTGCTGGTGGCAGAGTCCTAGGCGTAACTGCTCACGGCCCAGATCTTCACGAAACCGTTGCTAAGGCATATCGCGCAATTTTAAAGATTAAATATGATGGTGCTGAGTATCGCACTGACATTGCACACCGTGCACTAAAGCTAGAAAAGGAATAATTTAATATGGACGCAAAACCAGTAGTAAGTATCGTAATGGGTAGCGACTCTGATTGGTCGCTAGTAGTAAAGGCTCACGATTTCTTGAACGAGTTTGAGATTCCACACGAGGTTCGCGTTATCTCTGCACACCGCTCTCCTGATATTGCTTGCGAATATGCAGCAACAGCACGTGAGCGTGGCATCAAGGTGATTATTGCAGCCGCTGGTGGTGCAGCACACCTTGCTGGTGTTATTGCAGGCCACACAACACTTCCTGTAATTGGCATTCCTGTTCAGGGTGGCGCTCTAAACGGTCTAGATGCTCTTCTAGCAACAGTTCAGATGCCATCTGGCATTCCTGTAGCAACAGTTGCTCTAGGCTCTGCTGGTGCAACTAATGCAGCAATCCTAGCTGCTGAGATTCTTGCACTTGGTGATGCCGCTTTGGCTGAACGCTTACTACAGCGCAAGCAGCAGCTACGTGACAAGGTTGTCGCTGCTGATGCAAAGCTTAACGCATCATTATAACGATACAAAAATCAATAACCAACAGCCAACAATTACAGCTAATGGTTAGATTGAACTCAAAGCCACAAATTTCAATCATTAAAGATGCCTAAGAAGAAGATTACAATTAAACAAATTGCTGAGCTTTCTGGCACAGCTCCATCTACAGTTTCACGAGTGCTTTCCGGTAAGGAATGCAAAATTCCTGTAACTCAGGCAACTCGTGACAAGATTTTGTCTATTTGTAATGAGCTTGATTATCACCCAAGTATTCATGCATCACGCTTCTTTGCAAAGAAATCTAAAGTGATTGGCTTTGTGGCTTGTCATGACAATTTTAAGCGCACAGAGGACCTTTCTAAGCTCCTATTCTCGCTTTGTCGTTGTCTCTTTGCTAAGGGATATCGTTGCTTACCTATATATTACGACTCAACCTTTGTTGAGAGCCGTGAATATATAAATATTTTCAAACGCAACGAAATTGACGGACTTTTCATTTGGGGTGCACGTCCAGAGCACAGCTTCCACAAAGAACTATTTGATGGAGAGTTTCCATTTGTTTTTCTAACAAATAAGATTGACGAGTATCCTGCCGTTTATACAGAGCAATTTCAGCCTGTGTATAGACTAACAAAGGCATGTATTGATAATGGAGCAAAGCGTATTTGTGGAGTTGGTTCACAGCACGGCTTCTCCTTCTCTCAACGTCATGCTGGCTTTGCAGAAGCCTTAAAGACAGCTCCTAATATTAAATCAAAGCAAATTGAACTAAAAACAGAGGATTTTGTTGAGGAGCTTACATCTCGTCTATCCGAAATTACAGACTTTAAGCCAGACGCAGTTGTTTGTGCAAACGACCTTATGGCAATTACTGTGGAGCTCCATTTACAATCTCTAGGGCTACGCGTTCCTGAGGATGTAATGATTTGTGGTGGTGATAATTTCACCCTATCAAACTATAGCAATGTTTCTATTACAACCTTTGACTCAATGTCTGAGGAAATTGCTGAAAAGGCAACAGATATGATGGTTGAGCATTTAACAAATAAAACTCCATTAACAACCATCAAGATTCAACCACAAATTATTTGGCGAGATTCATTAAAACCAATCACCAAATAATCATCATTAGTGGCAACCACAAATTAAGGTTACATTCTGAAGTCTAAGATACTAAAACAAAAAGGCGCCCCGGAGGACGCCTTTTTTATTTATTAAGCAAATGCGATTAGTGCTTTACTTCAACCTTTTCACCCTTTGGCTGACCGATAGCAGCTAGTAGGTCATTGAACCAAGCCTGATCTGTGTCAAATGGCTTACCACCCTTGATGCGCTCGAACTCACAAGCACGTAGCTCGTTGTTGTTGTTCTCGTCCTCACCAATAACACCACCGATGCCCATCATTGCGCACTCAACTGCCTTATCAGCACACTTAATGATTAGCTCCTTATCAGCAGGATTTGATGCAGCAGCACGGCTATAGTAACCAGACTTCTGAACCATTGTCTTCTCAGCGCCTAGCATCTGAGCAAACTGCTTTGCAAACCATGCACCTGGGTTGATAGCATCAAGCTTTGCATGACCGAATGCATCGCGTGGAACTTCCTCGCCACGTGCTTCCATCTCCTTGATGATTGTCTCAACGCCAGCACCCTCAGAAACGAAGATATTAACATTGTCAACCTCATCCATAATCTTGCGTAGACGCTCAGCCTCTGCCTTAACGTCGAATGCTAGCTCTGGGATGTAGATAGCGTGGATTTCCTTGCGATCCTTGCTTAGACCGATACCAGGAACGAATTCCATCTTATCTAGTAGCTTACGATACTCAACAGCTGTTGCTGCTGTTAGATAACCGCAGTTACGGCCCATAACCTCGTGAACTATTAGCATGCGTGGGTTTGCATTGTGCTCGCCAACTACATTAGCAAAGAACTTAGCACCCTCTTCTGCAGCTGTCCATGCACCTAGGCTCTGACGGATAGGATATACGTCATTGTCAATTGTCTTTGGTAGGCCAACAACTGTTAGAGCATAGTTATTTGTCTTTAGGAATGCAGCCAAATCTGCTGCAGCTGTATTTGTGTCGTCACCACCGATTGTGTGAAGAACATCTACGCCATCCTTAACAAGCTGATCTGCAGCAACCTTCTGTGGGTCCTGACCTTCCTTAACAAGGCCACGCTTTACGCAGTCCTTGATGTTTGTTAGCTTAACGCGGCTATTACCGATTGGGGAGCCACCGTGCTTATATAGAACAGCGATGTTCTTGCGCATCTCAGGAGTTACTGTGATGCTCTTACCTTCTAGAAGACCCTTATAGCCACCAACGTAGCAAATAATCTCTACCTCTGGAGCTACATCTGTATAACGCTCGATTAGAGCAGCAATTGCAGAGCTTAGGCATGGTGCTAAACCACCTGCAGTTAGAATTGCGACTTTCTTAACATTATTCATATTAATTATCCTTGTTTTGAGTATTAGATTTTAAATTTTCTTTTATTGTATATGGAGGTTATTTTTTTGGTGGACGAGGTCCGCGTCTAAAATTACCTTGAGGCTTACGTCCGCCTCCAAAGCCACGAGCATGAGCTCCACTTCCATTATTGGATGATGGCTTTTTGCGTGGCACATCTGTTGTTGGTGCAGGCACCTCAGCAAATAGCTCATCTGCAGGCTGCTGGCAGTGTAGTGGCTCACCTAGGAGTGTCTCAATATCTGGAATGATAAAGGACTCATCCTCACAAGCAAAGGAAACTGCTGTTCCCATTGTTCCTGCGCGGCCAGTACGGCCGATACGGTGAATATAGTCATCTGCCTCATATGGGAAATCATAGTTTACAACAAGAGAAATGTCATCAACATGGATTCCACGGCCAGCAACATCTGTTGCAACAACTAGCTTAATCTTTCCACTACGGAAATCCTCAAGAATGCGGCAACGTTTCTTCTGATCCACATCTCCAGAAAGCATTTCTGCTGTGATACCTTGGCGAGCTAGTCTATAAACTAACTCCTCACAATCACGCTTACGGTTTCTAAAGATGATAATACGACCATATTTGTCGCTCTTTAGAATATTATATAGAACCGTAAACTTCTCGCGGGCTGCAATTGGATATACTAGCTGACGAATTGTGTCAACAGTGCCGTGCTCAGGGTCAACTGAAACCTGAACTGGGTTTGGCATCCACTGCTCTGCTAGGCGCATTACTTCATCATTAAGTGTTGCAGAAAATAGAAGCGTTTGGCGCATATTCTTTTCTGGAAGTAGGCGAACAATGCGGCGAACATCAGGAATAAAGCCCATATCTAGCATGCGATCTGCTTCATCGATAACGAGGGTTTGGATTCCGCGTAAATCTAGCACATGGTTTCTGCAGAAATCTAGTAGGCGGCCTGGTGTGGCAGCAACTAGATCGATAGGAGCTTCAAGCACAGTCTTTAGCTGCTTATCATAGTCCATACCACCAAATACTGCAATACTTCTTAGACCGCAATATTTACCTAGTGCCTCTGCATCCTTTTGGATTTGCATTACTAGCTCGCGGGTTGGTGCTAGAACAAGCGCTGCTGGGCGGCCAATCTTTATTGGACGGCTTTCCACATTGCTTAGCATTCGCTTTAAAATAGAAATTAGGAAGGCGGCTGTTTTTCCTGTACCGGTTTGAGCCTTACCTGCCACATTTAGCCCAGACATTGTTTTATCTAATGTCTCTGCCTGAATAGGTGTGCAGTATTGGAAGCCTAAATCATAGATAGCGTGCATGATTGGATTTGGTAAATCAAATTCATGGAAGCGCTTCTTATCGTCCACTACTGGAACATGAAATTCTGATAAATCCCAAGATAATTCAACTGGTGGGATTGCAAAGAATTTATCCTCTTGAAGAGCCTTAGCAATTTCCTCGCGTGAAATTGAGCCTTTATCAGCCTGCTGTGGTTGCTTTTGCTGATGTGGCTTTTGTGAGTGGTTCTTTTGCTTGTTGTTTTGTTTATTACCACCCTGCTGCTGAGGCTTATTGCCTTGCTTAGCATTTTGCTTATTATTTTGGTCCTTCTTACCCTGCTGATTATTTTTCTTGTTTACAGGATTTTTTTGCTGTTGCTTATTTTTATTAGGACCTTGCTTATTATTTTTTGTCTTCTTAGAGGAGTTTTGTGTATTAGGATTCTTTCCCTTTTTGTTTTGCTTAGTATTAGCAGAAAGGGAGTCCTTTTTTGCAACTACAGTTTTAAGCTTAGTTGCTATAGTTTTGAAAAAACTCTTTATTGACATATTTTTGTTAAACTAGTGCCTTTTATTTTAAATTTAAAGGCAACAAACACTTTTAATAAGCGATAGTATAATATAAACGACAACGGACACCCCAATAGAGATGCCCGCTGCCGATAACAAAGTACGTAGGATTAACGCTTTGAGAACTGGAAGCGACGGCGTGCACCGCGCAAACCTGGCTTTTTACGTTCCTTCATACGTGGGTCACGTGTCAAGCAACCTGCTGCCTTCAATGCTGCACGTAGTGAAGAATCTGCTTCACATAGAGCACGTGAAAGAGCGTGGCGAACTGCGCCTGCCTGACCTGAGATACCGCCGCCCTTTACGAATGCCTTGATGTCGAACTTACCTTCAACACCAGCAATCTCTAGTGGCTGGAATACATACTTTAGAAGAGCATCGCTCTTGAAGTATTCCTTTGTGTCACGGCGATTAACTGCACACACACCAGTACCATTTGAGAGCTGAACGCGTGCGACTGCTGTCTTACGACGACCTGTTGCAGCTGAGATATAATCTACTTTCTTGTCTGCCATATTCTGTCCTTATCGGTTATTGGTGTGAAATTACATAGCTACTGGCTTTTGAGCAGCGTGTGGGTGCTCTGGGCCTACATAGACCTTAAGGCGACGCATCATCTCACGAGCAAGCTTGTTGCCTGGAAGCATGCCTTCTACAGCCTTCTTGATAATCCAATCTGGGTGCTTTACGCGCATCTGAGCAGCTGTTGTCTCATAAAGACCACTGCGCCAGCCTGTGTAGTGCTGGTAAATCTTCTCTTGCTCTTTCTTACCTGTGAACTTAACCTTCTCACAGTTTACTACGATTACGAATGCGCCTGTATCTACCCATGGAGTGTAGGTTGGCTGATCTTTGCCACGAAGTGCGTTAGCGATCTGTACAGCAAGGCGACCTACTGTCTTGCCAGCTGCATCAACGACTAACCATCTGCGGTTGTCACCTGGATCTTTTGGTACGAATGTTTTCATTTATTTCCTGTATTTCTTTTGCTAAGAATTATTTAAACCTATTACTTTATATATAGAGGAGGGAACTCTGAAAGCAAACAGCTTAAAAATTCGAGTTTTTTTGTGATGTAACCCGCAGGAGTAAACCGGGCTATAAGACAAATGAGTTATTATTATGCGATATTTTGGCCGAAATAGTCAACACTCTTTTTTAATTTCAGCAACAAAAAATGCCATTTTTTTTCGGGGGATTAAGGTGTAATCACAAAAGTAGTAGTTAGATTTTGTAGAGTTGGCGTGGTAGCTAGAAATGCGAAGATAGAACATTAGACAAGAGACGTTAGAGCAACTCACATCTACCGTTTTTGGTTGTGGTGGGTTATAAAAATATTGATGATGTATTCTTATAATTTAAAAATTTAACCCCATCTATTTCTGGAGATAGTTCTCCACTATATATTACATACCCATCGGTAAACTTGGATGAAAGCTTTTTCATTTTTATCAAATTTTTACAAAAATCATCATTCCATGTGGCACTTGCTTTTATTTCAACTGGCACTAATTGGTTATGATTAGCCCGATAAACCAAATCTGCCTCCATGCCTTGTGAATCACGGAGAAAATATAGTTCTGGCAATTTTCCTAAATTTAGTTGATGCTTGAGAGCTTCAATCACTACCATATTTTCAAAAAGTCCTCCTAATAAAGGATCCCTTGCTACCTGTTCATAAGAATTTATGCCTAAAAGCCAAGAAACAAGCCCAACCTCTGTAAAATAAAGTTTTTGACTTTTCACTAACCGCTTACCAAAGTTTTCATAATAACATGGTAATCTAAATATTATGAAGCTTGCTTCGAGCACAGACAACCACTGCTGTAGTGTCTGTGAAGACACCCCAACATCATTACTGAGCGAAGACAAATTTATCAACTGCCCTACTCTTCCTGCTAATAGTTTAATAAAAGTTTCAAAAGAAGAGAGGTTTTTAATATTTAATATCATTCTCAAGTCTTTTTCAACATATGTAGAAAAATAATCTCGATAAAGATCTCTTGAATCTATACCTTTATCATACAATCGAGGCATAAAGCCATTATATAGGTATTCATCACGATCTAAGCTTATACCTGCATTATTAAGTTCTTCCATTGAAAGTGGTAATAATTTTAATATACCCGTTCTTCCTGCAAGCGATTGTGCAACACTTTGGCCAAGAAGCGGTTGATGACTACCTGTAAGAATATATTGTCCAGCAATATTTGTTTCATCCACAATCGTTTGAATATAACTTAACAATTCAGGCACGCGTTGGATTTCATCAAGGATTACAGGTGCAGAATATAATTTCAAAAATCCTCTTGGGTCTTTTTGAGCCATTTCACGAACATCTAGATTCTCAAGGCTTACATATTTATATGTAGGGAAAACGGCTTTAGCAAGTGTTGTTTTACCAGATTGCCGAGGTCCAGTAATAGTTACAACTGGATACATTTTTGATAGGTTACGTAGCTGAGTTTCTATTTTTCGAGAAATCATAATACCTCCATACATTTATAACAAGGAGTAATATATTCTTTTTTCCAACAAATTTCAAGTACAACTTGAAATTTGTTGGAAAAATATGATGTGTCAAAATAAAAATACACCGAAAAATAAACTCAATGCCCATATTCCCGAAATGATAAAACTATTAGCTAATGGAATACAATGAATACAGTATATTCTAAAAATTTCATGAAGCCTAACATTGTGTTGCATGGCAGATTTTTATACAACAGAAGAAAAATTTGGCATTAATTGGTCTGAAACTATACATAAATGCTTCATAGATTAATTCCTTTCAAAATTGATTCTAGGCTTCCACCTGGGCGAATGTGTCCAATCCATATTTCCTCAGCATTTTTTAAAACATAAAAGTTACACACATTTGCTCTTTGCTTGTTTATTCCTACTTCAGATCCAATAGGAGAAATTAATAAGCATCTATTTTCATCAATAGCTTGCTTTAAATTTTCATCTACTGCAGAAGGAATACCTCCAGGGCACACCTTTATTATGGGGCGATTTTTTGCCAAGCATTTTTCTAAAACGCATCTTTCTTCATAGCTACTAAAGGTTGAAATTACAGGATTATTCTTTTGAGCAGAATCTATTTCAAAACCTTTTTTTATACATTGCATCTTGCCGTTATTTAGTCCTTCACTTGCAACAAATGCAGTTAGAGGCTCATTTAGTAGCTCTATATTACCAAGAGAAAATTGCGTGACTGAACCGAAGCGATCCTGCTCCCAATTTCTAGGATTATTTTCTATATAATTTCTTATATTTTCAAGTTTTTGATGATTTGAAATAAGAACATCATAGTAGCTTGACTGCCATAGTTTTGCACCTATATCTGGACATTTATTTTGTTTTTTTAGTTTTAAATAAATGTTAGAGGTATAGCTTTTAAAGCCACCAATAATCTGAGATAAATTTTTGGTTTGGGTTTGGGGGCGGAGCCCCAAACCCACGATATTAGAAGATGGGCGGAGCCCCAAACCCACGATATTAGAAGAGCAATGCCCCAAACTAGCGGAATTAGAAGAAGAGCGATATCCCACACCACCATTATATCGTGGGTCTGGGGCTCTGCCCCCAGACCCAGACCCAGACAGTTTCACTATCATGTGTATGTGATTGGGCATCACCACATGCTTGTCTATATATACATTTTTATATGTTTGGGGGAGCTTTTGAATGTTTTCTTCAATCGCATTACCTAGTTCATTGAGGATACATTGTTCTTCTACAATAGCACCAAGAAGGCTTTTGTTTTGTGCCACTTGAAAAGTAACAAAAAACCAGCCTTCATCATAGTTTATATTCTTATTGCGTAACCCCAAGCCCATTAGAAATTTTCCAATAGATCTAGTATAGAGGGATTATACGTGCCCGTTGTTATTTTGTGCTGGAGATGTCAGCATCATAGCCTTCGCCGCCGACTTCTCCATCTGCACCATAGCATATTACCTCAAATGGCTCACCATTGCTGCCAGGAACGAGATATGCATAATCATTACCCCAAGGATCTAGTGGCACCTCACGAGAATCAAGATAGCCTTCTGGCTTATAATTTGTTGGAACAGGAGCTTCTGTTGGCTTTACAACCAATGCCTCTAAGCCCTGCTTTTGTGTTGGTGCTAATCCATTATCTGCAATATAAAGCTGAATTGCTGTTTTAAATGATTCAACCTGAATCTTCGCTGCATCATAGCGACCCTTGGTCGGTAAATCATTTAAAGCAATACCAACAATAGTACCCAAAAGCACCATAATACTTATTGCAATAAGAATTTCAACTAATGAAAAGCCTGCTTGTTTTGTCATTTTATTCACCAATCCTTAAATGTTCTTGAGTTTCTCAACAACCTCTGCACGATCCTCGCGACTTGTAACACCAAACCATTCTGATTTTGTACGCAAAAGCTTAACCTTTACTGTTCCTGCTTTTAGCATTGTGCCTAGCTCGGTTGGCATTTGGTATTCTGCCTTTGGATTGCCTTCGCTCTGCTTTAGAAATTCTGGGAACCTAGCAATCAATGCATCCATATAGCTACGCTTAAAGCCAAATAGATTCATAGAAACAGGAGTGTTATCTGCAAAAGCTTCACCTGAATCACGAATTATACCATCTGCCTCACGCTGAAGAGCTAAACGCTCTGTAATTTTTGTAAGGAAGCTTTCATCATCTATTTCGCAAACACCACGAGAAACTCCACCATACTTTGAAAGTGTCTTTGATAATTCATAAGCAACCATACAAAATGTATTTGGCTCATTCTCCGTCTGCTTTAGATAGTCGTATGCAAGCTTAAAGCCCTCTGCACCATAAAAATCATCAGCATTTACAACAACAAAAGTATCGGAAATTACATTGCGTGCTGCCAATACTGCATGTGCTGTACCCCATGGCTTTGTTCTTCCTTCTGGAACAGAGAAGCCCTCTGGCAAATCGCTCAAATCCTGGATTGCATAAGCAACATTGAATTTTCCCTCCCAATGAGAACCAACGATTTCCTTAAAATCCTTCTCAATATCCTTGCGAATAACAAAAACTACTCTGTCAAAGCCAGCCTCTTTAGCAAAGCGTACGCTATAATCTAGAATAAATTCTCCATTAGGGCCAACTGGGTCCATCTGTTTTAGGCCTCCATAGCGGCTACCCATTCCGGCGGCAAGAACTAATAAATCCATTTTATATCTCCTTAAATTTTAAAGCAAATATTGCTTATATTGTTTTCACACATTTTGCTGGAGCACCAACATATAATCCATTTGGCTCGGTTGGTTTTGTAACAACAGCTCCTGCTGCAAATACACAATGCTCACCAATTGTACCAGTTGAATCTAAAACTGTTACGCGTGTGCCAAACCAACAATTTGCACCAATCTCAAGTGGTCCCCTTGTGCACATTCCACTTTGCTCTGCAAAAGGTGTTGGGTCGGCATAATCATATTCACCACCACTCAAGAAATAACAATATGCACCAACCATACTTCCCTGACGCATAGTTAGAGAATTTGAAGAAAACACTATGCAATTAGCAGAAATATTTACCTTATCCTCAAGAGTAATATTTCCATTTTTACAATATACAATGGAATTCTTACCAATATATACATTGTTTCCAAAAGTAATGCCTTCGTTATCCTCGCCCTTTGCATCTACTACGCTATTATCGTCAAGTATAACACCATCACCAAAATGTATTTTTGAAGGATGACGTAGGGTTACTCCACGGCCAATAACAAGCTTTTTTCCGCAGCTTCCTAAGAAGCAACGATAGAGCTTAGATCTAAAAAGTAGTCCTGCAGCACCAGGCATATTTCCAAAAAGAAAAATGCAAAGCTCCATCATCAATGCCTTAAAGCGTGGCATTGGTCCATAATTTATGGCAAAGTACTTGCCGGCAGAAGAGCCCTTAGCATCTACTACTCCCTTTAGCTTTCCTTTCATTGCATTTCTCCTAGTTAAATATTATTTCTTATCTGTTGTCAAAAATGGACGATTAGCTTTTACAGACACATGAATATGTGAACCATCGCCAGAACCATATTCATAATAAACCCAATCAAAGCCAGCCTGCCATGCAAGCTTAGCTAGCTTTTCATATGCCTCATGCTTTTCTGCTGGTGTTTTAAGCTTTTCTCCATTCTTATAGCCCAAAGTTATGTCTAATGCACGACCTTCCTTATGAAGGGATTTGCCTGAATGAATGCCTTCTGGTCTATATGTCTCTTGAACACGAAGCTGCCATTTGGTTTGTGACTCAACAAGATTTACAAGTCTCCGGAATGGTATTTCCATTGCACGATGCATAGAATGATCGCACTCGTTATCCGAATCTCCATCATTATCGCTCTCCCACCAAACACGAGAATCAGTTACATAAATTAAATCGCGGCCAGGAGAAAATTTTCCATTTGTTATTTCTCCAGAAGCATCACGCTCACGCACATTTGGCCTTTTTGCATTTCGTGGAAATTTTTCTGGTGCAGGGCGAACAGGATTTACTAAATCTACGCCTCTATTTTTATCCTTAGGCTGAGAATTTGAATCTGTTTTAGTTTTAACATCTGTGTTTACAACATCATTATTTTTTTTGGTTTCATTTTGACAAGAACCAACAATAATTGATATACAAACAATCAATATAAGAACAAAGGGAATTATAGCCGCCTTAATTATTGCTCGGCGTTTTATTTCTGCGATATCATACTGAGAGTCTACTGTATTATTTTTAGACACACTAGTCGTAGTGCTTCGCAAACCATATGGTATATGAATATTAAAATTTGAACGTTTTTTTGCCATTTTGAGTTAAAGTAAAATTATATTTTGCTTAGCTCTTTGCTGCGACGTGCCGCAGCAGCAAGCGTTCTCTTCATTGTGCCTTTAACAGCAGATTTTTCGAGAACAGCGAGACCCTCTGCTGTGGTTCCTTTAGCAGAGGTAACAGCTTTAATAAAATCAGAAATTGAACCGTCGGAGGATTGTAATACTTTTGCTGTCCCAAGCATTGTTTGAAGAGCAAGTATTTTTGCCGCATCTGCAGGCAAACCAAGAGCCTCTCCTCCATCAATCATCGCCTGAACAACGTATGCCATAAATGCAGGACCTGAACCACTAAGTGCAGTAACAGCATCTAGCTGCTCCTCCTTTAACTGCACTGCTTTGCCTGTTAATGCAAGAAGCTTTCCTGCTAATGCAGCTTGACTCTTCTTCACCTTTGAACCAATTGCATAGCCTGTCATTCCTTCAGCAACAGACACTGCAAGGTTTGGCATTGCACGAACTATTGCTGCCTTTGGTAGAAGTGCCTCTAACCATTCTAGTTTTCTTCCTGCTGCGATAGAAATATAAAGTGGGCGAGTAAAGCTCTTAGACTCTGCCACAGACTTAAGCAAAGGCTCTAAATCCTGAGGCTTTACTGCTAGAAAAACGACATCACATTTTTCAATTACTTCAAGAGCTGTTGCAGGTTGAACCTTATACTTTTTCTTTAGTTCGTCGAGGCGTGGCTGGTATGCATCACAAGCATAAAGCTTTGTTGCAGCCTTTGCATTTTTTAGAGCAACTAAAATTGCTCCTCCCATTTTTCCTGCACCTAAAAATCCTATTTTTGGCATAATTTTTCTCAAAGTTTTGTTATGTCGTTTTTGGATCATCACTTTGGATTAGCTGAAGCACTAATCCAAGGTGATTTTTTGCTTTAATAAGCTGACTCTATTAGAGCCTTTAGCTTCATTTGGAATTGACGAATGTATTCCTGACTTGGGCGATAGCCCTCTGTTGTTGGATCAAGAGCAATGCGGCCATCGTTTGTAATGCCCCACTCTGCTTTCTCTCCATCTGGGAAAACTAGGCTACCACAAAGTGCAAAGCCAGGCTTTTGGATGCGGCTTAGCTCAATTGTTAGCTCACCCTCTTCGACTGGCTTTGCGCCACCCATTGGCATACTAGCGCCCATCTCTGAAGCAACACCACTCTCGCTCTCTGCATCAATATCATGAACAACACCACTTGCAGGTGCCTCTTCTCTTGCAGGAGGCTCTGGCTGCTTTGGTGCTGGCACTTCCTTATCCTTGATGCTTGCATTGATATCCATCACAAGAAAACGGGTGTCCATATAGCTTAGATGGATATCAAAATCTTCAGCAAGGCGCGTCTGTATCTCAGATAAGCCCGCGCCTTCCTGTGCCCAAGTGCGTACTGCTTGCTCTTGCTCAGCGGTCAACATTGATTAAACCTCGATATGACCAGCCTTTGCCATTGAGCGAGCTTCAACGCTCTGAATCTCTGCAAAGCCCTGTGAGCTTACAGGATTCAAGCCCTCACTTGCTTCCATAGATGCATCCTCTTCAAAGTATAGAGAAGCATCAACGCCAGTCAAGCTCTGGAATAGAATGTTGCCGCGGTATAGACCAACAGTTACCTCACCTGTTGCCTTGTCTGCAAACTTCTCGATTGCAGCAAATGCAGCCTGTGTTGACAAATCATAGTACTTACCATCGTAAATCTGAACACCAACAAAGCGAGATAGCTGCTCGAACAATGTTGTTGATGGCTTATCCATGATTGCCTGGTAAACATAGCGAAGAGCCTTGCCAAGCATTTCCATACCTGGAGCCTCATAAACACCACGGCTCTTTGTGCCGATAATGCGGTTTTCAAGAGCATGGCTCATACCAATACCATTGCGGCCACCAATCTTGTTTGCCTCAACAAGTAGATCAAATGGCTTCATCTCAACACCATTGATTGCAACAGGACGACCCTTCTCAAACTTAATCTTTACAGACTCGATTGCATCAGGAGCCTGCATTGGCCATACGCCCATTGTTGGCTCAACGATTGTCATTGCTGTTTCCATGCTCTCTAGGTCCTCTGCCTCATGAGATAGACCAGCGATATTGCAGTCTGTTGAATAGCGCTTCTTACCACCAGGGAATGCAACAATATCATACTTTGCTAGATACTCGCACATCTGAGTACGGCCAGGGAATTCCTCTAGAAGCTTTGCATCACGCCATGGAGCATAAACTGTCATCTCTGGAGCAAACTGATTTGTGTAGCGCTCAAAACGCATCTGATCGTTACCGCGACCTGTTGCACCATGAACAAGTGTTGAGATTCCGTGCTTCTTCATCTCAAGAACAATCTTGCGAACTGTTACAGCACGACCAATACCTGTTGAGTTCCAGTAGCCGCCATCATAGGTTGCCTCTGCCATAATTGTCTTGAAGCAAGCCTCTGCCATTTCCTCGCGAACATCAACGATTACAGTATCAACACCGCATGGTGCCATCTTCTTCTGTACATCGCGAATATCCTTCTCGTCTGGCTGGCCAAGGTCAGCTGTGAAGCAAAGTACATCTGCACCTGCCTCGCGTAAACGAATTGCGATTGTCTTACTATCCAAACCACCGGATACGCAAATACCAATCTTGCGTCCCTTCATTTCATCTACTGTTAGAGCCATTTTTATCTCCTAGAATTTAATATTTATTTAAAGCAGAAATTATTCTTCTTCCTCTGGCTCGAATACGATTTCAAGTGTTTCATCGATCATATCTAGAGCCTCATCAAGATCTCTCTCTGTTAGAGATAGAGGAGGTAGGAAGCGAACAACATTTGGACCAGCAACGCATGCTAGCAAGCCACCAAAGCATAGCTCATCAACAATCTTCTTTGCATAGCCTTCCTCAACAGCCATACCGATTAGAAGACCGCAGCCACGAATCTCAAGCACCTGATCGTACTTGTCAGCAAACTGCTGAAGGCCTGTCATAAATAGCTCGCTCATCTTGTTTGCATTGTCAAGAAGTTTGTCATCCTCGATTGCCTCAATAACAGCAAGTGCTGCTGCGCTAGCTAATGCACCGCCACCGAATGTGGAAGCGTGTGAGCCAGGAACAAATACATCTGCAAACTTCTTAGATGTAATCATTGCACCCATTGGGATACCACCAGCCAAAGCCTTTGCTAGAGAGAAAGCGTCTGGAGCTACAGAATAATTCTGCCAGCCAAACCACTTACCTGTACGGCCCATACCGCACTGAACCTCATCGCAAAGCATTAGAAGATTGTGCTCATCGCAAAGTGCGCGTACGCCTTCCATAAACTCAGGAGTTGCAGGAAGCACACCACCCTCGCCCTGAACTGGCTCTAGCAATACTGCAATTGTCTTATCTGTAATCTGATTCTTAACTGAAGCAATGTCATTGAACTCAGCAAAAGAGAAGCCAAGTAGAAGTGGATCATAACCCTTCTGAACCTTGCTCTGACCTGTTGCAGAAAGTGTTCCCATTGTACGACCATGGAAAGAATTCTTCATGCAAATGATTTCATAGCGACCGCTCTCGCTACCATATAGGCGTGCAAGCTTAATCATTGCCTCATTTGCCTCTGCTCCTGAATTGCAGAAGAAAGCCTTACCATCAAGACCGCTTAGCTGAACTAGCTTCTTTGCCAAAGCAACCTGATTTGCATTGTAGAAAAGATTTGAACAATGAACTAGCTTTTCAAGCTGTGCTGTAACCTTCTCGATATATTTTGGATGTGAGTGGCCAATATTTTGCACTGCAATACCAGATGTAAAATCAAGATACTGATTGCCATTGCTACCCTTTACGCGGCAGCCCTTACCACTAACAAGCACAGGAGTCTCTTCACCCCTTGCATATGTGTTCATGATATATTTGCTGCAATCCTCAACTACATTGTCATTTTTTTTACTCATTGTCTAACTATCTCCGTTCCTACACCGTTATTAGTAAATATTTCAAGCAGAAGCGAGTGTGGCATTCTGCCGTCAACAAGATGAACCTTGCGAACGCCTGCGGCCAAAGCCTCTAGGCAGCTCTGTATCTTTGGTAGCATTCCGCCACCAGCAATTCCTTCATTTATTAGCTCCTGGCCCTGCTCTGCTGTAATCGTGTTGATTAGTGAGCTTGGGTCTGCTGGGTCACGTAATAGACCTGGCACATCAGAAACAAAAGCAAGCTTGCGTGGCTTAAGAGCCTTTGCAAGAGCAGACGCTGCCACATCAGCATTGATGTTATAAGCATGACCATCTGCGCCCTTACCAACTGGGCAAATTACAGGAACAATATCATTGTGAAGCAGCTCACGAACTGGTCCTGTATCTACTGACATTGGAATGCCAACATAGCCCCAATCAATTGTTGCGCCTGTCTCTGCATCCTTACCTGTCTTGCGAGTTGTAAAATAAATATTATCTCCGTACATTGGCTGAGCATCAACACCAGCCTCACGAAGAATGTTCACTACGCTGGCATTAACTTCGTTCTTGATTACATCCTCCATCACCTTCATGGAAGCTTCATCTGTAACGCGGAAGCCTTGAACAAACTTTGTTTCAATGCCAGCCTTTGCCAAACCACGGGAAATGGCCTTACCACCTCCATGCACCACGATTGGGCGCATACCGACTATGCGCATAAATGCAATATCGGTCAAAATAGAGCGTAGATTTTCTTCGCTCTCCATTACACTGCCACCAAGCTTTACCACAATCATCTCGTCCTTAAAACGAGCAATGTATGGCAATGCCTCTATTAGTGTATCTGCTTTTTTAATATATTCTTCCATCATAAAAACACACCTTCAAAAAGCTTCTTAAAACTTATGTTGTGTACTCGCCATTGATTTTTACATAGCCATAGGAAAGATCGCTTGTATAAACAGTATCCTCTCCCTCACCAAGGTTTAGCTTAACAGTTACGCTGAATGCACGCTGAGCCATAACCTTTGCCAAGCGCTCATTATCCTCTTCACTAGCAAGCTTACCCTTGTTGAATACGCAAACATCGTCAAAATAAATTTCTGTCTTTAGCTCTTCAACCTCACAGCCAGAATTACCTACTGCTGAAATTACGCGACCCCAATTTGGATCACCACCAAAGCAGGCAGTCTTGAATAGAGGTGAATTTGCAATCTCGCGGCAGGCAGCAAGTGCATCTGCATTTGAAGCTGCCTTCTCTACTGTGATAGCAACAAACTTTGTTGCGCCCTCGCCATCCATAACAATCTGCTTTGCTAGGCTTGTTGCAACCTCAGTTAGCGCCTCAACAAACTTGCTCCACTCTGGATGTGCTTCATCAAGCTCTGCACAACCTGCGGCACCATTTGCAAAAACAACAAATGTGTCATTTGTGCTCTGGTCACCATCAACTGTGATACGGTTAAAGGATTTTTCCACTGCAGCGCGTGTTGCATTCCGAAGTGCAGACTGCTTTACATTTGCATCTGTTGTGATAAAGCAAAGTGTTGTTGCAAGGTTAGGACAAATCATACCTGAGCCCTTACAAATTCCACCTACAACTATTTCTTTGCCATCGATTGTGATTGAAACAGCTGATTTCTTTGCTACAAGGTCTGTTGTTAGGATTGCATCTGCAGCAGCACCACCTCCATCGTATGAAAGAGCCTCAGCAGCAAGCTTAATACCATTGCGGACGCGATCCATAGGAAGTCTACGGCCGATTGTTCCCGTGGAGCAAACAAGCATCTCCTCTACTGGAATATTGATTGCAGCTGAAGCAAGCTGCCCCATCTCAACAGCATCAGCATAGCCACCCTCACCTGTGCAAGCATTAGCGCAACCAACATTAACAACTACAGCGCGGCAGTTGCCTTTAGCAGCCAATGGCTTGTCATACTGCACAGGGGCAGCTGGTACACGATTCTGTGTAAACATAGCAGCACAAACAGCTGGTCGATCAGATGCAATTATTGCCATATCCAAACGATTTACCTTGATGCCTGCGGCTACACCACTCGCCATGAAGCCCTGAGCTGATGTAACTGTGCCATTTTCAATGATTTTCATTACCGTTTTCCTCTTCAAAAAATTCGTATTTTTTCTAAACTATATAATATAGCACTTAAAACTTGTTTATTATGCCATAATTAGTAATTAAAGTAAATTACGAAATTTAGAGAATACCAAAATTCCGAGAAAACGTGATGGTTTGCATGAGGGCTAAAACAATGCACGTGACGCCAAAGGGACGCAGCCTCCTACGCAAGACTACGGAGGTCCGGGAGACGCAACCTCCTACACCAAGGCTTCCACCTACGTTAAAACTACGGCGGACAGGACGGAGGTCAGGAAGGACGCGGAGGTCGTTGGGCTTGTGTGATGAGTCGCGCCTGTCGGAGCAGGCGTAGGCAAAAAACTCGTAAAAAGGATACGACAAACCTATCAAAAAAACAACCGGGGCGCAGGCATAGCCGCCCGCGCCCTCTTTTACTGCACTTTTTGCCTCTTAATTCTAACTTCTTCCCTAACCAATTAGCTCTTGAGCAAGCTGATCAAGCTGTGCCTCAGAAGCCTCATTAAGGGCAGACTGAATTGTCACTGTTGTTGGCAAATAAGTGATTTCTTTTGAATGCTCTAGGTGTTTTTTGATTATCTTTGCAGCCATAGGCATCCATGAACCATTTTCAATGATACCAATTGTGCGCTTTTGATAATTACGCTCCGTTAGGTGCTCCAAAAATTCCTTCATAAATGGGAAAATATCAGCATTATATGTGGTTGTTGCAAGAACCAATTTTCCATAACGGAATGCATCTTCAACCGCCTCTGCCATGTCGCAACGAGCTAGGTCATTAACAACAACTTTAGGGCAACCTAGTGCCTCTAGCTTTGCTGCCAATTTCTCTACAGCAGCCTTTGTATGACCATAGACAGATGTATACGCAATTAACACACCCTCGCTCTCAACAGAGTATGATGACCAGATGTTGTAAAGGTTAATGTAATAGCTTAAATTCTCGGTTAAAATTGGACCATGAAGTGGGCAAATTTTCTGAATATCAAGATTAGCTGCTTTCTTTAGAAGTGCTTGAACCTGAGCACCATATTTACCCACAATACCAATGTAATAGCGGCGTGCTTCACAAGCCCAATCCTCTTCTACATCTAGAGCACCAAACTTGCCAAAAGCGTCAGCAGAGAACAGCACTTTATCACAAGAATCATAGGTCAAAATCACTTCTGGCCAGTGGACCATTGGAGCAGTAATAAAGGTAAGCTCATGCTTGCCTAGAGAAAGCTTATCACCCTCTCCAACAACGATTCTACGCTCGGCATAATCTGTGCCAAAGAAATTCTTCATCATTGCAAAAGCCTTAGCAGATGCAACGATTGTTGCGGATGGGTAGCGCTCCATAAATATAGAAATATTTGCAGAATGATCTGGCTCCATATGCTGCACGATTAAGTAATCAGGGCTGCGCTCACCAATAGCTTCAGCTACATTAGCAAGCCACTCATCAGTAAAATGGGCATCTACTGTATCAAAAATGGCAATCTTCTCATCATTGATTACATAAGAGTTATATGCCATTCCGTTTTCAACAACGTATTGACCCTCAAATAAATCAAGCAAATGATCATTTACACCAATGTATTTTATATCTGCAGTTATATTCATAAAGCACTCCTTTGGGAATAAAATGTTTTATTATTTATGTGGAAGGGCCTTATTACACCCTGCCACAAATGCAAAGAGCGAGCCACACATGGGCTCGCTCTTCTTGGTAATTATTTAGGAAGAACGATGTTGTGTGCAACCGTTGCTTCAATTTCTCCTGCAATTTCGTTTAGTAGTGTCTCAGAAACCTCTGAGTTAACACTTAGGATTGCAAGAGACTTACCTGTCTTTGGATTGTGTGGGTTACGCATATCCTCAATATTGATACCAACCTCAGCTAGCTTGCGGCCGATTGTTGCGATAACACCTGGACGGTCAAAGTACTCGAAGAATAGAGCTGTACCGCGTGGAACCCAGTATAGACGATCAAACTCATCAATTCGAGAAATCATCATAACCTTCTCACCAACAGTACCACGAACGCTTACCTTACGGACCTGATTGTTTGATGTTACAGAAACCAAATCAAGAGTCATAGAAGCGTCGTAGTTCTTGTTTGCTTCTGGTGCACGGTCAACATACTTAACACCATTCTCTTCAAGATACTTAAGAGCCTGGTTATAATCTGTTGAGCGATCAATATCCTCCCAAATACCATTTAGAAGTGATAGAAGCAACCACTTGCTATATGGAGCAAGAGTGCCGTAGAAGCTTGTCTCAATAGATGTGATTGGGCAATTTGTGCCTAGCAAGCCACGAGTCAATACAGCCAACATAGAAGCTAGCTCGCAATATGATGGGTCAAGACCACGAGGAATATCTTGGTTAACGATGTAGCTTGTGATACCCTTCTCATCAAGATCAATTAGCTGTTGAGCAGCACGGCGTGCAGCTGTCTCATTTGCCTCATAGGTATTTGCACCTAGGTGTGGCATCATGATATCTGCGATATCAGCAACAGACTTTGGACCCTCAGCATCTTTTGGATAAACGTCATTTAGATAGCGAATACCCTTAGCTGCCTTAGCATCACGTACTGCCTGCTCATCGATAATACCTGCGCGAGCGCAGTTGATAAGAGTTGCACCTGGCTTCATTAGAGAAAGAAGTGAAGCATTGATGCTACCACGTGTCTCTGCATTCTCAGGAATGTGTAGAGAGATAAAATCGCACTCGTGGAAGATTTCCTGTAGGGAAACTGTTGTGATACCGAACTGCTTTGCGCGCTCAGCAGGAACTAGTGGATCGTAACCTAGAATCTTACACTCAAAGCCAGACAAACGCTTTGCAACAAGGCGACCAATATTACCTAGACCAACGATACCAACAGTCTTACCTGTGATTTCGTGACCCATTAGCTTGCTCTTCTCCCATGCACCAGCACGCGTTGTTCTATCAGCCTCTAGCACATGACGTGCGTCTGCAAGCATAAGTGTGATTACCTCCTCTGCAACACCATTTGAGTTTGCACCAGGTGTGTTCATCACATCGATACCACGCTTACGAGCAGCCTTACAATCAATATTGTCATAGCCAGCACCTGCACGGATAACAACCTTTAGGCTTGGTAGTAAATCCATAATTTCTGCAGTAACCTTTTCACTGCGAACAATAATTGCATAAGCATCTGGGTTTGCAGCAGCCAAATCAGCTAACTGAGTTTTTGGCTCCTGAACTACGCTATATGCGCCATTTTCATTTAATAGCTTTGCTGCAATTGCATCAAGTTTTGTTGGGATAAGTACTTTTTTCATATTTAAAGTCTTTCGTTTTTTTGATATACTACGCTTAGTTTTATTTATAATAATAGTCTAGATTGGTATAATAGAACCAGGTCTAAAGCCATTCCTTAACTAAACGCCAATCAATTATATCGGAAATACCCCTATGAAATCAAGACAATTTGCCCCTTTAAAAATTATGAAAACAAACTTTTTTTCTAAGCTTTTTATTATATTTTCTATGCTTTGTGGCCTTACTTATCCTGCATTAGCATACTCACCTAATACAGCTGCTAATTTTAAAGGAAACGAATTTGATTCCTCCGGTCTTAGAACATCAATTGTTGCTGCACCTGAATTCAAACAGAAAGGGATTTTTACACCTTCTCCAAAGAAGGAAACCCCCAAAGAACAGTTAGAATATGCTCAAGAATTAGAAAGAAACAAGAAATATAAAGCTGCCACAAAAGCATACAATGCTTTAGTATATGAATGGCCAACAGCACAAGAAGCTCCAACAGCACAGCTTGGTGTAGCTAGAACATTGGAGTTAAGGGAAAAACATCTTCAGGCATTTAAAGAATATCAGTATTTAATCAACAATTATGATGTAAGACTCTTACCTGATGGTATTTCATTTACAGACATTCTTAATAGTCAATTTCGCATTGCAAACTACTTTTTAGCAAAGATTGAAAATTCGTTTTTAGGCTTAGGTAGCATTGGCGCAGATGGTGTAGCAGAAGCATTTGCACAAATTGCTAGAAATGCTCCAGAATGGGAACGCGCAAGTGAATGTTTACTCCGCAAAGGTTTAGCTTATGAAGCTGCAGGTAGAAATGTAGAAGCGATATTTGAATATGAGGATTTGGTGGGCCGTTATGCGGGAACACAGGTTGCAAACGAGGCATTATATCGTGCAGCAATCGCTCGCTATCACATTGCAATTGAAACACCTCGAGATGAAAAAACATTGAGAAACACAATAGTTGCAATGTCACTCGCTATACAAGCCGATCCTCACCACGAATATGCGGAAGCAACAGCAAAGCATAAACAAACCATTGAGGCAATGCTTACTGCTTTGCTCTTTGAAAAAGCACAGTTTTATGATAAAATAGAACCAAATTACAAGGCAGCACTTATTTCCTACAGATCCTTTGTGAAAGAATTTCCAAGATCAAAGGAGGCAGAAATTGCTAATCAACGCATAATAGAACTAGAAGCTATTCTATCCCAAACAGATGATGCTGTAGAAGAAAAATAAATTTAAAAGGAGAATTAAATGAATATAAAATTATTTCTATACACCATATGTATCACAGCTCTCACCATTTTTGGTAGTGGTTGCGCTAGTTATCAGCTTGGTTCAACACTTGATCCAGCTCTTGCTGATGTATATGTGCCAACAGTTCGAAGCAAGGTTAATCAGCCAGGCATCGAAGAAGCTGTTACTTCTGCAATTATAAAAGAGATTCAACGAGAAGGAACTATGCGCATTTGTGATAAGGCAAATGCTAGCACCATTCTAGAAATTGAGGTAATTGAGTATGTTCAAGATACTTTACGCTATAATAGTGACGACACAACTAAAGCTGCAGAATATACTATGACCATCAAGGCAAAGGTTGTATTTAGAAAACTAACAGGAGACCCAGAAAAAGCAATAATTATTGAACGTGTATATGAAGGTGAAGACACGTTCCTAAGCGGCATGGACACAATTTCCGCGAGACAACGTTGTTTGCCTGATGCAAGTAAGGATTTAGCTGAGCAAATTATTGATGCTTGTATAAGTATTTGGTAAGAAAAATTTAATGAGTTGTATGAGCGATTGCTCATAGCACCTCATTAAATAAAAAAAGACTCGGAATTCTCCGAGCCTTTAAAAAGTTGAGAACTCTTTACCGAACGTATTAAGCTTCAACATTTAGCTTAGCATAAGCACGAGACTTACGACGAGCTGCAGCATTCTTGCTGATAACGCCCTTCTTTGCAGACTTATCAATAACAGAGCAGAACTCCTTGTAAGCCTCCATGCTCTTAGCAGCATCGCCAGCAGCGATAACCTCTAAGAATGAACGACGTGCCGTATTTAGACGGCTCTTATTTGCGTTGTTACGTAGACGTCTAACTTCTGATGTCTTTACACGCTTAATTGCACTTTTAATATTAGGCATGGTTTAATTGCTCCTAATGGTAACCAAATCGATTTGTTAAAGTGGTATGTTATAATATTTTGACTGTTTAGGTCAACCCAAAACTTATGGCAAAAGATAAAAAAATAGATAAAAAAGACAAAAAAAGCAAATTTGGCCACTTTTTAAAGATAACAGGATTTATCCTTTTATCTGTTTTTCTCTATTTTTGGAGTGTCGGAATTCTGCGTACATTAATTCAATATATACATAGCGACGATTTTTTAATGGGCTTACCTAAGCCCTTCTTCTACTTTATATCAGCTTTTATTACTGGATTATTTATAATCGCGGTATTTATAAAACAGTTTTCAACGCATTATTTATATTGCCATGAATTAACACATGCTTTTTTTGGATTACTTACTGGATCAAAGGTTTCAAAGCTAAAAATTAATGAAGATAGTGCTAGTGTAAATGTTAGCCATCCTAATCTAATTGTTGTCTTATCTCCGTACATAGTATCTCTTCATGTATTATTAATTCTATTTTTATATGGATGCGCTACTATAGCATTTCCTAGCGCTGGCAATGCACTACACAACTTTTTTACAATCTTAATTGGTTTGGCCTCATCTTTTCACTTTATTTTTACAGTAAAAACTCTTTTACAAAAGCAAACCGATATAGAACGGTCTGGATTTTTTATTTCATATTTACTTATATCCTCTTTAAACCTAGCTGGTTTAATGATAATTTTTACATGTATTGATACAATTTCCTTTGGATATTTTATTAAGGCATCACTAGCTTATACCTTTGATACCATAGCAAAATTATGGATTTCGATTTTTTGTCTCTAATATTTCATAATTTAATAAAATCGAGTAGGAGGAGTTTTAACTCCTCCTCTCACACCACCGTACGTGCCGTTCGGCATACGGCGGTTCAACCCATTTTTTTTTTCTTTTATATACTTGATGTCATAGCTACTTGTCTTTCAAGATAGTAATCTAAA
>JAZNPC010000002.1:0-9464 GCA_045589455.1 Kiritimatiellia bacterium
AATTCTGTATCGTTAAAGGTTGGACTTGAAAATCTAGAAAAGATTGGCACGTCATCTCTTTCTGATGGGGAAAAGATTCAAGAAATAAAAAATAAGTTTCCCAAGGCATTTGCTGAAAGTACGACCTCTGATTTATCTGCAAAAGAAGCATTTGAAAAGGGCGTTGAGTGTTATAATCAGCAGGATTACGAAGAAGCCGTAAAGTGGTATCGCAAGGCAGTAGATCCGGATTATGCAAGGGCTCAGTATAGTTTGGGTGCTTGCTACCTTGTTGGTCGTGGCGTCACACAGGATTATGCAGAAGCAGTAAAGTGGTATCGCAAGGCTGCTGAGCAAGGCCATGCAATTGCCCAGTGTAATTTGGGTTTTTGCTACTATAATGGTCATGGCGTTCAGCAGGATTATTCAGAAGCAGTAAAGTGGTATCGCAAGGCTGCTGAGCAAGGCAATGCAACAGCCCAGTGTAATTTGGGTGTTTGCTACTATTATGGTCATGGCGTTCAGCAGGATTACGCAGAAGCCGTAAAGTGGTATCGTAAGGCTGCGGATCAGGATTATGCAAGTGCACAAACTTGGTTGGGTTATTGCTACGAGCTTGGTCAAGGTGTTTCCCAAGATTACGCAGAAGCCGTAAAGTGGTATCGTAAATCAGCAGATCAGGGAGAAGCAACAGCCCAGTATAATTTGGGTCTTTGCTACGAGAACGGTCGTGGTGTCGCACAGGATTATGCAGAAGCCGTAAAGTGGTATCGCAAAGCTGCGGAACAGGGGCTTGAAGTAGCAATTGAAATATTAAAAACGCTTGAACAAAAATAATATCCTGCTTTTTAATGTTGAAGTATGCTTTTTTGCTGGAATTTGGAGAAGCTATGAGTAAAAAGTATTTAACATATTGCATGAATGTCCATAAGGGCGAAGGCATTGGCGATGTCATGCAAGCAATAACTGATTTTGCTGCACCAATAGGCAAAGAATTCTCAATGCCTGGTGAGCGCTTTGGTGTGGGGCTCAGGCTTGCTGCAAAAGCAGTTGATGAGCTAATAGCAAATCCTTTTTTGATTCAAGCTCTCTTGCAGCTAATGCGTAGTAACCGCCTTTTTGCCTTCACAATGAATGCTTTCCCTTTTGGTGCCTTTCATGGTGTCCAAGTAAAGGACGAGGTATATCGTCCCGCATGGGATATGGAGGAGCGCTTAGAATACACAAAGCGCTCTGCAAATATTTTGGCTCAGCTTCTCCCTGAGACAGTTGAATATGGAAGCATCTCTACCTCTCCAGCAAATTTTAAGGCATGGAATGAGCCACATGCAAAGGCAATAGAAAATTATATTCTTGCAGCAAAGCATTTGCAGTCCGTGGAAGAGAAATATGGTAAACGCATAGTGCTTTGCATTGAGGCAGAGCCGGGCTGCTATCCAGAAACAACTCCTGAGCTAATTGATTTCTTTAAGCAGCTCCGTGCTGCAGGACTAACCCAAGAGCTAGAGCGCTACCTCGGTATTTGCTTTGATACAGCACACCAGAGCGTTGAGTTTGAAGCATTGGGTGATGCTGTTCGCGAGCTAACAGCAAATGGAATTTTTATTGGCAAGGTTCAACTAAGTGCAGCTATGGTGCTTCCTGATTCTTTAGAGGGTAGAGCAATCCTCGCACAATATAATGAAAGTACATATTTGCACCAGACTGTTCAACGCACTGTAGATGGCGCAATTAATCGTGCTGATGATATTCCTCAAGCACTTGAATTTGCTTCTCAAGAGGGTGCTGAGTTGAGAGTACATTTCCATGTGCCGCTATACATCACACCAACAGGCTTGTTGGGAAGCACAGCTGAGGAGCTAAAATCAGCAGCCTTTGCAGAGGCACTTGCTGCATCAGGCTGCCAGCACTTTGAGTGTGAAACCTATACTTGGGAGGTCTGGAATAGCTGTAGTGGTGCAGCAATAGACATCAATGAGGGACTTCTTGGTGAGCTAAGGTGGGCAAGAGAAAATTGCTTTAGTAAGGTGATTGAAAATGAATAAAGAAAATAATGCTATGTTTTTAGAGCAGCTAAAGAGGATTGCCACATATCTTGATGGATTAGACCCTGCCACACGCATTGTTATTTCAGCACATATTCATCCTGATGGAGATGCTTATGGATCAATGTTGGGCTTATGCTTGGGGTTGCGTAGCCAAGGATTTAATGCGTTTTGCACAGGCTTTTCAGAGCTTCGCCCAGAGTATGCTTTTCTTCAGGGCATGGAGTATGTGATTTCTCACGAGGAATTGCAAGAAAGTGATTTTCTAATTGTTCTTGATTGCAATGGAGTAAAACGCTTGCCAGAGCAGCTACAAGAAAGCTTCCCTAAAATTGGAGTGGCTCTTTGTATTGATCACCACATGGGCTACAAGGAAGGCTTTGCTCAAGAAGTATTGATTGATGAGGGTGCAGCAGCTACTTCAGAGCTGGTGTATCAGCTTCTTGCAGCAATGCCACGCACCAAATTTGATGCGGCAATAGCAGAGGCACTTTGGGTTGGTATTGTTACAGATACGGGGCGTTATGCCTATAGCTGTACCTCTCCATTGACGCTTGAGGTAGGAGCAAAGCTCTTAGCAGAGGGCGTTCGCTCAGAATATATCAATGAGCAGGTATATGGTTCTCAACCATTAAAGCGACTAAAGCTTCAGCAGCGTTTGATCAGCAGCATCACTGTAGAAGCACAGGGAAAGATTGCGATAGGCTTCTTAACAAGTGAAGATTTTGCTGCAGAGGGCTGCGTTGGCTCTGATTCAGAGAATTTTGTGGATATTGTTCGCTCAATTCGTGGTGTTGAGATGGCTGCATTTATTCGTCAGCCATTTATTGATGCACCAGTAAATATAAGCCTGCGCACAAAGGAGCCATACGATGCAGCGGCTATTTGTGCAACGCTTGGCGGAGGAGGTCATGTCCGTGCTGCAGGTGCTTCGTTGACAGGTATGACACTTGAAGAGGTCCGCAATAAGCTACTTGAGATATTGATTGCCCTATAATTTCCCAATTATATGTCACAAAGTGTGACAAAATTACGCAAAAAAAAAGACCGTTTTGCACTTGGTATAGTTTTTGCTGTAGTAGAATACAAAGAATGTAAAGTGAGAATTTGCACAAAATTGATAAAATTTTAGTTAAAGAAAGGAACAAATCATGTTTTTTGATCCATTATATTTGCTTGTAATGATTCCTGTGCTAATTATTTCAGGTATTGCTTCAGCAACCGTAAAATCCACTTTTGGTAAATATTCTAGAGTTCGTACATCAACAGGAATGACTGGTGCAGAGGCTGCAGAGCGTATGCTACATCGTGCAGGTGTAACAGATGTACGTATTGAGCAGGTAAGCGGTTTTCTTTCAGACCATTATGATCCTCGTAGTAAGGTGCTACGCCTTTCCCCTGAGGTATATGGAGAATCAAGTATTTCTGCCGTAGGTGTTGCTTGTCATGAGGCAGGTCATGCTCTACAGCATGCTCAGGGCTATGCTCCATTGAAGCTACGTACTGCACTAGTGCCTCTCACTCAGTTTGGAAGCAATTTTGGCTTGTTGATTGCGATTGCAGGAATTATGCTTGCAGGAATTGGCTTTATTGCTCAAGTAACAGGTTTCTATATTGCTTGGGCAGGAGTTATTCTTTTCGGTACAGCATTTGTATTCTCAGTTGTTACTCTCCCTGTGGAGTGGGATGCAAGTGCAAGAGCTAAAAAGCAGCTTGCTGTATGTGGTGCAGTTACTAGCCAAGCAGAAATTGATGCAGCTGGCAAGGTATTGAATGCTGCATTTATGACATACGTTGCAGGCGCAATTTCCGCACTATTAACTCTTCTTTATTATCTATACCGCTTCGGTTTAATCGGTGGTAGAAGAGACTAATAATTTTATTCATAATTACTCCTGCATAGGCATGTAGAAATGCATGCCTATGCTTTTAAATTTTAAAATTAAAGCAAAAAAACAAATATGAAAAAGACATTCAAAACAGAAGTTAGTCAACTCCTTGACCTTGTAATTAACTCCCTCTATTCAAAAAAAGAGGTATTTCTACGTGAGCTTATCTCAAATGCATCCGACGCAATAGACCGCGCCCGCTTTGAGGCTCTTACAGATAAGAGCCAAGAGGCTGAGGAGGCATACAAAATCAATTTGCTAGCAAATAAGGAAGCAAAGACACTTGTTATCACAGATAATGGTATCGGTATGAGCGCTGATGAGGTTGAGCGCAACATCGGTACTGTTGCTTCCTCAGGTACAAAGAAATTCCTTCAGGCAATGAAGGATAAGGCAAATGCTCCAGAGCTTATTGGCCAATTTGGCGTTGGCTTCTATGCGGCATTTATGGTTGCAGACAAGGTTCAGCTTGTAACACGTCGTCGTGGTGATAAAGCAGTTGTTTGGACATCAGACGGTAATGGTGAATATGAAGTGACAGAGGGCGATGATGATGCAGCTTATGGTACATCAATCACACTTTTCCTTCGTGAAGACATGATGGAGTATGCTGATGAGTGGCGCATTCGCGAGATAGTTCGCCGTTACTCTGATTATATCTCTTACCCAATTGTTTTGTTCCCAGATCCTAGTGCTCCTGCAGAGAAGGATGAGAATGGTAAGATTGAGGTTAAGGAGCCACAGACACTTAACTCAATGAAGGCAATTTGGAAGCGCTCAAAGGATGAGGTTTCAAAGGAAGACACAGATTCCTTCTACAAGCATATCGCTCATGATAATGAGGCACCTCTAGCTACAGTTCATTTCTCTGCTGAGGGTGCAACAGAATTTAGTGCATTGCTATTTATCCCAGCGGCAGCACCATTTGATATGTATTTCTCACAAGCAAAGTGCGGCTTGCAGCTCTATGCTCGCAATGTATTTATTGGCGATGATATTAAGGAGCTTTTGCCTCATTATCTTTCCTTCGTTAAGGGTGTTGTTGAGAGCTCAGACCTTCCTCTAAATGTTTCTCGTGAGATGCTTCAGGATGATGCAATTATTCGTCGTATCCGCAAGGTAATCGTAGGTAAGCTTATCGGCGCAATCGAAGATATGAAGAATAAGCGCCCAGATGACTATGCAAAATTCTATCGTGAATTTGGCCGCATGATTAAAGAGGGTGTACATGGCGATTGGGAAAATCATGATAAGCTAAAGGAGCTAGTTCAGTTCCCATCAACTCTTTCAGATGATGCTTCAAAGCTAGTAACGCTAAAGGATTATGCAGAGCGTATGCCAGCATCACAGAAGGAGATTTACTATCTAACCGCAGATTCCTTTGAGGTTGCAAAGAATACACCTCTATTGGAAAGCTTTAAGAAGCATGGTTACGAGGTTCTATTCTTCATTGATCCAGTGGATGAATTTGTTGCTGAGCGCCTACGCGAATACGATGGCAAGAAGCTACGCGCAGTAGATCGTGGTGAAATCAACCTAGATGGTGAAGAAGAGGATAAGTCAAAGGATGGCAAGAAGGAGCCAACCGAGGCAGATAAGGAATTCAAGCCATTAACTGATTTCTTGGCAGAGCGCTTTAAGGATACAGTAAAGACAGTTCGTCTTTCAAATCGTCTAACAGATTCTGCTTGCTGCTTTGTTGCTGATGAGTATGGCTATACAGCTCACATGGAGCGTGTAATGCGTGCATTCAATCAGACAGTGCCACCATCACAGCGCATTATGGAAATCAATGCAGAAAGCCCTCTAATCAAGAAGCTTCTTGATAGCGTAAATTCAGGCAGTGCATCCGTTGAGGATTGGGCAGACTTGCTATATGGACAGGCTCAGCTTGCTGAGGGAACACCATTAACAAATCCAGCTCGCTTCAATAAGCTAGTAAGCGATTTGATGCTTAAGTAATGGGTAGACAGCGTTATTATCTAAAGAAAAACAAGATATTCCAAGAGCCGGGGGATCTAATAGAAACCTCGGCTTTTGGTGTTCGTATCCATCCAGTTACAGGTGAGCGCAAAGAGCATTGGGGAATAGATTGTTGCCTTTGGACAGGCGAGTGCATGGAGGCAACAATCCTCGCAATAGCTCGTGGCAGGGTGGTGCATTGTGAAACAGATGTGGCAGGGTTTGATAGAGAGCGAGCTGCAGGAAACAATATTTCTATCGATCATGGCAATGGATATGTCTCACGCTATTTTCACTTTGAGCCAGGTACTATTCGTGTTAAGCTTGGCGATGAGATTGAAGCTGGTGCACCTCTAGGTTATATGGGAAAAACCGGAATGTCAACTGGCGAGCATCTTCATTTACAGCTTGAGCATAATGGAAGGCCAATTGATCCACGTGGTCTTCTACTTACTGGCTCCTTTTGCCACCTCCGCTGGATGCTTGCACTCCTCATGCTCAAGCTTCGCATCCTCTTGCATAAATAATACTGCACTAATATCTCATCAATCTCCCTCCAAATATCTCTTTAAGAGTTTTGCTCGCACCTGCTCCGACAGGTGCTTTAATTTTTACAAAAATAATCTTGAGTTTATTTTTATAAAACAATATAATTTTTGTGAAAATTATTATTTGGGATTACAAAAAATATTTAGAGGTGCTATTACTATGAGACTTGAAGGATTCGATTATACTCTTCCATATTTTTATATGGTTACATTATCTTGTGAGAAAGGCTTTAGGAAACTTTCTCAAATTTGTGGTGATTCACGAAAAAGATATTTTGAGCCAAATGAAATAACTTTTTGTCTTTTAGATGTGATAAGAAGCTTTCATAATAAATGGTCCATTGTAGAGCCTATTAGTTGCTTTTCAATAATGCCAGATCATATTCATCTTTTAATTAAGCTCCGTAAAGATAAAAGTAATATTGGTTTGACAAGGGTAGTTTGGTTGTTGAAAAGAGAGCTTGAAGAGGCATATTTTAAAGCTACCGTCGGAGCGGCAGCAAGCAAAACTCTTAATTTATCTGAAAATGCTAGCGAAAATATAATAGGTTTTAAGAGTCTTGCTCCAGTCCGCTCCGACGGACTGCATCTATTCAAAGATGCTTGGCATGACTGGATTGTGAAATCAAAAAGCCAACTATTAGCATTCACAAAATATATTAGAGAAAATCCAGAACGGAGCTTCCTCCGAAGTTCACACCGTGAATATTTTCAAAAAGTAAAACAAATTGATTTTCTAAACCATAAATGGTTTGCTTATGGGAATTTTGATTTAGTTAATTTTCCAGTGTTAGAACCATTTTATTGTTCTCGCTCTTGGATTTTTGGTGGAGAAGAGTGGAGAAAATCATTGACTAGGGCTTCTCGAATAGGACCAGGAGGTGTAGGTGTTAGTACCTTTATGAGCCCATGTGAAAAGGCTTGTGGTCGTGCTATAGGAAAAGCAGGCGGAAGATGGATTGTTTTATATCCAGAGGGCTTTGGTCCTAGATGGCATCCTAATCGTATATATGAAAAATTTTGTGCAGAAGGAAGGATGCTATTTCTTTCTCTTTATCATGAGACAACGATAAGGCCTATGCGAAAAGAGTTGTACAATCGCTGCCATAAAATGATTCAAATCGTTGACGATGGATTAGATTAGGGCGGCACAAATAGGATAGGTGGAAAAGTGGTGGGAAAGCTTAAGGTTTTGCCATGGCAAAAAAAATGGTGGGAGATACTGGACTCGAACCAGTGACCCCTTGCATGTCAAGCAAGTGCTCTAACCAACTGAGCTAATCCCCCACGGAAACATTGAAGCAGATTTGGTGGAGCTAAGGAGTTTCGAACTCCTGACCTCTTGAATGCCATTCAAGCGCTCTACCAACTGAGCTATAGCCCCATTGCCTCAAAAAAGTGCCGTTAATGTATCATATCACTGCATTAAATGTCAATAAATTTATATAAACATACTTTTTTACGGGCGCATCTGAGTTTTAGATGTGAGTGTGAAACCACAAATGGATACAACTACTTGTTATTGGCTTGTTTAGTGCAGAATTTATTGAAGCTATACGCATACTTCTATGCGCTTGTGTGTATGACCTACAAAGGTTTCTGAGAAGGGGGGCGAGAGTTAAAATATGTAGTTTCGCTAGTGAAAAACATAAATGCGCCATTTTTATATATGGTCATTTACTTTTTGCTATTCCACATCCACCGAAGATAATGGCAAGAGTTGACAAAATAAATATTATCAGGATAAATGTTACAATTTCACTTTCATATTTATCAGGGTTCATTGTTAACAACAGATGATATTTGGGTTATTGTTACAATTATACATCCGAGTAAACCAAGTATTAATGAAGCTATATACATAAAATGCACCTTTTGTTAAAAATAAAGAGAAATCCCGATTCAAGGGGAGATATAGTGAGCTTCTACAAGAGGAATAAGATTAAACAAGAAAATAATACCTAAAATTAATCCCGTAAGTGGAAGCTCTATGGCTTGTCCACGTTTTATTGCTTTTCCCAATGATATGATACCAAATACAATAGCTAAAATAAACATTATACCTCCAAAAGCATATAATACTTGAAGTACATCTTTCGCAGGTATATTACCATAATCATCTGAACTAAAATGATGAGTGTTAAACAGGTACGCAATAAGACATATATATGGCAAAAATTTACCAATTAATGCTAGTATTATTGATGTTAAAGCCATAATTCTCCTTTATTTTTGAAAATTTAAGTTTATTAGTACAACTAATATATCACAAAAAAAAATAATGGTTTGTTCTCTTTACTCGTATTTTTAGTATGATAATTAAATTTTGTTTTTTGGTTAATTAAAACACTTAAAATTTTAGAAAATACATTGAATTTTTTGGATAAAACTAAAGATTTGTGTAGTATGCAAAAGTAAATGCAACTTTGCACGACTAAACGCACCTATTTTATGTTTAATGTGAAAATTTTAGGTGTTTATGTGTCGTTTTGGTGAAGTTATCTGTTTACAAAATCTCTGATAAAGCATAAAATGGCGTTGTTTTGATTGAATAATGTACAAAAAATACAGTATTTAAGACAAAGCATTACAGGACCATCTTTGTAGTAAATTTTCGGTTATGCTACAACAATGGTCTATGTGACAAGACTCAATTATAGTTGAGTTAGTTTAGTTTTGGTGTCTTTCCTTCAGGGGTTTATTTAGAATTAGAAGGTGGGACACCATTTTTTTTAAGAATTACTTCGTCTGCATGTAGTTTAAATTTTTCTCCTAATAGTATTGGATCTAAGGTTACTTCGTTGGGCGGAATTTTTACTATGCCTAATTTGTTGAGTAAATTTCTTCCACGTTCACCATATTTTTGTATAAACATATCATATGCGGTGCTGCCATTTACTACACCTCGTGAATAACTGTTTATATGGGATAAAGCTAAGTTAATATCTTCTTGTGTAAGAGAGTTAAAGCTTGTTCCGTGTTCTAGAATTCTACGCAATTCTCTATGATATCTTTCTACATGTGGCTTTTGTGAAGAGCAA
>JAZNPC010000003.1:0-24876 GCA_045589455.1 Kiritimatiellia bacterium
AATTGGATACCATCGACACCTCCAACACCTTTATTTGATTTAACTCTTTTAACGGCGTCTTTGATGTTTTCATCACTTAATATTTCTTCGAGCATTTGTGACATCGTTTGTTTGTCTCCTCTCTTCTCCGCTCCTAGTTAATTCGTCTTTATGTTTATGCTTCTTCTCTGTTACGCTTCGTTTCCACATTTTTTTTTTCAAGACTGTTAATAGGACATACTTTACGATTTGACATTTTTGAGTTGTTTAGTCCTTCCCAAGTTACCTTGGTACTACGACCTCTGCTGACTTCTTATAGTTCGTTGTTACTACGGATTATTCCGTCTATAAGACCTCACGGGATAAGTTATAGTTCTTTCCTCGTCTACCTACTTGATTTACGTTATAGAGTTACGGTTACCTTTGGGGCTTCGTTGCTTTATGCCAACTTACCCGTCTACCACGCCTTGGTATCAAGTTTCTGTTCGTTAGGCTACGATTTCGCTATCCCTTCTTCTCGCCTATGCCTCACAACATAAACCTTGGGAGTCGCTATTGGGTTGGTCGGTAGCTACCCCCCGTTGGACTTTCACCATAGAACTATGACATGCCCGTCATACATAAAAAAGGCGTGGACCGAAGCCCACGCCTTTTATTATTTAAGCTTTATCTTAAAGTTTTAGCAACGATTAACGTGCCTCAACCTTGAAGAAGCCTGTAGCTGTTGTAGCAGAAACTGTTGCAACGCTACCATCAAAGTCAGCAGGAACCTCTGCCCACTCATCGCCTAGGTTCTCGCAGAAGAATACCTTAACTTCTGTGTAGTCACCAGCGATTGTTAGCTCAGCTGTATCGCCATTGATTGCGATAGCTGTAACTGCTACTGGAGCGAACTCAACAACCTGCTCCTGTACAGAGTAGCAACCATCAGCAAATACAACAACGTAGTTCTCTACGCCAGATGCAACTTTTAGACCCTCAGCAGCATACAACTTAGCAGCTGTATCTGTAAGTGTGAATGTACCTGTAGCATCAAAGTCATTTAGGTCAATAGTTGTTGTGCCAGAGATTGCAACATCCTCAGCATTATCAGCATTTAGAGTAATTGTCTGACCAGCCTTAGCATCATCAATAGCTTCCTGTAGAGTTTCGTAACCAGCATCGCCAATGTATGCAGCTGCTGTCATAACTTTATCTACGCCCTCAGTGCCATTGAATACGATTGAAGAGTCAGCAGTAGCATTAAATGCTGCAGCAGAGTCATCAGCAACAACAACCTTACCGCCATTAACAACAACTGTTGCACCAGTTGCTGTCTTGAAGGTAGAAATTGCACCGTAGTTTTCGTTAGGATTTGCATCAACATTTGTGATGTTTGTATTATTAATTTCTACATCAGCATTTGGAGCAGCAACGTTTACAACTGCCAAACCTGTTAGGTCAGAGTCATTTACTGTTAGGTTTGCCCCTGCTGCAGATGTTGCTACCATAACAGCATAGTTCTTAGCTGAAGCTGTTACATTATTTAATGTTACAGTTGAAGCCTGATTAATGATATTAACTGCACGCTCGCCCTTAGCAACGATTGTTAGGTCGTTGATTACTACAGTGCCTGTTGTGTCAATATTGATTGCACGAGGAGCTGTAGATGTTAGGGTGTGACCATTACCATCGATTGTGATGCCCTTTGCAATTGTGATGATTTCAGAAGCTGCAAAATCTGTGTAAACCTCGATAGTTGCATCCTCAGCTGCTGCATCATAAGCAGCAGCAAATGTATCGTATGGCATACCTGCAACAATGAAGTTTGCTGTTGCTAGAGTATAAGAACCATCAGCAGCCTCAGGCATTACGAAGCCTTCTGCAACTACAATGTCTGCACCGTCAGCAAGAACAACATCCTTACCGATTGTTGCAGAAATATCCTCTGCATCACCTGCTGCATAGAAAGCAACATCACCTGTTAGTGTACCAGAATTTACTGTTACAGATGTTGGTAGAGATGTGCTATGCTGTGATAGAGCAACAGCTGCACCAACTGTTGTTGAGCCATTGCCATTTGCTTCTGCAGAATATGTACCTGTAGCTGTGATTGTAGCACCATTAACAACCAAGTTACCTGCACGCATCTCGATACCTGTTGTACCTGTGATTGTAGCAGCACCGATTGTTAGTGTACCATTCTGTGGGTGATAGATTGCCAAATCTGCAGCGTTAGTTACTGTAGCACCATCATAAATATTGATTACAGAAGCTGGCTTATTGCTACCATTGCCCTGGATTGTACCAAAGCCTTCTGCACCAACTAGTGTACCATATACATCAAGAGCTAGCTGTGCATTTGCATTATCTACATTCTTCATGAATACTGCACAATCTGTAGAAGCAACAAGTGTTGCATCTGCACCAACTGTTGCCTTACCATCCTTGATGAAGATAACATCGTTTTTAGCAAGAGCAGTAACAGTACCATTATCGATTTCGAACTGAGCACCACCATCAACAACAAATGCTGCTGTGATTGACTGATCACCTAGGTCAATTGTTGCATCCTTTGTGATGTTGTAAACACCTAGTGTTTCATCAGAAGCACCTGTGATTACTAGATCACCACCATTTGCAACAACATAAGCAAATGCCTCTGCATAAGTCTCAAACTTCTGACCATCAACAGATGCTAATGATACTGTTAATGTATAAGAGCCATCAGCAGCCTGTGGCATCATAAAGCCTTCTTCTGCAACTTCAATAACACCGTCTAATGTTGTTCCAGTTGCGATTGTAGCAGATACAGATGTAGATGTACCTGAAGCTAAATTATCTTGATAGAAAGCACGAGCACCTTTTAGTGTACCACCATTTACTGTTACAGAAGTAGGTTGTTCTGTTGTGTGCTGAGATAGAGCAATAGCTGCACCAAGAACTGTTGAGCCATTGCCATTTGGTGTTGCACTGAACTCTGCTGTACCTTCAATAATAGCACCCTCATTAACAACCAAGTTACCTGCACGCATCTCGATAGCTGTTGTACCTGTGATTGTAGCAGCACCAATTGTTAGTGTACCATTCTGTGGGTGATAGATTGCCAAATCGTTTTCGTTAGTTACTGTAGCACCATCATAAATATTGATTACAGAAGCTGGCAAATTGTTACCATTGCCCTGGATTGTACCAAAGCCTTCTGCACCAACTAGTGTACCATATACATCAAGTGCTAGCTGTGCATTTGCATTATCTTTATTCTTCATGAATACTGCACAGTTGTCAGAAGCATTAAGTACAGCATTTGCGCCAACTGTTGCCTTACCATTCTTGATGTAAACAACATCATAACCCATTGGAGCATTAACAGTACCGTTGTCAATTGTTAGCTGAGCGCCATTATCAACAACGAAAGATGCCTCAATTGTCTTACCATTTAGGTCAATTGTAGCATCACTATTGAATGTCAATTCGCCGAAGCTTAGAGTCTCATCAGAATCACCAGTGATTGTTAGAGTACCACCATTTGCAGCTAGATAAGCAAGTGCATCTGCGTATGTATTGAAGCCCTGACCATCAACATCAGCTACGTATGTTACATTAACACTTGTCTGTGCTTTGAAGTTATCAACAACACCTGTACCGCGGAAAGCAACAGAAGAAACCTTATCTGCCACATTAGCAACTGGATACTCAACTGATTTATCACCAATAGTAAGTGTTACCATTGGTGTCTCATCGCTATAGTCAATAGTGATTGTAACATGCTTTGTATCGCCATCAGCAATTGTAAAAGCATCTTTGGCTTCCCATGCTGCGCCATCTGCTGTAGCCTGATATGCGCAAAGAACATCACCATCATCAGTTGCCTTTAGATAGATAGCTGTCTGCATAGAATTATCTGTTGTTGGCTCAACATCTGAAGCAACAAAAGTTACATCAGCGTCAAGAATAACAGCGTCATAGCTCTCTGCAGGAGCTTTAGGTGTCCATAGTAGGTCCTCACCCTGTGTGTTTAGGGATAGGGATTGTGATGTAACGACTGATAGGTCGTCTTCTTGTTGAGTCCAGGTACCCTGGGTCTCTGTTGAAGCAGATACCTTAGCTCCATCTGTGTAGCTATCGAAATCAATAGTCCACCAAGGAGTAGCAGCCATAACTGATGTCATAGCTGCAATAGCAGCAACTGCTATTGTTTTTTTCATTAGTTTTGAGAACATGTCTCTTCTCCAATATTTGTTATAGTTTATATGCTTAGTATTTTTGATACTTGTAATGAGGGGGAGTGCCTTCCATTCATTTTTGAATAATAAAAACGAGTGGACACACCAAACCCTTTTACAAATATCGCCATTATGATATCACATACGGGTATATTGAGGCAAGTGAAATTATTAATAAATTATGACAATTTTTTCTAGTTTTATAGGGGCGGGGGGTATGATGCAGATGCGGTTTGTGGTGGCGGGCGTGGTGCACGTGATGGCGAAGGGACGCGGAGACGCAGAGCTAGCGTGATGCACGTGACGCCGAAGGGACGCAGAGACGCAGTGTACGCGGAGGGCGCTGGGCTGGTGTGATGGGTGTGGTGTTGGGGCGCGAATGCGCACATTACCGCTTGTTGTTGCCTGGGTTTATTGCGAAATCTAACGAAGCAATAAGGCAACTGCCAAGCGCTAATGTGTACGACCCACCAGGCTATTAAGACGAGGAGCGTGATGCACGTGATGGTGTTTTGGATGCACCAAGCTTGGTTGTGCGCTGCGCCCTCCGCGTCCTTCCTGTCCGCCGTCCTGTCCACCGTAGTTTTAACGTAGGTGGAAGTTTTAACGTAGGTGGAAGTTTTAACGTAGGTGGAAGCCTTGGCGTAGGAGGTTGCGTCCCTTTTTCGCACTTCTAGCCATCACGCACATCGCAAAAGCACCAGCACAAATGCACCTCAAATTTATCGTAAAATCAAACAAATCTATTCACTTTTTTGTTTGACTATAAGTAAACGGATTTGTTAAAATAACCGAACGTTTTTTATTTATATAAGGAAAAGGAATACTCCATGAGCATAATTGATAATCTACTAGCACTTCAAAACCACGATGCAGTCATTAGAAGCCTACAGCAACAAATCAACGATATTCCAGTCCGCATAGATCAGGAAAAGCATCTTGAAACACGCGCTCATGAGGAGCTAATCCGCGTAACTGATCAAATCGCTACCATTCAAACTCACCTTGATGAGCTAGAGGCTCGCTACGATGAAACAGTTGCAACAATCGATAGCCTAAACGAAGATATTGAGACAGCAAACTCTGCTCGCATCGCAGCACTAGAAGAAGCAGTTGGCTATAAGAAGCGCGACCTTATCACAATCGAAAGCAATATCGCTCACGCAAAAGAGAATCTAGCACTAGCTGAGCAAGCACGCGCTAATTCTCAAAAGAAATATGCTGATGCTTCAGCAAGCGTAAAGGCTTATATTGAAACAATCAACAAGAAGACAGAAGAGGTTCAAGCAAAGCTTACTGTTGCTGAAGAAGAGCGCAAGGCATTGGTTGAAGTATTCCAGTCTGCTGTTGAGAAGCGTTACCTAGCTTACTATGAGCGCTTCAGCAAGCGTCGCTGGCCAGTACTAGCACATATTTCTAGCAACTCTGTTTGCGAAGGCTGCCACATGGCTCTACCACAGGCTAAGCAGCAGGCTGTTCGTAAGGCAGAAGGCATTGTTACTTGCGACTACTGTGGCCGCGTAGTATACTAAGCCAAAAGAAATAGCTTAAGTTAATTTTTGTCGGGCCTGTGGAGGACGAGTCGCTGGCAGCATTCGCTGCTTGAGGAAAGTCCGGACTCCGCAGGGCAAGGTGTCCGGGTGTAATGCCTGGAAGGGTGCGAGCAAATCGCATCGATGGAAAGTGCCACAGAAAACAAACCGCTAGCAAACTTGTTTTGCTGGTAAGGGTGAAAAGGCGGTGTAAGAGACCACCGTAGCAGGTAGGAATACTTGCTGCAAGGCAAACCCCACTTGGAGCAATACCAAATAGGAGATGGCTTATTTGCTGCCCGTAGATTTGCTTGGCTTTGCTGAGCAGCCATTTCGGGTTGGTAGCGTTAGATGAATGACTCGAATTCTCAAAGAGAAAGACAGAATCCGGCTTATGAATTCACAGGTTCGACTTTATTTTTTATTAGCAAACATAGCAATAGCAATCACACTAATGTTTGCTGGCTTCTTTGCTATTCGTAGTAGAGGCAATGTGGTAGCTATTGAGGCTGCATGTAAGGTAGAAACAACAGCTAAGCCAAATTTCAAAAATCTACCTCAAGAGAATACCTTTGCTTTGGCTTCAGAGGTTATGATAGAACGACCTACTCGAACATCAAGCGGTGAGTTAGCAAAACGTTTCCGTCTTGCGGGTGTAATCTTTGGAACCCAAAATTATGGTTCAATAAACCCTCAAGCTATTATTCATGATAAGCAGCTTGTTCGCCAAAGCGTTGTAATGCGTGGAGATGAGGTTATTCCTGGGATTACCGTAGTAGAAATCAACCAGGGATCAATTATTTTACGCGATTCAGAAGGAGAAGAAGAGCTTTTCCTAGAAAGACGTAATAATACCCATACAGCAACAGAACAAGCAACAACTTCACCAACAAGCGCAGTGGGCACAATCTCTCGCGAAGAAGCAGTAAAGCGATTTGGTGGTGTTGAGGTTTTCCCTGGATACTGGGAGTTTGATAGAGACGCTGTCATGAGTTATTACGACGAGCTAATGAATAATGGCGAGCGTATGCTTTCTATATTTGATTCAATGGATCCTGTTTATATGGTAGACGACATTGGTGCTCGCTATATCACAGGCTATGTGGTAGGTATTGAGGGTGAGCAAGATTTCTTCACCGCAGCAGGCTTACAAAATGGAGACATTGTACGTACGGTAAATTCTGTACCGATGGCGAATCGCAGATTTGCCGAACGCTTCATCAAGGAGTTTGTAAATGGGCAAACAGAAATGTTTGTTCTTGAGGTGGAACGCGACGGCAAAATAGAGCAAATGGTTTATACAATCAAATAGAACTATTAAAAAACTATTTAGATTCAAAGACAAAATCTTGAAGCTCTTTTTGTAATAGCTCTAAGCTTGCACAACGCTCTACCTCCGCAGGAATGCTTCTACGGAACATGCCACCGTAGCTTTTTGTAATTAAACGCGGGTCAGTAATTACAACGACACCTCGATCATGCTTATGCCTAATAAGCCTGCCGAAGCCTTGCCTAAATTTAATAACTGCATTAGGCACAGAATAACCCATAAAAGAATCACCTGTTTCTTGGCGGACTTGCTCTGCCCTTGCATTTACAATTGGATCATTTACTGCATCAAATGGCAGCTTCACTATCACAAGTGCCGTTAGAGCATCTCCGATTAAATCAACACCCTCCCAGAATGAATCTGTTCCCATAAGAACAGAAGCCTGTGATTCATCCTTAAATTGTTGTGTTAGTCTCTCACGAGAAACACCACTACCCTGCACAAGTACTCGTACGTATGGAGCACCATCTGCAGCGGCAACTGCAAGCTCTGCCTCAAGCTCCTTTGCACACAGCTGCATTAAACGATAGCTAGTAAACAATACTAATGTACGCCCATGGGTAAGCATAAGTAGGCTTTTCATAAATGGGGCAAATTCTTTTGCATATTTTTCATCCCCATTTCGTTCTGATGGATCTGGTAGAAAGGTTGGCGCTAAGACACGACATTGTTTTTTATAGTCAAATGGAGAACCAGCAATATAGCTTCGAATTCTATCAGGCTCTATCAAATCCAAACCTATACGGTGCGCAATAAATGCTGTTGATCCGGCCACATTCATTGTTGCAGAACAAAGAATTACTGAATCCTTGCACGCATAAAGTCCATCTGCTAAAAAGCGTGCTATGCTTATTGGTGCTGCATGAAGAGAAACAGCAAAGCCACGATCTGAGCGAGCACCAGTTCGCTCAATCCAATATACCCATTGTCTATCACCTAGCTCTGTAATAAATTCAATATTTGAAAGAAGCTCAGAGAAGGTGCTGCCATATTGTGCAAGTTCGGTAGAAAGCGTGGTAAACTGCTGAGTTGTTAAATCTATACTAGCACCATTACTTGTTAGGATTCCCAGCAATGGAGATGGCTCCGGTGCTTGCATCTCTTTACATTGTTCAAGCTCTGCAATAATACTTCCAGACACCTCTGAAATCAAATTATTAATTTCATAAAGGGTATCAAGAACCTTATTCAAAAGGGGCTCCGCATCTTGCCATGTAGCACGATATTTTATATCTGGCATTAATCTAATAGAGCCCTCTTGTGTCGGTATTAACTGCTCTAATTGCTTTAAATATGGCGGAAGAACAACTCGCACCTTACCCAGCAAATCTATTAATGCATTTAGTTTTTCAAAAATACTATCACGATACTTAGCAGACTCCTCTGGTATCACAATAGAGGACATAAATAAACGCTTAATTCGCTGTATTAATCCATGCTCAGAATTGCGTGTTTTGACATAAAGCCTACGAATTGGAAGCATAATTGCAAGAGGTGTCAGCTCACGTAAAAATTTTCTTGTAGCAGCCTCCTCAAGATTGTGCGCTTCATCAAAAATAGCATGGGCATGCAAAGGTAATGCAAGTGGTCTATCTGATGGCTCACTAAAATAGACGGAATGATTGGTAATAACTATGTCTGAATTTTGAGATTGTACTCGTGCATGCTGCAAAAAACATCTCGTATAATAAGGACATTTTCTACCACGACACTCTTCTGGCGTAGAGAACAAACGATTTGCCCCGTTATCACAATACGGGATTAGTGGTGCTTTTGAAAGGTCTCCATCATTTGTGTGAAATAGCCAAGCACAAGTATACGCCAAGTCCAAAATCTGCTCATCCGCAATTTCTGTTTCTATGTTTCCTAATACATCGGCAACACGGGTTAAACAAATATAATTGCTACGACCTTTAATTACAGAATACTTGAGCTTCTTGTGTAAAGCTTCTTTAATTATTGGCAAATCCTTTTCAAAAACCTGCGACTGCAAATTCTTTGTATTTGTACTAATCACAACAGGCAAATTATTAGCAATGCTCCAAATAGCAGCAGGAATAAGGTATGCCATTGTCTTACCAATACCAGTGCCTGCTTCCACTACTAGATGCTCTGCTCCATTAAAGGCTTCTGCTACCTTGCATGCCATCTCAACCTGCTCTTTACGTGGCTCGTAATTTGGTAAAAGACGCGTTAATGGACCATTAAGGCCAAACCACTCTGCCACAGCTTCTGGAGATATTTGCTTATAGTCGGCTGGATTTGATGGGGAACGCTTTATCGGCTGTTCCTTGTAGACAGGTAAATGCTGAAGCATCGCTTCGAAGGCATTCCCAGACACATCCATAGATAGCGGATGAGCTTTAATTATACGACCACCTAATGCCTTTATCCTTTCGTCTGTGCTACAAAGCAATAGCTGACCAATAACCATTGCTGCCTCGGAAGGAATTACGCCAGGCATAAATTCTTGAGGAACACCAGCTAAAGCTGTTATTGTTTTTGCTAAAGACAAATCAGACGACATAACCGCTAATGAAGACAAATATTCAAAGAGAAAATTGTTATTTTTGTGGGGATATATAAAAAATTGGCGAGAACGCGCAGACAATCACCATATGGAAGCGCAGACACGCATCACAAGCCCATAGAGCATAAGCTAGCTATGTATTCTTCTTCCCATATCGGGCATTTAAAAATGCGCAATCACATAAGCCCATGCCTATAGAATATAAAAGCACAATTTCAGAGTCTGCTAAATTATACTCGACTAAGCTAAATGCACAAATACCACCTAAAATGGCTAGAGGAATAACGGCATAAAGCCCAGCTCCCCTTATTCCAAAAGCAATGCCTCTAACAATGGCGAAAGCAAACCATACTAAATAAATTATAACTCCAGCCAGACCAAACTCAACAAATACTTGAAGAGGTGTACTATGAACATGGGACTGCTTGTTTGCTTCCATAGTTGGACATAGTTCTCGCATTTTTTCATCGGTCAAAGCCCTAAAACCAATACCAAAAGGATGCTCTTCATGTATTTTTGGAACAATTTGTGTCCACATAGCATAACGACCACCCTTTTCTACAGAAAATTCCTCTGGTAATTCCAAGATGCGCTGACGAGCTGCTGGCAAGACAAAGACAAATGAAATTAATACGGTCATAATTAAAATTGCACAAGCAAACATTTTTTTGCTTCTAGTAGCCCATACAGCATACAAAACAGTAGGAACCATGACTAACACGGCTGAGAACAATGGACCACGCTTACAAGTAAAAACGAGGGCTAAAGAAATCAACAACATGGCAAAAAATCTCCAAAAGCGTTGCTTTCGAGAAAGCTGTTGCTTATAAGCATCAACAATTAAAAAGAATGCCGCTGGTATTGCAGCCATAAGGCGTTGAGATTCATGCATTGTTCCCTGCAAGATCAATGCAGAAGAGAAGCTATCTGGGCGATTTCTAAAATACTTTCTTACCTCCTCCCATATATCATCATATGTTCCTAGGAAGTTTGTTACATGGTAAAGCCATTGGGAAGTAATTGGAACAAATTGACGATATTTTTCATGCTCCATATGGAAGGAATGTGGAATCGCATACATCATCCAAGCATTAAGGGTATATGTGACAAAAACAATAATAGCGCCAACCACACCACCTATGACGAACCAACGCAATAGTTGAACGAATCTATCTCTACTATCAACTAGCATTGCAACTAGAGGGATGCCAATATACCAAAAAAGCTTATTAACCTTACCAAGGCCTTTAAAAGGCTCTAGCAATGGATCTTTTATGAATAGGGCAATCGTAACTGAGGCTAAGATTGCAAAACCAAAATAAACCAACCAGCCTTTACTTGGGAAACTAAAGTGAGGCCATTTACGCTGCTTAATAAATTTTGAAGCTACACAAACCGTACAAACCAACAAAAACATTCGGGCTAAAGGCATTGAAACGCAAGAAAAGAATGCAAAAAACAATAAAGAATACCAAGCAGGATCTTCCTTAAATGCCAAAAAAAGTTTTTTCATTCCTATGCTCCACCCTACCAGAAGAAATATTTACCGGTAGCTAAAACATATATTCCTAGCACCGCATTAGTGGTAATATGCGCAATTGCAACGGCCCAAATATCTCTTGTCTTAATATAAAACAAACCATAGATTATACCACAAAGGAAGCCTGCTAATACCTCATTATGCTCAATAGCAAAAATTGCGGCAACAATCAAAAATGATGGCCAATGAAGTTGACCAATATCAATATCGAGGAAATCTGGGGTACGAGCAGTTCGTAACAAATATCCTCTCCAGAAAAACTCTTCAATTATGGCAATTACAAATGCTGAACCGACGAAGCGAATCAAGGTCATATGTAAATCACAAACGCTTGGCGCATAAGGGGTTGATTCCATAGGTGGGCGCATTTCACCAAATGGCTTTACACACCAGGTTTCATATAGATTAGCAACTGACGAAAAATTTCTTTTAAAAAATTCAGTTTCTAAGCCAATCCATAGAACAAACACGCCTAGACCTATTCCTATAGCAGGCAATATATGCTTTGGATTAAGTGCTGTATAATATTTCCAAGGACGGCAAATAAATAAAGCAATTACACAGATTGTTGTGCGAACAGCATATAGCATTGGCAAAGAAATAATATTTAGAGATTTTATTTCTTCTGTTTCTGATCCCTCCGTGAGGTGCATCATATTTGCCAACAAGACGATACCAAGCCACAATACAAATGGCACAGCATGCTTATATGCAGCCAAATCCATGCGGCGTGCTTTTTTGCTATTTTTTTTAGCCGGTTCTGTTTTTTTTATATCATTTGAATTCATTGCATTAATTTTACCATATAAAAAATAAATGAGCAAGGGTAAAAACAGCAATATACAATTAGGATCATTTAAGTTTTTCACCAAAACGGTACGGAATTCAACAATTGGATAGTAATTCTACTGTCGTGATGCACGTGATAGCTTGTGGGATGGCTTGGATGATGGCTAGTGTGACGGCTAGGAAGATGGCTAACCCTACGCTGGCTCCCGCCTAAGGGAAGATGGGAAGCTGGGGAGGATGGAAGGCTTGTCTGATGGGTGGTGTGTTAAGCTATAAATTATATTTTAAAACACTAATTATAGATTTTAACCATTCCATAATAAAAAGGCGCCCTTAAGGACGCCTTTTTATTTATTCTCCTATTAGGTTAGCAATATTAACCTGCGCATCATAATAATCATATAATGCAGAGACCTCATTAGCTTTTGCACTTGTTAATGCCACCTGAGCATCTGTTCGCTCAAGCTCAGATGCATCCCCTACCTCATAACGAGCAACAACAATATCATAATTCTCTTGAGCTAATCTAGCTGTATCACGAGCAACATTAAGCTGTTCTGTAGCTCTTGTAGCATTTAAATGAGCTGTTGTTAGTTGATTATACAAGGAAAGCTCCTCTGCAGCTACCTCACTACGCGCAATACGCAATTGTGCAACTGCTGCTTCAATAGCGCGACGCTTTCTTCCTGCAGAAAAGATTGATTCAGTCAGTGCTGCTGTGCTAGAAAGCTGAGAAATCCAATCATCATCATAAGATCCATCAAAGTTTAGGTTAATACCAACATTTGGATAAAGATCAGCAATTGTCTTATCTACATAATGCTTTGCTCCCTCTGCCTTAAATCTAAGCGAAGCAAGAGCTGGTGCATTTGTATATGCAATTCCCATTAGTTCATCCACAGATTTCTCTGAATAATTAGGAATAGTTGGCTCTAAAATTTGAAACTCTGGAGCATCGATTAATGCTAGGGCCGCATTCAATGAAGTGCGAGCTACCTTAACATTATTTGATGCCGTAACAAGGGTTAATCTTGCATTACTCAAATCTACCTGAGCTTTTGATACTGCATAGGAATTAACTGCACCAACAGCAAAGCGCTCCTCCATCTGCCTATGATGCTCAGCATATGCTGCCAAACTTTCTTCAGCAACGGATTGAAGCTCTTCTGCACGGCGCAATGCGAAGCATGCACTGCGAACACCATAGCGTGTGCCATTTTCTGCTGAACGCAAATTTAATTCAGTAGCTGTTAAATTTGCCAAGGCTTGAGCACTTGCTGCACTTGTCTTTCCAAAGTCATACAAAAGCCAGCTGAAAGTTCCTGAGACAATTGGTCCATCTATATTCTCCCACTCTCCAGAAACATCTGTACCAGAATATGTATACCCTATAGATGCATCTACGGTTGGAATTAGTGCTGAATTAATATCACGAACAGCAATCTGAGCAAGTACAACAGCTTGTCTAGCTTGAAGAAGCTGAGGATTGGACTTAAGTGCTACAGATTCTAGCTGCTCTAGAGAGCATGGTGCCGTTGCATCAAGACCTGTTTCTGCGAAGGACATGATTCGTTCACCATTCTCGCGATTATTATCATCCTGTGCCTCTCGCGCCATACGAACTGTTGAGCAGCCGCTAGAAAGCACTGCCACAGCGGCAAATACGAAGGTTAGTTTTAATAAATCCGTGTTCATTTTAATCTTATCTCCTAAATTAGCCATCTATTTTTGTATTATGCTCTTCTGCATATTTTTCTGCAGCAGTCTTCATATGGAAACGATGCTTTACCCATTCACGGAAGCGCTGGAAGGTTGCATAAAGAGCAGGAGTTAAAATAATACCAACGAAGGTTGCTACAAGCATACCTGAGAAGGTTGGAACACCAATTGCAACACGGCTACCTGCACCTGCTCCTGTTGCAATAACAAGAGGGAACACACCGAACAAGAAGGACCATGCTGTCATTTGCACCGCACGATAACGGAGATTAGCTCCATCAACAGCGGCTTGGAATATTGTTCTTCCCCTATCGCGTTCTTGTTTAGAGAATTCAACCATAAGAATTGCATTCTTAGCTGTCAAACCAATCAGCATCACAAGACCCAACTGTGCATAAATGGATAGTGTCTGACCAGCAATATTTAGACCTATGAATGCACCGAGGGTTGCTGTTGCAACTGTTAGCATAACTGGCACTGGAATTGCCCAGCTCTCATATTGAGCAACCAAGAACAAGTATGCAAAGAGCACTGCTAATGCCATCAATGGACCAATACGTCCACGGTTATGCTTTTCGTGATAGGATAGGTCTGTCCATTCTACATAATAACCATCAGGGAAATCATATGCCTCAACAATATCCATAATTTCAGAACTTGGGACACCAGGATGTAGGTTGATAGAAATTTGGGCGGCAGACATCTTATTGAAGCGAGATAATGTTTTAGGACCTGTTGAGTTGCGAATTGTTGCAATTGAACTCAATGGAACGGCCTGGCCTGTTTTAGCACTAACTATTTGAAGGCGCATAATATCTTCAATTGTTGCACGCTCATCTTGAAGTGTCTGCATCTTTACATAGAAGGACTCTCCTTTAATATTAAAATCATTAATATAGTAGGATGCCATTTGGCTTTGTAGAGCAAAGAACACCTCATCTGGAGACAAGCCCATAGTAATAGCTTTCTCTCGATCAACCTCAAGGAATAGCTGTGGAGCATTTGCTGTAAATGTGCTATTAGCAAAGGCTATACCTTTATTTCCCATCATATCACGGCAGAACTTATTAGCAACAGACTCAAGCTCCTCGCTAGACACTTCTCCTTCTGCACATAGATACATTGATAGACCACCCGTTGCTCCAAGACCATTGATAGCTGGAGGTGTAAAGCAAATAATACGAGCATCGACTGACTGTGCACCTATTGCTTGAATTTGTGCCATAATTGCCTCAGCGCTTTGAGCTGGATCCTTACGTTCATCCCAATGCTTCAAGTCGGCAATAAGCATACCAGCATTTTCACCGGCACCAGAAAGGAATCCAAAGCCAGCAACTGTAAGAACATTCTCTACGCCAGGAATTTCTTTAACACCATTCTGAAACTCATTAATTGCATCCCAGCTACGCTCTAGAGAAGCACCTGGTGGAAGCTCAACATTACATAGCACAACGCCCTTATCCTCAGTTGGGAGCATGGAGCTTGGTGTATTCTTACCAATTAGCCAAATTCCAACAAATACAAGTGCTAGCATGCCCAAGGTTACTGCAGCGCGGCGTACGAGCATATTTACTGCCTTTAGATATATACCACGAGAGCCATCAATAATTATATTAACTGGCTTAAAGAATTTTGGTGCATGCTCTGGTGGCTTGCGCAAAATCAAAGCACATAGAGCAGGGCTTAGTGTCATTGCTACTAATGTTGAGAAGCAAAGTGCAATACACATTGTTACAGCAAACTGCATATAAATAACACCTACGATACCACCGTAGAAAGCAAGAGGAATATAACAGGCCACAGTTACAAGAGTTGTTGCAATAATAGCACCTGTAATCTGAGACATACACTTAATTGCAGCTTGCTTTGCATTTAAGCCCTCGCGCTCCATAATAGACATTGTGCCTTCAACCACAACGATAGCATCGTCCACAAGCGAACCAATAACAAGGATTAGGCCAAACATTGTTAGCACATTGATACTAAACCCAACAGCAATCATTACTGGGAAGGTTGCTAGCAAGGAGACTGGAATTGCAAGCGATGGAATAATTGTTGCACGCCAATCCTGCAAGAACAGATATGTGATGATAACAACAAGAATTAGAGCAGTAACAAGTGTCACAACAATTTCACGCATTGATACGCCGATAAATTCTGTTGGATTATAAGCTAGCTCACACTCAACACCATCTGGAAGACGGCCACGGATTTCCTCCATAGTTTCTTCTAGATTATTCATAACAGCCATTGCATTTGATTCACTATCACGATAAACCTGAAGAGCAAATGTCTCATGTCCATTCCACTGAGCAGAAGCAGAATACTCCTGCTGACCTAGCTCAATTGTGGAAACATCCTTCAAACGAATTACACTGCCATCTGCAGCTGCACGAACAATGATATTTCCAAATTCCTCTTCTGTTCTCAAACGACCAGTGGTGTTAATTTTCATTTGAAGATATGCGCTACCTCCTTCACCACCAAGTGTACCTGCTGCCGCCTGAATATTTTGGCTTTCTACTGCTGCCTTAATATCAAGCACAGAAACACCTAGTGAGGTCATGCGCATTGGATCAAGCCAAATACGCATAGAATAAGGCTGACCACCCATAACCTCAATAGCAGAAACACCATCTACGCGCTGTACAACATCCTTAACATTCTTTGAAACATAGTTACTCAACTCCTGTGCGCTCATAACTGAGCCGTCTGTTAGGAATGAATAAACGCAAAGAATATCATTACTTCTCTCCATAATCTGGATACCTGTACGGGTAACCTCAGAAGGAAGCTTTGGTTCTGCACGCTTAATCGCATTTTGTGTATTAACCAAAGCAATATCTGGATTTGTACCTGGTTTAAATGTGATTAAACAGAAGTATAAACCATTATTATCGCAGTTTGAGTTAAAATAAAGAACGTCGTCAATACCATTAATTTGCTCCTCAATTGGGAAAGCAACTGTATCGCGGATAACATCTGAACCAGCGCCTGCATAGGTACAAATAACATACATGGATGGTGGTGTAATATTAGGATATTCCTCTACTGGAAGATTTCCAATAGAAAGCATACCCGCTAGCATTAGCACTAAGCTAAGCACCATCGCTAAGCGTGGTCTATTAATAAAAATTTTAGAGAACATAATTAATATCTCCTATTTCATCTAAATCAAAAAAGTGAGGGGAATGATGAATTTGATGTTATTAATTGGGGTCGTATTTATTACAAACATCATTCCTCCCCACAAAAATTATTTTGCTTCTACGCCATTAACCTTTGCACCAGGGAAAAGCTTATGTGTGCCCTTATAAGCAACTACCTCGTTTAGTTCAATGCCTGACTTCACGTATTGTATACCCTCAATAGACGGACCTAGCTCCACATTACGTAGCTCTGCAACACCATTTTTAACGACATACATTTGAGCTCCTGTGCTTGTATAAATTGTTGCTGTGCTTGGAACACCAATATATGTTGCTACTTCCTTTGAAGAAACATTAACAGTTACAGCTGCTCCAGATACTAATATATCATCAGCATTTTCGAATTGTACATAAACGCCAATACTATCTGTTTGTGGATTTGCTGTATTATCAACAAATAAAACTGTTCCTGACTTTGGATAAACTGTACCATTTGCTAATACAATGTTAACCTCTGCCTGCTCCTTAAGAGCCGCTGTGGAGCCAAACATATCCATTAAATCACGTGCACTAACAAAAAACTTCACACGGATTGGATCAACCTTAACAACTGTGGTTAACACACCTGATGATAATGAAATATAGTTACCTACTGTGAATGCATTAGCACCTATCTTGCCTGTAATTGGGCTAGTAATTGTTGCATGTGCTAAATTATCTTGAGCAAGAGTTAGATTTGCCTTTGCTGCTTCAAGTGCTGCTTGTGCAGAATTAAAATTGCTTACTGCAGCATCCATATCATCAGCGGAAGCAACCTTACGTTCAAAAAGAACTGTTGTTCTATCAAAGGTCTTCTTTGCATAATCAAAATTTGCTTGAGCCTGAGCAACACTAGCCTCTGCTGCCTTTACTGATGCTTCATATTTAACAGTATCCAATCTGTATAGTACAGCGCCCTGCTCTACAATATCACCCTCTTTGAAGCAAACCTCTACAATTTCTCCAGCAACCTGTGCAACTATTGAAACGGTTTCCTCAGAAACAATTCGACCTACGTAACGACGAGAAACCTCATACTTATATTCTTTTGCTGCTGTTACACCAGCAACTACTGGTGGCAATTCTTGTTGTGTATCTTGTGCAAAGCCCATGGCTGTCGCTGCACAAAAAGCCGCTATAATGTATTTTCTTTTCATCATTTTTTTCCTTTCATATCTTTAAAATTAAACTTTTTATCTGTGGCATTCGCGCCACAACGTACAACAATATTGTTGATAATTGTATCGTTTACTACTCTTTTTCTAGAAAATTGCGCTTTTCAAGCAAGCGAACATATGCATGCTTTAGCACACGAACAAACGTCTCTTCATCCTCTTGAGAAATATTATCAAATATTTCGTCGGTTATTGTTTCAAAGCTTTTACGAGCATTTTCAATAATTCCCTTACCCTTATCAGACAAAGAAATAATTACAGCACGACGATCATGCTCATTCGTTTTACGAATGACTAACCCTTTCTTTACAAGAAAATCAACCATTTGAGATGCTGCTCCAGGTGTAACCTTTACGCTTTTTGCGATATCCTTTAACATAATATCCTCAGAATTATGCTCAAAAATATAGTTAGCAACCTTTGCTTGTGCAATGGTTAATCGATTCATTGTTTCAGTATGATCAGAATCACCTGTATGACATGTCTTATTAGTAACATCTCTAAAAATAAGAGAAATATTAGCAAACTCTTTCCATGCGGACTTAATATTGTTTTTCATATCAAAAATAGTTTAGTATACTAATTTATTTAGAAGAGCAAATAATCTAACATAATTAATGATTTATTGTAAAGAAATATTTTAAGATTTTTTCACTTTTATTTAATTTGTGTTATTTGCAAAACTAAATGCACCTATTTTGGTGCGTTTAGTCGTGCGACAGGGATTAGAGTTGCATAAATATTTTAAAAGTAAGGGGTTTTAGTAAAAACACAAAGTTTTCTATGGGAAAAGGTGCATTTAGTCATGCAAAGTTGTATTTACTTTTGCATACTACAACTTTTATTTAATGCATAATATAAGCTGGCAGTACTTCAAATTATACGAAAATCTATTGTTCATTGATTATCACCACTGTTTGTGATAAATTTATAGTTAATAGCCCAAAAGGAGCAATTTTGTGAAGAATTTACTTTTAAAAGCAACATCTAAAGGCCTAGCATTTGGTAAGAAGCAAGCGCTCGCACCATTCGAATTCGAATGGAAGCACGGAGAGCATTGGGGTATTATTGGCCCAAATGGTTGCGGAAAAACTCAATTTATTAAGCTAATCTCCTCCACGTTGTACGATTTTCGTACCTCAGTAGAATATTTTTTCAAGCCAGCAAAAAACAAAGAACCAGAGGATATGCTCGAGGTAATCTCGCTTGAGAAGCAACGCGAGCTCGTTGAGAACATGGATATATATGTGCAAATGCGCTGGAATAACACCATCGAAGAGGATTCCACACCAACACTCGAGGATTGGTTCTCTCAGGATTCTATTGAGGGCGTATACCCTACTGAGCTAGTGGTCCGCACCAAGGCACAGATACAACAATTTAATAAAAATAAAAAGCAATACATTGAGCAATTTAAGCTTGGCGCCCTAATGAAGCAGCATGTGGCAGAGCTATCCAACGGAGAGATGCGTCGCGCCTTTATTGCGCGCGCCCTACTCTCCCAGCCACGCATTCTCTTTCTTGACGCTCCATTTATGGGACTAGACACTGCCACACGCGAGCTCTTATCAAAAAATATTAACTCTCTTTCAGAGAAGCACGCCATTGCTCTTGCCACCACAGTGGAGACAGAGCTACCTAGCTGCATAACCCACACAATTGAGCTTGATGCCTCTGGTAGCATAACCTATTGTGGTCTACGCAGAGCCACTAAGCAGGAAAAGGTTAAGCACTCTGACTTTGAAAACGTTTCTGTTGCTAATGCTTATCAGAAGCTACCATCAACAGCCACCTTCTCACATCTTGAGCCAATCAACACAAAGGCAAAGGCTCTTGTTGAATTTGCTGGCACCTCCATTTCTTATGGCGACAACCATGTATTCAAGGACTTTACTTGGACAATTCGTGCCGGAGAGCGTTGGGCGCTCGTAGGCGAAAATGGCAGCGGCAAATCTACGCTTATTGCTTTAATCTTGGGCGACCACCAGCAGGGTTATGCAAATAATTTGACACTATTTGGTAAGGCGCGTGGTAGTGGCGAATCAATTTGGGACATAAAGAAGAAGCTTGGCTGGGTATCCCCTGAGCTTCACACCTGCATTGATGAAAAGTTATCAATCTTTAGTGTGGTGCTATCTGGTTTTTCGGATACACCATATCCAACAGGACGCTTCACTAAGGTAAAAAAGGAGGCAGCGCTTGCAATGCTAGAAAAGCTTGGTATTGTTGCTGATCCGGACGAGCCATTCGGCTCACTCTCTGGTGGTGAGCAGCGTTTAGTTTTGCTAGCACGTGCACTTGTAAAGCGTCCCCCACTGCTTGTATTGGATGAGCCTTGTCAGAATCTCGACAAGAAAAATCGTGAGCAATTTTTAAAATTGCTTGATGAGCTTTGCGCTGACACTGCCACAGCGTTAGTTTTCGTGACGCATCTCCGCGGCACAATGCCCAAATGCGTCACGCACAAGCTACTCCTCACTCGCTGCTAGCTCGCGTGTGTGATGGACAAGATGGCCAAGAAGTGCGAAGAATGGAGAAGCGGTATACTGCCGCTTCTCCATTCTTTTTAACAATGCGCATTAGCGCACAACTGCACCGCACGCGGCGCAGCGCACAACAAACTATTTCATGCTTCCCATCCTTCCAAGCTCCCAATCTTCCCTTAGCGGGAGCCAGCGTAGGATTAGGCTGCGCGCCAATCCTGTCAAAAAACACATCAAATGCTAGAGAGGACATTATGCCAAAGCTCGTTGAGGCGCTTGAGAGAATAGCCAGCTTGCGCTAGGCGTGGAACCCAAAGCGCTAAACGCGCCTCCTCAACACCCCAACGATAGGCCTGCAATGCAGCATCACTGTAGCTTGGGCGAGACCCATTGGCATAGAGCGCAATGTAGCGCTGCCAAGCGACACCAAAGTCGCGCAATTTGCGCTCCTCAACATCTGGCTTAAGCTGCGCATTTGTTAAACGAGCCTCCACGCCCTCTAAATAACGCATTAGCTGCGCAATATTGCTCATTGGTGTGCTACGCATATAGCCAGGGAAAACTAGCCAATTGAGCTGCTCTGTAACATCAAGCGCTGTTTCCTCATCAACATTATCTAGCATATCCATGCATGAATCCCATAACAGCGCAATCCCATGTGCTAGCTCCTTGAGCTTACCTGCTAGCAATACAAGATGCTGCTGCTCAGAAGCACTTAAGCCCTTTGCCTTTATTAGCCCATGCGAGAAAATGAAATTGCGCAAAACTCCACGCGCTAAATCGTCGGCCGATGGCATTAATGCTGCGGCAGCTGTGCTTAGCTCATCAGGTGCCGGTGCTGCTGCCTGTGTTAGTGCAGAGAGCGATTGAAGCGAATTAACTGTCTGCGCTGGCTTTTTGCCTCCACGTGATGAAGTAGTCGCACCTCCACCAATTGCTTTTACTAGGCCAGAATTTTGCTTTAATATGCCTTCTGTAATGCGATTAATTAATAGCTGCTGAGCCTCATGTGCTGATCCACCTATTACATGGCTCTCTACCCCACCAGCCACAAAAACGGCTAGCTCCCTAGCACCACAATTGCCAAGCACAACCTCGCGCGGAGCAACTGTATTTGAAAATTGCTCTGGAGCAAGCTTTAGCTCTAGCTTAGGAAGCTTTACGAGCTTGGAAAGCTCGTCATAAAATTCATATAGATCAGAGAGCTTACGTGTCTCATATAGCACCTTTTTATTGGCACTAATTACACGCCAGCGTAGCTGTAGGTGCTCGGTTGGGGTTGCCTTGGCAATTATTGCCTCAGGAACATGACAATCTGTGGCAGCGTAGATAGCATGAGAAATTGCTGCTATAATTGGCACATTGTATTTGTTGGCTGAAAGTCGCTCAAAAACCTCACGCACAAGCGTGTCTACCTTATTTCTATAGTTGCTTCCCTCAACTAGCTGTAGCGCAGGATGAAGCACTGGCTGTGGAATTGCTGTAATATAAAAATAAACTAAATCATTTAGATAGCCAGGAACTAGCCAATCGCTACGCAAATAACGGACAAATGGAATTTGCTCAGGAAGCAAGGTGCAGGTGATGCCATCCTCTTCTTCACCAGGTGCATTTTTGTAGGAGAGGCGCATGCGCTGCTCAGCAAAGCGTAGCTCTGATGGGAATTGCTGCTTATCTGCCTGACCCACCTCAGCGGAGAGCGTTGGATTAAAAATAAGAGCAGACTTTTCTTTATGTGGCAGGGTGTTGAGCCAACGCTTAAAGGCGGCTAGATTTACACACTCCTCTGGGAGGCGTGATTCATAAAATGCAGCGCAGTCTGTGGCAATGTCAGCCGCATCCACCTTGCGGAGCTTGGCTGCCTGCTCCAAGGCTCTGCGCATATTGGAGAAGGTCTGACGCAAGCAAGGTGGAATATTTTCTGGAAGCTTGCACTGAGCAATTCCCTCTGAAATAAATAGCTCACGAGAGATTACAGGATATAGCTTGGAAATATCTGCATGTGAATTGGTGGCGATGGTAAGCGCCCCTAGGGTCGTGGTCTTGATGGCACGAGCCGTGCCTGTGGCAGCGTCCCAAAATTGTCCTGTATAATGAACCTTAGAAACATGCTCAGCGGCCTTTTCTATCCACTCAATAAGGATTGGAGAGACATTACGAGCAAAGGTGCGCGAGGTATCAACTAGCTCAGAAGCGAGTAGCCACTTTGGTGTGCGCTTGGATAAACTGGAGGCAGGGAAAATCACGAAGGATTTTCCGTCGATTCCTGTATACTCGCGTTTTTCGTCATCATATTTTCCGATATTAGGCAAGAAGCCACAAAGCATTGCCTGATGGATGTGTTGGATTGAGCGAACCTCAGGTGGCTCAATCGGCGGAATTGTGGCAGGGTGTGATGCTTGCTGACGCTTACCCTCTCGTTCCCCACGCTTCTCTCCACGCTTTTCATGCTCCACAAAGCTCTTATGCAACTGAAGGCGAATTTCCTCCCACTCTAGGATGCGCTTAAAGGAGATATAATTCTTTTGGCAGAGCTTGCGCTTTTGGGTTCCTGAAATATCTCCTGTGGCAGGGTGAAAGAATTCCCACAAACGGAGAATGCTATCAAAATCTGAGTGTGGCGACTTAAATTGTGCGTGGGCTTGATTTGCTTTGTCTAGCTCCTCAGCTGGGCGCACATAGACTGTCTCTCCAGAAAGATATGCAACAATTGTTAGCGCCTCACTATAGACACCAAAATGCTTTGATTCAAAAAGTATTCGCGCTAGGCGTGGTTCAATGGTGAGCTGCGCTATTGCTCTACCTAGTGGGGTAAGCTGATAGCTAGTTGGAGCATTGGCTGAAGCAGATGTACTTTCTGCAGGGATAATTGCTTTAAGCCAAAGCAGCTCTTTATAGCCCTCACGCACGGCTACATTGGCTGGTGGCTCAATAAATGGAAAGGTTGAGATATCGCCTAGCCTACGAGAAAGCATTGTTAGAATGGTGCCAGCAAGCGAGGTTCTGCGAATTTCTGGATCTGTAAATTCTGGGCGCTTCTTATAGTCGTCCTCTGAATAGAGGCGAATACATAGGCCCGGGGCAATACGTCCGCAGCGGCCAGCACGCTGATTTGCTGATGCCTGAGAAATTGGCTCAATGTGTAGCTTCTTAATATGAGAGCGATAGCTAAAACGGCTTATGCGTGCAACACCTGAATCAATAACAATTTTAATATTTGGAATCGTAACTGAGGTTTCTGCCACATTGGTTGCAAGGATTACGCGACGTTTCCCCGGCACAAGTGTAAAGGCGCGACGCTGCTCCTGCGGAGGGAGGCTCGCCATGAGAGGAATTATTTCGCAATCTGAGAGGAAGCGTCCGCGGAGAATTTCGCATGCTTCTTTGATGTCGCGCTCGCCTGGGAGGAACACAAGAATATCGCCTGCGGCACCAGATTGGATTGCATTTACCACAGCATTTGAAACGATGCGAGGAAGCTCTGCATCATCGTCTGCATCCTCTGGAGGAAGATATTTATAGGTAATTGGATAGGTGCGCCCGGAGATATGAAGTACAGGCGCATTATTAAAGAATTCACTAAAGCGCTGTGTCTCAATTGTGGCTGAGGAAATGATTACGCGCAGGTCTTTGCGCTTGAGCAAGAGCTGCTTTAGGTAGCCGAGCAAGAAATCAATATTTAAGGTGCGTTCATGGGCTTCATCAATCATGATGATACCATATTGGCGGAGCATTGGATCATTTTTGATTTCTGCGAGGAGAATACCATCGGTAACAAATTTGATGCGATTATTTTTGTCTGTCTGGCGTTGGAATCGGTGCTGCCATCCAACGAGCTTTTGGTTGCCGAGCTCCTCCTCTACTCGCTCTGCCACAGAGATGGTGGCAACGCGTCGTGGCTGTGTACAGCAGATGAGGCGCTTTTTCTCAAGCTCCATGCAGAATTTAGGGAGCTGCGTTGTTTTACCAGAGCCTGTTTCACCAGAAATGACAATAACTCGGTTAAAGCGCATAGCATCAAGTATGCGCTGTTTATGAGCGAGAATTGGTAGAGTGAAGCTCTCTTCTTGTTTTTCGGTAGAATCAGACATAGAAACAATACAACAATCAGCAGACAACAATCAACAACACAATAATTATGTAGTGATGGTAATGTGGAGATTTTATCACGAATGCGCCCGCATTTGCAATAGCCATTGCGCGCCCGCGATAGCTATGCTTGCAAAATGGAAAACAGAGACAAATGCTGTGTTCGCTAGAGAGTGATAAAATCGAGTAGGAGGAGTTTTAACTCCTCCTCTCACACCACCGTACGTGCCGTTCGGCATACGGCGGTTCAACCCATTTTTTTTTTCTTTTATATACTTGATGTCATAGCTACTTGTCTTTCAAGATAGTAATCTAAA
>JAZNPC010000004.1:0-4117 GCA_045589455.1 Kiritimatiellia bacterium
CTATTCTAGTTGCACCAGCTACAAGCTATGCACGTGACAATACTGCTACAATTATTGGCACAATCGCTGGAGCCGCCTTTGGCTCAGCAATCTCTGGAGACTCATACGATGCTGCAACAATTGTTCCTGTAACAACTATTGTGGGTGGACTAATTGGTAACGCAATTGATGAAGAAAACGATGACTATCATCGCCATCATCACCACCACGTTCGCCAACCACCTCGCCATCATCATGCACACGATAGAAGGCCACAGCATCATAGACATGAGCCTAGAAGAAACGATAATCGTCGTCCACCTCATCGTGGAAGAAGATAATAGTTATATAAACCCTTACTAGAAAAGGCTGTTGCTAACCTTTTAGGTTTGCAACAGCCTTTTATTTTTTGTACTACTTCACAAAATATTTATATTATGAGGCAGAAAAATGAATTGTAATAGTTCCATTGTTCGCTCCTTCATTAAGCAGCTTTTTGGTTCTAATATTTTGACGAGAGCTCTTAGTTGGTGATGGAACGGAAGTACCATTTACAATCCAATCTTTAGGAGCTATAAGTTCTAATACTAAATCTATTCCATTGCTTTTTGTTGCAGCGATCTCTTTTGTATCACAAACACATTCAGCGGCAGCAACCTGGCGTTCACTTGCTCCAGCAATTTGATTTGCTCCATACTTCAAAATTCCTTGCGCTATATCAGATAAAAATTCGTTCTCTATATTATCATCTACAACACTAGCTCCAGCGGTTAGTGTTGTTTTTAAGAGTGTCTTCAAGAAAGCTGTAACTTCAGAATTAGAAAGAGCTTTTGAAATAGAAATTTTTATACCAAACCTTCCTTCTGTTGTTTCTTTAAAAAGAATATTATTAAGCCACGTATTTATAGAATCAACTGGAAGTTTTTTATCCTTTAAGGTTATTACCTTTGCATAGGTCTTTGATGAAATTGTTGGACGAGGCCAAATAATTTCACAAGTAATAGCATGGGTAGTTGTACCTTTTATTTTTTTAGAAGAAATTACATTTAGTTCTAAATTTGTAATTATTGCATCTATTGTCTTTCTCGTTGCCATAACTAACTCCTTTTGCGTTAATTATACTCTCATCTATAAGATAATTCAATGGAAATATCGCGATGTCCTAAAACGAGTCCATCTAGGTTATTCACTTCATTAAAACTTACTTTTATAGCCATCACGTCCACCATGCAGGTAGAATTAGTATCCAATTACTGAATTAAACGAATCTGCTGAAAGCTTATGTCCACCCTATAAAAAAATTTAGCAAACATTGAGAAATACATTGGCATTAAAGTTATTAGGGATCTAAATACAAATCAGTAAAAACAAAAAAGGCGCCCCGAAGGACGCCCATTTTGTTTTATTAACCTCTTGTCCAAGCAAGAATTTCCTCTGAGATTGGCTCTACCTTAACAAGCTTAGCTTGCTGTAGCTCACCTCTCTCATTTGGAACACTAATTAAAGAACCCTCCTGCTTACCCATCAAGGATTCTGCCAAACGGCTACGAGAAGGGATAATATTCAATGCTTCATCAGAATCCCACTCGCCAAGAATTGTGTAACGAAGAGTGCTGCCATTAGCTGCTAACTCAATTGTTACAGTTGTTGCAAGACCAACCTTACCTGCAGTTGGCTTAATCTCTGCGAAATCAAAGCCACGTACTGCTGCTAGCTCTTGAAGAAGATCTTCTTGCTGCTTCTCTAGGATGCGCTGACGGTCCTTTGCTGTTTGATACTCAAAGTTCTCACGCAAGTCACCATAACCACGGGCAACCTCAATATCCTTAATGTTTTGAGGAATCTCTTCCTCCTTAAGAACACGTAGACGTTCCTGACGAGCCTTAAAGGAGCGCCATGAAGTGATACGGCCATAGCTATTTGCCTCATCCTCTGCATCTACCTTCTTAACAATAAACTCAGGATACTTGCGAGTAAATGTAGCTATGATTGCACGCTTAGCAGCTGGCTCCCATGCATGCTCAATATTTGAAAGATGCTCAAAGAATGCACGACGCTCATACTGATCTAAACGCGCTGCAATATCTAGAAGCCATTTTTCATCAGCAAAGCACTTAGCAACCTGATGCTGAAGCTTTAAATCCTCACCAGCCTCTTGATTTTCAAGAGAAATCAATGCGTGTGTAACCAAAGCAGCAGGAGGTAGTAGACCGCGAACTACAGCATTATTCTGATTCTTACAGAACCATAGAAGCATTGAAAATACCGTGCGTGGCTTACTAAATTCTGTTGCTACAACAGCCTTAAATTCATCTACTGCAACACCTGTACATAGTGGTAAAGCGAGCTTATCAAACAATGCATATGGCATTTCTGTCAAAATATCAATATACTGCTTTGCTAGTTCAGCATCTGTCTTAATAGGTAGATTATTTGCAACAAGCTCAAGTAGTGTTGAAGGGAGTGTTTGTGCTGCAGCCAAAACGAGCTCTGGAATACGAATTGTATCAATAGGAGAAACAAAATCGGTCTCATTGCCCTCTTCATCCTTAACAAAAGCAAATTCGCTCTCATCAAGAGTTTCCTTATTCATTTCAACCTTGATTGTATCAAAGCCTAGCTGATATGCAAGAATTGCTGTACGGAACTTTGTATCGTTATCACGAACTGTACCACTAGCCTTAAGCATGAAGCTTAGTCGATTTTCAATAACATTCTTTGCTGTCTCCTCAAGGCCAAGGAATCTACCCTTAGTAAGCTTAGATTTAACAGATGCAAGAAATTCGGTTAGCTTTGCTAGTAGTATTGCAACATCGTTAGTATTAGCCAGCTCTGTAAGCCACAAATTATCACCGATACGTGTAACTGACTTTACAATTGTTATTGGCTCACTCTTCTTTGTTGTTGGAGGAAGCTTAACAAATTCATCATTCTTTAACTGATTACGTGCCTGTGTCCAGAAGCTCTTCCAAACAATTTCTTGTGGAAGGATTGGCTTAAGCTCTGCCTCAAGTTTAATCACAGACATTGGGCCAAAGCTCTCAATTGCCATACGAACAATCTCACCTGCCTTATGCTCGCACTTTACTCTAAACTGCTCATAATCCTTGCTACGTAAAACAAGAATGTGATTGTCTCCTGCTGGCTTGATTGCTTTAGAAGCAAAAGAGAAAGACATTTCGTGATTTGGCTTGTGCTCAAAATCAACTACTAGGCGCTTATGGAAATCATCCATTTCCTTTACCTCACCTAGTCCCCAAGCCTTCTCAACACAATAGGCACCAACTGACAATCCTAGTAGATTTTCAAGACGTGTGATTGATGTCTGTATTCTCTCTTTACCGAAATCAACGCTATTAATAAATGCGCATTCCATGCGATTTACATCAGTGCACTCAATTAACACCTTTCTATATTCGGAAACATCTCTTGGAGAAGTATATCCCCATGAAATCTTAAGCTTTATTAGCTCAACAAGACCACGTGTATCACCAAGGGTAATAAGCCTTTGCTGTAGACATAGATAATCCTCATTAAGGAACTCTATCTCCTTATTGTACACATCCTTATTAGCTATATCAAGCTTTGCCTTGTTATATGAGTTGGAAAGAAAATTTAGGAGCTGATCCATAGGTGGGTTTTCCTGACCAATTGCATCAAGAAACCAAGCCTCGCTATTCTCTACGGATACCTGACTATCAATAACATCTGCTGACATGTCTGTCTTCCTTATACATATTATATTGTGTCGCGGGTTTATTTTTAATAAAAATTGTCTTTGGGCGACACTATGCCATAAACAAGTGAGTAGTACATATTAACACAGTTGTCTTAAAAAGTGAATAAAAAAGTTTAATTTAGACCAATTTTTAAAGAATTGTTATTTGCAAAACTAAATGCACCTGTTTTGGTGCGTTTAGTCGTGCGACAGGGATTAGAGTTGCATAAATATTTTAAAAGTAAGGGGTTTTAGTAAAAACACAAAGTTTTCTATGGAAAAAGGTGCATTTAGTTGCAAAAAGAGAATTTTGTCCTATAAGTGACTCCCCATGGGGAGTGGTGCGTTTAGTTGCAAAAACTTTTATTGAGGTAGTATAATCCTTTTGTGGGTTTCTAACTTAGCGCGTGCGAAGTAGCA
>JAZNPC010000005.1:0-25731 GCA_045589455.1 Kiritimatiellia bacterium
ATTATCCTAGACGAAAATTCGGAGGAAAATCTGCTAGACAAATGCTTAAAGAAGTATATGGAATTTACATCCCCCCTGCATCTACTGAAGATTGCTAAAAGTGAAATAAAAATCGTGCATTTAATCTTGCATTTTACGAAAAAATTTAGGTCTAACTTTATGATAAAATTTAGGATTAATTGCAGAAGAAAATTGTAATGTAAATAACTAAGAAATAAATCTACATGTATATAAAAAACAACGAATATTGCAAATTAAGCTTTTTCGCTCTTTTTTGGCTTATTGTTTTTTGTTTGATTTAAATGAAAAAGGGTGGCTTGGCCACCCTTTTTTTATAAACTAAAGATAGATATTTGATTTAATCCTACCTTACTACATATATCTAAAGCAGTTACTAGATACATATGTGGAGCATCTCCTGTTGATTTAATAAGTATCATCGCTTTCTTATTTCGCCTATAGATATTCTCCAATCTTTTTTCTAACTCTGAAGGTGTTACGGGATAAGTGTTATCTCCAATACCAAAGCCCAAACCATCAGCGCCAATTAGTATTTGAATTGGATCCTCTTTTTCCTCTACAGTTGCACTAGAATCCGGAGCAGGACGCAATGCCTCAAGGTTAGCCATAATATCCTCTTGCTTTAAGGTAACAATAAAGAATATTAATAGCTGAAATACAACATCGATCATTGGAGTCATTTCCAATGCTACGTTGTCTCCTTTTTTACGACGTGATTTTTTTGCCATAGCTACCTTCTATCCATCCTTCCCTTCATGCCTCTATATTGTTTGCCACTGAAGAATTGCTTTTGTTCCTTTGTTCTTGTGTCCTTAACAGCAAGAAAAGAAACTCGAGCAATACCACAGTCCGCACAAACATCCATTGCTTTTCGAATATGAGTATGTGTTGCTAATGCATCACCACGAATCCAAACTTCAAAAGTATCACCAAATTTTCTTTTGCGTCGCTCAATAACATCCCTAAGCTGCTTTTCACTCATTGTTACATTTGATATAGACATACGTCCGTTACGATTTACATCAATTGTGATCGATGTTGCGGCCTCTGGATTGTCACTAGCAGATTCTACTTCTTCTCCATCAGGAGCAAGCTCAAGACGAATTGATTCGTCCTTAGCATCCGCCATTGTAATTGTTACAACGAAGAAGATAATAAGCTGGAATACTACGTCAATCATTGGTGTCATATCGACGTTAGCATCTTCTCCATTGCTTCTTTGCCTTTTTCGTCCCATATTTAATTCCTTAAATTATTTAGTGTTTAAGTGCCAGCGATATTTAAACCTCTATACTGGCACTATGCTTTTGTTACACTAATTAAAGACTACTCAGAAACAACTTCTACGTTACGCAAATCCTTGATAAGCTCAGTAGTCATGATTGTCATCTTTAGCACGATATTATTGGCCTTGTTACGGAAGCCATAATATGTTGCAACGGAAGGAATAGCTACAACTAGACCGCCAGCCGTTGTCCATAGTGCCTGAGAAATGTTTACAGCAAGAATACCAACGTCAGGAGTACCACCAGACAAGTTGGAGAATGCCAAAATCATACCTTGAACGGTACCAAGTAGACCCATCATAGGTGCCAAGTTACCTACTACAGAAATCCATGTTAGGCGCTGCATAATCTTTTCGATTTCAACATCCGCTGCTGAAGCAATAGCTTCATCAATAACCTCAAAGCCTTCTTCTACGTGACTAAAGCCAGCGGAAAGAATACGAGCTAATGGTGTTGGATCGTTCTCACAGAACTGTAAAGCTTTTACAACATCGCCTTCTCTCATTGCAGCTTCAACACTTTCAATCAAATAGTTTGGCATGATTTTGTCAGAACTAATGAGAATAAAACAGTCAACTGCCAAGAAAATATATGCTAGGAAGGCACCAATTAGAACAGCCCAAAGTAGTGTTCCAACCCAACCTGAACCGAAAAGAACTTGATAGAATTGACTCTCACCTTCTTCAGCTTTGGAAGAATTCTCAGGATTACCTACAAGTTCTTGATTTCCGCTCGCTGTCTGCTCGCTATTATTAGAATTATCAAGCACAGAATCTGTATCTTGAGAAAAAGCAGCATGTGCTGTAAAACATAATATACCAGCGCAGACAAGTGACATTAATAAGCTTCTTTTCATTTTTTTACCTTCTCTTTTGTGTTGTATTTTTTTGTTTTTAAAATTTATTTAAACTTTAAATTGAATATTATCTTCCGCTTGTTAATTTTTTACCCCATTCTGTTTGCTTATATTGAGAATTCTTTAAAATCATATTACGCATTTTTTCAGCATTTGTTGTTTGTCCAAGCTTTGTAAATGCTTCATATGCTTTAAAGATAGCTTCAGGGTGTTTTGTTTTATCAGAGCCATACAAGAATACAACTCGTAGATAACCATCCTTTAACGCTTCCATATATTTATTTTCGGATGATAACAAATCTCCACGAGCTATTAATGCAGCAGCAATAACAGAATTATTACCAGAACCCATAGCTCTATCTAACAATTTAGGTAAGCTTGCTGTTTTTCCAGACTGAATCATTGCTTGCCAATAAAAAGATGACATTTCTGAAGCATATGCTGCTCGCTTATTTTTTTGAATTACTTTTTCACAAATCTTCAATGCGTCATTAGGCTTGCCTTGCTTTAGATAAATTTGAGCAGCAACACTACCTGCCTTTTCATCAAATTCTAACATTGCATAATCATTGATTATTCTCTCTAATTGAGGAACGGCAGATTCAGGACTAGCAGAATTTGCTTTCTTTAAAATATCTGACCAATTAGCTGGTGGTTCTACCCTCATTGCCTGAATATCATCGGTAGAATATTCTCGTGTTGCTTTTCCTTCTCTAGCAACATATACCTGTGTAGACGCCTTCCACATTAGCATACATGTTACTTGCTTACCATCTTTAGTTAATATTTTAGCTTTAACTTCAGCGGCTGATGTTGTTGTTATTATACCAACAACAAGTGCTACGATTAGTGAAAGATTTTTTATACTAATATTTTTCATGTTTTTCTCCTAAATTTTCTTTAAATCTATGATATTTAAACGAACTTTACTATAATCCTTGCTCTGCCTGTGCTTTGTAAAGCATAATTTTACTTAAATATTTTCCTTTAGGAAATAGGGATAAATATTTTTCAGAGTCGGCCTTTGCTTCTTCATATAATTCTAGCTTCAATGATATTGGAATATCATGAGCATATGCTTCTTCTAAGATTGGTAAAATTTCTGCATTTGTGATATCTGCAGACATAATAATTTTTTGATATTGGCTTGATGCTCTACGAATGTAGTCGTCTGCTCGTTGTTGATCATCCCATTTTTCAGCAATCGCTGCATATGTTTCTAGGATTATACCCATTTGTAAATCTGCTTCAGTTACAAGAACAACTGATTTTTTATGATATTCGCGAACTATCTTAATAGCCTTCATTGAACTATTAAATAATTCTATGCGCTTTTTTACATCACTTTCATTACGAGCAGCTTCAATACCACATTCACTCATTAGCTTCAAAATGTCTATTAACAAGTAGCTTCTTGGATATTTCTCTTGAAATTTATCAAGTAACTCAACTGCCTCTGTATATTTCTTTTGGGCACGATATACCTTGGCCTGTCCATAAATAGATGGTGCGATAATAGCATCATTACCTTCTGCTTTTTCAATTGCAATTGTATAACCTGTTAAAGCAGTATCATAATCCTTAGATTCAAAGATTTCTTCTGCTGCTAGATAGATTTGACCTGCACTGTATTGTTGGGCATTTTCAAACATCCTCTTCAATGCAGCAACACCTTGAGTGCGATAACCTAGCTCGATAAGTGTTTTACCTTGAACAAAATGTGCATTCTTTGCTTCATTAGAATCAGGATATTTTTCTGCTAGCTCAGCAAATAGTTCTTGCGCTTCTTTCATAGAAGCAGCGTCCGTTGCCTCATCACCCTGTTTTACTGAAGATAGCAATGTACCTAGCTGCATTAATACCATTGGCATATTCTTGCTCTTTGGGAACTTCTCTCTAATAGTACGATACTGCTTAATTGCTGCTAATTTATACTTTAATTCTGTTGGTGGATACAAACTTGTATATATGTGAGCAATATCAAAGTACAAACTCTCAAGTACGTCTTGATTAATTTTTGCTTCTTCTGCATTAGATTGATATCTAGAAATAGTCTCTCCTGATAACCAACCTTCCAATTCTCTTAGGTATTTTAGAGAAACACTAAGTATTTTTTGAGCTTCTTTGATAAGCTGTACTGGAGTTTTTTGTTCTTCTTCTCCCTCTACTTCTTCACCTTCTGCACCCTCTGTAGAAGCAACCTCTTCTGTACTTGCTTCTGATTCACTAGGATTCGCTTCCGCTTTTTTCTCTTCCTCTTGTGCTATTACACCAGCACGCATTTGAGAAACACCCTTTGCCTTTAATGCTCTAGCATATAAATATTGTGCAAGGACCAAATTATGTGATGGCTTCTCTTGAGCAATGATTTGTTCGAGATAACGCTTGCGAGCAACAATTTCCTTATCTACATCTCCTTGCTTTTCATAACAATCTGCAATACACTTTAATGCATCAATAGAATAAGGAGAATGCTTATAATTATCAGCTAAAATCTGATAATATTTTAAAGCTTCTTCAATATTACCTTCCTTATAGAATTTTACTGCATCGCCCATTAATAACTGAGCAGACATTGAATGGGTAGGATAATTTTTATAGTATAATTGCTGAACTTCATCTGCTTGCGCAACTAAATTTGAGTCTCTATAATGTTGAGCTAGCGATAATAATTCATTACCAGCTGCTTCAATAATCAAAGTATTACCATGCGCATTATAGTTATAGTATTCTGCTAAATGACCAATAAAAGTGGACTCAAGTATTTTATAGTATAACCGATCATCCTCAGACTCTATTGTTAGCGACAATTTATTAGCTGCGCGAATCATTTTACCAATGCCTAGAATTGAACGCTCATCCATTGGTTTGCTTTGAACAACAAGAGTATATGCTTCAATTGATGCTTCAAACTGATTCTGATTGAACAATAGGCTAGCATTATCAAATTGTTTTTGAACAACCGCTGCAGCTTGTTCTGGTGTAATATTTAAACTAGGATTTAGATTAAACCACTGATTAGCCTTTTGCTTAATATCTTCGATAAGTAAACCAGCTTCTGGAGCCCAAGCACTTGCTGGATAACGAATATATACATTCGCAAATTCTGTTAATGCATTTTGCTTACCTGTAAGCAAAAGCTCCTTAATTTTATCAGCATTGGCTCTTGGTATTTGCTCTGGACCAGCTAAACGTATAGCTTCATCATAAAACATTTTACCAACTAAATAACGGCACTCAGCAAGAGGACTCAAACGAGAATAATCCTGCCCTTCTGCTTCGCCAATTTCCATAAGCTGCTTATCCATCTGCCTAATCATTGGCATATTGTCTTGAATTACATCATTAGCACCTTCTAAATCGCCATTTACGACCTTAATATGGGCTAGCAAGGCCACTGCACGTGCAAACCACAAATCCTGAGTCCATAAAATGTTCTCAACAATAGGTGTTGCTCTAGCAATATATGCCTCTTTCTTTGCTGGATTTTCTTCTGCTAAACGAACCAATAACTCTGCATTTTCAAATGCAATTTGTCTCTGCATATGAATAGGCATGCCAGTATTACTAGTACGCATTGTTTCATATGCATCTAACGCCTCCGCTGTTCTATCAAGCATCAAAAGCATTTGCGTAAATTTATAATATGATTCATTATATATCTTACGTAGTGCTTCTGGAGGTTCTCCTTTAAATTTGTCAAAAAACAATTTATATTCAGCAAAAGCCTCATCATATTTACCAAAAGCAAAATAGTAATCAGCCATGGTGCATTTCATACCCCAAACTTCAGGAGAATTTTGATCTGGCTCTTTTGCTATTTGTGCACGTGCTTCATCAAATTTACCACGTGCTAATAATTGTGCTAGCTTTTTAACTTTTATATCAACCTTTGCTGAAGGATATTTAACTTCAATATCTTTAAGAACTGCTTCGGCAATATCCATAAAACCTGCTGCCTCTAAGCGTTCTAGATATATAAACTCTAGTTCCAACGCAGCTTCATCTCCCATTTGTTGAGCTTGAAGAGCATTAGGCACACACATTGCCACAACAAGAGTTGCTGCAATAGTTAATCCTGTTTTCTTTAAAAGACTTCCTACCATATGTTTTCTCCGTAAATTAGCAAAAAACAAACAATTCCAATTTACTTTTTGTAGAAAGTTTAACACAAAACCAAAATTTGCGCAATAGGTAATTAAGGTTTTATGTTTTTCACAAACCAATTCTGAATTCTACTAGCGTGATGGTTGAAAATTCGAAGATGGGACGCTGATACACATAGTGTACTTTTCTCCGAGAACTCAGGGGTGCTCTGGGCTCTCGTGATGACTAATCATACACAGGTCCTCTCCTAAGGGATATTGGAAGCTGGATAGAATAGGAAGCTTATGTGATGGGTGAGCCGGTAGCAACGAAAAAACACTACCTCTTGCAAGTTTGTCGAAAGAATTTTATCAATAAGTGTGTCATATTGTCGTGTTTTATGAGAAATTATGTCACACATGCGCAGATGTTCAAATTTTTATCTGCGCTTATTTAGTTATTTGATGAAAGTAATGTGTTTTAAAAGCAATATTAATGCTTTATTTTTTTATAACTTATTTGTTTTAAACTAGTTAATGAAATATTTTTATTATATTTTTATTAATATATCTTCTTATTTAGACCTATTTTTAAGTGAATTCTCCTAAGTTGGCACGCCTTTTGCTACTTTAATGGCACAAAGAATTTAACAATGAAAGGAAAATTATTATGACATATATTAATTCTAAATGCTTAGCTCCATTCCCATTCTTTTTAGATAAGTTTATCAAAGAACTACTAGATATCAATCTAGATAATGTAGATTCTAATGTTAAAACAAATATCTATACAAGCGAAAATGGCAAGCTTTTTGAGCTTGCTCTTCCTGGCGTAGAGAAAAAGGACATTGAAATCACATTTGAAGACAATGTTCTAATTATCAAAGCAAAGAATGCAAATGGCGAAGAAATTAAACGTGGCTTCGAGCTTGACTACAAGGTTGATGCTGAGAAAATTTCTTCTTCACTAGAAAACGGTATTCTTAGTGTAGCAATGCCTAAGCGTGCTGAAGAAAAGAAAATAATCAATATTACAATTGCTTAAGGAGGTTAATTATGATTTACAATGATGTTCGATTTGATCCAAGATATTTTAGTTCTACAGATACAAAAACAAAAGAGCTAGAAAAATCCTATGAAATTAGCTTTATTTTGCCGGGTTATTCTAAAGAAAATATAGAGATAGCTGTAAAAGAAGACTCTATTGTTGTTAATGCAAAGAGCAATTATGCGGCACCAGAGGGATATTCTTTGAAAAATAGTGGTTTTTCAATTAAGGATAAAACCCTATCCGCTAAGCTTCCTAACAAAATCAATAGAGAAAGCATCTCTGCAAAGCTAGCAAATGGTATACTTGTTGTTACCATGGATAAGCTTGCTGAACAGAAAAAAGTCATCACAATAAATGACTAAAAAATAAACCTTAATTTTGCTCTAAAAGGCGAAATTAAGGTTTATTTTGTTTTAGGGCGCATAAGGGACAGAAGTGTTAGCTCTAGCAAATCCTTTGGATTTGTGCCAATACTAACCATTTTTACATGTGCTTCAATTAGCTTCATGCGGGCAAGTCGTAGAGTAATTCTATCCCAATATTTAATTTGTCCTGCAATTCTAGAAGCCTGCCACCCAGAAAGCTTATATTTGCCCAAATCAGCAAGCGCTGCTTCGTCCTCCCCCATCAATGCATCAGACCAATTAACATTCATCTCTGTGCGACCATAAAATGAACTGCCAGCTGAAAGTCGTGCATAACCATGCTTTACACTATCAACAAGTATTAATAGCTCATTGGTTCTTTGCTCTAATTGACCAATTAGAAATATTGGATCTACTCGTAAATCATATAGATTGTGCAAAATTCTGAGTACCTTGTGCCCATTGCGTTCACCATAAGCATCTAGTAAGTCCCATGGCTCCTGCATATTTGACATGGTTACGATAGCATCTATATCCTGAATGGTAGGTGCTTCATTTGAGGTGTAAAGAAATAGCTTTTCTAGTTCACTAATAAATATTCTAGAAGATGTGCTAATCATTCCGCAAAAATATTCCTGCTCCTTAGGTCCCATCTCTAATTTGTGCTCAGACAAATATTCGTTGAGTAGCTTTTTAAAGTCCGCAGAAGTTAGTTTTCCTTTTTTACCAACAGGTATTTCTTCAAAGGAAACTTTATTTTCTTTTTGTAACGCAATTAATTGCTTACAAAAGCTATACTTTTTATTAAACTCTGTTGTGGTAATTACAAGCTCAATTCCGTCCGGCAAGTCGCTTGAAAGAAATTCAATCACTTGAGCCAAAAGTTCTTTTATAGCTTCTGACCCCATAGTTCTATCACTACCAAGAAAAGAGGCATTCTTTAACCAAACAACCTTATCTGAAGCAAATAAATCCTGTTGACGAGCAGCATTACAAAACTGACTTATAGCATCAATGGTTGTGTCGATAGTATCGGTTGCTCCATCTATAATCTCTTTTGATACAGTATCATTTTGGGAAAGCTGAGCGATTAAAGCATCTGCCTTTCCTGCTAGAATATAATCATCCTCGCAAAATAATACATGTACTCTTGGAGCCATTATTAAATACCTTATTTATTTCTAACCTGACCAGTACCCTTAACTAAATACTTTGTGGTTGTTAAATCTGCCAAACTAATTGGACCACGTGCACCTAGTTTATCAGTACTAATACCAACATCAGAACCAACACCAAATTCAGAGCCATCAGTAAATGCTGTTGATGCATTAACATAAACAATAGCAGAATCTATCTTACGCATAAATGCTTCCTGCATTGCCTCATCTTCTGAAATGATGACATCTGCTAGATGTGAACCATTTTCATTGATATGAGAAATTGCTACATCAATTGAAGGAACAACACCAATAACTAAATTTTGATCGTAAGTTTCATCTATCCAATCTGCTGTGGTTAACTCGCGAGAATTTGGAATAAATTCACGAATTGCAGCATCTGTTACATAATTGATTGCGCCATAGCTTTCTGCCTGCTTCAATAGCTCTTCTGAGAATGCTTTTGCTACTGCTTCATGAACAAGCACAGCATCTACTGCAGAGCAAACAAAAGAATCATAGCAGCGAGAATTTAATACTACCGCAGCCGCCTTCTCTAAATTTGCTTCTGCGTCAATATAAGCATAGCACATACCACCCGAATGCTTTAATAGTGGTATGCCGGCATGCTCAACTAAATCATTTACAAAGGATTGGCGACCACGCACAATACCCACATCAACAAGCCCTTCCATGGAGGTTAAAATTCTTGCTTCTGCAAGATTATTTTCGCCACAACGATATTGAATAGCAAACTCAGGTAAACCTGCTGCCTTCACTCCAGCTTGAACTGCAGATAATAATGCCTTAATTGATTCAGCAGAATCCTCGTCCGCAATAATTACAAGCGCATTACAGGTCTTAATGCAAACTGCTGCTGCAATAAGAGAAACCAAAGGGCGAGTCTCCAAGCACAAACCAACTACACCTATTGGTACACGACGGCGCTCAATCTCAAGTCCATTAGGGCGCACCCAGCTGCTAATTTCTTCGCCTATTGGGTCATCCATATCTGCAATAATACTGCAAGCATCAATTGCGCGACGTAGCTTACGCTCCGTAATTTCAAGGCGCTCTACAAAGCCTGTGGAGCGACCTCTTTGGCGTGCCTTTTCTACATCTCCCTTATTTGCTGACAAAATACCATCTGCGGCATCCTCTAAATACTCAGCAATAGAATAAAGCGCATCGCGTTTACGTCGACCACTTAGGCCTACTAATTCTCGCTTGGCAGCCACAGCATTGGCTGTCATAGCTCTAATTTCTTTTTCTATCATATAATAAATTAACTATTAAACAGGAGAACCAGAGAACAAGGTTCCTACGTCCTCACCCTTAATAATTTTTGTGATGACATCCTTACGTGTTCCATCTGCAATCACCACATTGCAGCCAGCCTTTGTGCATAATGAGGCTGAACGAAGCTTTGAATCCATACCACCCTTTGATAGACCACCTGAGGTTGGCTTTACTAGCTTCATAACTGATTTATTAATTGTTTCAACAAATGGTACACGACGAGAACGGCCACACTCACAATTCTCACGCAAGCCATCAACTGTTGACAATAGGATTAGGAGATCTGCGCGGGTTTGGCGAACCACAAGTGATGCCAAATAATCATTATCTCCTAGAGACAAATCTGCCTTACATTCTTCATCTGCAACAGCATCATTCTCGTTAATAATTGGTACAACTCCACGAGCAAGAATATGATCCATTGTACGACGAAGATTTGCTAAGCGTATCTTTCTATCAAAATCATCATGTGTTAACAATACCTGACCAGTAAGAATTTTTTCCTGTGCAAAAAATTCTGTATATTGTGTCATAAGACGGCCCTGACCAATAGCGGCACACATCTGTAAATCTGGTACAGATGTTGGGCGCTTATCTAGCTTTAAAGCCTCCATACCTGCAGCAATAGCACCTGAGCTTACAAGCACCACTTGGTAGCCATTTTTGTGTAGCTGAGCCACCTGCTTTACTATGCTCTTAATGCGAGCAACATCAGGTCTACCTGTCTTACGAACAATTACACGACTACCAATTTTTACTACAACGCGACGTGACTCAGGGATGCTTTCCCTGAATTTATTACCACTTGTAATCATAAAAAAATCCTAAAAAATAGCTTTGCTGCTTTTAGTTACGTGCAGCGTAATTTTTATTTATCCAATTGCGATATTCACCTGTGCGAACTGTCGCAATCCATTCTGTATTTTCTAAATACCACTTAACTGTCTTTTCAAAGCCAGAATCTGCATCTACTGTTTGCTTCCAGCCAAAGGTCTGCTCTAGGCGAGTACAATCAATTGCATAGCGTAAATCATGGCCAGGACGATCCTTAACATATGTGATAAGAGAAGTACGTGGCTCTCCGCTTGGTAATGGAGCTGCTAGCTTATCAACTAGTGCACAAATTCGATTTACTACTTCGATATTTTTTAGCTCGCAACGGCCACCAATTGTATAGGTCTCACCTAGCTCTGCATTTTGCATAATTGTCCAAATAGCGGAGCAATGATCTTCAACAAATAGCCAATCGCGGACATTTAGTCCTTCTCCATAAACTGGCAAAGGCTTACCCTCTAGTGCATTAAGAATCATTAGAGGAATTAACTTCTCTGGGAATTGGTATGGACCATAGTTGTTTGAACAATTAGAAATTGTTACTGGTAAGCCATAGGTATCATGATATGCACGGACAATATGATCTGAAGACGCCTTAGAAGCAGAATATGGACTATGTGGGCAATAAGGTGTTGTTTCAGAGAACATACCCTCTTCACCTAAGCTACCAAACACTTCATCAGTACTTACATGATGGAAAAGAACAAGCTTATCCATACGCTCACGTGCTGCCTGAAGTAGATTAAATGTGCCTACAATATTTGTTTGAATAAATGAATCAGGAGATACAATTGAGCGGTCGACGTGTGACTCTGCTGCAAAATGACATACTGCATCAATATCATATTCTTCAAACACACGAGAAACTAGTGCTTTATCACAAATATCGCCATGAACAAAAATATATTGCTCAGGATATTCCTTCTCTAAATCCTCTAGACTATGGGGGTTACCTGCATATGTTAGTGCATCAAGATTGATAACGCGACCTTGAAAACCTGCATCCTTTAGGATATAACGAATGAAATTAGAGCCAATAAAACCAGCTCCACCTGTAACTAATAAATTTTTAAATGTTCTCATTTCTTTAAAACCTCGCCGTATATAATACTAAAAATAGAAAATGTTAGCAACTGCCTATTATTTTTATGCATTTTTTAGTATATAATTTTATCCTTTAAATTTTTATATTGTTCAAATAGCTTTTTACATTCTTCTTTATCTAATTCTACACTTGTAATGCGCTCAGATGCAGATTGATAAAATACCTTGTCTCGAAAGCCTATTTTTTCGGCATCGTCTATTGAGCAACCATAATATACCTTTGAGATATTGCTCCATAAAATGGCGCCTAAGCACATAGGACATGGCTGACCTGTTGTATATAATTCACAGCCTGACAAATCATAGGTTTGTAATTTAGCACAAACATTTCTTATTGCAGCTATTTCTCCATGACAGGTTGGGTCGTTATGTTTTATAACCTCATTATGACCCTTTCCTACTACTTCACCATTCTTAACGATAACACAACCAAAAGGGCCACCATCTCCGTTATTAATACCTTTTGCAGCTTCTTCTATTGCCATAGCCATAAATTTATTCATAAGTACTCCTTTTAATTTATGAATATCTTCAATAATTATTCAAAGTCTAATAATTTCCACTCATCAAACCATTTGATTATTGGCTTATCTCCATCAAACAATATTGGGAGCCATACATAATCTGCCATAGATGTATTTCCTTCATATGGAAAATTATTCTTATCACGAAATTCTTTTGCATCCTCCCAACGGCCTTCTAAAAACATCATTTCATAGTAAGTTTTGATTTCTTCATAATTCATATACATACCATTAGGTACCCATCTATCTGCAACAGCTATATATAAATCTTTTTTTCCAACCACCTTAAAGACAGATGATATTTGACTATGAAAAGAGGTGCTACTTGGGTCACCATCATGTGCATTACCTAAAACAGTAAATGGGCCATGATAGGTTTCTGCTACAGCAAATTCAGAAGGATTTGGTAAGTAACCAGTTGTTCCACTAGTAACAAGATACTTTTTAAAGTTTCTCTCAAAAAAAGCAGGAGCTTCACGAACATATGGAGGACAATGCCTTGGAAAATGCGTGGTGTAATAACCAGTTGCATCAGTATAATCTTCTGTTAAATCGGCACAAATAAGCTCACTATGTACTCTTTCAAAATACCAATATGCTTTTTTATCAGGTGCTACCACAAGATCAAAATCACCATCGCTCATCCCAAGAGGACGATAATGCTCACGAATTTTAGTATATGGGCCCAAAATATTTTCAGCCGTAAGGACTGTCATGCTTTGGGTGCCATCATTTTCCATAATCTTTAACCAACAAACATATTTTTTTGTAAGTTCATTATAAATTATATGAGGTCGATCCATACATACAGATGGATGTAGTGTGGAATCCAAATTATCTTGATCTGGTTCTATAATTAAACCTTTATCCTCCCAATTATATAAATCAGTAGAGGTATAGCATCTAACTCCCCAATGCCATATTTTTTCTTTTCCATCAGTATATTCTTTATTTTCACCATACCAATAATATATTCCATCTATAAACATCACAGAACCACCATGTGCTTGAATACGCTTTCCTTCTGTGTCTGTCCATACTTTACCTGGATAAAATCTATCTTGCATAAAACTTTCCTCATTTTTTTATTATATTATACCTTATTAGATACTTATTTAGCAAATTTTTTATACAAAAATTTAACACTTAAATAGTTATTTTCTAAAGTAACAATATTAATCGATCTTCTATATTATTATTTAACTTGCTCTTATTGGTTTTGACCCATATTACGAGTCTTCTATTTTGATATTATAGCTTTTGCTATGTGTAATTCATTCTTGACTAAATCAACAATCTTTAGTTTAATCTTGGAAATGAATAATTCTAATATTTTTAAAGCCACAGCTTCCGCTATTTTCGCTATTATACTACTATGCTTTATAAGCACTAGCAGTTGTTTTTTATTGTCTGAAAGAAGACAAAATTATGCAAAAGGAGCAGAATCTAGTGAAATAGCTTATTCTTCGGCTTTGCTTGGTGGATTTAAGGGAGTTATAGCAGATATTTTATGGCTAAGACTTTCTTCATTACAATCTGATAATCGTATTCTAGAGCTTCTTGAACTTTCAGAACTGATAACCCAATTAGAACCACATATCCCTGAGGTTTGGACATTCCATGCTTGGAATCTTTCTTATAATATAAGTTTACTTGCCACAAACAAAGAAGATAAATGGAATTGGGTTAAGAAAGGTTTTGAATTACTAAGAGATAAAGGACTTGAAATAAATCCTAATGATCCTGTTATAGCGTTAGAATTGGCATGGATTTTCCAACATAAAATTGGTACGGATGGCACAGACAAAAATGGACAATATTTTCGTACTCAATGGGTAAAAGATATTTCTCAATATCTAGATAAAAATGGTGAGATTCCAGAACCTAATTCAACAATGGCAATAGAATTAGAAAAAAAATTTAAGCTTAACCCAACTATTATGCAAGAAATTGAAAATTGCTTTGGAAAAATAGATTGGCGCACTCCCTATGCTTACTCATTATATTGGGGTTGGATTGCAAAAAAATCAAATAATAAAGACACTGAACTAAGTAGCACGCGAATGGTTTATACATCTGCAGTAAAATTAATATTTGATGCTGGTCTTATTATTGGAAATCCTATAGATTCAAATTGGGAATATTCTATAAATTCTATTGGACCAAACTATGCATTAATTCCTAACACACATCAATACATATATGAAAGCTTGTATAAATATGAAAACCCTGGCATAATGCATATGTTTGCTGGTATAACATGGATGGGATGCCAAATTTTAGTTGAACAAAATCAAATAGAAACAGCTCAAAAAATGTATGATTGTTTCACTTCGTCATTTATTGGTTATAATTTCCCAACTATGGACGTGTTTATAAGTAATCAAGCAGAAATTCAAGCTTTTGGTTTTGCTATCGATGAAAAATTTATAATGCTAAATAAACACAGATAATAAAGCTAAATTTTTTAAAAAACAACTCCCTTTTATGAAATCTATTTATTCAGCCACACAGGATGAACTCTTAGAGTTAACCTTAAGCCTAGGTGAAAAAAAATTTAGGCTCACTCAATTAAATGAGTGGCTCTTTAAGCGCTTTGCTTATAGTTGGGAGGATATGAATAATATCCCTGCTGCATATCGAGCTGCTCTTGCTGAACGCTATTATTCATTAAAGGAAACTCTTGAGGTAATTGAGGTTGCTAAGGACCCTGCCACAGGAACAAGAAAGCTACTTTCTCGTTTACACGATGGCGAGCTTATTGAAACAGTAATTATCCCTGCAAAAACAAGAAATACAATTTGCATTTCAAGTCAGGCAGGCTGCGCATGTGGTTGCGTTTTTTGTGCAAGCGGTATGAATGGATGGACTCGCAATCTAGAGCTTGGAGAAATTTTTGGTCAAGTAATTTTGGCAGCACGTGAGCTTGGAGAAAAGCCAGACAATATTGTATTTATGGGTGTAGGGGAACCATTTAATAACTATGACAATGCTATCGGTGCAGCAAAGCTTCTTAATAGTGGTCCACCTATTGGTTTAGGGATTGGTGCAAGGAAAATTACAATTAGCACATGCGGTATTGTTCCTGGTATCAAACGTTTTGCTGAAGAAGGCTTCCAATTTGAGCTTTCAGTTTCTCTTCATGCTCCAAACAATATACTGCGCGATCAAATTATGCCAATAAATAAGCGTTGGAAAATTGATGAGCTTATGGCAACCTGCAGAGAGTATGAAGAAAGAACGAATCGCATAATCACTTTTGAATATACATTGGTTGATGGAGTAAATAACACTCGCAAACATGCAGATGAATTGATTGCTCGCTTACGTGGATTAAAGTGTAAGGTAAATCTAATTCCTTTAAGTCCAGTGCCTGAATATCCTGGTAAAACACCATCAGAACAAAATTGCGAACAATTCGGTGCATACCTTCTTGCTCATGGTATTAATACAACACTCCGCCGTTCAAAAGGAAAGAGTGTTAATGGTGCATGTGGTCAACTCCGCAGACAAGCAGCGCCTAAAAAATAATTTTTATTAAAATGAAAAAGGTTTTATACAAATTAAATAGTGGAAGAAATTCAAAATTCAAAGCATATATAACGGGGGTAAAAAACAAGCTTACTCCCCGTTCTATTCTTTCACATCGCATACAAAACCAAATAAATAATATTAAAGCTTCTCCTGAGCTTGATTACATCCTAAAAAGAGTTAACTATTACAATAAACTAAAAGCTTCCGACGGTCCAATCTCATTAGGTAGTGATGCAAAGCGAGTTGGTGATTTCAAACAAAAAAAACGCCAACTAATGTATTATATTGATTTAAATTCTGTTATTAAAGGTTTTCCAAAAAATTGCGAGTACAAAGCTATTTTCGGTGACAATGTAGAAATACCTGAAGTTCCATGCTTTGTAAAAAGTCGACCAATTGCAGACAATAATGAAAATGCTGTAATTTTAAAATTAAATTCTATTCGTCATTTTAATTTTGTTGAAACAGATATTCCTTTTACACAAAAAGAATCAAAGGTTATTTTTAGAGGAAAGGCTCATCAAAAGCATAGAACTGATTTTTTTGAAAAGCACTTTACTAATCCATTATTTGATTTAGGTGACACCAGCAATAAACCAATACATAATAATACTGAGTGGTTAAAAGGAAAGCTAACTCTAACAGAACAATTAAAAAATAAATTTGTTCTTTGTATAGAGGGTAATGACACTTGTACAAGTCTAAAGTGGGTAATGTCATCAAATTCTATTGCGGTTATGCCTCGTCCAAAATATGAAACGTGGTTTATGGAAGGCACACTAATACCAAATGTTCATTATATAGAAATAGCACCAGATTATTCTGATGCTGTTGAAAAAATCAATTACTATATTGAGCATGAGGATGAAGCATTAGCAATAATTGAAAATGCTCATAAATTTGTGGATCAATTTAAAGATAAAAAAAGGGAAAGACTAATCGGATGGTTAGTAGTAAATAAATATTTCTCTATTACATCTGGAAAAGATGTCTTCTAATTTTTTTACAAAACTATATTTTGAGAATATCTTTTTGTTATTCATTATTTTCTACTTTAAAATTAGAAATCAAAAAACCGTTAAATGGTTTTTTAAATCCCCTACCTGGATGTACGTATATAAACGAAATTTCATGCTCTCCTTTTGGTATTTCGTAGGTAGCACTTCTCCATCCAAATTCATCATCTGCTAATCCATTAAAGAACATTAATTCAGTTTCATCACATAATACTTTGACTTCACCATAATATGTTCGTATACGATAATCAAAGCTTATAGTACATGGCCCAACAACTTTTGTTTTTAAATATGAGGTGGCTACTCCAGCTCCACCTCCACCTGATCCAACATAAGTACTCTTACCTAAATCTCCATGATTATTTACACCCCAATTTACATTCTCTCCGTCTTCAGAAGGAATTCCTCCTGTTTCCCAAACACGTGAAGAATCTCCTAAGGCTTGTCCTATTTGATTTTCTGATTGTTTGATAGATTCTATAGAAAAATCTTGAACTTTTGAATCAACACTAAAATTAGATATGGCAAAGCCATTAAATTTATTTATAAAGCCTTGTCCTGGGTGAATATAAATAAATGAAATTATATGCTCACCTTCTGGTATTTTATATGTAGCTCCTCTCCAATTAAATTCTTCTGTAGCTACATCATTAAATGCCATTAGCTCTTCATCATCACATAATATTACGGCATATCCTAAATATGTTTGTATGCGATAATCAAAGCTAATAGTACATGGTCCAACAACTGTTGTTTTCAAATATGAGGTGGCTACTCCTGCGCCACCTCCACCTGATCCAACATAAGTACTCTTACCTAAATCTCCATGATTATTTACACCCCAATTTACATTCTCTCCGTCTTCAGATGGAATTCCTCCTGTTTCCCAAACACGTGAAGAATCTCCTAAGGCTTGTCCTATTTGATTTGCATTATCTGCTTGAACTGAGATTATAAACAAATTTGAAATAAAGATTAATGATAAAAAAATATGTTTTATTTTCATAAATATACCGATATAATTAATTAAAGAGTGTTGAAAATTATACTCCTGTACAGATTAATATTAAGCCTGTTATACACACTACTATTGCAGCAAGTTGTATAAGACGTATTCGTTCTTTTAACAAGAGAACACTCATTATTGTGAAGAATACGATGCATGATCCAACCATCATTGGATAACACATTCCTCCACGTCCATGATTTGCCATTACATCCATTCCTGGATAGAATAATGTATAAGCAAAAATTAAACTGAAAAATTGTAAAGTTAAAACATATACCCAAAGTATTTTGCTTGTAATATTCTGTTTTATTTTTTGTTTTTGTTCGGTGGACATCTTAAAGACATTATATAGAATAGAGGCAATCAAGGTTCCGCCAGCAACACATAATGCACGAACTATGCTAGACACCTCTTTTGTTGCCTCATAATAAGATGGCCATACCATTAAATTTTGTTGCACTGAAACAATCGCAAAGCAAATGAATGCGTAGAGTTTCCAAAGATTGCCACCCTTGCTTTCATTATTTTTTGTAAACACAAACAATACAAGTGCAGCTAATAAACAAATAATTCCTATTGCGCGAAGCCAAGTAAAATCAACGACCTCAAATAAAACAATACTACAAATAAAGGGCGATACACAGCCTGATTGAATAATTGACCAAATTACACCATTAGGTCCGGTCTGCATTGCCTTTGACATAAATTGAAGCATGAAAAAATTCATAAAACCAGAAAGGATAAATGAAGAACATGCAAGCAATGCCATTTTGCTACCAACACCTGTTTCCCATGAATCTGTAACACCGGCGATAATTAAACTAACGATCACACTTACAAAGCCACCAAAGAATTGGACAAGACTAGTATCTACTCCACGTTTTGGTGCATCTCCCATTACAAGTCCAACCAAGCACCAGGAGCCACCAACTAATACCAATGCAATAATACCAAATGCAAGGCTATTAAAAAATGATATTGTACTTGCTAAAACAAAAATTTCTTGAACCATAAAATTATCTTTCGTATGTGTCAACTTTCTATTTAAAATTTTTGCGTATTTACGCATTTTTATAAGATAGCATATTTTATTTAACCATAAATGTTGATTATTTCTTATGCATCCAATCTGTGCTACTCTTGTTGTTTATAAAACTAATGCAATATTTCGGATAAAAAAAGCGTCCACTATTTGTTGGACGCTTTTTTTATTATTATCGCTTAATTGAATCGCAGAATTCTTTGAAGCGGCGCATACCTTCTTCTATTTCTTCTAAGCTACATGCATAGCTGAAGCGAAGATTATCGCGTGAACCAAAGGAAACACCAGGAACTGCTGCTACATGCTTCTCTTCAATTAGCTTTGCTGCAAAGTCGCGTGATTTCATTCCAAATGCAGAAATGTTAGGGAACATATAGAATGCACCCATTGGACGCTGACATACAATTCCATCAATCTGAGAGAGTAGCTCATACATACGTAGGTTGCGCTCCTCAAATGCCTTTAGCATAGGCTGAATTGCCTCTTCGCCATTTTCTAATGCTTCAATAGCTGCGCACTGAGCAAAGGTTGTTGGAGCAGAAGCAAGATGGCTCTGAACTGTTGACATTGCCTTGATAATCTCAATTGGACCAGCTGCATAACCTAGGCGCCAGCCTGTCATTGCGTATGCCTTTGATAGACCATTGATGGTTATTGTGCGATCGTAGAAATCCTGTGAAAGAGAAGCAATGCTTACGTGCTTTGTGCCTCCGTAAACCATGCGCTCATACATTTCATCGGAAACAATCCATACATTATGCTTTACGCATACCTCACCAAAGGCACGTAGCTCTTCCTCGGAATAAACAAGGCCTGTTGGATTAGAAGGACTGTTAAGAACAAATGCCTTGGTTTTTGGGGTGATTGCTGCCTCAAGCATATCTGGTGTAAGCTTGAAGCCCTTTGAATCTTCTCCCTTAACAAATACAGGCACACCACCAGCAAGGCGAACCATCTCTGGATAGCTTAGCCAATAAGGCGAAGGTATTATTACTTCATCACCTGGATTTAGTAAAGCAATAAATGCCATTGTCAATGATTGCTTACCACCACTGCTAATGATAACCTGATTTGCTGTATACTCAAGAGAATTTGCTCTCTTTAATTTGCGTGCAACTGCCTCACACAAATCAGGTAGTCCCTTTGCTGCTGTATATTTTGTTTTACCAGCATGTAGTGCATCAATACATGCATTTGTAATGCATTCCGGTGTTGCAAAATCTGGCTCACCTGCTGCAAAGTTGCATACATGATAGCCTTCTGCGGCTAACTGCTTTGCCTTTGCAGAAATCGCTAGTGTTGCTGATGGTTGAATTTCTTCTAATGTCTTATTCATAGCAATATTTTCTAATAAACGGTGACATATTATCGCCCAAAATATCAATAATTTTCATCTCGCGCTTTGCATTTTCTGGAGAGTCTGATGCGTGAGCTGCATTTACCATAATGTTTGTACCAAACTCACGACGAACAGAACCTGGGCGTGCCTTATTTGGATCTGTAGCACCTAGGATATCACGAATCTTTGCAACAGCATTCTCACCCTCATAAATTAGACCAAGACACTCAGCTCCTGCACGTAGGTGCTTTTCCTTCTCTGGAACAGCTGATGGACGATATGCTGTCATAAACTCAACAATATCCTCAAACTGTGTCTTTGCAAAGGTTGGAGCAATCTGCTCACAAAGTGATTTTGCTGCATCCTCTGGAACAGGGAAGCCTAGCTCTGCACTAACTGCCTTTGCAACGCGTCCTGCACCAAATAGTGGGAATTTCTCTGTTAGAGAATCAACAACTGGGCCATAAAATTCCTCTGCCTGACCGACTGTCATAGAGAACTTCTTGATTGCTACAATGCGTAAGCCAGAGGATGAAAGTAGGTCAATAATATTTCCAGCACGTAGAGATGGACGCTGGAAGTTATCAGGCTTTAGCATAACTAGTGTACGCTCCTGATTATGTGTATTGATTAGACCTGAATCTGTTGCAATATGGTCTGCAATCAAGCGAAGTGTCCTATGAACAAATTCCTTTGTTGGACCAACCAAAACTGCTGGCTCAAAATATGTTACATTGCCATTTTCATCGGTAATGTAGTCACCAAATGTCTCACGTACTGTTTGACCGCAACCCCAGCGCAATGTTACTGAGCCAGTGCACTCCCAAATCTTTTTAATTGCATCCTCACCCTCAAACAAAAGTAGCATACAACGATGTGGACGACCTGTTGGCTTATTAGGAGCATACTCCTTCATAACATAATCTGCAATTAGCTGATTTATCTTCTCCTCGCCCTCTGGTGCCTCGCGATCCAAAACGCATTGTGCATAGCCCTTTGCAAGCTCCATGCTTGGACCAAACATGCGTGCAGATACTAAGCGCAAATCTGTTCTACTCAAATAACGAGCAATTACACCACCTAAACGTGATTTTCTAATTGTATAAGGGTTAATTAGTACGTATGCAATTTCTTTCATAGGTTGCTTTCAATATGTTTATTAAAATTAGCGTTTTTTATATTCCTTGATTATAGATAAGATTGACAATAATATCAATACTAATGATAACAAAAGAATGATAATTGCCAATACACCTAACAAAGCTCCGCTCTTTGTCATTACCTTTGCAGCAAATGAGCATAAACCACTTCCACTTACCACAAACATAAAGATTAAAGGAATAATAGCAATAATTGGGGTTGTTCTACGGCGAATTAGCCACAAGGAAATCACTAGTAGAGTTATTGCTGCTAAAAGCTGATTTACTGAGCCAAATAGAGGCCAAATATTATTGGCGGCACTTAGAGCTAAGATAAGACTCAAAATAACAGTAATAGCGGTAGCAAAATACATATTTTTGAATATTGAGCAAATAATAGATGGCTTTTCTGCTGCTACACTCTGCTCCACCTTTGACTTTTTTGAAATAAAAATCTCTTGGAACATAAAACGTGCAAGGCGTGTGGCAGTGTCTAGGGATGTTAATAGGAAGGTAGAGACAGCCATAGCCACAAAAACATTACCATATTTATGTGGAACACCTAAGCTTTCGCCAAAATTGGCTAATCCATCTGCAAATCGAACTGGAGGTTTATCTGAAAGCTGTGATTCTGGTGCAAGATATGCAACTGAAATCAATGCTACTACGCCAAGAATACCCTCTACAAGCATTGCCCCATAGCCTACTGGTTGGACATCAAGCTCATTTCCAAGCTGCTTTGCACTTGTGCCAGAAGCAACCAGAGAGTGGAAGCCAGAGCATGCACCACAAGCCACAGTGATAAACAATACAGGGAAAAGACCTTCTCCATCGTCATTAAAGAAACCAGTATAAGCAGAATATTGAAGCTCTGGATTGTAGAAGCAAATTCCGATTAAACCAAAAGCCAACATTACGTATAGAAGATATGAGCTTAGATAATCACGAGGCTGCAAAAGTAACCATACAGGAAGAGTGGAAGCTGCAGCTGCATAAAGCATCAAAATTATCATCCAAACAAAATATTCTGTAGATTTACCTAAGTTAAATAATTGACCAATATCTAATGGAATTATTTGCCCAACATAAATGAAAGAAAATGCTATTGGAACAAATATTAGAGAAGCCAACAAAAGAGAAACACCTTTTTTGTAAACTAAAATACCAAAAATAGGAGAAATAAGAATAAAAGCGATTGATGCTGTAGCAACAGCTGGATCTTTGATAAATCCATCTGCAACCATATCAGCAAACACAGCCACAACAAGAATTAGAGTTGCCCAGCAGAAAATCAAAAAGAGTTGTCGGCCTGTATAGCCAATATAGTCTTCGATTATTGAAGCAATACTTTTCCCTTCATGGCGCACGCTTAATACCATAGCAGCCATATCATGCATTGCTCCAACAAATATACACCCAATTAAAAGCCAACAAAGAACAGGGGCCCAGCCAAATTCCATTGCAAAAATTGGTCCAACAATTGGTCCGGCTCCTGCAATACTGGCAAAATGATGTCCGAAAAGGACAAATGGTTTTGTAGGAACATAGTCAATTCCATCATACATAGTATGAGCTGGTGTTTTTCTATTTGCATCTAGCTTAAATAATTTTCTTAAAAAACCACCATACAACCAATAGCCCAAGCCATATATAATTATTGAGGCTAAAAGTATTAAAAGACCATTTGACATATTCCTTACTCCAAAAGCGCCAGAGCAATTTTTGCCCTATTTTAGGCAAAAATTTCACATAGCGCTTTAGTTTTGATAAATATAGCGGTCATTCTTTTTAAGAAAAACCGCTATATTTTATTTAAGCCATTATTTTTAAGCTTATTCCTCAGCCTGAGCCATTAGCTCATCAGAGATATCTGCATCATGATAAACGTTCTGAACGTCATCATTATCTTCCAAAGCATCGATAAACTTTAGAAGCTGCTTAACCTTCTGAAGCTCTGTAACTTCCTTTGTTACCATAGGTAGATATACAACCTCTGAGCTTACTGTTGCAATACCAGCTGCTTCGATTGCTGAAGCTACATCCTGGTAAGCAGAAGGTGAAGTTAGTACCTCATAACCATCATCATCAGATGTCATATCATCAGCACCTGCCTCAAGAACGATCTCCATTAGAGCATCCTCTTCTGCTGCTGCCTTCTCGATGATAATCTGACCACGACGTTCGAAGTTACGAGAAACAGAACCACGTGTTGCGAACTCAGAACCATTGCGCTTGAAGATGTGACCAACCTCAGCTGCTGCACGATTCTTATTATCTGTTAGAACATTAACAACTAGACCGATACCGCCAGCTGCATAGCCCTCATATGTAATCTCCTCATATGCCTCAGAAGCTAGCTCGCCTGTACCCTTCTTGATAGCCTTATCGATGTTATCGTTAGGCATATTGATGCTCTTCGCCTTCTGAATAATTGTGCGAAGTGATGGGTTCATGGAAGGATCACCACCAGACTTAGCAGCAATCATGATTTCCTTAGCAAGCTTACTGAACATCTTGCCGCGCTTTGCGTCAGCTGCGCCCTTCTTATGCTTAATTGTAGCCCATTTACTATGACCACTCATCTCTATCTCTCCGTTTTTATCATAGACGAAAAAGTTTTATCGCCTAATTACTATTCTTACCTTATGTTAAAAAATCCTTAAAGCAATTGCTTTTAGAATTCACCTTCTAAATTCTTCTTTAGCCTATAGCTTTTTCAGCACCACCTGGTTGCATATTGCAGCCTAGCAGTTCCTCTGGTGCAGGAGTATCAAATTCCTGTATCCAGCCATTCTCAAAGCCAAGGCTTTCTGCACAATCTACAACTCTTGCATACTCTGACTCAGTGAGCTTTCTATCCCAGCCTGGGGTCTCAAGAGCTTTATATACCGGAGTATATTGTGACATTACGCTTATATAAGTATCAGTACCACATGTATTTGCTAACCACTTTAAGCTCTCTATGGCTTCAGATTCCTTACCAGGAAGCACGAGTATTCTCACAATCATTCCTCGTGTGGCAATTCCATCCTCATCAAGAGCTAGAGGGCCAACCTCATCTCTACACCACTCAATAAAGCTACGCGCTGCCTCTGGATAATTGGGTGCTGAAGAACCTAATCGGGCGACCTCGCTTGTTGAATAGCGCAGATCTGTAAGTACTATATCGAACAATTCTCGATAGCTTTTTGCTATTTCGACTCGCTCATAACCACTTGTATTATAAACAAATGGGATACTTACACCTTTTGCTCGTACTCGTGCTGCAGCCTCTGCTATAAAAGGAAGCCAGGGACCTGGTGTCACAAGGTTTAGGTTGTGGCATTTTCGCTCTTGTGCAAGCTCAAGGAATATCTTTTCTAGTCCATCTGTTCCGAAAAGCTCACCCTTACCGCCTTTACTCCAAGGATAATTTTGGCAATAGAGGCAACCAAGAGTGCAATGGGAGAAAAATACAGTTCCTGAGCCTTTTTCGCCAGAAATTGGTGGTTCTTCACCCATATGAGGACCCCAACGAAATATTTTAACTGTATCGCCTGCCCCACAAAAACCTAGCTTCCCTTCTGAACGGGCTGCATGGCAAAGTCTTGGACAAAGCTCACAATTAAGTATTTCCTGCATTTATCTGCCTTCTTGAACAAACTTCAATTAAAGAATTTATGTATTATCCCATAATATCGCTGTTTAAGTCAACTATTTTAATAATAAAAATGGATTTATTAAACTTAATTAAGTAATTGAATACAAAATTTAGGTCAACCCTCCAGCAAGAAATCTTTTTTATCGACTATAATCGATAGTAAATAAAAAAATTACTTTTTATCGACTATAATCGAAAAATTTAAGCAATTGTGACGGTTAAAAATTGAGCGATTTATTACTGTATTTTAAGATATTTCGGGGTAGATTGCTGCTTTACGATTTATTAAAAAAATCGAGTAGGAGGAGTTTTAACTCCTCCTCTCACACCACCGTACGTGCCGTTCGGCATACGGCGGTTCAACCCATTTTTTTTTTTTCTTTTATATACTTGATGTCATAGCTACTTGTCTTTCAAGATAGTAATCTAA
>JAZNPC010000006.1:0-14316 GCA_045589455.1 Kiritimatiellia bacterium
GAGCGCGCGAGTGCGCTCTCGCGCAGTAACAGGATGGTCAGGATTTTGCATGATTGGCAGGATTGGTTGGGTGTGTGCGCAGCGCACTACACTAGCGCTTGACGTTGGACATGGTCTTGCTCTCGTTGTCGCAAGGCCAACATACAAGCGCTAGTGTGGGGGCAACCCATGTGCTTGTGTGATGGCTAGAAGTGCGAAAAAGGGACGCAGAGACGCAGTGGACGCGGAGGGCGCTGGGCTTGTGTGATGGGTGTGGTGTTGAGGCGCTAGCGCGCACATTACCGCTTGTTGTTGCCTTTGTTATTGCGGAATCTGACGAAGCAATAATGCAACTGCCAAGCGCTAATGTGTACGACCCACCAAGGTCATTGAGACAAAGAGCGTGATGCACGTGATGGCTAGAAGTGCGAAAAAGGGACGCAGAGACGCAGTGGACGCGGAGGGCGATGGGCTTGTGTGATGGGTGTGGTGTTGAGGCGCTAGCGCGCAGCATTCCGCTTGTTGATTGTTGGATTGTTCTTCTGTTGATTGTTCTCTCCCGTCTATGGTATAATTCAAGTATTGATGATTAAATGGCAAGAGGAGTCCAATAAGTATGAAAGCCAAAGAAAATATTAATCCTATACCAGCAGTGCCAGAGGATTATATCAATATTGTTCCTGTTTTTCCTGATAGACCAGATTATTCAGTTAAAGAAATTTGCCGCCAAGCCAAGGAACTTGGAATTCGTAAGTTTGCATTATCTCTTTCTTTTCATCCTCAAACCTCGCCAGCTTCAAAGCTAATCGCTCCTCTATGCAAATGCTTTGCTCTTGTACGAGATGGTCTAGAAAAAGCAAATATTGGTGTAGAGTTTGGTGCACTTATACAAAGCCACTCTGGCCATGGTTGGAATGGTCGTGTTCCATTGACTAATGAAACCTGGCAGAAGATAGTCAATTCAGATGGCTCACCATCTCCACGCTTCTGTGCCTTGGATAAGGACTTTCAAGGCTATGTTGAAAATGTCGTAGACTCCTTGGTTAGAGAAAGGCCTGCATTTCTTTTGATAGATGATGATTTTGGTCCACGAGATTGGGAATGCTACTGTCCATTACATGCAGAGCTCTATAGAAAAGCATTAGGCAATGCTTCATATTCTGATGAAGAGCTTCGTAATATGGTGCGTACAAGGGATTGGAATGATCCAGAGGTGGCAAAGCTCTCCAAAGTTAGAGCAGAATCTGTATTGCCTCTTGCCAAGCTAATTCGTCGCACCATAGATAAGATTAACCCCAAGCTACGCTGTGGTATTTGTGTTGGCGTGAATTATGGATTTGGACATAAAATAGCAAAGGCTCTTGCAGGACCCAATACCGCTCCATTTATTCGCATTGGTAATGGTGTTTATGGTGGTAAGCAAACCACTATGTTTTATAGTTCTGTTCGCAAGACCTATAGGATGCTAAACATTCTTTCTTCCGTAGATGATATTCTTAATGAGGGCGACACATTTCCACAAAATCAGTGGGGTACAAATGCTGAAATGTTTGGAGCACAAACGGCTCTTGGTTTGTGGTCTGGAATTAAGGGCGCAAAACTTTGGATGTCAGAATTTGAAAGTCCTTATGATAAGGACTCACAAAATGCCTTCGAAAAGCTTCTTATAAAGCGAGGTTGCTTACATCGTGAGCTACTTAAAATTGGTAGAATAGTGAAGCGTGATGGTGTGTCATCACCTCTCTATGATATTGGTGCGTTAGCCTACAACTCAGAAAAAGCTGGTGCATGGCTTTATGGTACTGATTGGGGAGATGCTTTGCTTGGACCATTTGGGTTTCCTATATGTTGGTCTAATTCTTGCGTTAATGATGTTTATGCTTTGTCTGGTTTTGATGCCCAGTATTTGACGGATAAAGATATCAAGCAGCTTTTATCAAAGAAAATCATAATTGATTCACATGCGGCAAAGCAGCTTACTAAGCGAGGCTTTGCGTCTCTTATGGGTGTAAAAGCAGATAATGGAGAAGATGATTTTTTCTTTACCCGTGAGGATTTGGTTGAAGATAATAATTTACGTATGAATTTGATGTGGGAGGAGGGAATGGCTCGGCTTATTCCTTGCACTTCAAAGACAAAGATACTCACAGAGTTTAAGTGTCAGAATGGTGTTTCTGATTCAAATCCAAAGGTAATTTCTCCAGGAATAACGTTATTTGAAAACAAACTTGGTGGCAGGGTGTGTGTTACTGGTTGGAGTCCTATGGAGCCATTTTACAAAAAGTTTAGAGTTACCCGCAAATTATACATGCTGAGAATTTTTGAGTGGCTTTGTGGCAATGTTCCTGACTGTACATTTGCAGGTTATGGTCAGGTTCTTGTACAAACTGGTTTATTGCCAAGTGGTGAGCGGATAATGTTTGCACTTAACATTTCATCAGATTCTCGAGAAAAGTTATCAATTTATTTAAAGGAATTTCCTAAGAATGCTCAGCAATTGGGTGACGATGGCGTATGGCGCCCAATTAAATTTGCTAGAGACAAGAAAATTTGTGGTGTTGTTAACTTTAATACAAGGTTCGGACACCTTGCGCCAATTGTTATTAAAATTATTTAAAATTAAGGAGTATAAATAATGGAAGTCAAATTGCAAACTACTATTGGTTGTCTTAATATTTATTATGGTGATGATTGTGGCTGGGAATTTTCAACTGCTGTTCGAAAAGAAATGCCAGGGGTTGATATCGTTGATATTGAGCTGTCTCCTATTGGAGAAACAGAAAAGGTACCACCAAGTTTTACTGTTTACACTAAATGTGAACAAATACGCCCTTCTTTATACCGCTGGACACCTCTTATAGAAAATATGTGTCTCCCTCCAGATTGGCTTTGCGAGGTTTATTCTGAGCTAGCATGGTCAGTTCCAATTAACTCAGCAATTGGTGAAGCATCAGTTAATACAGTTACCTTTTCTATTTCAGATGCATTTAGGAAGGTGATAACAAAGTTAGGTATAAATGAGTATACCTCATTTCCTAGCTATACGGCAGAATTTTTTACAGTTCCAGAGTCACCTATGGGACCGCAGAAAATATCTATTCGCATTGATACAAGAGCAATTCCTTATTATGAGGCAATTAACTCTGGAGCTGAATGGTTAGAGCAAATGCCAGAATATAAACCATGTATGGTCCCTGAATGTGCGTTTGAACCATTATATTCAACATGGTATAATTTCCATCAGGATATTCATGATGCTCCAATTATTAAAGAGTGTGCAGAAGCCGTTAAATATGGAATGAAAACAGTCATTGTTGATGATGGCTGGGAGCTAGAAAAATTAGGTGGTGGCCTTTATAGATATTGTGGAGATTGGGAGCCTGCAGAATCTCGTTTCCCTAATATGGCAGAGTTTGTGGAGAAAATCCATGAGCAAGGCATGAAGGTTATGTTGTGGTTCTCTGTGCCTTTCGTTGGTGATGATAGTAAGATTATTGAGAAATTAGGTAAAATGACTCTTACTCGTAGAGATGCTCTGCGTACAAATATTCTTGATCCTCGTTTTCCTGAGGTACGTGAATATCTAAAGAATGTTTATGTCACAGCACTTAAGGAATGGAAGCTAGATGGCTTTAAGCTAGATTTTATTGATAATATTTCATTACGCGGAAATCCAGATCCAGCTCTTAACGATAATTATGCAGGAAGGGATTATAAATCTATCCCAGAGGCAACAGATGTGATGCTTTCTGAGATTAGTGCTGCATTGCGTGAAATTAAGCCAGATATTATGATTGAATTTAGACAGGGATATGTTGGACCAGCAATTCGCAAATATGGCAATATGCTACGTGCAGCCGATTGCCCAGCTGATGTTCTACGAAATCGTTTGCGTACAATTAGCTTGCGTTTAACCTCTGGTAAGTCTGCTGTCCATTCTGATATGATTGAATGGCCTCGTGATGCAACACCTGAGTTTGCTGCATTACAATTTTTAGCAATCTTATTTAGTGTCCCTCAGCTTTCTTTAAAGATAGAAGATTTAACTCATGAGCAAGCTCGTATGATGAAGCATTGGATAGATTTCTGGGTTAAGCATCGCGACACTTTAATGTTTGGTAAGCTAATACCTTTAGAACCAGAGTGCTGCTATTCTGTTGTTAAGGCAAAGGGTAGTGAAGAATCAATTTCTGCAATCTACACTCCTAATAAAGTTGTTGAGTTGTTTGGCGTTAAGGAAGAGTACGTTGTTAATGCTTCAGGAATAACAAGGTGTTTTGTTGATACAAAAGCAATAGGTGTTGTTGAGTTATACAATACTTTTGGAGAAAAGGTTTCTGAGCAGACATTTGTTGAAGGTATAAATGTTATAGACATTCCTCTTTCTGGATATGCAAAGTTTCTACCTCGTTAAAGATTAAGATGATGTGCCTGTGGTGTTTTATTGCAGGCACATTTTTTTATTGTTCTTGGTTGACCTCTTTCTTGTTGTTTGGTAAGATTTGTGGACATTTGAAAACCTTGAGGATAAAGTATATGAATAAATTATGTTTGTTGTTTGCTACTGTTTTTTGTTGTGTGTTTGCTTCTGCAACAACATGGAGCTTTGTTGAGGGTTCAACAACACAAATTACAGATGGAAATTTTGTTTTAAATATTTCCACAGATTCTAGTACTGGTGAGACAACAATTACCGGTAGCGATGGAATAGGCGTAGCAGAAGCTGTTCTTGATTTGCGTGGTGTTGAAACGCTAGGACTTAATGTTACAACAACAGGTACGCATTCGCTTCGATATACAACTAATATCACAGGCTTTATCGGTCATGAGGATCTAGTAAATATAGGAGAATATACTTTTTGTAGCTTGTCAAAGCTTACAGAAGCAACATTTTATGGCGATATTGAAACAATAAATGATAATGCTTTTGAAAGCTGTGGTGCTCTAACAAAGGTTACTTTTACTAGTGTAGAAAAAATAAAGAGAATTCCTTCAAATTGCTTTGCAAAATGCTATGCATTTAAAACTATTTCTCCTATGGTTTTCCCAAATGTAACATACATTGGGGCATCAGCATTTATTAAGTGCCCACTTACAGAAATGTCATTAGAATTCCCAGAGGTTGTAGATATGGGAAATCATGCATTTAATGGCTGTGACGCATATAAAGTAACAATAAATAAGCTTGTTAAGGGAAGTGGTCAGTATTTCTTCTGTGATTCTTCTGTTAAGCATATAGAAATGCGTAGCCTTATCGATCTTCCTGATTCATTTTGTAAGTCAAATTCAAAACTTGAGTCTGTGATTATTTCTCCTGCTGTAACTAATATTGGTGCTAATGCTTTTGCCAATTGCTCTAGCTTGTCGAAAATGGAGCCAATGAAGTTTAACTGTGTACAAAATATTGGTGGAATGGCTTTTCATAGACCAATATTTTCTGGTGTTCTAGATTTTTCTCGTTCAACCTTTACCAAACTACCTTCCCATGCTTTAAGAACAATGCCAAATCTTTCTGATATTATTCTTCCTGAGACATTGACAGAAATTGCCACTTATAATTTTGTTGGTGTAAGAAGTCATAATGTAATTACATTCTTGGGAGACCGTCCAAAAACTACAGGTAACTCAATTTTTGGTGAAAATAGTGGTAATCGTGCAACAATTCGTATCCGCCCAAAATATGAGAAAAGCTGGATTGAAGGGGGAGCTGTTTCTCCAATAGAAAATCATCCAGATTTAAAATCCAACTCTGCATATCCTGGCGATGTATATACAATAGGTGTTTTGGACACAACAAATGATCCAAACTTTGCTTATCCTCATTGGGTAATCCGTGTGTTTGATCCACCTACAGTAATACAAATTAAGTAGTAATCCATAAATGATAAAAAGCGTACCGCAAGGTGCGCTTTTTCTATTTTTAAGTGGTTTTTATTAAGTTTGTTGTTGTTTGTATATTGTTTATTTTATATCATATTAAAAAAGAACAACGAATATTGTTGCTAGTGAAATAATTTAAAATACATATTATGGAGAAGCATTATGCGTTTACTATTGATTCGTCACGGAAGAATGAAGGGAGATCCCTTTGTTGAACCAGAAATGCCAGTAACAGGTTGTCTTGCAGATTCTGGAATTAAGCAAGCAAAGAACCTACAAAAGATGCTTGAATCAATACAAATCGATTATGCTTTTTCCTCAACCTACGGGCGTGCCATTCAGACCGCTGAAATAGCTTTGGAGGGTCATTCGGAATGTGCACCAATCAAGATTGTTAAAAATATTCACGAGTGGAATCCTTCTGTGGAATATAGAAATGCTACTTCTACAGAGGCAGAAGCAATGTCAAAGCGCGATGCAGATCGTGATATTGCTGAAACTTGGAAAACAGAGCTTGGAGAGGGGCTCTTTGATATGTATGCTCGTATAGTTCCTGCATTACTTGAAATTCTTGCTAGTGTAGGCTGGAAGGCAACAGGAGGTGGATTTGTTCCAACAGAGGAGTCAAAGGATAAAACTGTTGCAATTTTTGCTCACGGTGGTTCTTTAAATGTAATGCTCTCATTTCTTTTAGGTGTTCAGCCTTCTCCAATGGGGCGTTTTAGTCTGCCGCATACAGCTTGTGCAGATATTCGTTTCAATGAACGCAAGGGTGTGTACTATACCTCACTTCAAATTCCTTTGCCGTATGATGAATATTAAGAAAAATTTAACACTAATAATACATTGCTTTAATAATGTGGCATAGTTTCACGATATCAGGATAAAATTATGAAAATCTCAAATACAACAATTTCTAACGAGGTAGTTCCAACATATTCTTTTAATATGGGTGGACATTCTCACTTTGTTCGTAATTCTAAAAGTGATGTTCCACAGTCAATTAAGTATGCTAAGGAGTGGTGTAAGGATTGTGGATATCAGGCATTTGGCGTAGGGTCTCCATGGACAAATGTTTCTGGCCAGCATTATGCAGAATGCGAGGGGGAGAAGCGCAGTGAATATTTTGCTGGATTGATTAAGCCAGAAGATATCATGGATAAAGAAGAAATTTTTGCTGTAATAGATGAATTAAATAAGCAGGATCATACTGTCTTTTATATAGATAATGAAACTCCTAAAAACCGTTTTGGTCATCTATGGTATGTTGGGTTTGATTATAAGGTGCCTGCTTGGCATGATTATTCTCAGGACAAGCCAGTTTCATTTTCTCCATTGGATGAAATTCGTGATCCAAACCCACTTCACAAGGATGGGGCACAGCTACGCCGTACCTATGCACAGGTAATTGCAGAGCAGCATAATGCTGGTGCTCTTGCTGTTTGGGCTCACCCAACAAGCTGGTGGTTCCATCCAGCAGATACACGCAATTTTACAACTAATATTGCTGCTGAGCTTATGCCTTGTTTAATAAGTAATGGTCATATTGATGGAATTACTGTTATTGGCTATGATGCATATCATGTTGATTACCAAGCTTTATGGTTTGCTCTTCTTGATAGAAAATGGCGAATTCCTGCATATGCTGAGCTTGACGGAGGCTTTGCTGGTATGCCATCCAAGGAAAAAGGTCTCTTTAAGAATGCAATTCCTTTGGAAACAAAAAAGATGCTTACAATTGATGAGTTTAAGGAGGAGTATCGCTTAGGTCATCATTATATCACAAGTGGACCAACACTTGTGATGACAATTGATGGAATGCCTATGGGCTCAACCATTTCATCAGATAACAAGAAGAAATTCCATGGTAAGCTTATTGCTAAACCTGCACCTGAGCAGACAAAGCTTTCTCGTGTACAGCTAGTTACTTTGAATAACAAGGTTATTTATGAAGTAAAGGATTTTGCTGGCGGAATTATTGAGTTTGATATTGAGTTGCCTGCTGACCTTGATTATACATACATTGTAGCTCGCTGCTTTGGTGAGGGCGATGACCCAGAAACAATGCGTCAGCAGCAAATAAAGCATTGTGCATTAACAAATCCATTCTTCTTTGCAACAAGTGCTGTTGAATGGCATAAGCCAATGCAGTCTAAGATTACAATCAATGTTCCTGCTTCTTCTAAATACTGCGGACAAGATTATGTGATTGATGATTTATATGGCAATGTCTCAGAGCGCAAGAAGCTTGAGGCTGGTAGCCTTGTAATTACAACTTCACCTCAGTCTCTTCTAAAATTATACGATGACAATAATGTTGAGACAATTATCCCATTCTCAATGGAGAATAAGGAGCTTAGAGCATATCTAGAGGACATTGCTTCAGGAAAATTCCTTGAGCAATATCCTGAGTGCGTGGCAGGCCAGGTTCCTGTTGCGGTGTTCCGTCTAGACGATGTAGCAGGCATGATGGAGGAGTTCTCTATAAGCCTATAGTAGCAACGCACCATTGTCCAAGCAAGGTTTTGATGGTGATGTTCAAGAGTGGCATAGGTTTAGGCTAGGAACGCCTAAACCTTGCCTCCTTTCGTTTTTGCAATACTGGGTGGCTTTGCAACCCTCATCTCCGAAACTGCCTAACTCGCAAACTTCCAAATTGTCAAACTGTCAAACTCGCAAATGGTTTCGTTTTTTGGTATCGGGTGTTTAGACCACTAACCACCAGACAGCGCTTCGCACATTTGAAGCTATGCTAATGTGATGCGTCCTTGTAAGCGGCGTAGAATGGTTATAGGCGTATTTGCAAATTGCTCCTTGTTGATTTTTAGGAAATCATCTACGCAGGTGATTTCTTCTTCGCCAACTTGAACAATTACATCGAGAGGCAATAGTCCTTTGCTTGTGCCTATGCCAAATTGCTCAACATCTACAACAATTACACCTGAATGACCAGCTGTGGCAAGAGCAGACATTTCGCCATCTGTCTCAATGTTTTTTAACTTCATTGCAAGATGCTTTGTTATGTTGCCTTCAACCTTATGCGTTGATCCTAGTAATTCAGGAAGCACTGGCTGCTTTGCAAGCTTGCGTAAAGGACGATATCGAACGCCAAAGCGAGTAGGGAAATTTTTGAAGTCTGTGAGTTGCTTGTTGCCAACACGATATGTGCCAGGCTGAATTTGACAATCTAAAAGAATTGAATGAGCGTCAAGCCCAGTCTGCTCAGCTAGTACTTTCGCTGGCTGAGGTCGCCAACATTTTCGTTTGTTCAAAATGTTGTAGTCAACACGATTACCAAAACCATTTTCCATTAAAATTGGCTGATATTCAGTGAAGACAATGTTGTTCTCAACGATGTCTCCACTATTTTTGTACCACACATGGAAATGAATCGAATTGTTAATTGTTATGTTGTGGTGGACATGACGATTAAAGCCTTCGCGTAGTTTAATTCCGCCATTTAAGCATAGGTTATTGTATATCTCATAATTTGATGAACCATCATCTAAATCAATATCCCAGCCTCGGTCACATCTAAAGCGACTGTTACGTATAATTGTTTTGCCAAGGCAATCTAGGTGTACATATTTTCCGCATTCTTCATCAGGTAAACCTTCAAGATGCCAATAGCGGTCTCTGCCCCATGAGTTGAAGCTACCGTGATCTCCGGTCTCTTTTACTGTGTCAAAGCAGTCGCACCCATCAATTAAGTGTCCACCAAAGGTGCCTTCAGAAATGTTTATTGCTGCACGTGAGGTGTTGTAAATGCTTGTGTTTATAATTGAGCAAGCATAAGACATTGATAGCTCAACACCGGTTGCTTGCTTTTCTATCTGCCCAACCTTTTCAATAAGGCAATCCTCTACATGACAATGGCGGGGATAATTATCAGAGCAAGGACCTGGGGTTAAATCAATATCGCTAAATTTTTGCGATTTAGTTGCATCAAAGAGAGGGCTACGCACTGAGTCGCTACGACCAACAAAGCATACTGCACTTGCACCGATATTATTAAAGTGACACTTGCTTACAGAAATTTCGTTATTTTTCCCATCAACAAATATGGCATTTGATCCGACATCAAAGAAATTGCAATTTGTGATTGAGCAATTTTCAGAATTGTTGAAATAAATAGCTCCACCACGGAAGATCGTCCAGTCGCTACGAAGTAGAGGCTCCTTTGTGAGCATAAATGTACGTGCTGAGCGTTCAAATTGTATGCCTTTAATTTGTATGTTTGAACAGTTTTTTATATCAAAAAATGCGTGATTGATTGCAACCTCAGATGCTTCATTCTGAAGCTCTGCTGTGCTTTCTGGGATGACGTATGCTCGCTCTTCTTTTGTGGAGAAAAACCACTCACCTGGTTCAGATAACTCTTCCCTTATATTTTCTATAAATTTAAAGTCCTTGTGCATACCCATTTGGCGATTGTTTTGCCAGCCGCCTTCAAGGATTAGCTCATTGGCTTCGGTTTTGCCCTTTACAGCATATGAGAAACCACCCCAATTATGTAAGTGCATGGCATGTAGGTATGCGCCTTCTGGGTCTGCCCATTCGCAAACCTTTTCTGGTGATGTTGCAAGCCTGCTGAAACCGTTAAAGATTGGACTTGCTAGGTTAAATTTGGGGAAGCGAGCCATACGGTATTTTTTATTGCCAAGGTAAAGAGCATCTGAGCCAGCAGGTGCGGGGGTAGCGTATATGCCATTGGCTTCACCCTGCCACGCACCAAGCTTTGCTGTGCCTCTGAAATATACATCACCATCTGCTTTAATTGTGAGGTGTTTAAGGTTGGTTAATTTTATTGGTTCATTAAAATAGTATATTCCAGATTTAACTTTTATGGTTAGTTTGCTTGAATTTTCGCCTTTTGTGCAAATAAATCCAGGAGCCGTGCACTTATAAAAAGTGTCTAATGCAGAATCAGGCGTTTTTAAAAAAATTATTTCACCAAATTTGCCGAGTCTAGCCTTTGCAACTTCTTCATCAGAAAATATTTCAAAATACTTTAAATCACTTGAAAAAATGGATTGACATTCTGCTGCGTTGATAAGCTTTGCGGTTAGCTTATCTTTTTGTAGAGTGATGTAGGTGATGAACATAAATTATCTCTTAAATAAAAGTTTAAAATACAATTTACTTTTGTAAAATGGAATTGATAAAAAGAGGACATAAAGCCTTTTGCTTAGCTTAGGGCGTAGTGGATTATTCTGCTCCAGCTTTGAGACAACATAATTTTTGAAGCGGAGAAGATTTGTTGGAGAGTAGAAGAATGGGGTAGTGTAGATTTCTTCGCCCCAAGTAGAAAATAGCTTGTTAAATCCCTCAAGAAGCTCATTATCTTTAAGATACCAGAAATTGCCGCTACATGTGTTCAAATATGAGTGCTTAGAATGCTTGATGGCTCGCTTAGCTATTGAACTGTCGCAATTATGATTGTCGAAGTAGTTAATGAGGGTGATGAATGAGTTTTTTGTTGTTAGCATTCTTTCAAAGTTTGTCAGAGCTAGCGAGCCAGAACCCTGCTGTGTGCCACCTGCTCCCAGATGATATTTATGGAGTTTAATTGAATTATCTACATATAAACTTGAGGTATGGAGCATAGTCAAAATTAACTGAAAAAGGTCTTGCCCATAACGAAGTGGAGCAGTAGGGATAATATCTTTTACAGCCTCAAGTAGGACTGTGCGACGGAAAATCTTTTTCCAAAGACAAATTGATGTGCCAAATCGGTTGTGTTTAAAATAGAAGCTGCGGACGGCATTTTGTCCTTCTATTTTACCAGTAAAACTTTCAAAGGAGTCTAAATGTTTTTGGGTGTGCTTTAGCTCAAGCTCAGATGTGCCTTTAGCAGGGATAACGGTTGAACCAAAGCAAAATATATCTACTGCTTGCTCCTTTGCTATATTGTAAGCTTTTTCGCATGCAGTAGGAATAAATTCATCATCAGCATCAAGGAACATAATATATTCGCCCTTTGCAAGGCTTATTCCTCGCTGGCGAGCTTGAAATGGGTCTGTTCTATGAGGTTGAGATACAATAGTGAACCTTGCATCATCTCCAATAAGGCTTTTCGCGATCTCGACTGTATTGTCGCTTGAAAAGTCATCAATAAAAATAAACTCGCACCCCTCTAGCGTTTGTGCCTTAAGGGATGCGATAGTTCTGTGCAGAGTTGAACTTGAATTATATGTTGGAACAATTACTGATACCTTCATTGGAGTTTTGCGTATTATTTGCTTTTAGCTGTCCAGCGAACAAAGGTTCCGCTTGGGAGAGGGAATACATCGTCTTCTCCAGTTAGGAGCATTTCTCCGCTTTCAGCATTTCCTGGAATGCCAGCGGTTGCTTGGAAAATAACATTTTCAAGCACCTGAGGAGTGCAGCCAGGTGTGTGCGAGCTAAGCAGAATAAAAAGTGGGTCATCTGTTAGAAGGTCACGGCAAAGCTTGAGTGTATTCATTAGATCTCGCTCAATCTTATACATTTCACCACCTTCGCCACGACCAAAGGTTGGAGGGTCAAGAATTATGCCATCGTATTTACGACCTCTACGAATTTCTCGCTGCATGAATTTGTGTGCATCATCAACAATCCAGCGAATGCCCTCAAGCCCATTTAGAGCTGCATTTTCGCTTGCCCATTGCACCATGCCACGAGATGCATCAAGGTGACATGCCTTTGCACCGCCCATAGCTGCAGCGAGGGTGGAGCCACCACTATATGCAAAAAGGTTAAGTACAGTGACCTCGCGTTTGCGTTTTGCAACTGCTTCAGCAACAGTTTCGCGAATCCATGCCCACTGTGCACGCTGCTCAGGGAAGATACCCAAGTGACCAAAGTCTGTTGTGGATAGGTGAAATTTCATTCCTCTATCTTCAAGAATCCAATGGTCAGGAAGCTTTGCTCTGCCATGCCAACGATTGCCATCCTCACGGTCAAATGAGGCATTTGCCTGTTCCCACACGCTACGTGGCAGGGTAGGCTTCCATACGGCCTGAGCGCATGGTCTTGCAAGAACAACTTCACCAAAACGCTCTAGCTTTCTACCATTACCGCTATCAAGTAATTCGTAGCCTTTATTCATAGTGTAATCCTGTTGAAAGAAAATCAATTTTGCAAGTGTAATTACAATAGACTACGCCACAAATAGAGAAAAGACATTGTGGCGTAGTAGCTAAGGAGCTTTTATATTGCATTACCAATCTTGCGAGCACGAGTAGGGTGATCTAAGTCAACACCTAGAGCGATACCAGTCTGAACAAGTAGATTCCAGCCAGCCATCAAGCGGAAATATGTGTTATAGCCACATAGCTCAGGTAGCTTAATTGTTGGGAATGGTGTGTCCTTTGAGGAAATAGCGATAATTGTTGCACCGATATTTTTCTCAAAGATGCTCTGCATCTTTTCAAATTCGCTTTCCCAAGGTTCGATAAAGATGATTACATCATCCTCGCGCATAACTTCCTCAATTCCGTGAAGAGCATATGTGCCTTCAAGGTAGTCGCTACGCTTGCGTGTGATTTCATTTGTCTTTAGTGTTAGCTCCTCAGCAACACCATCATTGCGGCCAGCAAAGAAAATCATGCGAGCATTTGCAAGCTTGTTGATTAGCTCTGCATCGTACTCTTGCATCATAATCTGTTCAGCTAGCACAGCTGCCTTCTCGCTGCTATTTACGCATTGACAGCCTGTGATATTTGAAAATACAGATTGATAAACAAGAGCTTGCTCAACAACGCTCTTTGTTGCGGCAACAGCCTCCTCAGGACCACAGGAAAGAACAACGCTTGCATTTGGTAGGTCAGCGATAGGTGTATTAGCAGTTGCTGTTACACCATAAATCTTTTGGTGGCCCTCAGCCTGTAGCTTCTTAATAAGTGTCACTGCTTCCTTTGTCTTGCCACTATTAGAAGCAACCATTACTGCGCTCTTAGATAAATCGTATTCAGATGCTTGGTATGCACCATCTGTATTTACTGCAATATCTAGTCCCTTCTTCTGGAATAAGTACATAAGATTCTTTGCTGGGAAAATACGGCTTGAGCCCTCGCCTGTAAGCATTAGCTTACCTGTTGCTTTAATTTCTTCTGCGACAGCTGCTGTTTGAGAAAAATCAAAGTTTTTGATTACCTTAGCGGTCTCTAGCATTTCTTTTACTAAATTGAATTTTGAGTCAGGTTTCATTTGTTGTTATTCCTTCTAAAGTTTGATAGAAAAATTTATATATAAATTTTATCACATTTTGGGCGTTAGTGTAAAGAGTTGGGGCTATAATCATTTTTTAGATTTTGAATTTTTATCGGCAAAAACAATGTAGTATGCAAAAGTAAATGCAACTTTGCACGACTAAATGCACCTAATTTATGTTTAATGTGAAAATTTTAGGTGTTTATGTGTCGTTTTGGTGAAGTTATCTGTTTACAAAATCTCTGATAAAGCATAAAATGGTGG
>JAZNPC010000007.1:0-23182 GCA_045589455.1 Kiritimatiellia bacterium
TAGCGCCTCAACACCACACCCATCACACAAGCCCAGCGCCCTCCGCGTCCACGGCGTCTCCGCGTCCCTTTTTCGCACTTCTAGCCATCACGTGCACCACACGAGCCCATGGGTTGCCCCCACACTAGCGCTTGTAAGTTGGCCTTGCGACAACGAGAGCAAGACCATGTCCAACGTCAAGCGCTAGTATAGTGCGCTGCGCACACACCCAAGCAATCCTGCACATCCTGCCCAATCCTGTAATCCTGTTCCTGCGCGAGAGCGCACTGCGCGCCCCGCGCGCCCATCCCACACCCCCTCGCATGTTTAGCCGTCACACAACCAAGCGCGCACAGTATCCGTACCCCAAAATTAGTCGCTTTCAAGGCGACCAAATTTCCCCACAAAAAGGTATAATATCTTAAAAGAGAGGGGAGTGAGATTTGGAATTTACAATATGAAAACAAAAAACTTGAAACAACATATTGTCATTTCAAGTTTTTGTGTTCCCTAAAAAGGGAGTCAGCAAGCTGACGATTTGAATAAATTTTTATTTGAACTTAGTCGTGTGATAATTTTCTAGGGTACTAACCTTAATCACGCTTCTAGGTTACAATATTTTTTTAGATAAAGTCAATACAAAATTTAAGATTTTTTTATTTAAAGCATAAAAAACGAATTATTGAGGTTGCTATTGCGCAAAATGTTAAACCCGGTTTTTAAGTTTATAAATTTAAATTCTATATTTAATAAAATTATGAATTATATTGACAAATAATAATTTTAGTGTTTAAATATATGACAAAATTGGGTTAATAGTTTATTTTCTCCCTATAAAGATTTTACAAATAGAAAGGTATAGTTTATGAAAACAAAACAAGGTAATTATTTTCTTGGTTTAGATATTGGTACAAATTCAGTTGGTTGGGCAGCAACAAATGATAAATATGAATTATTGGAATATAATAATCATCCAATGTGGGGAGTTCATTTGTTTGATGAAGCTAGCATTTGTGCGGAACGCCGTTCTTTTCGCACAGCACGTCGTCGTTTACAGAGACGTAAGCAACGTGTTGCTTTGTTGCAGGAATTGTTTAAAGATGAAATTGCAAAAGTTGATCCTAGATTTTTTGTTCGTTTGAAAGAGTCTGCTCTTTATAGAGAAGACAAATCAGATACAAATGATACGAATACTTTGTTTAATGATTTGAAGTTTGGAGATAAAGAATATCACATTAAGTATCCTACAATTCATCATTTGATTTCTGCTCAAATTGATGGGAATGAAGATGCGTTAAGTGATGTTAGATTGCTATATTTATCATGCTCATGGATATTAAAACATCGTGGACATTTTTTGAATGAATTAGATGTTGAAAACATAGATAAACTCAATGATTTTGGTGTTTTATATTCTAACTTTGAACAATTCTTTGAAAATAATGGATACTCTTTACCTTGGGCATCAAATCTAGATGGTGTTTCTAAAATTTTAAGAGACGTAAAAGGTGTTAAACGTAGAGTAGAGGCTTTCGAAGCTTTGCTATTTGATGGAGAACAAAAGAAAAAGTATGATGTTGTTAGCCCAGAAAGTGAGTTCCCATTTAAGAGAAGTGGTATTATCGGAATATTGGCAGGTGGTGTAAAAGGATATAAAGATCTTTATGTTGAAGATGATGAATCAATGAAAGACCTTAAAATTGATTTAGAGTCTGAAGAATTGGATGTTGTAATTCAAGCATTAGGTGATGATGGAGGTTTGATAATTGCTTTAAAAGCAATGTACGACTGGGCGCAATTGTGTGAAATTTTGCAAGGCAATGAATATATTTCCAAAGCAAAAATGGAAATATTTAACAAACATAAAAATGATTTAATTAAATTTAAAGCTTTTGTAAAAAAATATTATAACGATAAGTATCTTGAAATTTTTGGATCAAATAGCAATAAAGATAAAGAATTGAAAAATTATGCAGCTTATGTTGGGCATAATTGTCAAAAGAACGCAAAGCAAGCGGATTTCTATGATTTTTTGAAAAAAGTATTAGGAATAAAGGATGGTAAAATCATCAATAACGAGATTTTGGAAGATAAAGAATATGTTTCAACAATTATTAGTGAAATAGAAACAAGACAATTTCTTCCAAAACAAGTTGTTGGTGAAAATAGAGTAATACCGTATCAGCTTTATTACAAAGAGTTGGAGAAAATATTATCTAATTCAGTAAATAAATTTACATTCTTAGAAAATAAAGATGAGTATGGAACGATAGTTGATAAAATACTTTCGATAATGAAATTTAAGATTCCATATTTTGTGGGACCTTTGAATCCTAATTCTCAATTTGCTTGGATTGTTCGCAAGGCAGGCGTAATAACTCCATGGAATTTTAAAGATATTGTTGACGAAGATGCTTCAGAAAAAGCATTTATTAACAATATGACCAATAAGTGTACGTATTTACCTGAAGAGGATGTTTTACCAAGATATTCATTAGTTTATTCAAGGTTTACAGTTCTTAATGAAATAAATAACATTTGTGTAGATGGCGAGCGAATTTCTGTTGAAGCAAAGCAAGCAATATTTAATGATTTGTGTTGTAGAAAAAGGAAAATCACAAAGAAAATGATTGCAAACTATTTGCTTGTCAATAAGTATGTTTCTGAAGGTGTTGAAATTTCCGGTGTTGATGATTGTTTAACATCAAATTATAAATCATATTTCGATTTTAAAGAATTTATAGAAAAAGGTATTTTATCTGAATTACAAGTAGAAGACATTATTTCAATGCGTACTTATACGGAAGATAATGCTCGCTTTAAAAAGTGGTTAATAAATAATTATTCAAGTATTCTTAGTCAGGATTCAATTCATAAAATCTCGAAATTTAAGTACGATGGCTTCGGGCGTTTTTCTAGGAAGTTATTGTCAGGAATAGAATTTGCTGTAGATGGAGATGAATCTAGAAAACGCAGTGCTATGATAAATTTGTGGGAAACAAACTATAACTTTATGGAATTGCTTTCTGCTAAATTTGAGTTTTCTTCCTTAATAAACGACATTAGAAAAGAGTATTATGGAGAGAAGGATTTTGCACTTTCAAATTATCTTTCAGATAGATTTATTTCAAATGCAGTAAAACGCCAAATTTATCGTACTTACGATGTTGTAAAGGATATTGTAAATACAAAAGGAAGTGTCCCTGCTAAAATATTTGTAGAGATGGCAAGAGGAGGTACGGAAGAGCAAAAAGGGAAAAGAACGATTTCCAGATATAAGCAAATAGAGGATATTTATAAGTCTTGCAAAAAAGAAACAGTAGAGTTGAATAAAGAACTAAAATCTCTTGGAGGCGAGAGTAAACTCGATAGTCGTTCCTTGTTCTTGTATTTTACTCAAATGGGTAAGTGTATGTATTGTGGAAAATCCTTACATATGCATGATTTGAAATCAACCTGTGATTTGGATCATATTATTCCGCAGAGTATTCGTAAGGACGATAGCATTTTAAACAACTTGGTGTTGGTTTGTAAGGATTGTAATGGTAGAAAAACTGATTTCTATCCTCTGAATAAAGTGCCAAATTATGGGTCAAAATGGCAACAACAACAAATGCCGTTTTGGAAGTGGCTAAGAGACATTAATGCAATAACAGGAGAGAAATTTAATAGATTAATACGTACAAGAGAATTGTCTATTGAGGAAAAGGAAGATTTTATTAATAGACAGCTTGTAGAAACACGTCAAAGTACAAAATTGATTACTTCAATTTTTGGAGATTTATTCCCAAATACAGAAATAGTATATGTTAAGGCTGGTTTAGTTTCTGAATTTAGACATGAATATGATATTGTTAAGGTTCGTTCTATAAATGATTTGCATCATGCAAAGGATGCATATCTAAACATTGTTGTTGGCAATGTCTATAATGAAAAATTTACAAAGAAATATTTTGACATTAGAAAAGATAAGTATTCTCTTAATACAAATGTCTTATTTGAAAGACCTTTAGCTAGAAATAACAAAACAATTTGGGGTGGAAAAGAAGATATCGCGAAGGTTAAAGGTATTTGCTTTACAAATGATATTCATTTAACAAAATACGCAGTTTGTAAGAAAGGCGGATTGTTTGACCAAATGATAGTTAAAAAAGCACCTGGAAAAGTTTCAATAAAGGCAAATAATAAGCTGTCTGACACATCTAAATATGGTGGTTATAATAAGCCGGGCTCTGCATTTTTCGTACTCGTAAAATGTAAAATAGGAAAGGACAAAGATGTTGTCTTTGTACCGTTTGATATGATGTATAAGGATTTAATTCTTAAGGGGCAAGAATCAAAAGAATTATTGGCATACATAAAATCTAATTTGGAACAAATATGGAATAAACCTATTTCTGAAATTAAATTTCCTTTAGGACTTCGACAAATTAAGATAAATACTATTTTATCGTTAGATGGAGAATTAGTAACAATATCTGGTAAAGCAAATAGAGGTCAAATAGTTGGTTTGTCTCCATTCTCTTCTATTGATTATTTGAGAACAGAAGAAAGTAAAATGATATGCTATGGAAGTGGAAAGAATGAAAAGTTTAGTTTACATAAATATATTAAAATCGTTGAAAATATTTTGGAAAAGCAAAAAATAGACGATAAATATGCTGAATATAGTGGGCTAAGTAAGGATTTAAACAATCATTTGTTTAAATATTTAGTGAATGTTTATGAAAAGCACAGATTTATGCCTGGATTCTCAAATGCAAATATTGCTACTTCTGATTCATTGGAGAAATTTAATTCGCTTAATATAGAAAAACAAATTATATGTTTAAACAATTTAATATCAATGTTTAAAACTAACCGCAAAGGAGGTGTTGACTTGTCTCTTTTAGATTTCAGTTCAAAAACAGCGGTTTGTTGTGTAGGAGCAAAACTTTCTTCTTTGAAAAAGAATTATAAAAACATTTGTGTTTTAGATATGTCTCCTGCAGGTTTACATATAAAAAAGAGTACTAATTTGTTAGATTTCTTAGAAGACTAATATGAGTTGGCGTGTTGTAGTAATAAATTCTCATTGTAAATTGGATCTTCAGATGAATAATATGGTTATTCGAAAAGGTCCAGAAGAGGTAATAGCTGTTTATTTAAATGAATTGGCGGTTGTTGTCATAGAAAATACAGGAGTTTCAATTACTGCAGCACTACTATCAACTTTGTCACAAAGAAAAATAAGGGTTGTGTTTTGTGATGAAAAGCACAATCCTATTTCAGAGCTCCATCCATATTATGGTGCTCATGATTCTAACAAAAAGCTTAGAAACCAACTCTCGTGGACTGATGCAAATAAATCTAAAGTATGGAATTTAATAGCAAAGGAGAAAATAAAAAATCAATCACTTGTATTATCTCAATTTGGATTTGAAGAGGAGGCAAAAAAGTTATTAGAATATTCTAATAACGTTCAGGAAGCAGATATAACAAACCGTGAAGGGCATGCTGCTAGAACATACTTTAGTGCTCTTTTTGGTAATGAGTTTTATCGTGATAAGGATTGTTATGAGAATGCTGCTTTAAATTATGGATATAGCATAATTCTTTCAGCGGTTAATCGAGAAATAGTTGCGTCTGGGTATTTTACTCAAATAGGAATATTTCATGATAGTGTGCATAATCATTTCAATCTTGGTTGTGATTTACAAGAGATTTTTAGACCTGTTGTAGATAGAAAAGTGAAATCAATGAATCTTAAGGCTTTTGGACCAAAAGAAAAAGAGCAATTGCTTTCAATAGTTGAAGAAAGTTACACAATATCAGATAAAAATCAGATACTCTTGAACGCTGTTGGTATATATGTAAGAAGTGTATTAGATGTCGTTAATGGTTTTGCTACTGAAATTTTATTTCCACAAATATGAGCTATAGATTTATGCGATTAATAGTAATGTTTGATTTGCCAACATTGACTTTTGCAGATCAAAAGAATTATAGAAAATTTAGAAAACATTTGCTTGAATTAGGCTTTTTTATGTTTCAAGAATCAATATATGTTCGTATGGTTTTAAATGGGACAATAGAGTCTTCTGTGCGAGCGGCAGTTGAGAAGGAAATTCCTTCAGGTGGTTGCGTGGCGATTTTATCTGTTACAGAAAAGCAATTTTCAAATATGTCTTTTGCAACGAATGGTGTAAATATGAAGATGTTGTCCTCAGATAGAAGGGTAGTGATTATATGAAATTATTTTTCCCTTTTTTGCAAAGTCCAATAGAGCTTTCTTCAGATTATATTGTTAATTTTGCAATAGAAAATCAGCAATGTTTTTATTCTGCGGTTTATGATTTTATTCAGTTAGATAAAACTTCGCAGGTAGAATTGTTAATTGACGATAAAATAGTTAATTTAAGTAAAAAAGTTGAAACAATTGTTGATTTTACACATATTTCTCTAAATAACAAAAAGATTCAAACTAAAGTATTATCTATTTTAGAGGAAAAATCAAAAGAAGGTAAAAATTTTATCCGCACGCAAGAATTAATCTCTCTATTGAATCAATATTTATTAGAATTGAGCGGAGAATTACCTTATGGAGTAGAGTCTTATGAATTCTCGTTTGGTTCTATTTTAAAATCAATGGGTTTAAAGGTAGTCGAGGATGAATCTCCACCAATTGAGCGATTGCTTCAGTATATGGATTTTATAAGGGATCTAGATGGAGAAAAATTGTTTGTTTTAGTAAATTTAAGATCATATTTTATTGATTCTGAGATAGAAAATTTTTATCGTATGGTAGAAATGAAGAAATTTTATGTAATACTACTTGAAACAGTAGTTAGAAATAAAATATATAATGAAAAAACCTTTATTTTAGATAAGGATATGTGTTTAATAGGTTGAATAAATATTAATGTTGTAGTATAATTTAATGAAGCAATACCAATACTAGTCATGTTGGTTTGAAGAGGATGGTTTTCCTTTGAATTTGCTTCGATTATAGTTCTTTGATAATCGAATATTAAGTACCCGTTTTTTCGTGAAGAGGCTTTAAACCTTGTTTTTGTGTTGTTTTTGCATAAAAATGAGGTTTGAGAGTCGTGTTATTTTTCTAGGGTACTAAACCCGCACACACTGTGGCGTTGTTCTATCTGCGTTTGAGAGTCGTGTTATTTTTCTAGGGTACTAAACAGTGTCCTTTCGCGAGTTCTAGCATTCCATGTTTGAGAGTCGTGTTATTTTTCTAGGGTACTAAACCAGCATGCTTCCTCGGAACACTTCACACCGGTTTGAGAGTCGTGTTATTTTTCTAGGGTACTAAACTTGATGCAGTCTGCACCAATGCGCTGCACGGTTTGAGAGTCGTGTTATTTTTCTAGGGTACTAAACATATCTCCAAGCTGCACACAGCATGTCAGCGTTTGAGAGTCGTGTTATTTTTCTAGGGTACTAAACCCGGGTGGCGAGATTGCTGTAGACGGCGAGGTTTGAGAGTCGTGTTATTTTTCTAGGGTACTAAACATCGTATTTCCGCAAGCAACTTGAGATAGCGTTTGAGAGTCGTGTTATTTTTCTAGGGTACTAAACTATTATGTTTTATTATATCTCACAGATACGGTTTGAGAGTCGTGTTATTTTTCTAGGGTACTAAACGCTAAGTGCTTTGCTTTAAGCAAGTTAGTAGTTTGAGAGTCGTGTTATTTTTCTAGGGTACTAAACAATTCAGCCTGTTGGAAACAATTTGGAGTGGTTTGAGAGTCGTGTTATTTTTCTAGGGTACTAAACTCTAGCCCTCAAATTAAGCAGTTAGGAAGCGTTTGAGAGTCGTGTTATTTTTCTAGGGTACTAAACTATTGTCAACCTAGAAATTAACTCAGTAGGGTTTGAGAGTCGTGTTATTTTTCTAGGGTACTAAACTTTAGGTGCCATGTTTAGATTGAGCATCATGTTTGAGAGTCGTGTTATTTTTCTAGGGTACTAAACTTCGTTGCTAGTGCGACCATCTCTGGTGCTGTTTGAGAGTCGTGTTATTTTTCTAGGGTACTAAACTATGTGGTTATGTGTTGCTCGTCTCAAATCGTTTGAGAGTCGTGTTATTTTTCTAGGGTACTAAACAAGGAGATTGAGAGATGAAAGTTATTTTGCGTTTGAGAGTCGTGTTATTTTTCTAGGGTACTAAACTGGAGGATAACTTTAGTGACTGGGTTGCTGTTTGAGAGTCGTGTTATTTTTCTAGGGTACTAAACCGCAAGAATGTTTATGAGGCTATCACTCTTGTTTGAGAGTCGTGTTATTTTTCTAGGGTACTAAACTTCGATAAGGTTGATGCTCAGTCTAACGCCGTTTGAGAGTCGTGTTATTTTTCTAGGGTACTAAACCAGAATTTCCACAACCACAATCATGGCTGCGTTTGAGAGTCGTGTTATTTTTCTAGGGTACTAAACGACACTCTTAAGCTCACTCAAGCGTCTTATGTTTGAGAGTCGTGTTATTTTTCTAGGGTACTAAACCAAGGCTCGGAAGGAAATTTTTTTATTTTGTTTGAGAGTCGTGTTATTTTTCTAGGGTACTAAACTGCAGAAAGGCGCTAAAGGAACACATTATCGTTTGAGAGTCGTGTTATTTTTCTAGGGTACTAAACAACGCGAGGGCATAGACAATGAGTAGCAATGGTTTGAGAGTCGTGTTATTTTTCTAGGGTACTAAACTGTGCTGAGTTCTTTTTATTTCACATAATAGTTTGAGAGTCGTGTTATTTTTCTAGGGTACTAAACATTATTGATTATTGTTTGCATTGTCGTAGTGTTTGAGAGTCGTGTTATTTTTCTAGGGTACTAAACGAAAACGTTCTTTGAACGTTTAATATATTCGTTTGAGAGTCGTGTTATTTTTCTAGGGTACTAAACCAGGCAATGATACAATTGCAAATCTTTTCTGTTTGAGAGTCGTGTTATTTTTCTAGGGTACTAAACCAAGTTGACGATAACTGCCATCCACATCCAGTTTGAGAGTCGTGTTATTTTTCTAGGGTACTAAACTGTAGAGTACATTTCGCCTTTGGTTTTGTGGTTTGAGAGTCGTGTTATTTTTCTAGGGTACTAAACTTCACTAGGTTTAATTCTACCAAATCGTGAGTTTGAGAGTCGTGTTATTTTTCTAGGGTACTAAACGCTGATGAAGCACTAGAGTATGGAATTGTAGTTTGAGAGTCGTGTTATTTTTCTAGGGTACTAAACTGTGTAGCACCAAACGAAGTAGAATTTATAGTTTGAGAGTCGTGTTATTTTTCTAGGGTACTAAACACCAGATAGGATAGCAGCATCAACATCTGGTTTGAGAGGTGTGATAATTGGTCAGGACTTACGTTGCGAAAATGGTCGCGTAATTACAGACCAAACAAAGGAAGCAAAAACAGATAAAACATCAGGTATTAGATCCTGTAAAGATAAAGCCTTTGCTGATATGATAATTCGTAATACTTATCGCACACTTTTGTCTCGAGGCCAAAAGGGCTGCTTTATCTACTGCGAAGACCGACCTCTCCTAGAGCATATGGCTCGTATGCTCAATAAAGCCATCATAGAGTAATGGCGCCCAGGCTTCACCCTCGAGCAAGAATAATAGTCTTCGCTATGTGTGATAGTACGCTCAGTGCGTAGTGCCATCACAAGAGGAGCGCACTAGAGCGTGTTGGCAAGGGTGCGAAGAAACTCTGCCGCTTCTGTGGAGACGTCGTCTGGCTTAAATGCCGTTGGAGAAACGTCCTCCTTGAAAAGGAAGTTGTACCAAATGCAGCCAAGAAAATATTCGCCATGAGCGCTTGCATGATAACCATCACGTGCATAGATGGAAGCTGGCTTGCCATCCTGTGTAAGAGCAGTCTGATTAGCTTTGGCAAATAACTCACCACATGGAATTAGACGTAGTCCACCATGCTTCTCACTAAAGCCTTTGTAGGTGGAAATAACGCGTTCTGTCATCTCCTCAGGTGTCATGCCCCAGCTTTTTAAACGATGCTCGTGCTTGTTGTAGCCCCATGTCTGATGAATAACAATCTCTGCATTAGGAGCATGTTTTTTAATGTACTCAATTAGCTCCGTGCCATATGGCTCAAAGGATTCTGGGTTGATGCTCTCGTGGCTTACCTGTTGAATTGTAACAATGTCCCAATCCTCTAGTAAAAGAAGCTTTTTTAAAGAACCACCATGATAAACATGACCCTTCTTAGGGTCTGCTTCGTGCTCCTTCATATGGCGAACATGTCTCTCTAATGAGCAACCACCAATGAATGCATTTCTTAAAATTAGCTTCTTACCCATGGATTCTGCAATCTGTGGTAAATACTTGTGCGCATTGGCAGAAAAGCTATTGCCTACAGATAAAACCTTTAAGGTGTTTGGATCCTCCTGCACTTCTGCTTCTGCTGCATATACATTTATGCAAGAGGCAAGTACAACACCAACCACAACCTTTATCATTGACTTAAATATCTTCATACTAATTCCCTTTAATTAAAATTCTTGTTATAACATAGCTATCTAAACAACTAAACTATTACAAAATCTCACAAAACAATCAAGCAAATAATGTAGCAACGCTAGCGTAGGATTAGCAGCGTAGGATTTGGCGTAGGATTAGCCACAACGCTCTTTGTTTGTTGCCATTGCCAAGAGATTTGTGGTAAAATGTACGAAAAAGTTATTCATTATAAATAAAGGCTAAATTTTAATATGCTAGATGCTTATCCTACATTGCCACATTGTGGTATCGCCGCTGTTGTTGGTCGCACAAATGCTGGTAAATCAACCCTCGTAAATAAAATTATTGGCGAAAAAATTAGTATTGTAAGCCCTGTGGTGCAGACAACTCGTAATGTTATCCGCGGTATCCTTACTGAGGATCGTGGTCAGCTAGTGCTCATCGATACACCAGGATTACACAAGAGCCGTAGCCTCCTATGCACAGCTATGAATAAGCGTGCACGTGGAGCAATTGAAGGCGCAGATGTCGTGCTTTTGGTGGTTGATGCATCTAAATCTCCTCAGCTTGAGGATGATGGTTGGATGCGCCGCATCATAGCAAATCCTCCAGAAAAATGCTTTATTCTCTTGAATAAGGTTGATATTGAAGCTAAGACAGATGAATTTAAACAGCTTTGGAGTAGCCTAGAGAAGGAAATTGCTGAGCAAATGGAGCAGCAGAAGGAAAAAGCAAAGAGCAAGGGCAAAGAAGTAGCTGATAAGCCTCTTGAGAAGGTTGTGCCAGTATGGTTTGAGGGCTCAGCAACAACAGGAGATGGAATTGATAAGCTTGTTGCCGCATTGTTTGAGGCTTTACCTCCAGGCCCAATGCTATTTGATGAGGAAATGATTACAGACTATCCTCGTAAGCTCGCTGTGTCAGATGCTGTTCGTGAGGAGTTTTTTAAAATTCTAAAGAATGAGCTACCACACTCAATTGGTGTTTTTGTTGAGCATTTGCGTGAGCCTGCTCCAGATGTTTGGCGAGTGGAGGCAACTGTGTTTGTACGTCGTCAAAACCACAAGGGTATCGTAATTGGTCAGAATGGTAAGAATATACGCCGTGTTCGTGCTGGTGCTGAAAAAACAATCTCTGAGAGCTATGGCGTAAAGGCAAGTATTGAACTAAATGTTAAGGTTTCTCCAGATTGGGATGGCAATGAGCATATCCTAAAGAGCATGGGATGTATGTAATCACAAATATGAAAATATGTGCTTTAATTAAATCAGTTTTGCTTGTTGCACTACTAGCAGTGGTTGGTGGTGCAAATGCTACTGCTTTGCAGCAGGAGCTGAATGAGGCTGGTGTTAAGGTGCGTTTGTCTGTGTCAACTAATGAGTTTAGTCTTGCTGGTGTGCCAATATTTATGGAGCTAGAGCTTAACCCTAGTCCCGGCTATTCTGTTGCTCCTCCAGAAGATATTACCCCATATCTAGATGGCTTTGAATTAGAAAGCTACTTTTCTGAAGAAATAAGTGCTGATGGCTTGGCTCATTGCTACCATTATAAGCTTATACCTCAAGTGGGGCCAGAATATTCAGCAACTAAACGCTATATTTATCCAATTGCGATAAGTGTGCTTGATGTAGCCACAACAAATCAGAGCTTTATCCTTTTAGAGCAGCTTACATTTAATGCGGAAAAGCTTTCAGGTGAAGCAGCTGTCACTAATTCAATAGAGCCAGTCCATATAGATTATAATCATTGGATTACAGTTAAATATGCTTGCTATGGATTGCTAATAATATTTATTGGTGGCTTGTTGTATTTGGTCATCAAATTTATTCGCCATAAGCATAAGCTAAAAATGATGACACCACGTGAAAGAGCTCTTCATGAGCTTGATTTGCTTGTTTCAAAGAATTTAGTGGATAAGGGGCTTGTTAAGGATTTTTATGTTGAGCTAACACATGTGGTTCGACGCTATATCGAGCGCAAGTATGGAATTAAGGCTCCTGAGCGTACAACAGAGGAATTTATTGCTGAGGCAATCGCCCTAGATGTTTTTCCAAAGCAGTATATCCCAATGTTAAAGAGCTTCCTCGCTTTTGCAGATATGGTTAAATTTGCTCAGTATGAATCAACTAAGGCAAATGCTTTTAATGCCATTGATGCTGCAAAAAATTATATTAATGTTGATTCTCTAACAGAGCAAAAGCCAAATGAGGAGGGTAAATAACTATGATTTTTGCTACTCCTTATGCCTTCCTTTTGTTTATTCCTTTTTTATTTATGCTTTATAGGCTATTTCGCCGACGTAAGGCTGCCGCCTTTGCTTTCCCAGGTGTGGGTAAGCTAGTATGCAAAAAGTCTATTAAGCAAAGACTTGCATGGCTTCCAGCTACATTGTTTATGCTTGGTGTTGCATGCCTAATTATTGCTTTGGCTCGACCACAGGAGCCTCTTGCTCCTGTGCAAATTAGCTCTGAATCTGTTGCAATAGAAATGGCGATAGATATCTCTGGTTCAATGATGGCATTGGATTTCTCTGAAAGAAGAAGAGAAAAGACTCGCCTTGATGTGGTGAAGGAAACCTTTAAGGAATTTGTAGAGAAACGCCCAACCGATTTAATTGGTTTAGTAACCTTTGGTGGCTATGCAACAACTGTTGCTCCGTTAACATTAGATCACCAAATTTTGGAAGAGCTTATTGATGAGGTGCATGTGCCAGGAACACGGGCAGATGATTATGTGGTAGATAGCCTGGAAACAGCAACTGCCGTGGGTGATGGATTGGCTATGGCTTGTGCTCGATTGGAGGAGCATACAAATATTGCAAGTCGTGTTGTTATTCTATTAAGTGATGGTGTTACTAATACAGGAATTGTTACACCAGAGCAGGCTGCTGAAATTGCTAAGCAGAAGGGTATAAAGGTTTATACTATTGGCGTGGGGTCTACAGGCTATGCTAAGGTAAGGGGTGTGTCTAGATGGGGCCAAGAGGTAGTGGGCACGGCCCGTGTGGAGATAGATGAAGAAACACTAAAGAATATTGCTAATGTCACAGGTGGTAAGTATTTTAATGTGCGTGACAAGCAAGCGCTTGAAGCTGCGCTAGCTGCAATTGATGAGCTTGAAAAGACAGATATTAGTCAGCAAATTTATATGCGAAACAATGAGCTCTTTAATGTATTTTTAGTGGCAGGGCTTGTGCTTTGTTTTATTGCTTGTTTATTCCCAGCGCAGCTACATAGGGGAGTGGTGTAGGTATGGATACAGAAGAAACAATTCGCCTGCAGAAGTATTTAGAGCGTTGTGGAGTGGGCTCGCGTCGTGCATGTGGTAGTTTGATAGAAGCTGGTGCTGTTGCAGTAGATGGGAAGCGAGTAACAATTCCAGGCTTTAGAATTCCTCTATCTGGTGCGAGCATAACCATCAATGGTATTCCTCTTGATACGAGTGCATTACAACGTGCTCATAGAACAATTATGCTTTATAAGCCACGTGGATTAATTTGCTCTTGTGATGATGGGCAAGGAGCCACTATCTATGATTGCCTTGAAGGAATCAAGGAGAGGATAGTGCCAATTGGAAGATTGGACAAGGATTCTGAGGGCTTACTTTTATTAAGCGATGATGGTGATTTAATAAATAGACTCACACACCCAAGGTTTCTTCACAAGAAGGAATATATTGTTGAGGTGGCTGGTGTGGTAAACCAGGATGTTCTTGAATTTTTGAGATCACGTATGGTTATTGATGGCTATCGTATTCAGCCTGCCAAGGTGGATTATATTGAGTGTGAGCGTGAGCGCAGAAATGGTCAGCAGCTACATATAATGCGCTTTACACTTATGGAAGGACGAAATTTGCAAATTCGTAAGATGTGTGCAAAGGCGGGTTTACGGGTGCTTCATTTGATGCGCGTGGCGATAAATGATTTGCAGCTACCAGATGATATGCGTCCAGGTGAGTGGCGCGATGTTTCTAGCGATGAGTTTGCTGCATTGGGGCTTTGATAAATATATAAGTTTTAATGTTAGAAGCAAATAGTGAAGTGTTGCACAACCCCCAATTCTATCGCATTTCAACGCAGGATATATTACATAATTGGAGTGCAATTCGGTTCGTGATTATTGAATTTAGTATTAAGGTTTTTATTGATTGCTATCTTGGTCAATAAATATTATTTCAGGATTGTTATTAAAGAAAATGTTTTTAATATTACCTTCAAACCTTCTGGGGATTGATATTTTCTTTAAATTATTGCAGTTAAAAAAAGCCCAATCAGCAATTTCTGTTACACTGTTTGGAATTTCAATTTCCGTTAAATTGTTACAGTGACCAAATGTGCAATATTCAATTTTAGTTACACTATCAGGAATCTTGATGTTTTTTAGGCTTTTGCAGTAATAAAAAGCGCTACTACCAATAGAAGTTACGCTATTAGGAATTTCAATTGCAGTTAAATTATCACAGCCAGCAAATGCTCTATACCCAATAGAAGTTACGCTATTAGGAATTTCGATGCTTTTCAGGTTGGTACAATTTTCAAAAGTACTTTTATCGATAGAAGTTAATCCATTAGGAAGCTTAATGCTCTCTAGGCTTGTGCAGTACGCAAATGCACTATATTTTATATTTTTTACCTCACCTGTAAATTCAATAAATTTAAGATTTTCACAATTGCTGAATGCATAGCGATCAATGTATGTTATGTTTTCAGGAATTTTTATACTAGTTAAGCCATTACATCCAGAAAAAACAGAATTTCGAATAAGGCTTAGTTTATTAGAAAATTTTATGTCTTTTAAACTTTCGCAATGGGTAAAGGCACATTGTCCTATGCTTATTATACTATCTGGCATCTCGATGCTAATAATGCTCTTGCATCCATAAAAAGCATAATCCTCTATTTCGGTAACACTGTTTGGTATTGCAATATTGGTTAGGTTGGTACAACAACTAAAGGCGGCTTCACCTATAATTTTTACTTTGTCGGGAATAGTAAATGTTTTTTTATCTGATGCACACCAAAATATTTTTGTTTGATCTTTATTATACAAGGCTCCGTCACTAATAAGGTACTCTGTGTTGCCATCCTGAAGATTTATTTCCGTTAGTTTGTGGCAATTTTTAAAAGCGCCAAGACCAATATATGTTATGCTATTAGGAATATTGATATGTGTTAAATTAGAACATCTCTCAAATGCTCTAGGTCCAATATGTATGAGACTGTTAGGAATATCTATTTTAGTTAAACTGCTACAGTTGTTGAATGCTTCTATACCAATATGTGTTAAATTGTCAGGAAGCTTAATATCTATTAGGTTTCTACAAAATGAGAATGTGCTAGTGTTAATATGTGTGATACTATTGGGAAGAGTTATGCTGGTCAGATTGTCGCAACTTGCAAATGCACGTTTTCCTATATTAGTTACGCCATTAGGTATTTCAAGCTTCATTATGCTATAACATTGCAAAAATGCAGCTTCTCCAATGTTTGCTAGTGTTTTAGGAAGAAGTATTTTTGATACATTATTGCATCCCCAAAATGTTTCCTTCCCTATATGGGTTATTCCCTCGGGGATAGTGACTCTTTTTAATTCACGGCAATTATAAAATGTTTTATCTCCAATACGAGTGATCCCATTAGGTAAGTCAACTCTGATTAAAATTCTGCAGTCATAAAATACACTTTCCCCCATATAAGTTACGCTGTCAGGTATTTCGATTGTTCTCAAGAGATGGCAGTATGAAAAAGCTTCATCCCCAATGTGAGTTACGCCCTCAGGAATTTGGATGTGTGTTAGTTCTTTTTGCCAAGAGAAAGCTCTATCTTGTATTTTTACAACTTGTTTTCCTCCCAAAGTATTTGGGATAACAACTTTTCCAGCAAATTGTTCACCTCTAACAATTACGGCATTGTTATTAGAGTCAACTATGTAACTCCAAATATTACCATCTACCTCCTCCTTGCAAATTATTTTTGATGCATCTGTCTGCTCATTATTTTCTAAAGAAGTTTCAATATTGCCGTATGCACTAAAAATACAGCTAAAAATAAAAATAGATAGGATTTTTTTTATATACATATATGTCCTTTTTAACATTATTATGAAAGAATTATAACACTTCGATTCCACTATCGTCAATTAAGTGTTAAAAATGGCATTTATAAATAAAAAATGTGGCAAATTTTGTAGTTAAAATAATATGAATTCTATTACTCTTGCCTAGGATTTGCTTATGATATATTTATTTAGAACATCATGCTAAGTTTTAAATCTTTTAGTGGTTTTGCAAAAAAGTTTAGCAGATTTTGCAAAATTTTTTGCTGCCAAATATTTTTTATTTATGCCTTTAGAAATAAAGGGTTTCCAATAAAACAAGTGTTTGAATAAAAGGGTTGATTTTTCTTATAATTACTTGCGAGATTTTTAAAAATATGCTTCAATTTACTCGTTCTAAAAGAATAACATATTATTTTTTAGAATATCCCTAAAATATAACCTATCCCTAAAACACTTCAATATGTGTGCCTCCTTTAGAAACCCATCTAAAGGGGGCTTTTTTTGGTGAGAAGTTAGAAGGCTTGGAGCGATATGCCAGCGTAGGATTAGCCACCATATACTGCGCTCTAGCGAGCTCCTGCGGCAAGATTGCCGCAGCACGGAACAATTTGTTTCACGCTTCCTTGTTCATAGCCTTGGCGTAGGTGGTTGCGTCCCTTTTTCGTGCTTTTATCCCCACACTCATTCATTGTTGTATTGCTTCTTTGCTTGTTGCTTTCGGTTTGGCTTTGTGTTACAATACCTTATAAATATAAGTTTACACATTTTGTGTAGTAATTTTAATCATTTTAATTGGCAAAATGCCACCCAAGACGATGAACAACAAAATCTACCTACAAGCAAATCAGCTATATAATGATAGCTTCTCACTAGCAAAGCAAATCTATGATTCTGGGTTCGTACCAGATGCACTAATTGCATTGTGGCGTGGTGGTTCTCCCGTAGGTATCGCAGTGCATGAATTCTTTCTCTATAAGGGAATAAAATTCTATCATTCAATCGTAAAAACAGTTTCATATACTGGCATCAATGAAAGCAAAGAGCCAATCGTAGAAAATCTTGATTATGTGCTAAAGAATATCACAAAGGATTCTAAGGTCCTTGTTGTTGATGATATCTTTGATACTGGCTCAACAGCTCGCGTAATGAAGGAAAAGCTTGCAGTAACTGGCTGCGAGGTGCGCTTCGCAATGCCATACTTTAAGCCATCTAGAAATACAACTGATTTTAACCCAGATTATTTTGTTAAAAAAGTAGATGAATGGCTAGTTTTCCCTCATGAGCTTTGTGGACTTACTCCAGAAGAAATTAAACAAAGAGATTTATTTGTTGCTGAGCTGCTTGGGATATAAGGTAATTGATTTATGGTAAAAAATATCTCATCTAAATTTATAATTAATGGCGGTAATCCGCTACACGGCTCGCACTTTTCTCCTGGTAATAAAAATGCAGCACTTCCTATGATTGCTGCAGCTATGATGGCTGATGGTGTTGTAGAGCTAACAAATCTGCCAATTATTCGCGATGTTGAGGTGATGCTAACGCTTGCTGCTGAGCTAGGCGCAAGGGTTAATTTAGATCGCATTGCACGCAAGGTTACTATTGATCCAACAACACTTAATACAGATACACTACCACAAGAATTGTGCAATAAAATACGCACCTCAATTCTTTTTGCGGGTGCACTTATTTCACGAAACGATCGTGTAGTAATTTCACCTCCTGGTGGTGATGTTATTGGCTTGCGTCGACTAGACACTCATTTTGATGGCTTTAAACGCTTGGGTATGGAAATACCAGATAGTATTCCATTTGAGTTTAGGCGTAAGGGTCGCCTACATGGTGCAAAGATTTTGCTTGATGAGGCTAGTGTTACCGCAACAGAAAACCTTGTGATGGCAGCGGTTAAGGCAGAGGGTCATACAGTCCTCTTTAATACAGCTTGTGAGCCACACGTGGTAAATCTTTGCAATATGCTTAATGGTATGGGTGCTAGAATTACTGGCGTGGGTACAAATCGTCTTGAGATTGATGGTGTTGAAAGGTTGCATGGTGGAAGCTTTAGAATTATGCCAGATTATATTGAGTCTGCTAGCTTTATTGCTGCTGCAGCTGCAACCCGTGGTAGTATCAAAATCGAAAATACTGAGGAAGAGGATTTTCTTGTGCTTCAACGCCCATTCTCACGTCTTGGTGTGGAGTGGACACGTGATGAAAATGGCGTGCTAACCTTTGATTCTTCTGCTTGCGAGCTCCGTATCTCAAATGATGTTTCTGGTGCAATAGCAAAGATTGATGATGGCATTTGGCCAGCAGTTCCTTCTGATTTGTTGAGTGTGCTAATTGTGCTTGCAACACAGGTGGATGGAATTGTACTTTTCTTTGAAAAGATGTTTGAAAGCCGCCTATACTTTATTGATAACCTAATTGGTATGGGTGCACATATTGTTCAGTGTGATCCTCACCGCATTGTGGTTCATGGCTCTGGTAAGAATAGCCTCAAGAGCACACATATGCTAAGCCCAGATATTCGTGCTGGTATGGCTCTTGTGCTAGCAGGCTTGTGCGCAGAAGGAACAACAGAGATAGGAAATGCCGAGAGTATTGACCGTGGTTATGAATCTATCGAGAAATCCTTGAGCGATTTGGGCGCAGATATTAGGCGCGAAATTGTACACAAATAAAAATTAAAGCTAATAAGCAGTGTGTTTGAACTGACGAATGATTTTAAATAACATCAAATTATGGAGAATAAAATGAAGGTACGTAAGGCAGTTATTCCAGCAGCAGGCTATGGCACACGCTTTTTGCCTGCAACAAAGTCACAACCAAAGGAAATGCTAACAGTAGTTGATATTCCTGTTATTCAATATGTGGTCGAAGAGGCTGTTGCTTCTGGCATTACAGATATTTTGATGATTGTTAGCCGTGGTAAGCGTGCTGTTGAAGATCATTTTGATCGTTGCCTTGAGCTTGAGGATGAGCTTGAAGAGAAGAATAAGCTAGCCGAGCTAGAGATTGTTCGCCGTGTATCAAATTTGGCAAACATTCATTTTATTCGTCAGAAGGAAATGCGTGGCTTGGGTGATGCAATTTCTTTGGCACGTCACCATATCGGTAATGAGCCATTTGCTGTGTTGCTCGGTGATACATTATTGCGTTCAGGTAATGATACTCCTGTAACAAAGCAGCTACTTGATGTATACGATCGCTATCATGAGACAGTTGTTGCTCTTGAAGAGGTGCCAATGGAGCGTGTTAGCCGCTATGGTGTTATTAATGGCACACCAGTTACAGATGATGTAATGCTTATTCGTGATTTGGTTGAGAAGCCAAAACCAGAGGAAGCTCCATCAAACTTGGTTATTGCATCTCGCTATGTTTTAACTCCTGAGGTGTTTAGCCACCTAGATAATGTTAAGCCAGGAAAGAATGGCGAAATTCAAATTACAGATGCTCTACGTGCTCAAGCAGCACAACGTGCAATGTATGGCTTAAAGTTCTGCGGAAAACGTTTTGATGCAGGTAATAAGATTGATTTCTTAAAGACAAATATTACTTATGCTTTGGAGCGTGAGGATTTGCGTGAACCTCTAGCAAAGTTTATTATTGAAACAGCTGAGCAGCTAAAGAAAAAATAATAAAACAAAAATTGACGATAATAGTCAGTCACAAAAGTTTGTGATGAGGAGCTAGTAATGAAGCTGGGCGTATTTGGGGGAAGCTTTGATCCCGTTCACAATGGACACCTTGAGCTAGCCCGTATTGCAAAGGAGCAATTCGGGCTGTCAAAGGTGTTTTTTGTGCCGACCTGTGTTTCACCGTTAAAGCCTAATGGTGCCGTTGCTTCTAATGAGGCACGGCTTACTATGCTCCAGCTTGCTATAGAGGCATTCGCTGACTTTGGTATTTGCACCTATGATATGGATAGAGGTGGTCGGTCTTACACCATTGAGCTTATGCGTCATCTTAAGCAGGAATATCCAGAGGCGGAGCTCTTCTTTATTATTGGAGGAGACTCCCTTTCAACCTTGCATCGGTGGTACTGTTGCCGTGAGCTTGTTAATGAGTTTTCTTTTATAATTTTTTCTAGGGCAGGAGAGACTCTTTTATTTAATGAAGCATTTTCTCCAGAAGAAAAGGCAAAGCTTCAGCGTTTTGTGGTGTCTAATTTTAATATGCCAGTTTCTTCAACAGAATTAAGGCAAGCTTTAGCTCAGGGAGTGCTTCCTAAAGGAGGCTTGCTGCCACCCTCTGTGGCAGAGTATGCAATAGCAAATAAAATTTACAAAAATTAGTAGGGAGTAGGGGATGAGTTGTGTAACAATAAATACAAATAAACTATTAGGCAAGATTAGGCCTATGAATTGTGTTAATAATGGGCCTGTTGGCTTGGCTGAGGATCCAGGACGCGGTAATTTTCAGACATATAAAAAACTAAAAATCCCATTTGCTCGCACACATGACTCAAACTTCTTTTCTGGCTATGGCGGACCTCATACTGTGGATGTAGGTGTAATCTTCCCTGATTTCAGAAAAGATGTGGATGACCCAGATGCTTATGATTTTCAGCTCACAGATGAGTATATTCAAAAAATAATAGCGGCAGGAACAGAGCCTTTTTACAGACTTGGTGCGTCTATTGAGCATTGGTCAAAAAAATATCACACCCTGCCACCAAAGGATAATCAGAAGTGGGCAGAGGTTTGTGAGCATATCATTCGCCACTACACAGAGGGTTGGGCAAATGGATTTACCCATAAGATTAGATACTGGGAAATTTGGAATGAGCCAGATCTTGATGCAGAGGACTCAGATAATAAAAAATGCTGGGGTGGCACAAAGCTTCAATTTTTTGAGTTCTATAAGACGGTTGCTCTTCATTTAAAGAAATGCTTTCCTCACTTGAAAATTGGAGGTCCCGCACTTGCATGGGATAAGGCTTGGCTTGATGATTTTCTAAAAATGATGTCTGGTGATGGAGATGAGGCAAAGCGTGTGCCGATAGATTTTATTTCTTGGCACAGGTATATGCGTAATCCATGGGATGTCCAAGAGGATGCAGATATTGTTGAAGCCATCATGAAGAAGTATGGTTATGAAGCTGCTGAGAGCCATTTAAATGAATGGAATTATGTACGTGGCTGGGCAACTGAGGCTTTTAATTATTCCATTGAAACAATAATTGGGATGAAGGGAGCAGCCTTTACATTAGCAGCTATGATCGTTGGTCAGAATGTTAATAAGCTTGATATGATGATGTACTATGATGCACGTCCTACAGGAATGAATGGAATTTGGGACCTCTATTTGTACCGTCCATTAAAGACATACTATAGCTTTGAAGCCTATAATAAGCTTGTTGAGTATGGTACTCAAGTTGAAACTACAACAGATGACAATGATGTGTATGTTTTGGGTGCACGTAGTGCAGACGGCAAGGTATGTACTGTATTTTCTCATTTTGTTGAAGAGGATACAGATGCACAACCAAAGACTGTTCGCATAAGCATTGATTCAGTAAATAGCAATCCTGTGAGCTATTTGCTAGATGAAGCAAATAACCTTGCAGAGGTACCTCTGTTAGCTAAGTGTGGAGAAAATACATACGAGTTAACCCTGGCTCCAAATACAGTAGCAATGGTAGACTTTATCTAAAACCCGCAGTAAGCAGCGCGAGCGTGATGGCTTGCGTGGTGGCTAAAAGTGCGAAGAAGGGACGCAGAGACGCAGAGGACGTGGAGGACGCAGAGCCGTGACGCAGAAAAAACACTAGCGGAATGAGGTTTGCCATGGCTATTGCTTTATCTTTCGAAGCAATTTGGCAAATCTCATCCACTAGTGTGCTCGCCTAGAAGTTCATTAAGATGCGGAGGCGATGCATTATAATAAATGAAGAATGAAGAATTCAGGTAGTGTTGAGTGGTTTTTTCTCCATTCTCGCGTCTTGTCGTCTTTGGGTCGTACAATCGTCTAACCGTCTAATCGTCCTAAACGTCACCGCTAGAAAATCTTGCTCTCCTGTCGCCAATGTCCCCTATGTCCTCAATGTCCCCACCTAAACTTGAGAGCAATATATATGTGTGCTTAACTGGGGTGCAGTACGTCCCCGTCCTACAGAATTAGTGAATAGTGAATAATGAATAATGAATAGATCAGGTTAAAAAATATATAATAGGGCAGCATGGCGTCCTCGCCTTGCTGAAATTTAAATATTTCCACCGCATATATTGCTTTGCAATGCTTCATATGCCGTAGGCATGCTTCATGGTGCTTTGCATCGCTTCATAGCGCATGCGCTGCTTCATCTAAATTCGGCTACGAATTTAGGCTTATCTTTGGGGTGCACTACGTCCTCGTGCTGCACATATGTTTAATCCCACCATATTGCTTTGCAATACTTCATATGCCGTAGGCATGCTTTATAAAATTAGTTTTAGCAATTGACAATCTAAAAATGTAGATACTATAATGAAAGAAAATTTTGTATATTTTTTTATAATTATGAGGTAAAAAATGAAAATAAAAAACTTTGTAAAAATATCAGCTTTTGCGATTCTTGCATTTTCAATGCTAGGATGTGGCAAAGAAAAGTCAAGTGAAGAAAAGATTGAAGAAAAAGAGATAACAGTTGCAGGCATAGAGATGATTAAGATACCAGATAGTGCCGAGCATAAAGG
>JAZNPC010000008.1:0-19938 GCA_045589455.1 Kiritimatiellia bacterium
AGTGTTGCAATATCCATTATTTCTGAGCGCTTATTGCGTGGAGCGCCAATTTCTACAAGAATTAGCTCACGCTCTAAGTGACGTAATGAGGTCAAATCTAGAACCTTAACGATATCAACCTGCTTATTGAGCTGCTTGATTACCTGCTCCAAAACATGATCATCACCCAAAACAGTAATTGTCATGCGTGAAAGCATTGGATCAGCACATGGGCCAACATTCAACGTTTCAATATTGTATCCACGTCCACAGAAAAGTCCAACAATTCGTGCAAGTACGCCTGGCTGATTTTCAACGATTGCATTGATAATATGCTTCATATCTAATTAGCTCCTCTCTAGATTACTTAAATGTACGAATTGTGTCTGCAACTGTTCCTGCTGGAGGAATCATTGGCATAACATTACTCTCTGGCTCAACGATAAATTCCAAAATCCATGTTTTTGGACTTTCGAATGCCTCCTTCAAAGCATCTGCAACATCCTCTGGCTTTGTTATACGCTTTGCGCAAGCACCATGTGCTTCAGCAAGCTTTACAAAGTCTGGCAAGTATGGAGGATTCTCCTCTTCACACTCAATATGCTCATTTGCAGGACGATTATTCTGAGTAAGAATTGTGGAGGAATGAACACGATTATAGAACATATCCTGCCACTGGCGAACATTACCCAAATAGCCGTTATTCAAAATAATAACATTGATTGGAAGCTTATGCTCAACAGCAACAACGATTTCCTGGGCATTCATCTGCATACCACCATCGCCTGTTACGCATACACATAGCTTCTTTGGGCAACCAATCTGTGCACCAATAACTGCTGGCAAGCCAAAGCCCATTGTGCCTAAGCCACCAGAGCTCAAGAAGTTACGTGGTGTGTTGTGACGGAAGAACTGTGCACTGAACATCTGGTTTTGACCTACGTCTGTGCAAATCAATGCCTTACCCTTACTTACCTTGTCAATCTGCTCAACTACATATTGAGGCATAATTGCCCCTGCTGGGCTTTCTGGATAAACGAATGGATCCTCTTCCTTCCACTTCTTACACTGAGCAACCCAAGCCTCACGCTTTGCTTCGTGAACCTGTGGTAGAAGCTCCTTAAGAATTGGCTTCAAATGACCTACAACTGGCAAATCGCAACGAACGCTCTTGCCGATTGCTGATGGGTCAATATCAATGTGTGCAATACGTGCATTTGGTGCAAACTCGGAAATCTTTCCTGTTACGCGGTCATCAAAACGAGCACCTACTGAAACAAGTAAATCACATGCCTCAAGCGCCTTATTTGATGCTACTAAGCCATGCATACCAAGCATGCAAAGAGCCAAATCGTCATTCTCTGGGAATGCGCCTAAGCCCATAAGTGTGGTTGCTACAGGGATGTTTGCCTTGTGAGCCAAATCACGCAACAAATCAGATGTATCAGATGCGATAACACCACCACCAACATAAAGCAATGGCTTATTTGCTGTGTTAATGATGTTTGCCAAGCGTGTAATCATACGTGGATGACCCTCATGTGATGGCTTATAGCCAGGACGTGAGAAGCCCTCAACAAATGGAACCGCTGTCTTTGCGCGCTGAACATCCTTAGGTACGTCAATCAAAACTGGACCAGGCTTACCGGTGCGAGCAATGTATACTGCTTCCATCATAATGCGTGGAAGATCATTTACATCGCGAACAAAGAAGTTGTGCTTTGTAACTGAACGGGTAATACCGCAGGTATCTGCCTCTTGGAAAGCATCATTACCAATAATTGAAGTTGCAACCTGACCAGAAATGCAGACAAGTGGTACGCCATCCATATTAGCTGTTGCTAGGCCTGTAACTGTATTTGTCACACCAGGACCAGATGTCACCAAGCAAAAGCCCACCTCTCCAGTAGCGCGTGCATAGCCATCTGCCATGTGGACTGCGCCCTGCTCGTGGCGTGGTAAAATAAAATGGATTTTGTCTGATTTAGCTAGCTCGTCATAGACGTCAAGGATAGCACCACCAGGGTAACCAAACAAAACCTTACAGCCGACCTTTTCTAGGCCTTCAATAACGCATCTTGCGCCTGTGCGCAATGCTGTTGTTTCTTTATCTGTTTTCACTCTGTGTTTCCTTCGTCAGTGAGTTTATTATTATATACAAAAACCGCATCTCACTAATTCTCTCTACTATATAAACATATTATATAATTAATTACTGCGATTTAGGTTGATATTCTACAATTATTATAAAAGAATTGTCAATTATAAACAGTATATTTCAACTGAAATTGCACCTAAACATCCAAATTTTAACCAAATTTATAAATGTGAATAACCTAATTTATTATAAATTAAGGCATCCTTTTGTGCATGATTTCAACTTTTTTGTTAGAATACTCGTATTTGTATGCACATTAATACGCTATAAGGAACAAATAACTCAATATAGCGAACACCTTATTTTGCGACATGCTCAGCGACTAAACGAAGCTCCATAGTGTCACTACTGAAAGATGGTGAATCACTATGAATTCCAGTCACAGGACATTCATAATCACTATCATACCAGCTACCGCCACAACGTTTTCTTTTGTATCGAACAAAGATTTACCTAGGAAAAACTTTTATTCTTAAATTTTCCATTATCTTTAATAACAACATTTATCCGTAGAGGATCACTAATAATCAAAAGCTAGACAACCAAAATAATATATTTTTTAATTTAAAATCAATTCGCTATAAATCGGATATGTCGTTTTATCCTTCTCTGTTATTTCTCTCAACACCTTACAAGGCACACCAACGGCAATAACATTACTTGGAATTGATTTTGTGACTACACTCCCAGCTCCAATTATTGAATTATCTCCTATTTCTACTCCGGCAAGAATTGTGCATCCTGCACCTATCCACACATTATTGCCCACTTTTATTGGCTTTGCAATTTCCACTCCGGCTTTTCTCATTTCTGGATCAATCGCATGCTCTGCCGTAGTGAAACAGCAATTCGGTCCAATGAAAACACTGTCTCCAAAGCTCACTCCGCCACCATCCTGAATTACCATATTATGATTAGCATAAAAGTTTTCACCAACTGTAATATGATAACCATAATCACACCAAAATGGTGGAACAATCATAGAATTCTTCCCCATACTTCCTAAAAATTTTTTTAGAATTTTTTGCTGTTCTTTATTATTGTTAGGAGATAGCTTGTTGTATCGATGACATATTCTTTTTGCTTTTCTAATTTCTTTTTCATAAGCAGGATTATAGCATCCCTGAAAGAAACAATTGAGAGGTATATTGGGTTTTTCACTCATAGTAAATTTTCCGTTACTTTTTATTTCCACAAAACTATTTGTTTATTATTTGCTCGGAAAGCTTGTATTTATTAACCTTAGCATTTGTCGTATCTATTTTATACACACAAGCACTTGTGGTAATAATTTTACGCCAGAGTATCCATGCAGAGAATGAGCCAGAGGTTTCCACCTCTGTTTTCAATTCTCCAAGCGTACTTTCTGCACCATAAGATAAAGCTTCTCTTTCAATAAGCTTTACATTATTATCAACCGTTACTGTATCTGTAAACCAATCACAACCAGCAGAATTAGGATTCTCTATATCACCACACCATATTGGCCATATTCCAAATAAATAATATCCATAATTTTCCACAACGATCGATGCAACCGGTTGATTAGGACTCAACACATTTATTTTAGGAAAAGACTCTGACTTTTGCACTGTTGCACAACCAGATACAAATAAGAATAAGCTAAAAATAAAAAAATATGCTTTCATATTATTTGCCCTCCTCTATCTGGTCTTTCTTTAATTCAATATGATAAATTTCATTCGTCTCAGAAAGCTTAACTAAGGTTGCAGAGAGCTGCACCTCCTTATACCAAAACAAACCAAAGGTTGTGCCAACTATTGGAATTGCAGAAAAGCTACAGGTAGAATGAACCATTGGCTGCACATGCACAACTGCTGCACCTTCTTTATCTGCCAACTCTGATAAATATTTTTGCGTCTTATCTAATGTGGCTCCATCAGAGAAAAACGTTGTGCCTGTGCCTGTTTCATTACCTGTAAACAAAGGAATACTTCCAAATAAATAATAACCGTAATTACTGATAAAAACCTGCTCACCTGGAACCACAATTCCGCCCTCTGTAACATATTCTGTTGAAGAGCGTTCAATAGACATGCAACCACTAAATAATAATAAACTAAACAAAATTAAAATAAATCTTTTCATAGGTTCTCCCTTTAAATAGATTATTTCACTTGTAGTTATATTGTAGTACTTTTAATGTTTAAAATAAAAGAATAAATTTGGTTTAACCAATATTTTTTTAAACAACTCTTTATCGGAAATTTTTCGACTCTTTTGAATTCTTTGGCGAACATTTTTTCGAAGCACTTTCGTTTTTCTATGTTTTGAAAAAACCTTAAAGTATGCACCGACCATTTTCCATCGAAAGAATAATAAGCATTTTATAAAGTTCGCAAAATTTAACAGATAAAACCTTGGTAAAATGTTTCGTTTTCCGTAGCTATCTAATAGCGTATTAAAAGAAAAGAGAATATTTGCTATATATTGTGACCAAATTTCTGCCTGAGAAAAACGCTTTGAGGTTTGCCCCATTAAATGTTTGATTGGTTTTGTCCCCACAAAGTGTACTTCATATCCAGCCAACCATACTCTATGGCAAAAATCTGTTTCTTCATAATAGCTTTTAAATTCATCATAAAAAAGGACACCATTAAGCTCTGCAAGTAATTCTCTACGAAAAAGCATAAGTGCGCCCTTAACACTAAAAACCCGTTGGGACAACAGCTGCTCTTCTGGATTTTGGAGAGGCTCCAAAAAATAGCGATTTTTTTGAATACCAAATGGTGTTAAAAATGTTCCACAGGAATCTAATGTGTTATTACAACTTGGTAGTAGCATTGTTCCTTGAACAACACCAACCTCTAGATGCTCCTGCAAATATTTTATTAAATCAGAAAATGGTTCTTCTTCAATAATTGTGTCATCGTTTAAGAGAAGAATATAATCTCTTGTGCTATGAGGTAAACCAAGATTATTGCCACCAGCAAAACCAAGATTTTCTTTGGCTACAATATATTTTGCATTTGTATGCTCAGAAACAAGAGCTTTTGTTTCTAAATTATTCGCATTGTCTACAATAATTAGCTCAGGCACAGTCCCGCATGCTTTGACCAACGAATCTAAGCATTGCTTTAGAATGTTATTGTTATTGTAGGTAACAATAATTATAGAAAGGCTATTGAGCATACAAAATTATTATTTTTAGAAGCCGCCAAACAACAAACCAGAGAAGGTGCTTAATGTATTTGCTTCTCGCATATCATCTAGCATTTCGCGGACATCAATTACAGCACCATTAACATTTCCATATAGAGGATCATCTTCTGAAAGTAGTTTACCAAGTGTTCCCTGGCCTGTAACTAGCCTGTCGGAAACTATACGAAGATTTTCTGCTGTCGCATTAAGATTTGTATAAAGTGAATCATCCTCTGAAAGTAATCTACCTAGTGTTCCTTCGCCATTTTCTAGACGATCCGATATAACTCTAAGATTTTCTACTGTTGCATTTAAATTTGTATAAAGAGAATCATCCTCTGAAAGTAATCTACCTAGCGTTCCTTCGCCATTTTCTAGACGATCTGATATAACTCTAAGATTTTCTACCGTTGCATTTAAATTTGTATATAACTCATCATCTGAAGACAACAACTTTCCAACAGTTCCCTCTCCATTGTTGAGGCGAGTTGAAATTTCAGCAATATCTTCTGAAAAGGTTTCTATATTCGTTAATGCATCTGAATCGAGGAATTCTCGAATTCTTGCTATAGCTGCAGTTGCATCTTCCATAAGATCTGCAGGTTTTTGGCCAACTAGATTAGTAACATCTGTTACCTCTGGTTTTGTATTTGTACCTTCATCTATAACAAGTTGACGCCCACCCAGAATAGAGGTTGCAACAACCGTAATTTCATAATCTTCATAAAAAACAACTGGGGCTTCTAGCTCTGCACGAACATGAACTCCATCACGGTCATAGAAAACTTCTGTAACAGATCCAACTGTGGTTCCTTTTGCAATTACAGGATCATTCTTACGCAAACCCATAGCATCTGGTATTACAACTTCAATCGTAGAATAACTTTCCTTAAATAAGCTTGCACCAGAAATAATAATGGTAAATATTGCTAAACCTATGAACATTAATAGAACAAATAGTCCTACTATAAATTCCATTTTAAGTTCTGAATTCTTTTCACTCATAATATTATAACTCCTTCTCCCAGCTTCCACGTGTAGTAATATATTGTGCATCTAGGAATGCTTTAATCTCCGGTATTTCTGATTTGATAAATTCTTGAGGTGATGTAATTGCTAAAAGATGAGATGAATGTAGCATACCAATTCTATCAGCTATTGCCAATGCACTGTGCATATCATGTGTAACAACAACACTTGTTACACCAAGTTTTTGTGACAGATTAGCAATTAGCTCATCAATTTTTCTTGATGTAACTGGATCAAGTCCTGAAGTAGGTTCGTCGTAAAGCAAAATTTCTGGCTCTGTTACAACTGCACGTGCTAACCCAGCACGTTTTTGCATACCACCAGACAAATCTGCAGGATATGCATCAACTGCATGTAGTAGACCAACCTTATCAAGAGCATCACGAACTCGATCATCAATTTCTTTTTCGCTTAGCTTTGTTTTTTCTCGCAATGGAAGAGCAACATTCTCATACACTGTCATCCAAGCTAATAAAGCTGCACTCTGAAACAAATAACCGAATTTTGAACGTAATGCCAATAGTTCACTATTATCTGCCTCGTTAATGCATGATCCATCAATCCAGACTCTACCACTAGTTGGTGCAAGCAAGCGAATCATTAGCTTTAATGAAACACTTTTACCTGTTCCGGATGGTCCTACGATACAAAAAATTTCACCCTTTTTGATTTCGTAAGAGACATTATCAAGAATTGTTCTCGAGCCAAAGCTTTTAGTTACATTTTCAAATTTAATCATTAGTAGAATAACCTTGTAACAAAATAGCCAATAATCAAAATAAGTAGGAAGCAAGTTATCACGCAACGACGTGTTGCTCTACCTACACCAACAGCACCATGGGTTGTAGAAAAACCCTCATAGCAAGCAACTGTCACTATAATGATACCAAACAAAAATGCTTTAAACATTCCAACAAGGAATGGACGCAGAGAAGCAAAATCAAATGCATTCATCCAATAAACTGAAAACGGAACCGACAGCTGGGTATTACCGACAACAGCACCACCAATCAAAGCAAGCACACAAGTATAAAAAGAAAGAATTGGCACTGTAAACATCATTGCAACCATGCGTGGCATAACGAGAAAGCGCAATGGATCAATCGACATAATTTCAAGAGCTGCAATCTCTTCATTTACCATCATAGTACCCAATTGTGCGGCCATTGCTGCTCCAACGCAGGCGGCAAGAACAAGTCCACTCATAAAAGGCCCCATCTCTCGAAGCATTGAAGCCATTACTGCTGAGCCAATTAAATTTTCTTGATTATATCGCCGCAATTCTATTCCTAATTGTAATGCTAAAATCATTCCAATAAAGAATGCAACAACAGTGACAACAGGAAGGCTTTTTATAGCACAGTTATAAATCTGCTTAACTACCTCTTTGCGCTCTCTCTTGCGCATTAAGCCATGCATTCCACCAAATGAGCCAATACAAATTACTGTTGCTCGGCCAACTTCTGCAATCACATCCAACAAGTATCTTCCGATTTTCGAAATAAATGTTGTTGGTTCTGGCTTAAAAAATGGTTCTCTTACTATCATAAATATTTTTAATCTCCAAAAAACCACAAAAATGTTGTATGGGTTTCTTCTCCATCATACTCTTTCCCGAAAAGACCATATAAAATTGACCACTCAGTATTATCTCCATCTCGTGTTCTGCTATAAAAAGGGAAAATATGTGTTCTACTATATTCTTCTCCATATCCACGTGAAAAAAGCCCCCATAAAAGCTCATGGTCTGTTCTATTTAATTCTCTACTATTTCCATATGTATATAAAGTAAAGATATCAAGTAAATTTCTAGATAGTAAGCCAGAACGCTTACTTAAAGATAAATCTGGTATTCGGACATATGTATCATTTAAATCATTTCTAGAAGAATACAATGGCCAAATTCTCATATAATCTTCTACGAGAGTTTCATGCGCACCATCATTATCTATATCAGCATAAATTTCGGAAGAAAGATAAATAGGATTAAATGCAAAAAAATCCTCCTTTATATTTCCGCGTTTTGCTTCTCGAGTACGAACAAATGGCCACATATACCAGGTTGAGTTTAAACGACCATCATCATCCCATTGATGAATATAAAAAGGAATAAAGTTCCTCTTGTGATATTTTCCATCGTCCCAAATTTTGAATAAAGGCCAAGGAAAATTCAAATTTCGATATGTTGGGGTTTCTCCTCTTCCATAGGCAAAGCTAAAGAAAGGAGGAAGAATTAGATATCGTTCTTCGTTTTCTGTATCAACGTGACCAGCAATTGGGAATAGCATCCATGATGATCCTGGATTTCTTCCATAATATGTCGATTGATTCCAAATTGGCCAAAGTACAAAATATGAATCTGATTTTCCCTCTCGATGGGATTGTCCATAAAATGGGAACACTCGAAAGGCAGAAACACCATCACCCTCTGTTCTACTATATATTGGCCAAAGTACACTTGTGGTTGTTTGTGATCCATGCTTATATTTCATCCATAATGGCCACATTGTAAATGAAATTGAATCAAAGTACATTTCTTTGATTGTTCCATAAAATGGGAAAAAGGCAGCATAGTCTTCATTTGCTTTTGTTGTTCCCCAAAAAAAGAAAGGGAAACACCAGTGTCTATTTCTTGATTCTGCAACTGATGTATTGAAATCTGTCCAAAACCAAAACAAAAACCGAGATGCTTTATAATCTCCTCGTGTGTTTTGAGAATAAATTGGCCAAAGAATTTCTGTCGCAGATGCATTTTCTTTAGGAGAATATACTGAGGTATATAGAAGAGGACGATATGAGATACGAACAGCACCATTTGTTGTTTGAACTCTTTCATAGAATGGACCAAATTTTTCTACTCTAGTTATTTTTTTTCCTTCATTTCCAGAATCATAAAGAAGATGAGCGTCCCTAACTCTTCCTGTTGGTGCAGAAACACAACCAAAAGAGCCAAACGCCATAATAGAAAACATTAACGTAAGTAAAAAATATTTCAAAATTACCTCATAAATTATTTTAGGTCTCTAAACTATCCCGAATTGTATCATTTAAATATTGTCGTTTGCAACACAAAAATTACATATCATACAAAGTTGGATCTTTAGTTGGTGGGGTAAAATGAGTTGTTCCTCCCAAATTTCTGTCTGTTGGTGCAAAAAATTCTCCGCGTGATAGCATTTCGTCTAGCTCAGCATTTGCACCTGCTTCGCCCTCGCCAGCAGCTATTCTTGAGAGCGCCTCTTTAACATCCCTATTAAACCCAAGACCACTTGCCTCTGAGAATTTCTTCATCATAGCTGCTGCCTGCTCAGGATTAGATGTATCAGAAATAGAATCAAGCTTATCACCGAAAGCATCTACTGCAGCCTGCATTCGAGCATCATCAATTGGTGAGTCGCCATACTCATCTGATGCATCCACACTAGAACCAATTGCTATACGTGAAACTTCTTTCGATAATATGGTACCACAATGAGGACAATTCGGTATTGTCTCTGTATTTACTCTTCGAGAGAAAAAATCCATCAGCAAATTACACTTAGGACAATAAAACTCATATATAGGCATGGTTTTCTCCTAAAATAACTTAAACTAATTATTGTCTGCTAGCTCTTTTTTCTTTCCACTGCCCATCACCTTTTTGTGAATTGCAATGTATCCAACAACTAATAGTACAAGTGCTAAAAGTATCCAAATGTAGTTATCGTGAATCAAATCTTTCCCCTTAACAACCATCTCTGGATATGTCATATCGCCAGCAGCGACACCAAAGCTATAGCCAATAATTAGTAAAATCAATCCCCAAATTCCTGCACCAAGTGAGGTGAATAATGTAAATCGCTTAAAGTTCATTTTTGCAAGACCAGCTGGAATAGAAATAAGCTGACGGATTGCTGGGATGAGTCGGCATACAAAGGTGGTTATATCACCATGCTCTCTAAATACCTCTTCTGCTCTATCGAGTGCCTGCTCTTTTAAGAAAAAGTATTTTCCATATTTATGTAGGAATGGACGACCTAGCTTTAAGCCTAAATAATAGTTTATATAGGCTCCAAGTATAGAACCTGCGGTGCCTATCACTAATGCTAAAAACATATCTAAAAGAGGAAGCCTCGTTGTTAGCTCACCTCGATATGCTAGAAAGCCTGCAGGTATCATTACCACTTCGCTTGGGAATGGAATGAATGAGCTTTCAATAGCCATTAAAAGAAATATTATTACAAAGCCCCATACTGGTGCATGAGCAGCAACTGCTGAAATATTTTCAGCGATTATTTCAGTCATATTGTATACCTTTTATTTTGTCTCAAAGAATTGAGCCATTGTTTCTAAATTCTTTACATTGATCTCTCGGCTCGCAAGAGAAGTAAATTCCAATCCTCCAAATTTTTCCCTGTTTGGGAAAATAATTGTGGATGGGTCATTATAAATTGGAGCAACCTCGTTAACTAATTCTAAAGCTAAATCATAATTAACAGGACGAGCAGTTTCTCCATAAATTCTCACAAAATTATCGTGATAAATTTTCTTTAAATATTCCTCTTCAAGTTGAAGTGGTGTAATCTCTCCTCTGTCATTATCTACAAATCTGAATGGAGCTTTTGCTTCAAGATAATTTCGAGGAAGATTGATTATATTTCCAAAGCAATGCTGGTATTCATCAAGACTTTCACTTGAATGCCAATTGTTGCAGTCAGAGCCAAACAAAATTCTGTCGCTATATTTTATAAAAAATTCGCGAGCTGTGGCAGGGTCTTTATTTAAGTCAAAAAATTCTTCACATGCAGGAACAATATCAAGGCAAACATTTGGATAGCGATCAAGGAATGCACTTAGTTGCTCTAGCTCAGCTCCCCAAAAATAAAAATGCGCAAGTGTTATTTTAAGCATTGGATACTTTTCAAGCATTTGCTCTAACTCATCACGGAGTTGTGGCATAGTGACAAATGAAGAATCAAAGTGTGGTGGTTGCTTTACTCCATTTGAATCAACCAACTCTTCCCACATTTCATGTGGATCACCTGTGTGAAGCACAAGAGGGAAATCATGCTCTATAATAAATTGAAGAAATGGCTCATAACGAGAGTCATTTAATCCATATCCAAGCTGTCGGCGAAATATTGGCTTTCCATCAAGCAATTTAATTCCGTCAAAGCCTGCCGCATAAGCAACCTTTGCTTGGCGTAATAATTCTTCTTCAGGAGAAAGGCCAGTATTAAATACATGCATCAAATTTGCATTTACATAAACCTGACGCTCTGGCGCAAACTGTTTATTCAGTTTTGCTTTACAATAAAGAGCTTTTGCATTTATTGCTAAATCAAGTGCTCCACCATATGGTGTAAGAGCTTGAATATTCAGCCTGTCATAAGAAAAATATATCATCAGATTTTTAATGAATGTGCAGGTGTCATCAATTGTTATTGGCAATCCTGCTCGGTCTGAATGATGAATGTGAATATGAGAATCACAAAGTGGCATTGGATTATATCCATGTAATGTTGTATTATTTTTCATATTCATTCCTTTATATTTTTTTGATAAGCATAAAAAATGTAGAGCGAGCGAGTCATATGACTCAACTCGCTCTATTGAATTAAATTTGTTTTAATAAAGCTTAAGCATTAGCCTTTTCAACTGTTACCATTGCCTTGTGACCATTTAGGTCGAGCTCTGTTGCTGCAGCATCTGCCACAGTGAAGCTTGTGCAAAGAGTCTCTGCACAAATATATGACTGATACTCTGTAACGGCAGCAACCGCTGCTTCGTCACCAGCAAAGGTTAGTGCGATGCGCTGAGAAACCTCGTAATCATTTTCCTTACGCATTGCCTGAACGCGAGAAACAAATTCACGGGCAATACCTTCACGAAGAAGCTCATCTGTAAGTGTTGTCTCAATTGCGATTGTTACAGCACCCTCGTTAGCCACTGTCATACCCTCGCGCTCTTGGCGAACAACCTGCACATCCTCTGGTAATAGCTCAACTGCTGCCTCGCCATCACCAACCTCAAGAGTTACAGCCTCGCCAGACTGTAGCTTTAGTAGTGCTACAGAATCAAGGCCTTCGATTGCTGCGGCAGCTGCCTTCATACGCTTACCGAGCTTGCGGCCAAGTGTCTTGAAGTTTGCCTTAGCTGATAGGCTAACAAACTTTGATTCATCAGATGCAAATTCAACTGTCTTAACATTTAACTCTTCAGCGATAACTGGAGCCATTGGCTTCATTGCCTCAAGAATTTCTGTCTTTGCGGAAACAACGATTGCACGAGACAATGGCTGACGAACCTTCAAGTCCTTCTGCTTACGCAAGAAGTGACCAAGATTTACTGCACTCTGAGCAAGAGCCATCTGCTGCTCAAGCAATGTATCACGGGCGGCAGAATTTGCCTTAGGGAATTCACATAGGTGAACTGACTCTGGCATATTTGAGCCACGTAGATTTGTATAAATTGCTTCTGAGATAAATGGTGTAAATGGAGCAGCAACCTTAGCTAGCTGAACTAGAACATAGCGTAGTGTACGATATGCGCTGCACTTATCTGTATCATTCTGTGATTTCCAGAAGCGACGACGAGAACGGCGAATATACCAGTTTGTTAGATTCTCAACAAAGCTTACGAATGGACGAACTGAGCGCTGTAGGTCATAATTATCCATTGCCTCAGCAACGTCATTAATTAGAGTTTCTAGAGAAGAAACAATCCAGCGGTCTAGCTCATTTGTTGAGTCTGGTGTCATTAGCTCATCCTCATGCCAGCCATCAACATTAGCATAGGTTACGAAGAATGAGTATGCATTCCACCATGGAATTAGTAGGTCACGCAATAGCTGCTTAACACCTGCCTCGGAGAAGCGTAGGTTCTCAGCACGAACTACAGCAGAGTTTACCATGTACAAGCGAAGAGCATCGGCACCATATGTAACAATCACATCCATTGGATCTGGGTAGTTCTTTAGGCGCTTTGACATCTTCTTGCCATCCTCAGCAAGAATTAGTCCATTAACCACAACATTCTGGTATGGAGATTTATCAAACAAGCATGTGCTTAGAACTAGAAGGGTGTAGAACCAACCGCGGGTCTGATCCAAGCCCTCAGCAATAAAGTTTGCTGGAAACTTCTTCATAAACTCGTCAGCATTTTCAAATGGATAGTGCTGCTGAGCAAATGGCATTGAGCCAGACTCAAACCAGCAATCCAATACCTCAGGAGTGCGGCGATATGTCTTGCCATCCTTCTTGATTAATAGCTCATCGATGTAGTGCTTATGTAAATCTTCAACCTTTTGACCTGTTAGCTCCTCAAGCTCTGCTGCAGAGCCAACGCAGATGATGTCATCTGGATCCTCTTCATTAATCCAAAGAGGAATGCAAGAACCCCAGAAGCGATTACGTGAGATATTCCAATCCTTTGCATCCTTCAACCAGTTTGTGAAGCGCTTTTCACCAACATAGTCTGGCATCCACTTTACATTCTCGTTATTCTTAACAAGACGCTCATGCAAATCCTCAACGCGAACATACCATGCATCAATTGCACGATAAATTAGAGGTGTATCTGTACGATCGCAGAATGGATATGAGTGAACAAGTGTTGCCTGATAAACAAGCTTACCTTCATCCTTTAGGCGCTTAATAATTGCCTTATCTGCATCCTTACAGAATTGGCCCTTATATTCAGGAACCTCGTCTGTGAAATTACAATCGTTATCTAGCGGGTCAAATAGCTCAAAGATACCATGCTCGCGTGCTACACGGAAGTCATCCTCACCATATGCTGGAGCAATGTGTACGATACCTGTACCATCTGAGGTTGTTACATAACCATCATTTAGAACCTGGAAGCAATTTTCCTTATTGCCCTTGAAATATGGGAATAGAGGCTCATATGTCCAGCCCTTGATGTCTGTACCCTTGAAGCTTGCTACTAGCTCATAATCGTCTGCCTTCTTATAGATTGCAGATAGGCGAGCCTCTGCCATGATATATACAACACCCTGTGCCTTATCGCGAACAGCAACATAATCCAAATCTGGACCTGCGCAAATTGCAAGGTTCTCTGGAAGTGTCCATGGTGTTGTTGTCCAGATTAAGAAATATGTCTCACCCCACTCTGCTGGCATACCGCTTGTTGCGCGTAGGCGAACAGTTACTGTTGGATCCTGAACATCCTTGTAGTTGTTGCCTGCCTCAAAGTTAGAAAGAGGTGTATTTAGCTTCCAGGAGTATGGCATGATGCGGTGTGAACGATATACGCGACCCTGCTCCCAAAGCTGCTTGAATACCCACCAAACAGTTTCCATGAAGTCCTTGTTCAAGGTCTTGTAGTCATTATCAAAATCAACCCAGCGACCCATGCGTGTTACTGTGCGGCGCCATTCAGAAACATAGCGGCTAACCATAGAGCGGCACTGCTCATTGAACTTATCAACGCCAAGCTTCTTGATTTCGTATGTTCCAGAAATGCCAAGTGCATCCTGAGCCAATGCTTCGATTGGCAAGCCATGGCAGTCCCAACCAAAACGACGCTCTACATGCTTACCACGCATTGTCTGGTAGCGTGGAATAATATCTTTAATTGTACCAGCAAGTAGGTGACCATAGTGTGGAAGACCTGTTGCAAACGGAGGTCCATCATAAAATACGAACTCATCCTTGCCCTTTGTCTGCTCTAAGCTCTTCTCAAAGGTCTTGTTTTCTTCCCAAAACTTGAGGATTTCTTCCTCTAGTTTATTAAAATCTGCTTTATTTGAAACTGGTTTATACATTTTTGAATCCTTTAGTTTTTATCTTTAAATTACTTGCTTAACTCAATAATTTTTGCAGCAACCTGTTCTGCTGTAAGAGGAGTCGTATCAATAACAATAGCTCCCTCAGGTATTTTTAATGGAGCAGTCTTGCGTGAGCTATCAATCTTATCGCGATTTAATAGCGAAGCCTTTACCTGTTCCGCATTCTGAATGAAGCCCTTTTGAATATCCTCCTTGTGGCGGCGTGCAGTGCGAGTCTCTGCATCTGCATCTAGGTAGAAGCGATATGGGGAATCTGGATATACCACAGAACCAATGTCGCGACCCTCTACAACGATATCACCGACAGAGCGCATATCACGTAGCCACTGAGTAACGATTGTGCGGACCTCAGGAACTGCGGAAACTGGACTAACGTGCTTATTGATTTCTGGTGTACGAATTTTATCGCCTGGCTCTTCGCCATTTACTTCGTAAGCAACACGATTTCCTTTTACAACAAAGTCCACCTTAAGGTTTGTAATAAACTTTGCTACTGCCTCAGCATCATTTGTATCAATACCTGCCTCTAATGCCTGCCAGGTAGCAATTCGATACAATGCTCCAGAATCTACATATTTAATTCCTGACATTTCTGCAATAAGCTTACTAACTGTTGACTTACCAGAAGCTGCTGGTCCATCAATACAAATTACCTTGTTCATATTTACCCTTTATGGTTATAAAAAATTATGTTTTCTTTAAACCTATTATAATACACGAATATGGTAAAAAAATCAACAAACAACGTACATGAATAGATTTAAAACCACGAAAGCTATCGAATAATTGCTGGCTCACGCCCCATGCAAACTCCTACGCTAAAGCTACGGAGGTCTAAGAGCTGTGTGTGATGGGTGTAGTGTGAGGATATGTAGTACAGAATTAAAGAATACGGACACACGGATGTGTGGTTTTCAAGAACACGGATGGGCACGGATTAGCACGGATGGGGTTTTTGGGGGTGCTGGTGTGATGGTGTGATGGCTAGAAGTGCGAAGGTCAAGAACACGGATGGACACGGATTAGCACGGATGGTTTTATGTCGTAGCATGTTAGGCTTTGCCCTAACATAAAACATGGATGTGTGCTAGGAATGGTGATGCACCCGTCTGAGCAGATGCAAGCAAAAACTCTTAAAACCAATCATCAGCCAACAATCTTGGTACGACCACTATACCCATCACACAAGTAATGCTAAATAGAACTAGCAAAATTAGGGTAAATAAAAAAATAAAATTTTTTTGAATTTGTGCTTGACTTTGTGAATAAATATATGTAATAATGAACGTGTATTCAAGAGAAATAAAAACAATTCACTATTCCGGTTAACAAGGGAGGTTATTATGAAAACAACAACATTACTACCAGCATTATGCGCATTAGCGATAATCACAACGCCTCTAACTGCACAGGCTCGTCATCACCACGACTCCTCTGATGCATTTGTAGGAGGTATGATTTTTGGAACTTTAGTTGGGGCTGCACTAGACAATGGATCATGTGGAAGCACAATTTACTATGATCCTACCCCTGTTTATGTAACTCCACCACCTGTTTACGTAACTCCACCACCACCACCACCTCGTCATCATCGTGTACATAGACACAGACCACCTAGAAATCATCATCTAGCTCCTGGTCGCGGACACGGACATAGACATCATGGTCCTCATGGACCTCGTGGTCCTCGTGGTCCTCATGGACACGGCAGAGGTAGGGGTAGAAGATAATATTCCTTCAAAAATGATAAGTAATAAAGTAAATATATAATAGCGTGTGGCAACGCTATTAAGGAAAAATAAATATATTCCAAACTAAACAAACAAACTAAACTAAACGGGTTATCTCATCAATATATCATGAGATAGCCCGTTTTTTGTCTACATAAATCTTTGTATAAATATAGTGACAATTTTAAAGCCTTGTGTGTCATATCCACCATGGCTTTTAAGAATAGAAGCATGATGCTCGTGATAGATAAAATTACTAAAGTTTATTCTGTTAACTATAAAAAAACAAATTTTACTTTTATCTAATCGGTGAAGTGTCATTTGTTTATAAATCAATAGTAATAGCCGATTTATAAGAAAATTTGTTTTTTAATACCGAATTTAAGTTTAATGATTACTCGCACACTTCTCCCTATTCCGCACTCCGAATAGATCAAAAACAAAGAACACTAACGCAAGGACAATTAGACTACAAAAAATATTGCTATAAATAGAGAGCAACAAACGAGCACATCTGAGTTATTTATCCAATCTGACCCAAATATAGAAATTAGATACCAATTCTACTTATGTGATGGCTAATTCTGCGCTAGCTCACAATTAAGAGATATTGGATATTGAGTAGGATCGGAGGCTTGTGTGATGGGCATCTGGAAGCAAGAACAACTAAAAACAACCGCTTGTCATAGCCTAGTTTATTGCTAGATATTCGAAGCAACAGGCCAACTTACAAGCAGTTGTTTGTACTGCTCACCATGGTTTTTAAGAATGTAAGCGTAATGCATGTGGTGGTTATAAATGCAAGGTTTAACTTGTAAAAAACTTAGAATTACTCGTAACCTTTATATAAAATTACAAACCTAAATTCGGAGTATTATTGCCAAATTTAGGTTTGATCTACATTAATAAATTTTATTTAGATTCTAGCTTTTCTATTTCTGTCTGAGCGTCTTCTATGCCCTGCTCTGCTGCTTTGCGAAACCACATTAGGGCCTTTTCTAGATTTTTTTCCACTCCTCGACCATCGCGATAGCAGGTTCCTAAATTATATTGACCCCACGCATGCCCTTTTTCTGCTGCTTTGCGATACCATGATGCTCCAATTTCTCTATCCAGTGGAACACCTTGCCCTTGCTCATATCTTAATCCTAATTGATTCATGCATCCTGAACAACCGGCTTCTGCTCCTCTTTTAAACCAATAAATGGCTTTTTCGTAATTTTGTTCTACTCCAACTCCATCCCTATAACCAGAACCTACATTATAGAATGCATTTTGATAACCATGCTCTGCAGATCTTTTATACCACATAATTGCTTTTTCATTGTCTTTTGGGACACCAATCCCATTTTCATAAAAATAACCCATATTGTATTCTGCTACAGGAAGCTCTTGTTCTGCAGCAAGACGGACCCATTCTACAGCTTTTTCATTGTCCTTTTTAACTCCTTTTCCATTTAGGTAGATAATGCCTAGCATATTTTGGCATTCTGCATTATCCTGTTCTGCTCCTTTTAAGAACCATTGAATGGCTAGCTCATAATCTTTTTCAACTCCAAATCCATTTTGATAGCACTCACCAAGACGATACTGTGCTAAATCATCTCCCTGTTCTGCTGCCTTTAAATACCATTTAAAGGCTTCCTCAGGGTTTGGTTCTACACCAATTCCTTCTGCTAAGAAAAGACCAATATTAGTCTGCGCCACTACATGGCCTAATTCTGCTGCTCGAATAGTATAGTTAAATGCCTTTTCTAAATCTTGTTCAACATAATTTCCACTAAGATAAATCCACCCCAATTCATGTAACGCATCAACGTTATCCTGTTCTGCTGCTTTTAAATACCATTTATGTGCCTCTACAAAATTTTTTTCTACTCCTATTCCATTTTCATAGAACACACCTAAATTATATTGACCCCACTCATACCCTCCTTCTGCGGATTTTCTTATGAGGCTAATTCCTAACTCCATGTCTTGTTCAATATTTTGTTCAGACATATACATTAACCCAAGACTATTCATTGCTTCTAGGTTACCTTGCTCAATAGATAAATCATAATAATAAATTGCCTTATCAAGATTTTGTTCTACTCCTATTCCATTTTCATAGCACTCACCAAGACGATACTGTGCTAAATCATCTCCCTGTTCTGCTGCTTTTAAATACCATTTAAAGGCTTCCTCAGGGTTTGGTTCTACACCAATTCCTTTTGCTAAGAAAAGACCAATATTATTCTGCGCCACTACATACCCTCCTTCTGCGGATTTTCTTATTAGGCTAATTCCTAACTCCATGTCTTGTTCAATCATATACATATACATTAACCCAAGACTATTCATTGCTTCTAGGTTACCTTGCTCAATAGATAAATCATAATAATAAATTGCCTTATCAAGATTTTTTTCTACTCCTTTTCCACATTCATAGCACTTACCAAGACGAAACTGTGCTAAATCATTTCCCTGTTCTGCTGCTTTTAAGTACCAATTAAGTGCTTCGTCTACATCCTGTTCAATACCATTTCCTAAGTTATAGCATTCACCTAACCAATATTGCGAATCAGCATGCCCTTTTTCTGCTAATAGGCTAAAAATTTTATATGCCTCTTCATAATTTTGTTCAACCCCATCTCCATTATAGTGCTTTAAAGCTAATTCGTATTGTTGATTGATTTTCTCTTCTTTAGAAGGACCTAATATAGACGTTTGTTTTAAATAATCAATTCCAAAATATGCACCTGCACCACCTATACCAATCAATATAACAACTACAATTAATACTACAACCCATTTTTTAGAGCTCTTCTTTTTAGGTTTGTAATACCTTTGTTGATTATTAATATTTTGCTGAACATTAGTATTCTGTTGATCATTAGCATTTTGTTGATCATTATTTTGAATATAACTTGAATTATTCATATTAACCCCTTTTAAATTTTGATAATAAAAATCGAGTAGGAGGAGTTTTAACTCCTCCTCTCACACCACCGTACGTGCCGTTCGGCATACGGCGGTTCAACCCATTTTTTTTTTTTCTTTTATATACTTGATGTCATAGCTACTTGTCTTTCAAGATAGTAATCTAA
>JAZNPC010000009.1:0-46617 GCA_045589455.1 Kiritimatiellia bacterium
ACGGGAAACACTACCGCTTGTCGTTGCCCGAGCTTACTCCTATTGTCGTAAAGGCAACTTCCAAGCGCTAGTGTGTACGCCCACAAGAAAGTAAAGGCGCGGAGCTAGGAACAAAGTTTCGCGCTGCGTGCGCAAACAAACGGGTGAAAAACGTGCGGGGGAGCAGAGTGCGCTCTCGCGCAGGAACAGGATTAGCGGGATTTTGCATGATGGGCAGGATTGCTTGGGTGTGTGCGTAGCGCACAACACTAGCGCTTGACGTTGGACATGGTCTTGCTCTCGTTGTCGCAAGGCCAACTTACAAGCGCTAGTGTGGGGGCAACCCATGGGCTTATGTGATGGCTAGAAGTGCGAAGAAGGGACGCTGTTATACGTGGGGATTATACGTGGTAGTGGCCAGGAAGCATAAATGGAAGGAATAGAGAGCCTGGCTCAGGACCAAAGCATACACGCACAAATTCTGCATCAGAAAGTTCGCGTGAAGGTAGGCGTGTGCCTGGGCGAATAATTGGTTTGTAGCATTCTAATAGCTTTTCCTTGTTTAGCACCAACAGAGATTCTGTCTTTGGGCACATCCAAGCACAATATGCACGAGAGAATTCGCTTAATTCTGTTTTTACATGTGTTAGATTAATTCTTATGTCACCATACATTTGAACAGCATCAGCAATTATGTCTTTAATGCAAGCCTGATCACCGGCATATTCAAGTACGCTCTTCCATTTGAAAGAAATAAGAGCCCAAGCCTTGGGCTTGTTATTATCGTCATAAATTACCCACAAATCTGGGGAGCAACGAACAAGCCTTTCAAGTAATCCTTGGCGTGTATCTAAAATTACATCCTTTTCCGCATTGCGCATAGCCATAAAGTCATCATTAAATACTTCGCTAATTTGTTCATATTTAATGCAGGTTGCCTTATTGACTGGCTTATAGAAGCGGATAGAGCCCTTGTCAAAGCCATATTGGAAGGAGAGGCTTGCAGTTTCAAAGCCGAAGTGGCCATAGCGGTCATGGCGACCTCCTAACCATGCCAAAACAGCGCCAGCCTCTTTAGCTGCATTGATTTGATATTTTAGCAATGCGCTCATATAGCCTTTGCCAAGTGCCTCTGCAGCAGTGGAAACCTGGCCAATGCCAATGATTGGTACCTTGCAACCATTGACCACCATATCAAATGGGTATGAACCAACACATGAAAGAATTTTTCCAGTTTCCTCATCTTTAATTAGGGCGTGAGGAGCCATCTTTTCTGCAGTTGGCTTAAAGATATCTGGGTACATTTCATCAAAATGTGGCATTGTGGCTTGGCCACGACCAAATACGCTGTTAAGAAAATCTACGATTTCTTGGCATTCTTCTGCTTTTGCAATTGTTATATTCATTTGACATTCACCTATGCTTTTAGAATATAAAGAATATCAATCATTTAGTTACTATAATCCAGTTGTTTATTCTTTATATCTTAAAAGTATAAAATAATTACTCTTAAATTACAATTGTAAAGTGTATTTACAACTAATGATGGGCGAGACAAAAAGATTTAGATAGGCGTGAAATAAAATTACAAATTCATGTATTGTTATAGGTATATAGATTTGTATTTTAGATATCTCACCAAATAGAATAAAGGAAAAGAATTTTTTGCAATAAAAAGCATAAAGAAATAATAAATTTTTTTTTAAAAAAGTGTTGACATGGATTGGCGTGTTTTGCTAATATATGCCCCGTTCTTTGCCCCCATCGTCTAACGGCTAGGACATCAGGTTCTCATCCTGGAAATCGGGGTTCGATTCCCCGTGGGGGTGCCAATTTTATAATGGCGCTAAAACTAAGCAGGTCTTCAGAGACTTGCTTTTTTTTATTATTGTGTCTTTTTGATGTTTTTAACTAAGGTGTTCGAAATTATTTGTATTTTTTTCGCTTTTTTTATATGTTTTTTTTAAAAAACATTGACAAAGAAAATAAAAAAGACGAAAATAATATTTGTAAAGATATATATTGTCATTTCTAACAAATTTTAGGAAACACATACAATGCGTAGTATTATTAATCACCTTATCCAGTTACAGGAGCTTACATTAATTCGCGACGAACAACGCTCAATAAAAGGGGCATCAGCTGATTTGTCAGAATTAAATAAGAATATTGATGCAATGACACAGTCTCTTACACCTGAGGTTCGCGTACTTTATACTCGTTTGTATAAAAAAGATCACATTATTCTAGCTCCAACAAATAATGGCTGTTGCTCTATGTGTGGAATGAAATTGGCTATTTCTCAATTGCAAGCTGTTAAACAATGCAATGCGCTTACTCCTTGCCCTGGTTGTGCTCGTGTGCTTTATGATCCAACAGGAGCGAAGTGGGTAGCAGATAATCCAAAACGTTCTGAAGGTGAGCGTAAGGTTGGTATTGCACGCTTTTCTTCTCCTGCTTTGATGATCCCAGACTTGAAGGGTAGCACACCAGAAGAGGTAATTGCAGAGTTAACAAGCTGTCTTCAAGAAGCACACTTTATTGATAATGCAGATAAGCTTACAGAGGCAGCAATTGCGCGCGAGACTGTTTTTGGAACAGGAATTGGCCATGGCCTTGCTTTCCCTCACGTTCGTGGTATTGAGGGAGGTGGCTTATCTCTTGCTTTTGGCGTAAGCAAAAAGGGTGTTCCTTTTGGAGGAGCAAAAGAGGGGCTTGCTCATCTCATCTTTTTCTCAACAATTCCAACAGCTGTAAGTGCGTTTTATCTTAAGCTTCTTGCTGGTTTAACAGATTCTTTTGTTAAGGAATCTAATGCAAAGGCTGCTATTGAAGCAACTACACAAGAAGAGCTTTGGAAGGTGCTTACAAAAGCAACGCGCTATTCGGTTAAATAGTTGCATAATTGCTGATGTAGCAAAGCAAGGTAAAATGTGTTGTAGTGCTACGTAAAGATAGAGTACAAAATGGAAGAATATAATTGCATCAGGTTTTATTTAAAAAAGATAATGCTTGGTGCAATTTTTATTTTTGGTTGCACTATAGTCTTGACTGATACATTGATTGGAAGTTCAATACCAGAACGCTATGGCGTTATTATTTCTAGGTCACCATTTGGTGTTATCACCTATGATGGTTCTGGCAATTCCTCTACAAATATGCCGGGTACAGAGCTTACACAAGAGCAGATTGAAATTCAAGAACAACTTGCAAAAGAAGCTGAAATTTTAAGTAAAAATATTAAGCTGACGGCCATTACTACATATCAGGGAGTGCCTGCGGCAATGATAACAGAGCTTAGTTCAAGGCGAACTTTTTATTTGTTAAAAGGGCAATCTATACTTGGTTACACACTTACTGATATTGCTGAAAATTCGATTCTTTTGGAAACGACAAATGCTATCGCTAATATAACCATGAGCTATGCTCCAGGCCAACCAAGCGAGATTACAATCCACCCAATTTCAGGTCGTCTTACACCACTTAATGTTTTTTTTGCAAATTCTTCTCCAACAAATAGTGTTGTAATTAAACAACAAACACATATTGAACAATCAGGGACCGACTCTCTTTTTGGTGAAGATGGAGAAGAGCTCCCAGATGAGGTTATTGAAGCGGCAACGGTTGTAGATGCAGATGGAACAGAACGAATTTCCTTTAGAGAGCTTCATCGACTTAGGATGGAAGAGCAAAAAAAGAAGCTTGAAGAGGAGCGAATCGCTCGTGAGCAGAGAGAATTAGAGGCACAAAGAGCTCGAGAAGAACAAGCATTGCGAGAGCAAGAACTTGAGCAAATTATTGTGGCAGAAGAGCAGTTGCTAGAAGCAGAATCCTACGAAATGGGTGCTGACTATACTAGTGATGATGGTTACATTACACCAGATGTTAGTGGTGAGTATTTTGATGATGTTGAAGGCTCTTACTATACTGAAGAATATGATGATATGTCGTATTAATAAATCTCATTTGTCATAAAAAATCTCTCAAATCAAATTTCTATTAGAAAATTTTACTAGGTTCTAACATTTTTCTCTTCAAAACCTTTTTTCTAGGGGTTTCTGTTGGCTTCTATTACGTTTTATCCATTGCTTTCTCGCGCGCATTATCATATAATATAAGCATGAAAGTAAAAATCCTAGTAACAGGTCTTTATGAGGTTAATACCTACCTCGTTTATAATGACCCAAATAATGTTTTAATTATTGATCCAGGTGCTGATGCAAAGGATATAATTAATGCTCTTGAGGTAAATAAACTTACCCCAGTAGCTATTTTGTTGTCACATGGGCATGCTGACCATATTTCTGCGCTTGATGGGCTACTTAATCACTATCAAATTCCAGTAAAAATTGCTGCAGAGGATGTGTCATGGGCATTTACACCACTCAATAGTTTTCCTGGCTATGAGCAGGTCCAAAAATATCCAGATAATTTAATAAGTATCATTCGCGATGGTGATGAAATAACCTTTGGAGATGAATGTTTACGTGTAATACAAACACCAGGTCATACACCAGGTAGCGTTTGCTTTGTTGATGATAAAGAGCATGCAATATTTGCTGGAGATACTCTTTTTTCAGGATCTATAGGAAGAACGGATTTTCCTGGAGGGGATTGGAATGCGATGGCGCAATCGTTAAAAAAACTAATGCAGCTTCCTGTGGATTATCGTGTATATCCCGGTCATGGAGAAGGCACAACAATTGGAGACGAGAAAAGCACAAATCAATATTGCATACATGTTTTAAGGGGCTAATAAATTATGAAAACAGATAAAATTTCAATAGGTGCCGATGGTATTGATGCCAAGGCTGTAGTTGCTGATATTCTTGCACGAGTTGAAGAGAAGCGTAAGCAGGGTGTGTATGATGAAGCAAGAGTTGCTCGTGCTGAAAAGAATAATCTTCTTACTCTAAAGGATGATGAAAGCTTTATGGAGCAATATCTGCTTTGCTTGCGTCAGATTGTACCTGTAGATATGAACGATTTTGAGATTATAGAAAAGCGTTCTCGTTTCTCTGGTCCAATTATCAAACTTAAGAAAACGATTTGGAAGCTATTGAAGTTTTATACCTATAGAATGTGGTCACAGCAGAATCAAACAAATTCTCTTTTGTTAGCTGCTATTGAGGTAATGCATGCAAGGCAAAAGCGTGAGGTTGCAGAGCTTAAGGCACGCATAGAACAGCTTGAAGGGAAACAGAAGTGAGATTAGCATTTGTTTGCCCACGCCTACATGAGCCAGGTACTGTAGGTGGAGCAGAAACCTTGATTTATAGCCTAGCAAAGGATGCCGTTACATTGGGGCATGAGGTAGAATTTCTTACTACCTGCGCAAAAAGTCACTTTACTTGGGAAAATGAATTTCCTGAGGAGACTTTTATTCGTGATGGTATGGTCATACGTCGTTTTAAGGTAGATGAAGACCGTGATATTAATAGTTTTCTATCATTACAAACAAATATTTGTAGCGGCTATGAGTTAAGTGATGCGGAGGAGGAGCGCTGGCTAAGAAATAGCGTTAACTCTTCTGGTTTGGTAGATTATCTTAAGACAAATGCCGCAGATATTGACCGTGTGATGACTGGTCCATATTTGTTTGGTCTAGTTGAGGCTGTAGCTCAAGCAGTTCCTGATAAGGTTTTGCTTATCCCATGCTTACACGATGAGCCATTTGCGAGGGTTCGCCGCATTCAAGCAATGTTCCGGGCTGTACGTGGATTTTTGTTTAACACAGAGCCAGAGCAGCAGCTTGCTCATAGACTTATTTCTGGTCTTGCACCAAAGGTTGAGGCTGTTATTGCTATGGGAATAGAGCCATTTGAGGTAGAAAAGGATGCTTTTGCAAAACGCACAGGAATTACAGCTCCATATGTGGTTTATTCTGGTAGGCGAGAACCTCTGAAGGGTACTCCGACATTGGTTGATTATGTTGCTTGCTTTAGAGAGCGCACAGGTAAGGATATAAAGCTTGTTATGACAGGCTCAGGCCATGTAGATGTTCCAGAAAGTTTGAAGGAGCACTTCATTGATTTAGGATTTGTAAGTGAACAAGAAAAGCGTGAGGCGATGGCTGGTGCCGTTGCATTTATTCACCCTTCTGTAAATGAGAGCTTGAGTATTGTTATTCTTGAGGCTTGGCTGGCACGCACTCCAGCACTCGTTCATGCAAGGGGAGAGGTCTTAAGGTGGCAGTGTGAATCTTCAAATGGAGGATTATGGTTCTCTCGTTATCCAGAGTTTGAAGAGGAGCTTTTGTTTTATCTAGATAATCCTGAAAAAGCAGCAATTATGGCAGAGCAAGGGCGAGCCTACACAATAGGCAAATATGCACCAGAAGCAGTACGTTCTCGCTTTGATAAAGCAATAAGAGGCTAAATATGGATTTTGTTAAAAAGACATCACATTTTCGTGAGCTAGTGGATGCTCAAATTGCCGCTGTTTTTGAACAGCAAGCAGATAGAGGTGTGCCAGAAAAGCTTATAGAGGTTATGGCTTATGCTGCTGGAACCGGTGGAAAGCGCTATCGCCCTGTGCTTTGCTTAACAGCTTGCCAAGCAGTTGGTGGCAAGGTGGAGAATGCTCTTAATGCAGCAATTGCTATAGAGCTTTTGCATACATATACGCTTATTCATGATGATTTGCCATGTATGGATAATGATTTACTTCGCCGAGGTTTGCCAACGGTTCATGCAAAGTATGGCGAGGATGTTGCTGTACTTGCTGGTGATGGCATGCAAGCTCTTGCATTTGACTATGTGTCAGGTGTCTTGCGAGATGAGCTTACAGCAGAGCAGAGGCTTGCACAAATAAAGGAGTTTGCTCGTGCTGCTGGTCCTGCTGGCGTTGTTGGTGGCCAATGGGAGGACGTAACCTTTAAAGGCGAATTTTCTAAAGAATTGGTTGATTATGTACACCACCACAAAACAGCGGATTTAATTATTTGCGCAACGGTTATGGGTGCTATTGCGGGTGGTGCAAATGCTGAGATAATAGAAACACTTCGTGGCTTTGCATTTCGTTTAGGAGTTGCCTTCCAAGTGATAGACGATATTCTTGATGGTGATGATCTAGCAAAGTCAACTGAGCTAAGCATCTTGCGCATAATGGGTGAGGCAGAAGCACGTGCTCTTGCAACAAGGCTATCTGCGGAAGCACTAGAGCTTCTTGATATGCTGCCAAAGGTATCTAATGCAAAGGCAGAAGAAAGCCGCACAAATCTACGTATGTTAGTTGAAGAACAACTAAAACGTACTGTATAAAAATTTAAAATATTATTCTTTTAGTGAGGAAAACATTATGATAAAAGTAAAGGTAGTTGGCGCCAGTGGTTATGGCGGTATTGGTATTATAGAATTATTGCTTAAGCATCCAGAGGCAAAGCTTTGCAGTCTAGTTGCTATGGAGAGTGTTGGTATGCCAATCTCTCAGATTTGGCCACATCTTACAGGCTTCTGTGATATGGAGGTTACATCACCGGATGATCCACGTGCTCAAGAACCAGCTGATGTTGTTTTCATGGCAACACCAGATCGCGTAGGTATGAATAATGCAGCAGCTGAGCTAGCTAAGGGCGCAAAGATTATTGATTATAGCGGTGACTTCCGCTTTAATACAGCAGAGGAATATGCAGAGTATGCAACACGCATTGGTAAGGACCCAGTACATGCTGCTCCAGATTTGCTTCCTCTATCTGTGTATGGTGCTCCAGAATTGCATCGTGCTGATATCAATGTTGATCGCAAGATTGTTGGTAATCCTGGATGCTTTGCTATTAGCTGTATTCTCGGCCTTGCTCCTGCAGCAAATGCAAAGCTATTTAATCCAACAAGCGTAATTTGTGATTGTAAGTCTGGTATTAGTGGTGCAGGCAAAAAGCTTGCAGCAACCTTCCACTATCCAAACCGCTATGACATGATGAATGCTTACAAGCTAGCAGGACATCAGCATGTTTGCGAGGTAGAGCGTGAGCTTTCAAAGCTTGCTGGGGAGAAGATTATGCTAACCTTCACTTCGCAGGTTGTGCCTCTATGTCGTGGTATTATGTCATGCTTATATGCAGATTTGCGTGAGGATATGACAGAGGAGCAGGTAATTGAGATTTACAAGGAATTCTATAAGGATAGTCCATTTGTTCGCGTGCTTCCATCAACTGCAGCAGTTGGTTCAATGCACGTGCGTGGTACAAATTATACAAACCTTGTTGTTAGTGTGGATCGTCGTGTACGTCGTTTGCGTGTTGTATCCTACATTGACAATCTTGTGAAGGGACAGGCTGGCTCTGCATTGCAGAACATGAATCTAATCTTTGGCTTACCAGAAACAACAGGCTTGGATCATCCATCCTTCTTCCCATAAGCCGAAATGGGTCTGCTCTAACTGGGTATAAAGTAAACCCCTAACAATATAAATAAATTTTATAAAAATCTAAAACAAAGGAAATTACAATGGAAGAGAATAAAGTAATCAAGTCAATTATTGGTGACGATATTGAAATCACAGGTGACGTAAAATGCTCAAGTCAACTACAGTTTGATGGTAAGCTTGACGGTAATCTAGTTTGCTCAGGTGCTGCAGTGATTGGTAAGACGGCAGTTGTCAAAGGCAACATCACAGTAGAGTCTGTAACAGTTAATGGAACAGTTCAGGGCAATATCATTGCTAAAGATCGCATAGAGATGAAGAGTACAGCACGTGTACAAGGCGATATCAAGGCAAAGCGCTTGTCTGTTGAGGATGGCGTAACCTTTATTGGCCGCTCTGAAGTAAATCCATCTGGTGTAGCACCAGAAGCAGCTCCAGCTCCAGCGCCAGCTCCTGAAGTAAAAAAATAATTTGTCTTTAATTTCCATAATAGACAAGAAGGAAAGTATTCGAAATACTGGATGCTATTCTAGAAAGTCTTTAAACAATGTAGTCATTAATTTCTAGAAAGAAATTATTGAAAATATGGCAAAGCGCACCGTAGAAGTAATTGATGGCTTTTCTCAGGTGCAGGCGTTCAAGCGTGCCACTGCAAAGGGCACAACCGTAACACCAGCAAAAGCAAAGCCAGCAACAAAAGAAGTTACTAGCAGCACGAATGAAGTAGCCCCTTCTCGTGCTGTAGCGGGTGCTCGTTCTCGTGTTGCAACTTCTACCTCTCGCGCTATGCCAGTAACCTCAACAACTCCAGCATCGTCTACCGCTACTCCAATGAAATCAATTGGAGTGACGGTTGCCCCTAAAAAACGTGTTGTAACGTGCTATAGCTGCGGCTATAGTTTTACTGCTGCAGGTAAGCTCCATGTTCCGTATTGTCCTAAATGTAAGCTAATGCTTTGTGTTGATAATATTGTAATAGATGGAGAACAAAACGAAGATATAAAGACAATTGGCGATGTTGTAATTAAACCAACCGCAAAACTTTCTGAAGGACTAACAATAAATGGTAGTTCTGTGACAATTGGTGGCGATGTTAGCAAATGTGCCGCCGTGCTCGCTTCAGAGCAAATTTGTCTTGAAACAGGTGCTATATTTAGTCCTTCTGTCCTTGAACGTTCTCAGGTTGTAATTCCTAATGGTGCTGAAATAAAGGTCGTAAATGAGATTAAATGTGTGCGACTGATAGTTTTTGGTAAAATTACTGGAGCAATTCAAGTCTCCGAGGGATTAGAAATAAAGTCTGGTGGACATGTCGTTGGTGATGTAGTAGCACCAACATTAGTTATGGAATTAGGCGCAGGTTTGACAGGCGCATGTAAAATTGTAAAATGATTGTAAACTTAAAACAATGAGTGTAAATCAAAATCAAACAGATAATAAACGCAATCAATGCTTTGAGCCAACACGCCACATATATACGCGTTATTCAAATTTACTTTTTGTATTGTTGTTAATATCAATAGTTCTTATTCAACGAGGGATAGTTAAGGGAGGTTATATTTATTATATTACTATGATTATTTCGCTTTGGTGTGCTACTGCTGCAGGACTATTGAGTTGCGCATATCAGACAAATGATTCATTGTCATTTGGTAAACTCGACAATGGAGAGCAACTTTGGTATGGAAAACTATCTTTTCTTCCTTATTTAATACCTTTGTGGATCCGTCAATTTATTATAACGCGTTGTACTAAAGAGCCTGCTTACAATGAATTATTACCAGGAGTTTTTATTGGAAGACGTTTATTTAAAGCTAGTCAGCTCCCTGAGGGGTGTGCAACAATTGTTGATTTAGCAGCGGAATTTCCAGAAGCAAAAAGCATTCGTAAGCTCCCTGGTTATAAATCATTTCCTATTCTTGAGGCAAGTATTCGCACAAAGGAAGAGCTTAAAGAATTTATAGCAACATTGCCAGAAAGAGGAATATATATACATTGTGGACAAGGTCATGGACGTACAGGTTTCTTTGCTGCAGCATTTTTGCTTGAGCGTAATTATGCAAAAACACTTGAAGAGGCCGAGGCAATGCTTGTTGCTGCGCGCCCAAAGCTAAAGCTTCGCAAATCTGGTAAAACTGCGCTTAGCAGCTATTATAGCGACAAAAAATAAGCTCCACCGAAAATGTTTATCAAAGTTTAGAATGACTGAAAGAATCAAAAAGCTCATAGAATTGACCTTGAAAGGGGAGATGCATGTCGTCCCAAGAAATGTTGATTTTTCTCAGTACGACAAGTCCTCACCTGATTATGTTAATGAAGATGTAAGTCGGCTTTGCGAATATATTATAAAGCAAGAGCCAGTAATCAATGAGTATTGCTCATTTACAGGTCGCTTCAATTTTGATGGTTCAGTAATAGGTGATGCATTTAAGCGTGGAGGTCATGCAAATACATTTGCAGCACTTAGTAAGTATTACCTAAAGCCAATAGACAACCTTTCTACAATGGAGTGGCAGCATGCCACAGCTTCATATTTTAAGGTTCTTGAAAAAGGAATAGAAGGCATAAAGGAAGAAATTGCTTCATCGCTGAAGTTGCACACTGAGCCACAAGAGCAAGAATTTTTGAGAGGACTAAATGCTGTTGCTGATGCAATGATTGAATGGAGCGAGCTCTGCTCAAACAAAGTAAGTGAATTTGCAAAAACAATAGCAGACCCAGATGTAAAGCAGCGCCTTGAACGCTTGTCGTCAGCACTATTACGAGTGCCTCGCTATAAACCAGAATGCTTCTATGAAGCAGTTCTATCAATTTTTGTTTGTTTTAGTGCAGACCCTGATAGCGTTGGTACTCTGGATAGATTTCTTACACCATTTTACGAACGCGATATTAAATCCGGTGTATTGACACGCGATGAAGCACGCGAATATCTTCAAGAGTTGTTTCTAATGCTTCAAGCATCTACACCAATAAGCTCTGTTCATTTTACGCGTGGAGGAGAGTCGCATTTTTGTATTGGCGGATATTTACCAAATGGAGAAGATGCTTTTAATGAACTTTCTGCTTTGATTGTAGAAAGCCTAATTGAGCTGCCTACATTTATTCCTCAGATTACTTTGAGATGGACGAAAAAGCTTTCTTCTGAAGCTTTTCGATTTGTACTTGATTGTGAGCGAAATGATCCTCATAAACGCATCGCTTTTACAAATGACGATAAGCGCATTAAATGCTTTACAGAGAATTGCAATATCCCATTTGAAGATGCAGTACAATACACCATGGTAGGCTGCAATGAGCCAGCATTTCTCGGTGCAATTACAGGCAGTACATCAAAGGGAAATATCCTCAGATGTATGGAAACTCTTTTTCATAGCAAATCATCTTTAATTGTAAATGCCAACTCATACGATGAATTTTATTCACTTTTTGAGAATGAACTGTTTGCAGATTTACAGCAAATTTATGATTATGATGATATGTACAATGCTGAACGCGCAAAGGACATAAATTATATATCATGCCTTTTCTTTAATGGGTGCATAGAAAATGCAAAGACCCTGACACAAGGTGGCTGTAATATTGCGATTGCCTCACCAATGCTTATTGGAATAACAAATTTGATAGACTCACTTATCATTGTTAAGCAATTTGTTTTTCAAGAAAAGCTTTTCTCTATGCAAGATTTGATTTCTGCTTTGCATTCAAATTGGGCAGGCTATGAGGATGTGCGTACTATCATCCTAAAGCGCGGCTGCTTCTGGGGAAATGATGATGTGCTTTCTAATTCTGTTGCTCAGCAACTTTATCAAAGCCTATATAACTTTTTAAAAGGGAAGAAAAATCTTTTCGGCTATCAGTGGCTTGTTGGTGATTTGTTGGGCTACAATGAGCATCATAAGATGTTTGGCGAGAAAACACTGGCAACCCCAGATGGTCGATGCAATTATGATTTAATAAAGTTTGGAATAGGGCAAAGCGAAGGAAAAGATCGCGAGGGATTGACGGCGCTATTAAATTCAATTGCTAAATGTGATGCAAATGCTATAGCATGTGGCTCTACAATAACAAATCTTTATTTAGATGAGAAGCTCGTAAGTGAGCAAGCAAACTTTGAAAAGCTTGCTGATATGCTTGAGATATTTTTTAATCAAGGTGGAGTACATTTCCAGCTTACTTATGCCTCAAAGGATGATCTTGTTTCTGCAAAGGCTTCTCCTGAAAATTATAAGAGTTTACGAGTGCGTGTGACTGGCTTCTCTGATTATTTTGTTAAGCTGAAGCCAAGTATCCAAGATGACATTATCAGTCGCACAGTACATCGCTCCTAAAAGGATTATTCGGGATTAAGTAAAATGAATGGAATAATCTTTGATTTACAGCGCGCCTCATTTGTGGATGGTCCGGGTATTCGCACAACTGTATTCTTTAAGGGATGCAATCTTAATTGCCTTTGGTGTCATAATCCAGAGGGAATAAATCCAAAGCGGGCTTTATTACGATATTCAGAAAAATGTAGCGCATGTGGCAAGTGTGTAGCAATTTGCCCGACAAAACAAAGCGACTGTATGCTTTGTGGTAAGTGTGCATTGTTGTGTCCCAATGATGCATTAGAACTTTGCGGACGCATAGTGAGCGTTGACGATGTATTTGCTGAGCTTGAGAAGGATAGGGCATATTATGAAAAATCAGGGGGCGGAATAACTTTCTCAGGTGGCGAGTGCATGCTGCAAATTGATTTTTTAGAAGAGCTTTTGAAGAAATGCAAGGGTGCGAATATATCTACGGCAATTGATACGGCAGGAAATGTGGCATGGTCTCATTTTGAAAGAGTGATACCTTATACGGACATTTTTTTGTACGATGTAAAATGTATCTTAGAGAGTTTGCATATTCAGGGTACAGGTGTATCAAATAAGTTGATAAAAGAAAATTTAATTAAGCTCGCATCACAATTTCCTGGCAAGATAGTTGTTCGCATACCTGTGATAGGTGGTTATAATGCAACTCATGAAGAGATGAATGCGATAGCAGAATTTTTAGCTCCATTAAATATTTATCAGGTTGAGCTCTTGCCGTACCATAAGCTAGGCATGCATAAGAGTGAAGCAGCAGGCGTCTCTTATAAAGAATTTACAGAGCCGCCAGCCGACTTCCTTACAGAATGGAAAAAACGACTAAATTCGACACACAGATGTAAATGTAATCCTTAAAAGTGCGAAAAATAGGGACGCAGAGAACTGATGGTCGCTAGTGCTCTGGCCTTCGGCGAAACACGGAGGATAAAGAGGTAAGGAGACACGGAGGGATTCTAGGGTTTTGGGAGAAAGCGAGAGGAGGCAAGCCACCCTCATCTGCTCTGTCAAACTATCCAACTATCAAACTATCATACTGTCAAACTATAAAACTATAAAAAAATGAAACTGTTTAGGTATTGAGGTGTTGGAAAGTTTGACAGTTTGCGAGTGGGCGAGTTGGAAAGTTTGACAGTTGTGGGTCTAGGGCGGCAAGGCACCCTCATTTCTCTGTCCAACTATCAAACTGTCATACTGTCAGCACGCAAAGGGCTGTAGCCCCTTTCTCCAATATCTTCTTAAACCTCTCCGCGTCTCCGTTCTCCCCAGCCTCCGTGTTAAGCGTAAGCAATGAACGAAAGTGATTTAAACGCTGTCGCTATGGCCTTCGGCGAAACACGGAGGATAAAGAGAACGGAGACACGGAGGGGTTCTGGGGGGTTATTGTTGCTTGCACTTTTTCTCCTTTGTCCTCCGTGAAAACCACACTATGTGTGTCCGTGTTAGGCGAAAGCAACGAGTGAAACGATTTAAACGCTTGCGCTTGAGCCTTCGGCGAAACACGGAGATTGGGGAGAACGGAGACACGGAGGGAGTCTGGGGTTATTGTAATAATTGCTTGCACAATTCTCCGCGCCTCCGCGTCTCCGTGTTAAGCGAAAGCAACGAGTGAAACGATTAGCATAGTACTCCCTTGTCCTCCGTACTCCGTGTTAGGCGAAAGCAACAAGCAACGCGACTAACGACAATTAGCTTTCACTGTCTGATTGTCTAGCGTCTATCGTCATAATAAATGGCGGCTTTTAGCTCTTCAATGTCGTCAAAATGCTCCGTTCGGTCAGCAAATATTTGGTAGTCCTCGTGGCCTTTACCTGCTATTAGTACAACATCCCCAGGCTGATTTGCAGCTTTGACGGCATGAGCGATTGCAGCACGCCTATCTTCAACAATATGTACCTCTGGAGCATCAGATGGTGGTATTTCACCAATAGCTGTTCCAGGTATTCCTTCTAGAATATCTTCAATGATGGAGCTAGGTAATTCGCTACGAGGATTGTCTGATGTAATAATCAAATAATCTGCATTATTAAAGGCCGCTTTACCCATTAGTGGCCGCTTTCTCCTGTCGCGATCTCCACCCGCACCGAATACAATAAATAGACGACCTTCTGTTACTTCACGTAATGTTCGTAAAACATTCTCAATTGCATCAGGTGTATGTGCATAATCAACATAATAATTAGCAATAGAATTGTCTAGCTTTACATGCTCTAATCTACCACGGACAGGGTTCTCTTGTTCAATAGCTGCAAGAGAAACAGATAGCTCGATTCCTGCATTTAGGGCAAGGCCGATTGCTGTAAGCGCATTGTAGATGTTGTGCCTGCCTAGTAGCTTTAATACTACCTTATGTGTGCTACCATTATAGGTAAGAGTGAAGCTTGTTTTTTCTGCACTTAATTCTGCAGCAGAGAAACGTAAATCAGCAGCTGTAGATGCTCCATAAGTTAGAACAACTCCTCCTGCTTGATGGATTTGATTTGCTAATCGTTGTCCAAATTTGCAATCTATATTTACAACAGCAGGTGACATAGGAGGCATAAAGAGTAATGCTTTTGCTTTAAAATATTCCTCCATTGTCTTATGGTAATCAAGATGATCTTGTGAAAGATTTGTAAATGCAACGCCTTCAAATATTGTTCCGTATGTGCGCTTCTGCATTAGCGCATGTGAGGAAACCTCCATTACGCATGCTTCGCACCCATTATCATACATTAATGCAAGACTATCTTGTAGCTCAATTGGGCCAGGAGTAGTATTGTTAGATGGCAGTAGAGTAGATGTACTACTAAGAGCATCAGAAGCATCCTCTTGCTTTAATGGATAAAGAGAGTTACCTATTGTGCTTAATAATCCACATGGTAGGTTAGAATATGTTAAAATAGCTCTGAGAAGATTTGCTGTTGTTGTTTTACCATTTGTGCCCGTGATTGCAAATACCTTCATTTTGTGAGAAGGATTATCTGCTTGTGCACATGCTCTACGAGCCAATTCAAATCTTGCATCGCGCACCTTGGTCCATTTTATGTTTGAAGGGATTTCTGTAGGGCGATTCAATTCACTAATAATTTCTTTTGCCCCTGCGGCAATAGCAGCAGGGATAAAGGCATTACCATTTTGCTTCTCTCCTGATATAGCAGCAAAAGTATCGCCAGGGTGTAATTTGCGAGAATCACATTCGGTACGCTGTGTGGTTGGTATTGTCATTATTTTATGAAATTCCTAATTTAACATTAATAAAAATTATTTGTTCATATCAATGTAGTTATAAATATTATGGATTTGATCATCGCTAGTAGGAATATTTAGGTAATCCGCTATTTTTTTTCCAAGCTCTGAAAAAATAGGAGCAGCTACGGTTCCTCCTTGATGTAGAGGTTTAGGTGAATCCAAGCCAACTAAGATACAAACCTCTGGCTTTTCAGCCGGAAAGTAGCCTACAAATGAAGCTGTATAATCAGTATGAGAATATCCGCCCGGAATAGCCTTTTGAGCAGTTCCTGTTTTACCCGCAACATTGTAGCCTTTAATTCTTGCTCTGCGTCCAGTTCCACCAATGCTTCTATCAGTTACTCCTACTAGTAGCATTGAAATTTCTTTAGCAGTTTCTTCGCTAATTACTCGTCCAATAGGCTGTGGTTCGTTTTTTAGAATAACTTCACCTGTAGGGGAGTGAATTTCTCTAACAAGGTATGGCTTCATACGAACACCTCCATTAGCAATTGTACTATACATACCAATCATTTGAATAGGAGTAACTGAGATGCCTTGACCAATGGCAATTCGTATGTGCTGAAGATTAGACCAATTCTTATGTGGAGTTAGAATACCTTTCTCTTCTCCAATTCTAACGATTCCTGTCTTTTCACCAAATCCATATGCTTTTAAATATTGCTCCATACGCTCTTTAGTTGAAGACATAGCGATAATTGAAGAAGCACGATTACTCGATTTTGCAAGTGCTGTTGCAAATGTTTCCTCGTCACCAACATGATCAGATAGTGGTCTTCCATAGAAAAGGCGAGGTCTACAATCAAATACGCTATTTGTTGTATAGAGATTATCGTTAAGACCTAACGAGAAAATCATTGCTTTCATAATAGAGCCCGGCTCATAGTTCCATCCTGTTGCAAAGTTTCTAAATAGCTCAGAATCTTCACTGCCATAATTTTCTCTAGTGTATGTTGGATATGAAGCCATTGCAAGAATTTCACCAGTGTATGGCCGTTGAACAATGATCCATCCGCGTTGTGCATTGTTTGTCGCCATTGCATTGATTAAAGTCTCTTCTGCACAATGCTGAATATAAGTACTAATAGTTAAATATATGTTGTTTCCATCAATGGCAGGAACTTCGCCGGTACGGAAAGAACGGAGCTCATGTTGGCGCGCATCTTTAATACCTGTTACATACCCATTTGTTCCTTCAAGATATTGGTTGTATTCATATTCAATACCAAAAAGAGGCTCCTCATTTGAATTTACAATTCCAAGAACTGGATTTAGGAAATTTCCCATAGGATATTGACGAACATATGAGTCCTCAAAGCCAATACACTTTCTGGTGACAGAATTGGTTTTAAGATATTCAACAAAATCTCTATTTGTAGTTTTACCTAATCTAAAATATTTGCTAGAGCGATCCTTCCCTATGCCTTCTAAAATCTTTTCCTCTGATAATTCTCCCCAGCTAGCTAGTGTTTCAAATAGAACAGTGTCATTAGTAGAAATCATTGAAGGATCAATGAATACAGTCCATTGTGGGGCAGAGGTGGCTAAAACAGTTGGAGAGTCAAGATTTCGATCGTATATTGTGCCACGTACAGCATATAGAGTTTCTTTAAATTTTTTTGGTTCGAATGTGTAGTGCTGTGATTTATAATTAAGACCTAATTGCGTGCGAATTAAATCGGTTACAATTATAACGTAAAGTAGAAAAATGAATATACCAAATCCGATAATCCAATATCGTTGTTTCCTTGATCTTTTACTCATATGGATTAGTATCTCTTTACTAGGGTTAAAATAGGTTTAGCAAATCAAAATTATTAAATCCAATATTACTTAATAAAAAAGGTGCGGAAGCTCCGCACCTCAAAACCAAAATATTTATAGAGGAAGCAATGGCAATAACGATGCGCTAGAAAGGAATAATTTTAGTTGTTATTATAAGCAACAGCTGTTTGCTCACTATGTGTAGGAACTCTTTGATTGTTTAGACAAAAAACATGGCATTGAACTCTACGTAAAGGGTTCATAGCGACGTGATGAACGCTAAGAGATCTTTGAATTTCAGCAATGTTTTGCTTTGAATTAAGATTTGCGGATTCACTCCTTAAAATGCTTTCAAGCTTTGCATGCTGTATTTCTGCCTGCTTTATTTTGTTTTCAAGACTGTTGTTTCCATGGCGTACTAAAATTCCGGCACCGAAAAATAAGAACAGTCCAATCACAACGAGTATTGCACCAGTTGAAACACAATAAACATTTAACTGTTTATCATTTCGCTTATTTTTGTTTCTTCTCGTTTTTGCCATAGTTTTTTCCCTATAAAATTATTGTTTTAAATCATCTATTCTTTCCACGATTCTCAGCTTTGCAGAGCGGGCGCGTGGATTGTTTACCAGCTCTTCTTCGCTTGCTGTAATTGGATGCTTGTTAACTCGCTTTACAGCAGGTAGGGTCCCAATCCATTTTGCTCCTCCCTGTTGCAGGGATTCCCAGCGACCCTCGTGCTCTGCAAGTGTTTTCTTAACAACTCGATCCTCAATGCTATGAAAGCTTATTACTGCAAGTCTTCCGCCTGGCTTCAAAAGCGAGATGGCGGCCTCTATTCCTTTTTTCACTTCTTGCAATTCGGAATTAATTGCAATGCGGATTGCCTGAAAGGTTTTTGTGGCAGGGTGGCGTGGTGCTCCCTTGCGGCCACCAACGGCCTTCTCAACAAGCTCTGCTAGCTGTAGTGTTGTTTTGATAGGTGAGGTGTGCTGTGCATTGATAATTGCTCGTGCGATTTTCGCTGCTTGCTTTTCTTCACCATAGTCAAACAATACAGAGGCTAGTGCCTTCCAGTCATCACCAAAGGAAGCGAGATATTCAGCAGCAGTAATTCCTGAAGAATTATCCATTCGCATGTCAAGCGGAGCATCACCCATAAAGCTGAACCCACGTTCGCGCTCATCAAGCTGGAAGGAGGAAACACCCAAATCTAGCATGATGCCATCTACCTGATCGAAGCCTGCCTTTGGAGCAATCTCTCCCATCTGTGAGAATGGTGTATGAATAATGCTTACGCGCTCGCCAAATTCGCTAAGAGCAGCAGTGCAACGCTCAATTGCAGCAGGATCTCTATCTAGTCCAAGTAGCTGTGCGCCTTCTCCTGCACGCTTGAGAAGCTCGCGGGAGTGCCCTGCGCCACCAAGTGTGCCATCAATATATTTGGCATTGGCAGCTGGGAGTAGCCCATCGACTGTCTCATTTAGCAGTACAGGAATATGCATATTGTGCAGCTCCTTGTTTGTTGCTTAGCTTTTAGAAGCCCAATTCTTGTGCTTCAGAAGCCAATAGCTCGAGAATATCTGCTTCAGAGCCATCAAGCTTAGGACGATTGGCCAATGACCAAACCTCAAAGTGATAGCCTGTGCCGATTAGAACAACCTCATCCTTGATACCGATGTATGCTAGGAGAGAGTCCTTCACACGGATGCGATTTTGTGTGTCCACTGTGACACAACTAATTAGCTCACCAATTCTGCTAGTGAACTTTGAATTACCTGTGTCTGAAAGTGCTTTATTACGAAATGCTTCCATGCGCTTATCGAATTCAGCAGGACAAAATACATCAAGACAACGTTCACGGGATAGAGAAGGCATAACATAAACCTGTGCAGGTCTGCACATTCTCTCATACCAATCGCTAGGAATGGTGAAGCGTCGCTTAGGATCTAAGCGATGATCTGCCCTACCTAGAATAGGCTGAACCTCTAAGGTTTTTTTGTTATTTTCTTCTAAATTTGTGTCTGTTGCTGACATTTCGTTCCCTTTGTTGACACTATTAAACACTTTGTGACACCAAAAGTAAAGAGAAAAAAGCAAAAAAAACACTTTTTTTTAATATTTTTTTTATTTTAATAGGTAAAACAAGGGAATAGGGAATAAAAAAACAACCGCCACTTTTATTGACGGTTGTTTTTTACTGTTTTATTGTAGAGGTATTTGCCAAAATTATGCGAGCAAATAATCCTTAGTTTCTTGTGCTGTTTTATCCCAATCAAACTTCATAGCTTGCTCAATTCCGCGCTTGCTCATTTCTATGCAAGCCTCTGGACATGAAAGGGTTTCAATTATTGCTTCTACAAGGGCATCAAGACTGCTTGCACGTACTACACGGCATGCCTCTCCAGCCACCTCAGGCTGGGAGCCTCCATCTGTGCAAATGACAGGTAGACCTACACGCATTGCCTCAACAATTGGTAGCCCAAATCCCTCGTAAATAGAAGGATGAACTAATGCATCACTATTTGCATATAACTGACACAATTCTTCGTCAGAAATAAAACCAGTAAATTCAGTGCGAATAAAATGGCTTTGTGCTGCTTGTTCCTTTGCTTGAGGATATCTTTCATCCTCAGGCCCAGCAATAACCACTCTAATAGGGAATGGAAGCTGTTTTTTTGCTTCATTTGCAGCTTGGATAAGTAGCGGAACATTTTTGTATGGATCTAATCTTCCAACATAAAGGAGTTGGCGTACTCTCTGTGTATCAGTTAAATCATTTATAACAGCCTCATGCATAATAGGCTCAGCAGTGCGTTTAGCAACGCCTATGTAGGTAATGTGAATTTTATTGGCGTTTTTATCTGAAGGTTTGAACTCTTCAATAATGTCACGCCTTGTTGAGTTACTATTTACTAAAACAAGAGTAGAATATTTTATAGTGCGCTTAATACAAGCCTTATATACTTTGAGCATTCTACTTGTTTTTGAGTTTGGCGCATAGTCTGTAACTTTTATTGGAATAATATCATGAATAAATGAGATGCATTTTGTCTTGCTCTTAAAAGGGCCAGAAAATGCCATATATGGAATGAGATAATTTGGAGAAAAATAAATATCAGCCTTAAGCTTCTTTATTATGCGTGGCATAAATAATTGGCTTTTGGCAGAGGTTGGCTTATGCTTTACAATGCAGATTTCTACGTTTTGTGGTGGGGTAGGAAGTGTCCTCTCAGTTAGTTCCTTAGAGGTAAAAATAACGATAAATTTTGCCTCTGGTAGAATGTTTGGTAATCTACGTATTAATTCAGTTGAATAAACTCCTATCCCAGAAGGTTTTTCATAAATCCATCTAGCGTCAAAAATTATTCTCATTTTATTTTCCTAAAATATTCTAAATCTTGTTGTCAATTTACTATCAGTCATCTTCTGATAGCCATTGATAGTTGCTTGATGATTGCTGTATTGCTATTTATAGTACCTTCTTATAAACCTCAAGAGTATCAGCCACAGTCTTATCCCAAGTAAATTTTTTAATATGCGTGATGCCTTTATTTATTAGGCCTTCGCGTAGATTTGAGTCTGTAATTACTTGTGTTAAAGCGGATGCCCATGCATCAGCATTATAGTCAGGAACTATTATTCCCGCATCCTCTATAACCTCTTGTAAAGAACCTCCTGGAGCAGATACAACAGGTGTACCGCAGCCCATTGCTTCGAGAGGAGGAAAACCAAAGCCTTCGTAGTAAGATGGTAGTGCAAATGCTACAGCACCGGAATATAAAGCAGGGAGATCTCCATCGCTAAGATGATTTAGAACATGTATCTGAGAGGCGTATTTACTTGTTGTTAGACGTTCAATAATTTTCTCACTTTTCCAGCCAATCCCACCTACAACAACTAAGTCAATTCCTTGGCTAGCAATTTGCTCAAATGCATCTACTAAAAGTAGATGATTTTTTCTTGGTTCAATTGTCCCTACAGTTATTATGTAAGGACGTTCTAATTTATATTTTGCTTTAGTTGCTATGATAGATTCTTGATTAGATGGGGAAAAGTTTTGTGCGATTCCTAAATGAGAATGAAAAGTCTTTCCCTTAGCAGCAGGGAAGAAATGTTCAATTTCTTCAGCACTAAATTTTGATATTGTTATAATCGCATCAGCTGATTCAATTGTTTTTTTTATGCCTCGTGTAAGGTATGCAAGATTCTTCTCCTCAGTGAATTCTGGATACCTCATGAAGCTCATGTCATGAATGGTTGCCACAATCTTTCCCTTGCATACAGGACGAGAAAGAAAGTTGGTAAAATGAAAAATATCTGCCTTGCCAGCAAGCATGTCAAAGCTTGGGAAAGAACAATAATTCCATAGCTTTTGCATTATAGCCCCAGGGCATAGTCTAAAGCGCTTAATACTAGCATTAGAAGGTAAAGACGAAGGTTTCTCTCCCTTTCCTTTAAAATCAAAATAAAACAGCTTAAGAGAATCCTCTGGGTTCATTAAGGACGGAAGCTGTTCTGCAAGCACTCGTGTATAACGACCAATTCCTGCACGCTGTGTTACTGCTGGCTGATAATCTAGGCAAATTTTCATTTATTAGTTTTACTATTTTGCTTCATCAGCATATGAAACAAGAATTTTTTTGATGATGTTTGTTGTGGAAAGGCCTTCTACCATATCAGCAAGAACTACCTTGCCACCATTTGCTTCAACAATATCGCGGCCGCTAACATAATGAGCCCAATCCTTGCCCTTTACGAGCACATCAGGGAGAATTTCTGCAATAACTCCCTTTGGCTCCTCATCGTCAAAGAAAACAACGTAATCAACACAACGTAGAGCGCAAAGAAGCTTTGCTCTATTTTCCTGATTAACAATCGGGCGAAGAGGTCCTTTGTTCTTTTGTACAGATGCATCAGTATTTAATGCTAAACAAAGAGCATCCCCTTGCTCGCGTGCAAAAGTTAGGTATGTAATGTGGCCTGCATGAAGTAAATCAAAACAGCCATTAGTGAATACAAGCTTTTTGCCTTCTGCATGCATTCTATCACGCTCTGCACGCATTTCTGCAATTGAAAGGACCTTTCCAGAAAAAGTGTTCATTGCTAATTAATTCCTCTTATATTATTTATTTGCCGTTAGGTGCTTCCGTTGCCTCATTATAATTCCACTTGTAGACGCTGTTGACTTTTTCCATAGCCACTCTTGTGACTGGTTCGACATGGCCGTCTGCAAAACAAGCAACGAGGCTCTCTCTATGGCGATATGCTATAACAGGATTGGTTTTCTTAATGGTATCTAAATCAATTTTAGGGTTGTCTGGAGTTGGGGTTTCACAGAGGAAAATGAAAAATTCTGGATGCTTGATATTTTGTAGCTTTGCTTCCCTGCCCATAGCAACCAAATCAGCATTGATTGCATATGAGCAATAATACTTCTGGTTTGGAGCGCGTTCATATGTCATCTCTGGGCAAATGAAATCTTCATCGCTTGGAATACGAACAGGAAAATCTGTTGGTTCTTGCTGAGGAGGAACTAAATCAGCCATGCGAGGGCGCTTAATTCGTTCAGGAAGAATATTGAACCATGCACGTGGGTTATCAATGTTTGTTGCAGTAGGGAATCTACCTTGATTCGTATCTAAATAGCTATTTAATTCTGTACCATATGCGCGTAGGTTGTTCATGCACTTAGTACGTCTACCATTTGCACGCAAACGAGATGTACCTACTGCAATTAAAGAAGCAAGTATAGCAATGATAGCTATCACAATAATTAGTTCTATAAGGGAAAAGCCCAACTTTGTCTTTTTCATAATTAATATTCCTCCGAAAGTGTATGTATATTGCTATATTCAATTTGAGTAAATAAATTGCCTTATTAACTTTTATTATTGTATCACACAACTTATTGTTGTGTCTATAGAATAAAAAGGGTAGTCTATTGGAAATAACTCAGATGCGCCCTGTAATGCTTATGTGATGGCACCAAGATTGTTGTAATGGTTTCGTGCAATGCGCTCCTCCCGCTTTCCCCCTGGTGCGAGCCAAAAACGTTCAGCGTTTTTGTGTCTCGCAGTACTCAGTGCCCGCCCTGTCGCACCGCGCCCGTCTTGCGCACCACAATTATTTGTTGATCGTTGATTGTTGGATCGTTTCTTTTTTTCATTTTCTTTGACTTTTTTGCGCGATTATGCGAATATATACTTCGTATATTAATTGGGTATGAAGTATCCAAAATTAGGAGATAATCATATGGTATCAGAATTACAGTCCTTACTTGATAAAATTCAAGCAGAAGGAGTAAATAAGGCAGAAGAAAAGGCCGCTAAAATTATTGCAGATGCAGAAGCAAAAGCAGCAGAGATTGTTGCTGTAGCAGAGAAGCAGGCTGCTACCATTGAAGAGAAGGCAAAGGAAGAGGCTAGAGCAACAGAATTTAGATCACAGCAGTCCGTTAAGCAAGCTTCTCGCGATATTATTTTAGGTTTAGAACAGGCAATTCAACAAACCTTTGAGCGCGCACTAAAGGCAGAGGTTGAGGGTGCTCTATCAGCAGAGTATATGACAGGTCTAATAGACAAGCTTGTTGCCAACTATCTAACTGAAGATGAAAACATTGAGCTAGTTGTTTCTCCTGCAGATGCTGAGAAGTTAGCAGCATATGTACAGAGTAAGTTTACTGCTGCTGCAGCACAAAAGGGTGGCGTACAGGTTCGTGCAGACAAGGATATCTCAGCAGGTATTTGTGTTATGCTAGATGAGGGCCGTGTAGAGCATGACTTTACTAGTGCAGCAGTTCTTGAGAAGCTATCTCAGCTACTTCGTCCTGCTTTAATTAAGCTAATTTCGGAAAAATAATGAGCTATCCATATCTAGTTTCTACATTGCCAATGCTTGGCATCGACAAGCAGCCACCAATGAGCTTGGAGGCTTTTGTTGAGCTTTGCCAAGAACAGTTGAGCAATGCAGATTTTCAGGAGCTAGAAGCATTGCTTTCTGAGGATGAGCAGCCAACAAATAACTCCTTTATCAAGGAATGGCGTGCTGCAGAAACTCAGCTACGTAATGCTGTTGCAAGAGCTCGTGCAGCAAAGCTTGATGGAGTAGATGCTAATAAGTGGCTAAGAACACATTCTGGCTTTGATGTTGTCCTAGAGAATGGTGTGGTAAGTGCATTTCAGGAGCGTGATCCTGCACTACGTCAAAAGGTGCTAGATCAGCTACTATGGGATAAGGCTACCGAGTTGGCTGGCTATGATGAATTTTCTTTAAAGGCTATTTTTGCTTATGCTATTCAACTAAAAATCTGTAATGTTCGTAGTAGTCAGACAGATAGCGAAAAGGGCGCTACAAGATTGACAGCAGTGGCAAGCGGAAATAAGTAGATTTATTTTAAAATTATAGGTGAAATATGAGTACTGTAGGAAAAGTAACAGGCGTTAATGGCAACCTAATTACAGTTGAGTTTGAAGAGGCTGTAGCTCTAAATGAGGTGGGCTATGCAATTGTTGATGGTTTAACACTTATGAGCGAAATCGTTCGCATTAAGGGTCGCCGCTGTGATATGCAGGTATATGAGGATACCGCAGGAATTAAGTGTGGTGATAAGGTTGAGTTCACAGGTGAGCTTCTTTCCGTTGAGCTTGGTCCTGGCCTTTTAACACAGGTTTTTGATGGCCTTCAAAATCCATTGCCAAAGCTAGCAGAGGAGTGTGGATTCTTCCTTCAGCGTGGTAAGTATATTGATGCTTTGCCACGTGATGTTGAGTGGGATTTTACTCCAGCTGTAAAAGAGGGTGATTTAGTATTTGCTGGTGATCCTGTTGGCTCAGTTCCTGAGGGTATCTTTAAGCATGATATTATGGTGCCATTTGGTCTAAAGGGACGATTCACAGTAAAGAGCATTGCTGCTGCAGGAAAGTACAAGGTTGAGGATGTTGTAGCAAAGCTAGCAGACGATGCAGGTAATGAGGTTGAGGTAACTCTAATGCAGCGTTGGCCAGTTAAGGTGCCTATTAGCTGCTTTGCAGAGCGTATGCGCCCAGAGGAGACAATGGTCACTCAAACTCGTACAATTGATACCTTCTTCCCAGTTGCTTTAGGCGGTACTTATTGTATTCCAGGTCCATTCGGTGCAGGTAAGACCGTGCTTCAGCAGACGACAAGCCGCTTTGCTCAAGTAGATATCGTTATCTATGCAGCATGTGGTGAGCGTGCTGGTGAGGTGGTGGAGATGCTTCGTGAATTCCCAGAGCTTAATGACCCACGTACAGGTCGCAGCTTGATGGACCGCACAATTATCATTTGTAATACATCATCAATGCCAGTTGCTGCTCGTGAGGCTTCTGTATATACAGCGGCAACATTGGCTGCATACTATCGCCAGATGGGCTTGCATGTGCTATTGCTTGCTGACTCAACCTCTCGTTGGGCTCAGGCATTGCGTGAGATGTCTGGTCGCCTAGAGGAAATTCCTGGTGAGGAAGCATTCCCTGCTTACCTTGAGTCTGTTGTTGCTTCCTTCTATGAACGTGCAGGCCGCGTAAAGCTACGCGATGGCCGTATTGGCTCTGTAACAATTGGTGGTGCTGTTTCTCCAGCAGGTGGTAACTTTGATGAGCCTGTAACCCAGGCAACAATTAAGGTGGTGGGTGCATTTCATGGCTTGTCACGTGCTCGTTCCGATGCTCGCCGTTATCCTGCAATTGATCCATTGGATTCATGGAGTAAGTATAATAGTGTTTGCGATTCAGATAAGGTAGAAAATCTTCGTGCAGCTCTCCGTCATGGTAATGATGTTTCTCAGATGATGAAGGTTGTTGGTGAGGAAGGTACAGCAATCGAAGATTTTATTGACTATTTGAAGAGCGAGTTGATTGATGCTGTTTACTTGCAGCAAGATTCATTCCATGCGGTTGATGCATCTTGCCCAGCAGAGCGTCAGCGTTATATCTTTGAATTGCTCTATAGAATAGTTAATTCAAAGATGAATTTTACAGACCGTGATGTTGCTCGCCGTTTCTTCCATGAGTTAACTCAGACAATACGTGATTGGAACTGCTCTGAGTGGAAATCGAATAATTTTAATGAACTAGAGAAACGTATTGAAACAGCTCTAGATTCTGTGATAAAATAGCGCTTCTTTGCTTTCCCTGATTAGGAATAAAGCATATATCGATCCGGCGTTTTCCGGAACTTAACAATAATGTGTATACATTTAAGCAATATGTATACAACATGGATGCGATGCATCCGAGGGGTAGTTACAACATGATGAAAAGTATTGTACTTACACTATGTGCTATGTTAGGTCTCGTGATGACAGGTTGTGGCGAAAGCAAGCCTGTACTAAATATCTATACCTGGAATGAATATATCGACATGGATATCGTCCGTGAATTCGAAGAGAAATATAATTGTGAAGTGGTTATTAGTATCTTTGATTCAAATGAATCTATGTGGGCAAAACTTCAGCATGGAGCTTCAGGATATGATGTAGTTTTTCCTTCCAGCTACATGGTCGAAATAATGGCAGAGGCTGGCGCATTAGAGCCAATCGATAAATCCAAAATTCCTAATCTAGAAAATATTGATCCTGCATATCTTTCTTGTGCATTAGATGAAACTATGACATATGGTGTTCCATATATGGTAACCTATACTGGTTTCGCTTATAACAAGAGATTTGTTAATGGAGAAATCGAGCCATCATGGAGTGTTTTTGAGACACATCCTGAATTAAAGGGTCGTATGACGCTTCTTGCTGATTATCGTGAAACAATCGGTGCAGCATTAAAATATTTAGGATATAGTGTAAACTCAACAGATCCAGCTCAGTTGGCAGAGGCTCGTGATGTAGTTGTAAGATGGAAACGTAATATCACAAAGTTTGAAAATGAACAGTATAAGACTGGTCTTGCAAGCGGTGATTTTAGCCTTGTACATGGCTATAGTGGTGATATTGGGCAATTGCAACTTGATGATGACAATGTTGTGTTTGTTCTTCCAAAAGAAGGCTTTTCTATTTCCTGTGATGAAATGGTTATATTAAAGGATTCTGAGCAAAAAGAGCTTGCATATCAATTTATCAATTTCGTGCATGATGGACAGATTGCTGCACGTAATATGGAGTACACAACATATTGGTGCCCTAATATTGCAGCTGCAGAATTTTTGTCTGAAGAGGTTAAGAATAATCCAACAATCTTCCCTCGGTCCGAGGATATTAAAAGAGGTGAGGTAATCGATAACCTCGATGATGCTGGTCTCCAATTGTTTGTAAAAACTTGGGACGAGATTAAGAGTATGAAGTAACCTTAATCAATTTAACATTGCACATAAAAAGGAGCAACTCACAAGAGCTGCTCCTTTTTTCTTTTTAGTATCCGCACAATGTCTTGTTAAAGACCTCGCACGTTTAGCCGCCACGCGAGTCTGCACAGCATGCAGCGCACAACATTGGTTGTTGGTTGTTGGCTATTGGATCGTTTCTTTTGCTACTTTGTGGTGTATGCAAGTAGCAAAAATACAGCTGCGGTCCATGTGTATGCACGGTCACGTAGGCCTTCGCCAGTCTGAGCATCAAAGTTCTCCGCAAAGCCACTCTTTGCGCACATCTTACAGAATTGCGCAGCAATCTTCTTTGCAAGCTCATCCTCACCACAAGCCTTTAAGCCCTCATAGATGATAAATGTGCTTGGTGCCCAAATAGGACCACGCCAATAGCCATCATTTACATAATATGGAGATGCTGGACTCTCAGTTGCATAGCCCCATTCTGTGAGGAACTTGTCAGACCTTAGGTCGTTAAGCAATGACTCACGAATGTGAGCTGGGAGCTTATCACCTAATAGAACAGGTACACGTAGCAACAATGTTTCAGGATATGATGTCTTGCCAGTATATGCTTGGCGAGTCATAGGCTTGCCATTCTTATCAAACAAGATGCTTAGCATATCATTGATTTGCTGCTCAGAAATTGCCTTCCATGCCTCAATCTCTGACTTTGGCTTATTTAGGCGTGTGGCAATGTCTGCCAATACATCTGCCTGAATTGAAAGGAAGGTTGCTAAATCTGGTGTTTCAGTAGGTGGTAAATCAAGAAATACAGTTGAGTTATCCCAACCAGAATCATTACCATGATCATATTCACAAAGACCATTACCATTGCGGTCACGGCGTGTTAGCCACCAATTTGTCCAACGAGAAATGCGCTCATAAGCCTCTTCAAGCTGCTCCTCTGATGGATTAACCTTATCTAAAATTTTTCTAAGTGTCCAGCCATGGATAGGTGGCTTTACATAGCCACGTAGGGTAGTGCCTTCGCTAATAAAATCAGGTAGGCTACCATCCTCACCTTGTAAATCAAATTGACCCATTAGCTGATCCCAAGCCTTCTCTGGATGTCCATCAGCAATAGACATAGCATTAAAGCAGTGATCCCAGCTCCAAACGCGGTTCATCCAATTCTTGGACATAAGCATTACATCTCTACCCAAGAGACCATACTGTGCCACAATGCAGCTCCATAGCAAATATGCTGCCTGTTGGCGAGTCTCTTCTAATTCTGGAGCCACGCTAGGGATGCCGTTTAGGAAATCATCAAATGCTTTCCCATTTGCCTTGCGTGCAGTATCAAAATTATATGAAGGAACTGTTCCATCCCATTCCTCAAGATATTCCTTAATTGCAAATGAGAATGGAGTAGAGTCTGTATCTGCAAGGATATCTGTACACATATTGTCTGAGCAGCGACCATCCCACTCTGGGTCAGCAGGAATGAATTTGCCAGCCTGTGCAGCCAATAGGAAACGAGCACGATTCTTATTGGCGTTAGCTAAAATAAGCGTGCCGTCAGAGGTTGTCTCGCCTGGACGAGGTACAGGGTAGAGGAATTGTGACATTAGCCCTTTGGACATAAAATTGATTCTTAGTCCCAGGTTCACATTGTCTGCTTGAGCTAGCACAGTAGCTTCATCTAAAAATGTAAACTCAATGCTTCCTACAGAGGTTTTTGCGCAGAAGCAATCTGGTTCCATATCGTAGCAATCAAATTCTAGGATAGTTCCATCCTTAAGAATTGGAGTTAGGAGAGCCACAAATGGAACATCTGCACGTGTGCGAACTGTTCTTAGGAATAGCCCAGCTGGGTGAGTGCGATGCCAATCGTTCTCCTGATGAGGAGCGATTGCTAGATAAGAGCGGGCTGTACTGAATGGTATAAGATTTGGATTTAGTTTCATAATGTTAAATTCTACCACAAACCTAGTATAATAATCAACTGCCAACAAATAATTGTGATGCGCAAAGCGGGCGTGTTATTTGCAAAATTAAATGCACCTTTTTTGGTGCGTTTAGTCTTGCAAAGTTGCATTTACTTTTGCATACTACACAAACTATCAAACCATCAAACTCGCAAACTACCCAACTATCAAACTTGATACCATGCTAACTAACCAATCACGGATAAGTCAGAGGTCGCTCTCGCTATAGCCTTCGGCGTCTCGTGCGTCACGCTCGCGTGCAGGAAGAGTATGGAGAAGCGACTTCCAGTCGCTTTGCGTGCGGTAGCATGCTTCAAAAGTGCGAAAAAGGGACGCTGCGACGCAGAGGACGCAGCGAACGAGATTAGACGCGAGAATGGAGAAAAAACCACTCAACTCTACCTGAATTCTTCATTCTTCATTTTTCATTCTTCATTTATTATAATGCATCCCTTCGGCGTCTCGTGCATCACGTGCGTCTCGTGCATCACGTGCGTCACGTGCATCTAATTTGTTGCCTTTATAAAGAGGGCCCGTTTGGTCGGTGCAGAAATTTATTTCATATAAAATATGGAAAAATTATAATAAGCTATGGTATAATTCCATTAAAGGCTACCGAAAGGAAAACTTATTATGAAAAGCCCCTTAATTACTATGTCTGCTTTGGTTGGCAAGCCAACAGACAAGGATATATTTAACTATTTGAACGATTTGAAGCAAAACGGAATTGACGAGGTAATGATTTACCCTCGCTCGGGCTGTTTAATTGAATATTTGAGTGAGGAGTGGTTTTCTGCCATTGGGGATTTTATAAAAAGTGCAGAGGCGCTTAATATGTCCATTTGGCTTTATGATGATTTTAACTGGCCATCGGGAGATGCGTGTGGAAAAGTCACTAAAAACGAATGCTTTCGCTTAAAATCAATAAAAATAGAGGGCGACGATATTGGTAAAATAAGCTGTAAATCAAATCACAACTCCGATATTTTTGGCGAAAAGTTTTTTCCGGATTTAATGAATCCCAAAGCAGTTGACTACTTTATTTCTCTAACTCACGAGGAATATTATAAGCGATTTGGTAATTATTTTGGCACTATAATAAAAGGTATTTTTACTGATGAGCCATCGATTGGCTATTGCTCACAGAATGGATATTTGCCATATTATGACGGAATAGAAAACGACTATAAGGTATCATACGATAAGGATTTTTTCCATGATTTACTCTCGCATAGTGAGGATTTTTGTGAAAGCGCAATGAAGCTTGCCTCTGCCCGATTTAAGGAAGCTTATATAGACAAGCTTTCAAGCTGGTGTAAGTCACACGGCATTTTAATGACAGGGCATTTGATGTGTGATAATGAGCCCTTTTATTCAGTTAGATATAACGGCGATTTTTTAAAAAATCTTTCCGCCTTCCACTTGTCCGGTATTGACGAAATTGCCACTTGCTTTGAGGACAGATCATTAATGGCTCTTTTGGGTGGAATAGAATACGCGGGGAAGAACAAGGGTGCAATGGCGGAGCTTTTCGCCCTTGGTCCTTGCGATATGTCCTATGCAAAGAAAAGATGTATGATTTACTTAGCAGCGTGCCACAAAATCGACCACTATTTTTTGGCGATTTCACATATGGATATTTCGGGAAATATGCACGTTTGTGATTTCTTTAGCGATTTTGCGGTGGCTCAGCCTGATTTTGGAGGTATGCGTCTTTTATCAGAGGAAGCAAAAATAGCTTGTGAGCTTGCAAAGAAGGACTACTCTCCTGATTTGTATATAAGATTTCCTACCGAGATTAGCTTAAAAAATGCATCAAGTGACTTTGATTTGACTATTCTTTTCTCACTTTTAAATGAGCTTGTATGCCACGGAATACAGTGGAAATACATCTTAAATGAAGTACCGACAGATGCGCCAATTATTGAGCTTAATGACACACTCCAGCTTATTTTAAACGGCAACGCAGTAAGCATCGGCAATGTTATTTCGAGATTTGATAAAAAAGCAATAACGGACATTGACGGTGAGTGTGTTAAGGGAATATTCAGAAGGCGATTTAACGGCGGCACCTCTGTTATACTCAATCTATATGCACCAAAGGGAAAATATGTAATAGATGGCGAGATTGTTTATCTACACGAGCATGATGTCCTATTAAATAAAACTAATTTGCCGACAAAAAAGGAAGCAATTAAATCTTCCTTTATGGTTAATTATTGTAATCCAAATATCATACGACTTATGTACTTGAATGACTCTAAGGTTGCCTTTGCTTGTGCCGACTGTGAGCTTAATGTGCGCTTTGCGGTAAGAAAGGGCACAGATATAAAAATAGACGGAGTGTCGCCTTTGCTTGACACTGATTATAACCCGTTGCCAAAAGGCATTTGTGAGCATTATAGCATTACAAAAGAGCAAAGCATTAAATTGGATAAAATTATAATCGAATGTCAAAATGACTTAAAATATATGCCAAGTGCTATGGTAATTGGCGATTTTTCTGCTGATATCATAAATGGAGAGGCTTGCGGTGTGAAGCTTACCAAGCGCAAAAGAGCTTACAATGTAGGCGAAAAAATTGCTGATTTTGGCAAGATAGAATTTTTGGCAAGGGTAAGAGTGCCTCAAGGGGTTACAGGAATTGAGCTTTTAGGGACTAAGCTATACACGGTGCTTTATTTTGAGGGTGAATTGTCGGGTGAGAAAATAACCACACCATATATTTTCAATGTTGAAAAAGAGCTTTGGGATAAGGAAATAGAGTTAAAAATAGTACAGTTTTCAAGCATTGGCCCTATTTTTGGAGATGTTGACTATTGGGACAAAAATGCGAAGCGTTCCCAATGGCGTGGAACTCCTTCAAGTGGTGAAACGCATTTTGGCTTTGATGAAATCAATTGGATATATTAAGCTTATATCAAGAAAAACATACATCTAAAAGCAAAGGAGCCTGCGCGCACAACATTTTTAATACAATAAAAGGGGGGGCTGTTGTATTGTTTTTAGAACACCTTTGCACTTTTAGCCCATGGGTTGCCCCCACACTAGCGCTTGTAAGTTGGCCTTGCGATAACGAGAGCAAGACCATGTCCAACGTCAAGCGCTAGTGTCATGCGCTACGCACACACCCACGCAATCCTGACCATCCTATTCTTGCGCGAGAGCGCACTCGCGTGCCCCTCACGCCATCTTGGGCACTGAGCACTGCACACAAGTTATGTTGCTTGTTGATAGTTGATTATTACTATGGGTTTATTTTATAATATTGGAAAACAAGGCGATGCTTTTGCCTTGTTGATGGATTTTGTATTGTAAATGTTTGGATAAAAAATTATGAAAAGACCTGTCCCACACAAATTTTTGTTAGAGAGATTCCTAGAGCCTTTTGAATTATTTGGAATCGTTCACTTCGGCTTAAATACATATACAGATAGAGAGTGGGGATATGGTGATGAAGCTCCAGCACTCCTTGATCCAAAGGGTTTTGACCCCGACCAAATTGTGAAGGCATGTAAGGATGGTGGCCTACAAGGCCTTGTTATCGTTTGTAAGCATCACGATGGTTTTTGTTTGTGGCCAACAAAAACAACTACCCACAATATAACCCAAGCCCCATTCTCTAAATATTGCCCTGACTATGTTAAGGCAATGTCAGACGCCTGTAAGCGTCATGGTTTAAAATGTGGCTTCTATGTTTCTCCTTGGGATAGAAATGCACCCGACTATGCAACCGAATCATATAGAGAAAAGTATTGGGCTCAGGTTCTAGAAATCTTTGGTGGCTACTATGGCCCAGCCTTTGAAATGTGGTTTGATGGCGCTAATGGTGGTGATGGCTATTATGGTGGTGCTAGAGAAACCCGCAAAATTCCTTTTAATTATTATCGCTTTGATGAGCTTATTGCCGAGGTTAGGAAAATACAGCCTCAGGTATGTGTGATGACAGATGAATGCTATGGCGATTTTAATTGGCCTGGCAATGAGCGTGGAAGCCTTTCTCCTAATGCTCGCTGCTCCTATCCTGCCGATGGTGCTGCACCAACCCCAGGTTGGGAAAATAAACTATTTATGGGAGATATAAATGGCACATACTTTAAACAGCAGGAGTGTGATTTCCCGATTCGTCCTGGTTGGTTCTGTCACGAATCAGAAAATGAGCTTGTAAAGTCGCCAGAATATTTGATGAATCGTTACCTTTCATCAGTAGGTAATGGTGGCAATATGAATATTGGTGTTTCACCAACTAAGGATGGTGTATTACATCAGAATGAGGTAGATGCCTTAGTGGGCTTTGGTAAAATAAAGAAGGAATTCTTCTCTAAGCAAGTATTCTCAGGAACATTTACTTCAGAGTGCGATACAGTGGCTATTGACGGCTCAAGCTTTAATTGCATTGTGATGCATGAAGATATCTCTAATGGAGAGCAAGTAGATTGCTGGGAGCTATATGCAAATTCATCCAATGGTGATTCAAAGCTAATAGAGTCTGGTCTATCTATCAGCGTCAAAAGGATTAGGTGCTTCCGTACAACAATAGACTCTGCCACATTGCAGCTAAAGGTTGTTAAGCAGGCTGGTGAATTTAAGTCGGTAAGCTTTGAGCTTTACCAGGTAGAGCAGTCGCTCCTAGAAAAGGTTCTTGATGCTCAAGAACCATCCTTAAATCCGGTGGATAACAAAGTAAATAAGTATTATAGAGCGCAGCAAATTGATGCAGCTTCTACTACTTTGGAATATAAGCTAGAGAGCACTCATGATATTTCTGGGCTTATGCTAACACCTAATGCAGGTGCCTTGGGTGGAACTCCTGTTGTTTTTACAATAGATGTTTCTATTGATGCAAAAGATTGGGAGAGAATAGAGGGAGAATATCGCTTAGATAATATTGCCGCAAACCCAATCCCACAGAAGCTTTCATTGGCTCATGTATGCACGGCACAATATATCCGCATAAATGTGATAAAGACATTAGCTGATGGGGTAGAGCCTACACTCATGGCTCTTGATGCATATTAATCTCCTATTTGCACGCTAACCACCAATGGCTGTGCGGAATGCCGCGCACCACTCCTTTCGGTTGCGGGAGGTGCTCTGAACGATAGTGGCAGGGCTCCTCCATCTTTTTTTTTATTTACAATTATTTGGCTGAATAAATAAAAAACAGTAAAAGCATATTTCCAGCATGGAGTAAAAACATTAGATTGACAAGTATAATACGTTTGTGCTATAAATTTTGCATCTGTCTTAAGCAGTTCATTTGCTTTGGGATATAATGTTAAAATGTTATTAAAAATTAGGGAGAAAACATGAAACCAACAAATAAAATACAGCACTTGCTTTTTGCAGCTGCTACATTATTGACAGTTTGCTCAACCTCTGCTTTTGCAACGGTGTATGAGGCAAGTAATAGATCTACATTTAACTCAGCTTATAATTCTGCTACTGCAGGTGATACTATTCGTTTTACAGCGAGTTTTTCCACTGACCAGTTAAGCATTAGTAAGGATATCACACTTGATTTGAATGGTTATACACTTACAACAACAAGCGGTTGGGGTGGTGTTCTTCTTTATAATGGTTCCTTGATTAATGGTACTTTGATTCATACAGGTAAGACTTGTGCTATCAAGGTGTTTGGTGTTGTTTCTAAAATTGAAGATATGACTATTACGCTTCAAAATCCAAATGAGAATTTGATGCTTGGCGGTATCGTGCTTCAGACATCCAAAGGTAATACAAGAAAGATTTATGTTGGTTCAATTAAAAATGTACTAATCAATGGTGAGGATCTTTCAAATGGAATAGAAACACATCTTTGTGGTGACCAAGTAGATGCGAATGGTGACTTTGTTCCTGTTATTGGAGGAATTGAAAATGTAACAATCAATTCTAGAGAGTATGGTATGTGGATTTCTGCAAATGTAGGGGATATTAAAAACTCAACAATTCATGGTGACTTAGCAGGTATCAAGTTCGAAGGTAGAGGTAGTGGTTGGGAAACTAAAGCTAACATTATTAATTCAACAGTTGATGGTGGAAGTGAAGCTGCTATCACAGTTGTATATAATGGAGGTAGTTTCTCTATTGTAGGCGATAAGTATTCTACATTTACAAGTGATAGTAATGTTATGTTTAAGGATGCCCCAGTTGCTTCTGAAAATGTAACCTTTGATATGGTTGGCGTTACAGTAAATGCAGATGGTTCTCTTACATTCTGCCAGCATACAAATGTATCTGATGGAGATTGCGACACAGAGGCAGAATGTCTTGACTGTACCAAGGTTATTGGTTTTGTTCATGATTTTGAGGAAACAGGTAGAGTTGAGTCAACCTGTACTGTTGCAGGTACTGCATATTACTCTTGTAATTGTGGTGCAACAAAAGAAGTTACACTTCCATATGCAGACCACATTTATAAGGAAGAAGTAACTCCTCCTACTTGTGATAAGGATGGTAGCTCAACCTTCACTTGCGAATGCGGTGATACATATACAATGGCTGGAGAAAAGGCAACAGGCCATAGCTATGTTGAGACAAGCAGAGTAGAGCCAACAGATAGTGCAGCTGGCTACATTGAATATACTTGCAAAAATTGCGGTGATGTTAAAACAGAAGAATTGAAGCTTTCATTTGTTGCTGTTGCTATTCAAGCAATTGAAGTTGATGGCGAAACAGCAATGCTTTCTATCGGTGAGGAATACTCAGCAGTTAAGGTGTCCTTTAAGGAAACTCTTGATGCTGCTGATTGGAGAGAGATTGAAGCAACATTCGAGGATGGCGTAGCAACAGTTCCTGCAGCAACAGCAACAGGCTTCTTCAAAGTAGAAGCAGCAAAATAAGCAACAATCGCAAGATTAAAGTTTAACTTAATAAAGGCGTGGGCTTTGAGCTCACGCCTTTTTGCATTTGACGTGTAGCGTGTGTGACGCCAAAGGGACGCAACTCCTACTCCAAGGCTTTCACCTACATCATAATTACGGTGGACAGGACGGAGGTCAGAGAAGACGCTGAGGTCGCTGGGGTGCGCAGGGCTCTCGTGGTGGCGAGAAGTGCGTGGCGTAATGGGTGGATAACTCAGATGTTATAATGGTTTACTAATATTTTTTTGTTTGGTAAAATAATAGGCAGTAAGGGAACATCATACATAAACAAGTTAGTTAAACATAAGAGAGGTAGACGATGAAGAAAAAGAATGAAATAGTCCTATTTGAGTCAAAGGATGGTGTAATAAAGCTTCCTGTATCAATAGAATCAGATACTGTGTGGCTCACTCAAGATCAAATGTGTCAACTATTTGGAAGGTCTCAACCGGTAATAGCAAGACATATAAAAAACGCATTTGAAGAAGGTGAAGTAGATAGGAAAGTGGCTTATGCAAAATTTGCATATACCACTCGTCATGGAGCAATGGAGAATCGAACTCAGACACAAGAGGTTGGTATTTACAATCTTGATGTCATTATTTCTATTGGATATAGAGTCAAATCACAGCGAGGAGTAGAGTTTAGACGTTGGGCAACATCGGTATTAAAGGATTATCTTGTTAAAGGTGCAGCAATTAACCGGAAACGTCTATCGCAGCTTGATAAAACTGTAGAGATAATGAAGCGTGTAGGGAATGCACTTGATACAGAGCAGGTGCTAGATGTTGTGAAAGCCTTGGAGTAGGAGGTTGTGTCCCTTCTACATCACGTGCAACACGCTCTTTGTCTCAAAAGCCTGGTGGGTCGTACACATTAGCGTTTGGCAGTTGCATTATTGCTTCGTCAGATTTTGCAATAATAAAGGCAACAACAAGCGGTAATGTGCGCGTTAGCGCCCCAACACCACACCCATCACACGAGCTCCGCGCCCTCCGCGTCCGCTGCGTCTCTGCGTCCCTTCTACATCACGTGCATCACGCTCTTTGTCTCAAAAGCCTGGTGGGTCGTACACATTATCGCTTGGCAGTTGCATTATTGCTTCGTCAGATTTTGCAATAATAAAGGCAACAACAAGCGGGAATGTGCGCGTTAGCGCCTCATCACCACACCCATCACACGAGCCCCGCGCCCTCCGCGTCCGTTGCGTCTCTGCGTCCCTTCTACATCACGTGCATCACGCTCGTAATAGTCTTATGAGTTTTGCTAAAAAAAACTCTCGTTTAATATTTGTGAATTTGGTAAAATCAATTCATAAACAACATTCTAGGTATGGTGATTTAAGGAGATTTATGAATAGATGGTCAGCAGAAAAGGCATGGGAGTGGTATAATTCTCGTCCATGGATTCGTGGCTGCAATTATATGAGTGCAGATTGCGTAAATCGTGTAGATCAATGGCAAGCACTTCATTTTGAGGAAAGAATGCAGACCACAGAGGCTGAGCTAGCAGTAATGAAGGAGCTAGGCTATAACTCGGTGCGCCTAATTCTTGAATATGTCGTGTGGAAGGAAGAACACGATAGCTTTTTAGAGCGATTTGAACGCTATATTTCGCTTTGCGATAAGTATTGTATATCCTGCATGATTGTTCTTGCAAATGATTGTATGCCTCCAAAGACAGAGCTTTGGAAAATGCCATACATAGGTGAGCAGCACTATGATTGGGGCTATCATGGAGGAAGAAAGCATTCTCAGCATGGACGACACAATGAGCCAGCTCCTCATTTCTATTTCGACGACAAGGCTTCTGCCGACGATTATTTCCGAATGGTAGAGGAGATTGTTTCCTTGTATAAGGATGATGCTCGTATCTGCATGTGGGATTTATTTAATGAGCCAGGCAATAGCCAAAGAAGTGGTATTACTCTTCCAATCCTTGAGAGAATGGTTAGGGTGGTGCGAGCCATAAATCCTTCCCAACCTCTTACAATAGCTGCATGGTGCCGGGATAAGAATCTTGAATTCTCTATGCCAGAGGATATCTTTGCAATAGAAAATTCAGATATTATCACATATCATAACTACGGATGCTATGAAGAGCACATTCGTGTAATCAAATATCTTAAGAAATTTGGCCGTCCAATAATGAATACCGAATGGTTAGCTCGTTGCACAGGAAATACAGTCTTTGAAAATTTCCCATTGTTCTATCTAGAGAATATTGGCTGTTATAATTGGGGCTTTGTTGCCGGAAAATATCAAACCTATGAGCCATATGAAGCTCATTGGAACTGGTATGAGGAAGATAATCAGGCACCAATAGATTTTACAAAGTGGTTCCATGATTTATATCGTCCAAGTCTTAGACCATATGATCCTAAAGAGATAGAGCTTATTAAGCACTTCTGCGCCCTCGCTGATGCAGAATATAGAAAAAACAATAATTAGTTTGTTGTGCGCTACGCCGCGTGGGGCGTAGCCTATTAGTGAGTAAATACAAGGGTTATATTTATGTTTTGGATATCTCATCGAGGGGAAAGTATTGATGCTCCAGAAAATACGCTTGATGCATTTAAACTATCTTTAGATCGCAATACAAGTGGCATGGAATGCGATATACGCCTTACTGCTGATAAAAAGCTTGTGGTTTGTCATGATTCTGATACAAAACGCACCTGCGGTGGTGCGTCTATGAAAATAGAAGAATCTACTTACGATGAACTACAAAAGCTTTGCGCCAATAATAACAAGCCAGGCTTTGAAAATGCACGTATTCCTCTCTTTGGTGAGACAATTCAATACTTAGGAAATGATCGCCTTTATTTTATAGAAATAAAAGAGGATGACCCTAATGTAATAGATGCCTTGGTTGAAGAGTTAGATAAAGCCCAATTGCCGCCTGAAAAGGTAGTTATGATTAGCTTTAAAAATAATATTGTAAAGCTTTATAAGCAGCGCTTCCCAAATCGGAAGGCATATTTTTTAGCAAACTTCTGGGTTTCCCAAGATGGCACTTGGTGGCCATCCGTTGATAGGCTTATTGAAGAGCTAAATGAAATGGGTGCAGATGGCGTAGATATTAGGGCAAATTTTACATTTCTCAATCAAGAATATGTAGATAAGGTCAAGGCTGCTGGCTTTGAATTTTCTGTTTGGACAGTTGATGACCCTGCCACAGCAAAGCGATGCATAGATATAGGCATAAATATCATCACAAGTAATTGTGCAGCTCATATCCGCGATTCTCTTGCACAAAGCTAACTCTATAGAGCTTACGCGTGTTATAGCTATGAGTTATGCATTCCATCGCGCTTGCAATTTCTCGGGTTTTGTAGTATCATTTTCCTTACTAATTTTTATTAAAGAAACTTATTGTTTTTAAGGATATATACACATGAATAGTGATACAATTAAAAAAGGCTTTGAGAGAGCTCCACATAGAAGCCTTCTATACGCAGACGGTGTAAAAAGAGAGGATATGGGCAAGCCATTTATTGGTGTTTGCAATTCCTTTGTAGAGATCATTCCTGGTCACGTACACCTAAATAAGGTAGCTGAATTTGTTAAGAAAGAAATCCGCAAGGCAGGTGGTGTTCCTTTTGAGTTTAATACAATCGGTGTATGCGATGGTGTTGCAATGGCTCATACAGGTATGAAGTATTCATTGCCTTCTCGCGAGCTAATCGCAGACTGTGTAGAATCAATGGTTGCAGCTCATAAGTTTGATGCTCTTATCTGCATTCCTAACTGCGATAAGATTGTTCCAGGTATGGTTCTAGGTGCTATTCGTGCAAATGTTCCAACAATTTTTGCTAGTGGTGGTCCAATGATGGCTGGTAAGCATCCAAAGACAGGTAAGGCTCTTGACCTTAATTCTGTATTTGAGGCTGTTGCAGCTCAGAAGAATGGAATCATCGATGAGGAAGAGCTTCAGACAATTGAAGAGAATGCTTGCCCAGGCTGCGGCTCATGCTCTGGTATGTTCACTGCAAACTCAATGAACTGCCTATGCGAAGCAATTGGTCTTGCTCTACCAGGCAATGGTACAATTCCTGCAATTTCTCCAGAGCGTAAGAAGCTATGGCGTACAGCTGCAAAGCGCGTTGTTGAGATGGCAAAGGCACAGGGACCTCTTCCACGTGATCTTATCACAATCAACAGCATTGATAACGCATTTATCCTAGATATGGCAATGGGTGGTAGCTCTAACACAGTGCTTCACACATTGGCAATTGCTCATGAGGCAGGTCTTCCTTACGATCTAGAGCGCATCAATCGCATTTCAAAGCGTTGTCCAAATGTTTGCAAGGTTGCACCTTCCTGCAGCTATCACATTGAGGATGTTCATGCAGCTGGTGGTGTACCTGCAATTCTGAAGCGCATTAGTGAGATTCCTCGCTTGCTCAATAAGAAGTGCCCAACAGTTTCTGGTAAGACAATTGGCTCAATTGCTGCTCGTGCAAAGATTTTGAATGAGACAGTAATTCGCCCAATTAAGCAGGCTTATTCTAATGATGGTGGCTTGGCAATTCTTACAGGTAACCTTTGCGAGGAGGGAGCTGTTGTTAAGAAGGCTGGTGTATATCCATCAATGATGGTATTCTCTGGTTCAGCAATTTGCTTTGACTCTCAGGAGGAGGCTTGCAAGGGTATTCTTGATGGCAAGGTAAAACCAGGTAATGTTGTTGTTATCCGCTACGAAGGTCCTAAGGGCGGTCCTGGTATGCAGGAGATGCTTGCTCCTACAGCATACATCATTGGAGCTGGTCTAGGTGAGTCTGTGGCTTTGATTACAGACGGACGCTTCTCTGGCGCAACACATGGTGCTTGCATTGGTCACGTTTCTCCAGAGGCTGCTGAGGGTGGTCCAATTGGCTTGCTAAAGGATGGCGATATCATTGATATCGATATCAATAGCCGCAAGCTAAGCGTACGCCTAACAGCTGCAGAGCTAGAGGAGCGCAGAAAGAATCAGCCAGAGTGGTCACCACGTAAGTTTACAGGCTGGTTACGCAGATACTCACAGCTAGTTGGTAATGCTAGCAGTGGTGCAACTCTTAAGTAAACTATTAAGTGCTTAAAAAAAAGGAGTGATGGCAAAACCATCACTCCTTTTGTTTTTCATAACCACGCTCAACGCTCAACACTCAACGTTTATAACCCAAACCCATTGTTTCGTTGATTGTTGGCTGCTGATTGTTGTTTTGTTTATTAGTGAGAACAATGTCCAGATCCACATCCATGATTACCGCAGGTGTGTCCTTCACCATGGTGATGATGGTTGCAGTGGAAGTCCTCTCTTACCTGTAGTGATTCGTTAAGTAGTGCTTCAACCACAGCTTTGACATCGCCCTCTGCGCCGCCAATAACTTGGATGCCTGCATTACCTAAAGCATTGATAGCACCGCCACCAATACCACCGCAAATCAAAACATCTACATTCTCTTCAGCTAATAGTCCAGCCAATGCACCATGACCAAATTCTCCGCTGGAAAGAAGCTTTTCTGAAACAATTTTCTTGTCCTCTACCTCAAATATTGCAAATCCTGGGGCGTTCCCAAAATGCTGAAATACTTGACCATTTTCACATGTTACTGCAATTTTCATATATTTTTCTCCTAGATAAATAGTGTGTTATTGCTATTTTTGGCTAATGCAGCAAAGGTTGCTACTCCTGCCACCTCGTCTACTTCAATCAATTCCTCGCGGGTAATACCCATAACATCCATTGCCATATCGCAGGCAATAAACTTTACTCCCGCCTCTTTAGCAGATGCCATTAGTTCTGGTAGAGTAAGGACGTTCTTTTGCTTCATTACATTCTTCATCATGGCGCTACCCAATCCCAGCATATTCATCTTGGATAGTGTTAATTTTGTTGCGCCACGTGGTAGCATAAAGCCAAACATGCTAGAAATAAAATTCTTTTTAACAGTAGGACCAGGGTTCTTTCTTAATACAGATAGTCCCCAGAAGGTAAAGAATATGCTTACCTTTGCTCCACTTGCAGCCAATCCATTAGCAAGAATCATAGCTGCCATTGCTTTATCAAAATCATTGCTAAATAGCACCATAGCTACCTCGTGATTTTGTGGCAGGGTAGGTGTAGAGCTGATAGGAGCTACTCCTTTAATTACATCTGCTTCCATATAATCCTCTGTATGCTTTAAATTTGCAATGGTTGCACCATTATTTTGTGCCCAATTTAATAAATCGGTCTCAAAGGTAGATGCGGCCAAAAGATGAAGTGCCGAATTTTCCGGGGCTTCAGCAATTTCTTTTTTTAGCTTCATCACTGGACCTGGGCAGGGAAGTGTGCGAACATCAAGTGTTTTACCTGTAGCAGCTGGCGCCTCTATTTTCTTTGCTACTTGAGGCTTTACCTTCTTTTGCTCTGGAAAGAATAGCTTCCATCCCAACCAACCACCAGAGAGGTTGGCTGCCTTAAAGCCATTTTGCTTTAAGATTCTCTCTGCTAAATAACCACGCAAGCCTACCTGGCAGCAGCAAACAATAAGCTTACTCTTGTCTAGCTCGCCAAGACGCTCTCTAAGCTTACCTAATGGAATATTGATTGCATCAGGTATTGCTCCAAGTGCATTTTCTTCTGGTTTACGCACATCTAGCACAACAGCTTCAGCAGGAATTGTGTCTGGATATACAACATCAGTAAGTCCCGACAAAATATTTTCAGAAACAAAGCCAGCAAAGTTTACAGGATCCTTTGCTGAGCTATATGGAGGAGCGTATGCAAGCTCAAGCTCTCCTAGCTCTGGTGCCGTCATGCCTCTACGCATAGCGGTTGCGATAGTGTCGATGCGTTTATCAACACCTTTGCCTCCAACAATCTGTGCGCCTAGAATTGTCCCATCATCACCGAAAAGTAGCTTTAGGGTCATGCGATTGCCGCCAGGATAATAGGATGCATTAGAATTTGGATGTAAATATAGCTTATGGAATTTCTTTCCATCACGTAGTAGAGCCCCTTCTGTCATACCAACAGATGCCGCGGTTAGATGCCCAACCTTAACAACGCTTGTTCCATAGCTATCCTTGTATGTGGCTTTGCCTCCAGCAATGTTATTTGCGGCAATACGCCCTTGCTTGTTTGCTGGTCCAGCAAGTGGTACAGCAGCAAATGAGTTAGGGGAGTGTTCATTTAACTCAACAACATCTCCTGCTGCATAGATGTCTGGGTCTGAGGTTTGAAGGAATTCATTTACCTTAATGTGTCCACGAGAACCACAATCAAGCCCACATTCCTGAGCAATAGTAGAATTTGGCTTTACGCCAGTAGAAAGGATTACAGCATCGGCATTAATTTTGTCTCCGCAATCCATTTCAATCTCTACGCCACCATCCTTTGCTACGTAGTTCTTTACTGTGCAATTATAACGGACAGAGATACCACTACGTTCTAGCTCTTGAGCTAGTGGTGTAGCCATCTCTTTGTCAATGGTTGGTAGAACATGAGGACCACGCTGAATAACTGTTACATCTAGTCCTTTTTCTTTGAGATTTTCTGCTGCTTCAAGGCCAATAAATCCTGCACCTACGATTACAGCACTTTTTGCATTGCCTAGGCGGGCATATACTGCCTCCATATCCTTAATTGTCCATAGATTGAACACATTGGGGATGTCACTTTTTTCGTTAGGAGTTGCACCAGTAGCAATAAGAAGCTTATCGTATGCTTCTTCATATTCACCATCAGGTGTTTTGCATAAAACGGTTTTGTTTTCGCGATTTATTTTGACAACCTCGCATTCTGTCCTCACATCAACATTGAACCATGCTGCAAATTTCTTTGCAGGCATAACAAGAAGGTTGTCCTTCTCTGGAATTACGCCACCTAGGTGGTAGGGTAGTCCACAATTTGCATAAGAGATAAATTTTCCTTTTTCTAGTAAGAGGATGCGACAATTTTCATCTAATCTACGTAATCTAGCAGCAGCACTAGCGCCAGCAGCAACACCGCCAATAATTATAACTGTCATAATATGATCCTTCCCCTAATATTATTTTTCGCAAGAACTTTTACTACGATTTTCTGCGACACATTCTAAAAATTTGCGCACACACTCGCATTTAAGAGTATAAAAAACATGTTTACCACGCTTTTCATCAACTAAAACACCAGCCTCTTTAAGTATGGCTACATGCTGAGAAACAGTTGAAAAATCAAAGTTTGTTAGCTCTACAAGCTCTTGAACACAATGCTCTTCCTTGTCGAGCTCCATTGCAATCCAAAGCCTAAGAGGATGGCCTAAAGCCTTAAATTTTTTTGCTGGTTTATTCCATGCTTCTTTATCAAATTTATCCATAAACACACCTTAACATTTGGTTATTTGACATAATATCCAAATATCAAAACAAAATCAAGTAGTTTTATCAAAAAAATTATAGGTAAATCTTGTGTTTTTATCCTGATAGTTGGCTTAAGTCCTACGCAGAGATGCAAAGATGCATAGGAAGCAGAGTGCACATAACGGCAAGAAGTGCGAGGGTTAACGAATAATTCCCTTTGTTATTTTAACAATACGAATCTTACTTTAAGGATTTTTGTTTGCTTTTTTCTTAAAGTATGTTGCTGGACGATGGCCTACACCTTCTTCTTTGATGCTAGGCTTTTCTTCTCTATATGAGATTTTTTTCTCTTTTTTATCCTTGTTATAACATTCATCTGGTACACATTTAGCTAAAGGTATCAAATATAGATTACGTGGCGTTTTAATAGAACAACATGCTGCTGTCTCAAACTTTTTAACATTAGTTAGCTTTTTGTGAGAAATTGTTACATTATCGTTAGAATCTGTTTCTTCAATTAGATTCTTCATTCTTCTACGAAAGTTTGGACCCAAAAGAGGATGTCCTTCAATAAATTCATGCACAAATTGTAGCTCAGCAATAGTAAACTCTTTAGGAAGAAATTCAAATGCTAGCTCATCCTTATTGCCAAATCTTAGTCTTTCAATAGCCTTTTCTATAATCTCAAAATGGTCAAATGCTAGCTCAATATTTTTAGAAAGAACTTCATCTACAGGTGTCCATTTAGCAATTGCTGCATCATCTCCAGCCATTATAAAGCTCGCTGATTTTTTTACAATCGCAACAAAGGCTGAAGAAATAATCCAACCACGAGGATCTCTATTTGGCTTAGAAAATGTTCCAATAGGAAGAAGGGCATTGCTATTTAGGCTGGTTTCTTCTCTTAGCTCACGTGCTGCACATTCTTCAATTGTTTCGCCTTTTCTCAAAAATCCACCAGGAAGAGCCCAAGAGCCTTTAAATGGATGTGCACCTCTTTCTATCAATAGCACGCACATACGTGACTCAAATGGCTTTCTATAATTTCCTGTAGGAATATCTTGAACAGAAAAAACAACCACATCGGCCGTAACACTTGGTCGGTCGTATTTTGTTATATCATATTCCTTAAGAAATTCTTTTTCGGAAGGATCGTTTTGTGGTTCTTTTGCCATTGCTATACCTAATTATTTAATTTTTGTTGCATTTTATCAAAGACTGAATAATCGTGCAATGTAAATTTCCCCACACGGACACACGGATGGTGGTTTTGTGAATAAGGAGGGTAGTGTGATGACTAGAAGTGCGAGGTTCGAAAATACGGACACACGGATGTGTGTTTTTCAAGAACACGGATGGACACGGATATACAAGTATGTATTCCTGTCAAGCAAAAAAAGAGGCAAATTTGATTTTTAGACAAAAAACTCTACCGCAGATATATTTTCTGCGTTTTTATGATAAATTGTAAAATTTGTTGGTGTTATTT
>JAZNPC010000010.1:0-65090 GCA_045589455.1 Kiritimatiellia bacterium
TTGTAAAGGAACCACAATCTTGTTTGTCTAAATTTGTCATTTGGGACTTATTTTTTTTACGTTTACAACGGTCTTAATTCTATAAAAACCCTTTATTTTTTTTCAACTCTTAAATCGTGCATTTAATTTTACAGAAAACAGTTAAAATGAAATCGCTAACGGAAATCATTTTTTGCTTGCAAAAATTACCGAAAAGGTGGAAAATTAAAGCATCTAAATTAAGTTATTTAAAAAAAGGATTTCAAAATGGCTGACATAGATTGGACAAAATTAGGCTTTGGTTATAGAGACACAAATTGTCATATTCGTTATACATGGAGAGACGGTAAGTGGGATAATGGCGAGCTTGTGAAGGAGCCTTTTATCAATTTGCATATTGGTGCAGCATGCCTACACTACGGACAGGAAGCATTCGAGGGGATGAAGGCATTCCGTTGCAAGGACGGTAAGGTGCGTATTTTTAGACCATTTGAAAATGCAAATCGTATGTTCCGTACAGCAAATCGTGCTTGCATGGCACCTGTTCCACCAGAGATGTTCGTTGATGCAGTAAAGCGTGTAGTTCGAGCCAATGAAGAATTTGTTCCTCCATATGGTACAGGTGGCTCACTTTATATTCGCCCTCTATTGATTGGCTCTGGTATTCAGATTGGTGTTGCTCCTGCTAAGGAATACACATTTATCGTGATGGTAATGCCTGTTGGTGCATATTATAAGGGAGGTTTAAAGCCTGTCCGTGCAATTATTTATGATGAGTTCGATCGTGCAGCCCCTCTTGGAACTGGTGATATTAAGATTGGTGGCAACTATGCGGCAAGCCTTTATGCTCACGAAAAGGCAAAGGCAGCTGGCTACCCAGTAGAGCTATACTTGGATTCAAAGAGCCATACATACGTAGAAGAGTTTGCTACATCAAACTTTTTGGGAATTAAGAAGGATGGAACTTATGTAACGCCAGATTCAACATCAGTATTGCCAAGTGTTACAAATCTAACACTAAAGCAGATTGCTGCCGACTCTGGGCGCAAGGTTGAGGTTCGCCCAATCCCATTTACAGAGCTAGAAGATTTTGCTGAGATAGCAGCTTGTGGTACAGCTGTTGTTGTAACTCCAGTTTATGAGATAACACGCGGAGACAAGGTTATTACATTAGGTGATAGTGATTCTTGTGGTCCTGTTGTTCAGGAGTTATACGAAAAGGTACAAGCAATCCAGTATGGCGAAGCACCTGATATTTACGGTTGGTGCGAAGAAATTTAAGTGCCAAGCTTTAACCTAAGATAATATATTTATTTCTTTACCCAGGAGGGTAGCGAAGCCACTCGGTGTTTCTAGGGAGAGAGACGCGAGACAATTAGACAGTGAAAAGCTAATTGTTGTTAGTCGCGTTGCTTATTGCTTTCGCCTAACACGGACACACATAGTGTGATTTTTACGGAGGACAATGGAGAATTGTACTAGCTTCCAATACTCCAAGAATCCCTCCGTGCCTCCTTACCTCTTTTTTCTCCGCGTTTCGCCGAAGGCTATAGCGAGAGCGCTTAAATAGTTGCACTTATTGCTTTCGCCTAACACGGAGGCTGGGGAGAACGGAGGCACGGAGAGGTTTGGGAAGATATTGGAGAAAGGGACTACAGCCCTTTGTGTGCTGACAGTATGACAGTTTGACAGAGCAGATGAGGGTGGCTTTGCCGCCCTAGACTCCCAACTGTCAAACTTTCCAACTCGCCCACTCGCAAACTGTCAAACTTTCCAACACCTAAACAGTTCCATTTTTTTTGTATAGTTTGACAGTATGACAGTTTGATAGAGAAGATGAAGGTGGCTTTGCCGCCCTAGACCCCCAACTGTCAAACTTTCCAACTCGCCCACTCGCAAACTGTCAAACTTTCCAAGCCTCAACACCTAAAAAGTTCCATTTTTTTATAGTTTGACAGTATGATAGTATGACAGTTTGAGAGAGAAGATGAAGGTGGCTTTGCAGCCTCTCGCTTTCTCCCAAAACCCCATCACCCCTCCGTGCCTCCGTTCTCTTTATCCTCCGCGTTTCGCCGAAGGCTCAAGCGAGAGCGTTTAAATCGTTTCACTCATTGCTTTCGCCTAACACGGAGTACGGAGGTAAGGAGGAAAACTGCAAACAATAAAAACCCCAGCAACTCTCCGTGTCTCCGTTCTCATGAAAATCACACTACGTGTGCTCCGCGTTTCGCCGAAGGCTATAGCGTCAGCTTGAAATCTGTCTTGTCGTCTAGCGTCTAACGTCACGATAGTCTTATCGTCTAATTGTCCTTGCGATAGTGCTTTAACACCACGATTTAACATATTGCTTTTTCCCCCATGAGGGGGGCGACAATGACTCCGACTCTATAATGCTCTGTATTCTAGTTGCTTATCCAAGCACTTGTATGTGTTTAAGTGAAATTTCTTGACAAATATATGGTTGCTTATGGTATTATTCAATCATAGTGAAATTTACTTTCTATATGATTATACTTGTGAGGTTAAATATGAAATTGTTAGAAAAATTTTTACTAGTTATACTTTGTTCCGTTAGTGTAATAACTCTTGCAGATACTACATATCGTGCTGGCTTACTCCAGAGTAAATTAAATCTTCAAAATAATGCAACTGGGGCTTTACCAACAGTAGACCTTGAACGCGTGCCTGGAACAGTAATGGCAAATATTTATGTCCCTAATGATAATGATGCTCCCAATGTTGGCTATTATAATGAATGGACTGGTAATACAACATACTACAATACTCAAAATACGACCTTCGGTTATGCTGGACAAATGTGGTTTGTCAAAGATATCGAATATGTTTTTGGTAAGTATTTTGATGATTTCGGCTATGTGAAAATAGGTGATTCGGTAATCATTAACAACTCAAATTGGGAAGCTTTTGCTGTAGGTAATTTTACTCCAACTAGAACAGGATGGTATGATGTAGAGTTTCGTGTTGGTGATGGAAATGGTGGTAAGGGCCCTAATGGTGGTGATTGGGGGCGCGATTTGGGTCTTGCTTGGAATACTAATGGTGTTACAACTATGTCACCAAAGGATTCTTGGAATAAGATTGAAGACGATGGCTCAATGACATTTCTTCGCTGTATCACAGATGAAACCTTTGGAACACTAACTGATCTTAAACTAACAGATACAGGAGTTGATTTTTATATAACTGCTCCTGAAGTTTCAGATGTTTCTGCTACAATTTATTTTGGCTCAACAACGGGCATATTAGGCGATCCTTCCTCTTGGCAAAATGCATCCCAAACAGTAAATATTCCTGCTGGGGAAACGGGTGTCGTTGCCATTGAATGTACTGAAGGAGATTACCCTTTGTTTACAATATGTTGTTGTGGCGAATACAACGGAAATTTTGAACAATGGACTCCTGTTGTTTCCTCAGGAACATCTGCAACAGCTATTATTTCTGTAGCAGATGTTCAATACACAAATGCAACTTGTGTGGTTACAATTGATAGCCTAGGAACTGGAGCAGAAATAGCAGATTTGTCTATAGAAATTAGTGAAACACCAGATTTTGCTGGTGCTATACAATCAATTCCTTATGGTTCACAAATTTCAGATATTGGTCAATATTCTGTTGGGATTCCGAGCCTTTCAACTAATTGTATGTATTGGGCTCGTGCAGTTGTCGTAAATAATTTAGGTTCAACATTTCGTAGCAATCCAATCGATTTCAAGACTTTGTTGCCTGGTACACCTGTGTGTGGAATAGAGGCTCTTTCTAGAAGCTTTACTTCATTTACATTTGATCTGTCTGTCTCTGAATTTGGTGTAGGTGGAGAAAATGCAACAATTTCATTAGAGGTGTCAGAGACAGAGGATTTCTCAGAAAAACTTACCTTTGGTGAAGCCTTTGTAACTAGTGCTCCTATAAAGAAATCAATTACGGCTACTAATTTGGACCCAGCTAAAACCTATTATGTTCGAGGTAAGATTGTAAATTTCTGGGGAGTTGAGAATTTTTCTTTGACAGAAATTTTTTCCACAACAGATACTCCTGTAAAAATGTCTCAAATTTCATCAGTGTCTGGAGAAAATAATTCGGTTGTGCTCTCAATTAGTTCTATTGAGATGACTCCAGGCACAACCTATAATGTTGCATTCTATGTTGACGGAAGGGTGATTGAAACTTTTGAGAATATGACTACACTTTCCTCTTTTTCTACAGAGTGGAGTGGTGCAAAAGGGTCTGAACATGAGTTAAAGATTGTTGTTGATTGCCTTTGGGGTGAAGAACAGTATTCTAATGAGTATTTGACAACCTTTATTGTTGGCTCATCAGTTGTCGGACTTGACTCAATCTCAAGCCTATCTACACAGGTATTGTTTGTTGGAGATAAAATAATGCTTCCAGAAGCAATAGGCACAGAGTTCTATAGCTGGAATACAAATTCAGTAATTAATGTTAATGGTAATGTTGTAAGTACATTAGAACCAGGCTGCAACATATTCAGACTTATAGCAAATGACAGTATAACAGGAGAAAGAACAGTAAAGGAAACTGGTATACTAATTGTTGCTCCTGCACGAGAAACAATTAAAGGAGGTTTGTTCGTCCGTAGTGCTGATGGTAATTTTGATTGGAATAAGGCAGAGTCATGGGAGAGAATTTTAGGTACCAGCGACTATCCAAATAATCCAGACGATGTCGTTATGATTTATGGAGAGTTCTCTGGAGATAGAACAATCAATTTGAAGGAGGACATAACGATTGGATATTTGGGGGTAGGCGATTTGTCTACAAACAATAGAAAAGTAACACTTGGATCCTCTGGGTCACTAACGTTTAAAACCTCTGATGGAACAGCCTCGTGGATACGTTTGCCAGGAAAAATTAGTAATCCATGGATAGCATTTAATCGACCTGTTTCAATGGAGAATGATTTAGTTATTGATGGAATGTGTGGAGAAAGAATGCTTATTGATTTCTCGTCAACACTGACGGTTAATGAGTATCGTCTTTCCGCTACTCGTGTTGAGTGGTATGGTGGTGGGGCAGAATTTACTGATGGACAATTTAGGCTTTATGGAGATGTTATTGGCTCTGGAATTATAGAAATTTATGCTAATACATTGATGACGCATAGAAATGTAAATACCAAATCATTCACAGGTATATGGAAAATTATGAATGGCCCTCATGATGGAAATTATGGTGGTGCAGGTCTATTTTTAGGTGGCACATATCTTTATAATGCAAAAGAATTGATAATCGGCGGTGCATGGATGTCAAACAAAGAACGCCGTCTGGGTGCAAATGTTCAAACGGGTTGGCATAATGGATATCAATACGGAGCAATGACAAATGAGTGGAAAAATGTATTCCCTTCTCATGTTGTCATAGATGGAGGTAGGTTGCAGCTACTAAACGAAGGTCCTTTGGGCGGTGCTTCTTATAATGCGTATGTTGCAACAGGTATTAGAGAGGATTATTTGGAAACAGATACATTGGAAATATCAAGTGGTCCAATGGGTAGCCTAGTCTCGAAGGTTGCAAAGCATCATCCTGGTACATATCCAAATGTAACTTCCACGATAACAAATCTTGTAGTAAGGAAGGGTGGTTCTGTTGCATTTGATATAAATACTATAGATAATGCTGGCTCTGCATACCCTTTACTTACAAATTCAATGTATGTGGTTAATTCGCCAGAAGGTGTTTGGACTTCTCCCGATGGCTCCTATCAGGTGCTCCAATTCTTTAGCAAGAATATTGAAGCAGAGACACATTATATTGCAATAAGAGATACTGCTACAGGAAAGATTAGCTTAACCAACTCCGTTACAACGAGGGGCTCATCGGGTAATTTCCGCGTTATTGATAAGTGGGACAATCCTAAAGAGGAAAGCTTCCCTGATGGGACAGAGTTTGTTTCCCTTTCTCTTTATCAAGAACGCAAGGTTGTTTTCTCTGAGCCAAATGCAACCATTAAGATTCTTTCTGGGTATTTGACAATGCCACATAATTCAGAATTTGGTAAATTGGATGATCCAAATACAGAAAGTGGAACTCTTGATTTTGGTGAAATAACTGGATATGTTTATTCAAGCTTCCAAAATAATTCTCCAGCAAAAATCGGGTGCAGAATTGTGGGCTCAAATGGATTGGTAAAATCTGCTGGTGGAAAACTTGAATTATACCAACCATTGGATCAATTGTCTGGCGGTGTTTATGTAAATTGTGGTAGCCTAATTATGAAGAATGCCGCGACCTTTGGTGAAAATGATGTATATGTTTACGCAGGAGGAAAGGTAAGTATTTCTGGACAAAATCCGTTTAACACTAGAGCTACGCTTTATCTTGAAGAGCGTGATTGGCTTCCTTGTTATAGTAAGCTTGATTTAGCAACAAGCGAGGAGGTAAAGGTTGGCAAGCTAATGGTAAATGGAACTTCTGTTCCTCGTGGTACTTATGGTTCATCGCTCTCAAATGCAGAATTTGTAGATGACAATTTGTTTGAGGGTACAGGTGTAATAAAAGTATTAAGTGATGATTGCTTGCAACCAACTATTATATTGATGAAGTAATAATCATATTATCCGTTTACAGCAAGCTAGTGCTATCGCACCAGAGCCGTAAACTAAACAGTGCTCTGCTTTTGCTATTGCAACTAGAGTGCCTCTCAAGGAGCCAATTCATTGACTGTGTCAGTTAATGAATTGGCTCTTCTCGTTCCATGGGTGTCGGGTGATTGTCCTTGTGCTAGTGCTTTGTTGTGATGCGAGACTTTAGACGTTGAACGGACGCGAGACAATCAAACGTTGAAAGCTAATTGTCGTTAGTCGCGTTGCTTGTTGCTTTCGCCTAACACGGACACACATAGTGTGATTTTTACGGAGGACAAGGGAGCATTGTGCCAACAATCATTCCAGTACCCCAATCACCCCTCCGTGTCTCCGTTCCTCCAGAAAACCACACTACGTGTGCTCCGTGTTTCGCCGATGGCTCAAGCGAGAGCGTTTAAATCGTTACACTTGTTGCTTACGCTCAACACGGAGTACGGAGGTAAATGGAGTACTATACTAACAATCATTATAATAACCCCAGCACCTCTCCGTGTCTCCGTTCTCTTAATCCTCCGCGTTTCGCCGAAGGCCACAGCGGGAGCGTTTAAATCGTTGCACTCGTTGCTTTCGCCTAACACGGAGACGCGGAGGCGCGGACAAAAGTGCTAGCAATCATTAACAACAACCCCATAACTCCCTCCGTGCCTCTGAGCCTCTTAATCCTCCGCGTTTCGCCGAAGGCTAGAGCGGGAGCGTTTAAATCGTTTCACTCATTGCTTACGCCTAACACGGAGGCTGGGGAGAACGGAGACGCGGAGAGGTTTGGGAAGATATTGGAGAAAGGGGCTACAGCCCTTTGCGTGCTGACAGTATGACAGTTGGAGAGTGAAGATGAGGGTGGCTTGCCGCCCTAGACCCCCAACTGTCAAACTTTCCAACTCGCCCACTCGCAAACTGTCAAACTTTCCAACACCTAAACAGTTCCATTTTTTTATAGTTTGACAGTTTGACAGTATGATAGTATGACAGTTAGATAGTTGGAGAGAGAAGATGAAGGTGGCTTTGCCTCCTCTCGCTTTCTCCCCAAACCCCAGCACCTCTCCGTGTCTCCGTTCCTCCAGAAAACCACACTACGTGTGCTCCGCGTTTCGCCGAAGGCTAGAGCGCCAGCGACAAATCACTCAGCTGCGTACCCATCATCCGTGCAAATTTGTGCAAATTCGTGTTCGCGCCGCAGGCCTGAGCGTCAGCGTTTAAATCGTTGCACTCGTTGCTTTCGCTCAACACGGAGTACGGAGAAAAGGGCGCATTGTGCTAATCGTTTCACTCGTTGCTTTCGCTTAACACGGACACACATAGTGTGATTTTTACGGAGGTAAGGAGAATTGTGCTAGCAATCATTCCAATACCCCAGAATATTCTCCGTGCCTCTGAGCCTCTTAATCCTCCGCGTTTCGCCGAAGGCTCAAGCGAGAGCGTTTAAATCAATCCTATCTGTGTTTCTGCGGGAGATAATATTGCGAAGCTCATTGTTATACAGAGTTGTTGACATACTATAATTTAAAGTGGTAACATATTGCCATATTCAATGTTAGATAGTTTTTTAAGGAAAGAAATTATGAAAAAATTTATATTCTTGATTCTACTTGCTGTGGCAACGTGTTCTTTTGGCGCTTGGAGATATGTTGAAGATCCAGGCAAATGGAATAATGCTGGCGATAAATCATATACCGGTTATATCACCGACGATACTACTTGGACTATCTACGTTCTTCAGCTATCTGATGGTACATGGCAGCTAGGTGCAGGTACATTTGGTGTTGACTATGGCTCTGGAGGTGGTTCTTGTAATGCAGGCAGACCAAGTGGTTCTTTAGAATCAAACCAAAAAACAGACACTGGTATAGGTTCTGGAGTCTTGGACCTTTGTGAGGCTTTTGACGATTTGCCAGATATGCAATTTACAGCAATCGGTCCTAGATGCTTCTATAATCATAAGCAAATTACAGGAATTGTTATTCCTGCAGAAATTAAGGTGCTTAAAACCAGCGCATTTCAAGGCAGTTCTTTGACAAGTATAACATTTGAGGCAGGTTCTCAATTAACAACTATTCAGGATTCTGTATTTAGAAGCGCACAAAGCATAAAGATACTTAATCTAAAGGACACAAAATTGGAAAGCATTGGATCTGGTTGCTTTGATGCTGCATTAGGTTTTAGAGAAATCTCTTTACCAAGCACCTTAACAACTCTTTCAAGCAGTGCTTTCTCTTACATTACAGACTCTGATATGGTATATCATTTCGCTGGTTCTATTCCAACAAGTATTGGCAGCTCTGCATTTCGTCCTAGAAGCTTAAGTGAAAAAATCAAATGGGCTTTTTACGTTGATGTAAATACAAAAGGAACTTGGCCAATCAGAACTGATGTTGCATTTGCAGATGCAACTCTTCCTATGGTAGATGGCGTTACTTTTGCCGAAGAAGATTATCTTGGTTATTTGTATTTGTCAGATTTGCCTGGCAATAATATTAACAGCCCACAAAAGGTTTGGATATTTAAAGAAGGCGTATTAAGTGCTATAGTTCCTCCTTCTATCTCTGCAATTACTCAGACAGGAAGAAAAGATGTTTCCATCGATTTGGCATTGGATATGGGAACTGCAGATGTAGCATCAATGGAAGTAACTCTGAATGATACAACAATCACAAAAGAAGGAACAGAAGACGGTACTTACGATTTTTATTTTGATGAACTTTCCCTTGAAACAACATATTCATGGGTTGCAATTCTTAAGGATGCAAATGGTGATATTGTTCAACAAATTGTTGGTTCAGCAACAACTCTTCCTCCAGATATTTCTCTAGGTAAAACTTCATATACACAGCCAGCTGATGGTCTTTCAGCAACTGTATATGTTGAGATTGTTGAATTAAAAGGAGAGTCAGCTGAGATTGCTTTTACCTTTGATGGGAATGACGCCGTGACACAAACAGTTACATCGGCAGGAAAATATGGTTTTGATGTTACCAATTTGACTTTAGGTGAAAAATATAATTATTCATTTGTGGTTACATCTTCTCAAAATTCAGATGTCGCTTCTATTAATGGTGTGCTTGAAGCAGATTATTATCATTGGGTTTATACTGCTGCACCGGCAGGAAGTATCCGTAATGGTATGCCATATACAGGTGAACTAACTGATAGAAATTGGCGTTTATATATCTATTGCCCAGACCCAGAGAAGCCAGATGAGTTTTGGCTAGGCTGTGGTGGTGCAGGAACGTCTGCCACAGACGCAAATGGTAGAGGTGCTCTTGATCTTACTGCTGTCTATGCTGATACGTTAGCAGCGGGCACACCTGTAAAGATTATAGATGTCAATAGCTTTGCATTTGTAAGTAATCAAAATCTTGAGAAGCTTGTCTTGCCTCGATTCACTCAGAATATTAGATCATATACTTTTTATGGATGTAGATCGCTAACAAGTGTTGATTTGTCTAAGACACAAATTACTAATATTTCTGCTCGTGCTTTCCAAGATAACTATGGCTGTACAGAGTACTACTTGCCTAGAACATTGGTTAGTGTTGGAGCATGTGCATTTGCATGGGGTCCAGCCAAGCGTGCAATTCATTTCTTGGGAGATGTCCCAACTGTTGAAATTACAACACAGGCTACAGGTACTGGTAATGTAGGTGGCGATCAGTCTTTCTATTCTGGTAATAATAATAATCAATGGGCTTATTGTGTTGATGCAAAGACATATCCACGTTGGAAGACAGATGCGTCCACAATTCTTTATACTGATGAGAATCCTTTCCCTGCTGCTAGTGAGCAGACATGGATCCCTGAGAGTGTTCAATATGGCAAAGTGGATGGTTATGCAAAGCCATTTGGTAATTCTACACTTGGGCGTGGTTGGGATTCCTCTGCATTTGGTCGTGCATATTTGATTCAAGAGAATTACTATAATCCAGCAACAGTATTGATGATATTTTAAGCTAAGTGCGTATAATAAGTAATTAACGTTATGCTTCTACCTTATGCTTAATATGCGGGCATTCGTGGAGCATACGTTGATTTGCGTGAACTTTTTCGGAGTGTTGGGGATTCAGCCCCAAACACTCCGTATTGCTTTATATACACCTACATACGCTATTGTGTCACCAGCACCACAATATAATCCACACAGGGCATTGCATTCTCTTAACACAGAGATGGTTGTAATTGCATTTGTGTAATTAAGTTATCCGTGTAAGTCATTCGTGTATGCACATTAGTGCAGTAAAACAGGATTAACAGGATTGCTTGCGTTATAGCTTGAAGTGCGAGATTTTGTAATGTTTGGGGTTAGTCAGTGCTATCGCTTCAGGACTGAGCTATTCCGCTATATATTCCCTTAGTCTTTTAGAAAAATCGGTTGACTGCGGGGTGAGGGTATGGTAGAATCAAATGTGTTTTTTGCTAGTGTAAAGCAAAATGCTAATTTTTTCTAAAAAAGGATTATATATGAAAACAAAGCTTGTAAAATTTATGTTTCTAATTAGTTGTTGTTGTCTAATGCCTACTCTATATGCAGCATGGACCCAGGATGGCTCCACTGCAACGGATGGAAATTGGATTTTAAGAATTGATACTAGTGATGGTGTTGTTAAAATTTTAGGGCCAAATGCTGGCTCAGGTGTTCTTGATATATCAACTATCGCGAATGACTTGGGTTGCACTGGCGTGATTGTTGGAAATGAAGCTTTTATTGATAATAAAAATGTTACTGGATTGGTTCTCCCAGAAGACCTCATAGAGCTTTGTGATGGTGCATTTGAACGTTGCACAAATTTAGCTGGCGAGATCAGTACTACAGCAGCCTTCAAAATGTCTGGATATAATGCGTTTGATCGAACAGCAATTACCTCAGCTATCTTCCCGAATATGACAGGCTCTGTTGGTGCATGGGCATTTTATGAGTGTAAGCAACTAAAAACCGTTGTTCTTGGAGATGGGATAACTTCTTTTGGAGAAAAAGCATTTTTCAGTTGTTCTGCACTTGAGTCTGTTTTGCCTAATACTTTGCAAAATGTTACTTTTATTGCTAACGAAGTATTCAAATATTGTTATGCATTAAAAAGTAGTATGTTTCTACCTAATGTTCGAGAAGTTAAATCTTTAGCATTTGAGGGTGTTGCTTGTGAAGAGATTTCTATGCCTTCTTGTACAAATATGGTGGGTGGTTGCTTTTATGGATCAAAGATTAAGAAAATTACTCATTCTCCTGATGTGCAGCTTAATGGAGATGTGTTCATTGGTTGTACTGAGTTAGAGGAGCTAGTTCCTGGAAAATTTAGGAATTTAAGTGTTATTCTAGATGGTACCTTTAAAAATTGCAATTCGCTAAAGAGTTTAGATTTTACTGGTTGTACATTTACTTCTGTAAATATTAATTCAGCGCAGTATATGTATGAGATGAAGTATCTTGTGTTGCCAGAAACACTTACAGATATGGGAAATTGGTCATTTGAGCGTATAAAGAATAGCGATGTTCTTTTCCGTGGCCCTAAACCAACAATTGGTGGCGGTAATGTTTTTGCTCATAATGGGAATAACCAAAAATTACGTAATAATATAATTTCTCTTGAAGAACATATTGCTTCATGGACAAATGCTAATTCTGGAGTAACTTTTACACCTCTAGCAAATGTCAGTGATAATCAGAAGACAGATGACTATAAATATCCAACTACTAATATAGGGCGAGTTATTGGAACGGTTAACTTTGGTGCATCAACTCATTGGTTGTCTATTTTCAATGAAATAGGCACAATTATATTTATAAGATAATAATAAAAAAAAGGGGCTGTTGCAAAACTCAAAAGATTTGCAACAGCCCCTTTTTTAGTCAGAGAAAATCGCATCGGTAAATTCATCGATGCGGTTTTCTATGTCGGTAACAAGTGACATAGATAGCAAATCATTTGCATATTCTTCACATTGTTTAATTGTGAAGCGTGAAATTAATTCGCGAGCGCGTGGAATTTGAATTGCCTCTATACTGAAGTAGCGTAGGCCAATACCAATAAAGAATGGTATGTAGCGAGGGTCTCGACCCATCTCACCACAAACAGATACATGCACTCCCTTGTCCTTTGCAACATCTGCAATTCTCTTTAAGCTCTTTAAAATTGCTGGATGATGTGGAAGATAGTAGGATGCCACACTGTCATTTGTGCGGTCAACACCTAGTGTATATTGAATTAAATCGTTTGTTCCAATTGAGAAGAAGTCTGATTCCTCTGCAATTGTTTCTAGAACTGCGAGAATTGCCGGAATCTCAACCATTGTGCCAATGTTTGGAATGATAAGCTCTTTATCTCCTAGCTCAGCCTGAATGCTGTCTGCGCAGTCCCATAGACGTTCTTTAGCCGCAATCATTTCCTCTACAGAAGAAATCATAGGGAACATAATGGAAGCGTTTTTACATTCTGTATATTGAATAGCACGTAGGATTGCGCGTAGCTGCTGATCCATTATATTTGTATAGCGTAGGGTAAAGCGCATTGAGCGTAAGCCCATCGCTGGATTCTCTTCCTTTGTCTTGTAAAGATATGGAAGAACCTTGTCGCCACCCGCATCAAGTGTTCTAAATGTAATAGGTTTACCATCTGCCTCTTGGATTAGGCGAGTGTAAATGTTTATCTGCTCAGCCTCTGTAGGGAGAGATTGGCGCATAATAAATGGAAATTCTGTTCTATATAAGCCAATGCCGTCAAAGTTTGCTTTGCGAGCATTCTGCACATCAGCAATTAGGTTGATGTTTGCCATTAGCATAATGCGTTCACCATCTAGGGTTACGGTTTCATTTGCATTGGCTAATTTATTTGTTGAAGCATTTAATTCATCAAGCTTTTGAGCCTGACTGCGGAGCTCAAAGTTGTAGCGACGCTCCTCGCTCGGGTTTACGTAAAGATAATCATTTGCACAATCAATAATTATTTGCTGACCCTTAGGAATTCGGAGAAGGTCTAGCTCTTTAACAATGATTGTTGGAATGTCTAGTGAGCGAACAAGCAATGAAACATGTGCTGTAGCACCACCAGCGATTAAAGCAATACCCTTAACATTGCCCTGAGCAATGCGTAGAATATCTGATGGAAGTAGCTTGTCGGCAATGATTATGTGTGGGCGAGTTAAAATACTATACTCTGGAGTTTCTTCAGAAACAGCTTCTAGAACTTGAAGAGTTAAATCCTCAACATCACGTGCCTTCTCCTGCATATACTCGTCATCACTTGACTCAAATAGCTTAATAAATTCGTTTCCTACCTCAACAATAGCTTGTGGGATAGAGTAGCCCTTTTCTGCAACAAGTGCCTTGATTTTCCCAAGGAAATTATCGTCGCGCATAATCATTGCGCTAGATTCAAAAATCAAGGATGCTGCCTCTGGAAGGCGCTCATTTAGTGCTTCTGTGGATTCCTTAAGCTTTTTCTCAACAAGCTCAATTGCTTCATCTATAGAGCGAACAGTTTCTGTTGGAAGCTGATTAGGATTTAAACGAGAATATTTTCGTGCAAATATGTGCGCCACGCCAATGCCCCAACCATGGGATACTGATGAACCACGATAGGATAGCTCCCCAGTAATCTCTAGAGGGCGCATACCACGCTCAATATCGCGCTTTGCAGATTCAATAGAAATCAATGCACTTGCATTCTGAATTGCGGAAACAACGTCGTTTGCATTCTCGCGGATGGAGCTAATTTCTTCTGCTAGGAATGGCTCACCAGTAGGACGAAGCAAAAGTATTGCACCTACACGCTCCTTTCCCTGCAATAGAGGCACTGCTAGGTAGGTCTGGGTGTCATCATCTGGGAAATTGTGATGGCGAATATAGCCACGCATTGAAGAGGCACTTTCGGTATAGATTGTGCGACGTTCAGCAAGTGCTCTACCAATTAACCCCTCGCCAATCTTCAAAATGATTCGTGCTTTAGGGAACATTGGGAAGCCACATGCTGCCTTTTGCGTAAATTCACGGGTTACATTATCGTAGATAAAGATTGAGCCCTTAACAGCGCTATAGGTGTTTACAAAGTACTCTAACACATTTTGCAAAAATGCCTGAGTGCCATTGCTCTGGGAAATAATTTCCTTGAGCAATGGTTGGGCATTCTTTTGTTTTGTTAAAGTAAAATCAAACATCTTTACAATTTAAACGATATAACGACTATAAAATAATTAATTATTTCTCAGATACAACAACCTCTTTGATGTTGTAAATTGGCTTGTTCTGTGATTCGTGGTATGTACGAGTTGTTAACTCTGCAAGCAAACCAAGAACGATAAATTGTAAGCAGAAGCCTAGGAACATCAAAGGAGTGATAATCCAGAATGGGCGCTTTACCAAAATTGCTCCACCAAACCAAGGAGCCTTAAATAGACCACAAGCTCCTCCTAGTGCTTCTACGCCAACAACACCAAGAAGAATCATTGCAAAAGCACCAAAGTATAGACCAATTTTGCCGAATACTTGGATAGGACGTGTGCTATAGCTTAGTAAGAACTTAACGGTTAGAAGGTCTAGTACAACGCGAAGTGTGCGAGAAATTCCATATTTAGTTTTACCAAATTGGCGAGCATGGTGCTTAACTGGCATTTCTGTTACCTTGCCACCAACCCAGCTTGCATGAGCTGGAATAAAGCGGTGCATCTCACCATAAAGATTTACTTGGCTAATAATCTCGCGGCGATAAGCCTTAAGAGAGCAGCCATTATCATGAATCTTTACGCCTGTCATTTTAGCGATTAGGCGATTTGCTATCATTGATGGTAGCTTGCGGTTTACAAAGGTGTCCTTGCGATATTTGCGCCAGCCACAAACAACATCATATCCTTCATCAAGCTTATCAAGCATAGCAGGAATATCTTCTGGATCATTTTGTAGGTCAGCATCAAGAGTAATTACTATTTCACCAGATGATTCCTTAATGCCTGCGCTCATAGCAGCTGTCTGACCAAAGTTTTTGCGGAACTTGATAAGCTTTAGGCATGGATACTTCTTTGCTTGCTCTAGTAATACATTCCAAGAGGAGTCTGTACTGCCATCGTCAACAAGAACAATCTCATAGGTCTTATTGAGCTTTGACAAAACATTGTGCAATTTTTCACAAAGAAATGGGATGCTTTCCTCTTCGTTATGAATTGGTGCTGTTACGCTAATGTCAATCATATATTCCTCCTCTTGGAGTATTATAGGTGGTAGATATTAAATAAGCTTACTTGTTTGCTTTACGATAGCGCTCGATTAGAGCGTTTGTAGAAGAATCATGTGCAAGTGGTGAATCAGAAGCTAGCTCAGGAGCAATCTTTGCTGCGAGTAGCTTACCTAGCTGTACACCCCACTGATCAAATGAGTAGATGTTCCATAGAACGCCTTGTGTGAATACCTTGTGCTCGTATAGAGCAACAAGAGCACCAAAGGTCTCAGGAGTTAGCTCGTCTGCTAGAATTGTTGAAGTAGGGCGATTGCCATCAAATACCTTGTGAGGAACTAGCTCCTCGCTTGCACCCTCTGCGCGAACCTCGTCAGCTGTCTTACCAAAAGCAAGAGCCTCTGTCTGAGCGAAGAAGTTTGCCATTAGGTTGTCGTGGTGAGGAGGAATTGCATTGTGAGAGCGGCAGAAGCCGATGAAATCAGCAGGAATTAGCTTTGTGCCCTGGTGAATTAGCTGATAGAAAGCATGCTGTCCATTTGTACCTGGCTCACCCCAGATGATTGGACCAGTCTGGTAGCTTACGCGGTTGCCCTGCTTATCAACATACTTACCATTGCTCTCCATATCTAGCTGCTGCAAATATGCTGGGAAGCGGGCTAGGTATTGATCGTATGGAAGAACAGCGTGGCTCTGTGCATTGTGGATGTTATTGTAAACAATGCCGATTAGAGCCATGATTACAGGTAGATTCTGCTCATATGGAGCCTCAGCAAAGTGCTTGTCCATTGCATGGTAGCCATCTAGCATGCGATAGAAGTTTTCTGGACCAATTGAAAGCATTAGTGGTAGGCCAATTGCAGAAGGAAGAGAGTAGCGACCGCCAACCCAGTTCCAGAAGCCAAACATATTAGCTGTATCGATACCAAACTTTGATACCTCTTCTGCATTTGTGGAAACAGCAACAAAGTGCTTTGCAACTGCTTCGTCTGCCTTTAAAGCGTCTAGTAGCCATGCGCGTGCTGTATGAGCATTTGTCATTGTCTCAAGAGTTGTAAAGGTCTTAGATGCAACGATGAATAGAGTTTCCTCTGGATCCTTGCCATAAACTGCCTCAGCGAAGTGTGTTGCATCAATGTTTGATACAAACTCAAATACTAGGTCGCGCTGAGCATATGGCTTTAGTGCCATAGTTGCCATTGCTGGGCCAAGATCAGAGCCACCGATACCGATATTGATGATGTTCTTAATCTTCTTGCCTGTGTAGCCCTTCCACTCACCAGAGCGAACGCGGTCAGCAAAGCCAGCCATCTTCTCTAGAACCTCATTTACGTCTGGCATTACATCCTTACCATCAACATAAATAGGTGTGTTGGAGCGATTACGTAAAGCGATGTGTAGTACTGGGCGACCCTCTGTTACGTTGATTTTCTCGCCGGAGTACATTGCCTTGATAGCCTCATCAAGCTTGCATGTGCGAGCCATAGCAAATAGCTCCTGCATCATCTTGCGAGAAACAAGGTTCTTTGAATAGTCAAGTGTTAGGCCTGCGCCTTCAACTGTCATGTCCTGTGCGCGTGCAGCATCCTCAGCAAATAGCTGACGTAGGGTAGTAGACTTTAGCTGCTCAGCCTCTGCGCATACATTCTTCCACTCTGGTAAATCCTGAAACATGGTTTATAACCTTTCTATATCCTTATAATATATTACTCCGAATATGTTTTGGGGGCTATATATCTAGATTTGTGTAATTTAAATATTATTGTTTTTGTTTGTTTCTTTAAAATCGAAAAAAGGACGCGTATTAAACCATTTTTCTGCCAAAAAAGCAAGATTAAACGAGTGTTTAAATTGAAAAGTTGGCAGAAAAATGATTTTTGCCTGTTTTTTAGGCTTCCATTGCGTCTGCAAGAGCTTGACCGAACTCACTGCACTTTAGCTCTGTAGCGCCATCCATTAGACGAGCAAAGTCATAGGTTACCTTCTTCTCAGAAATTACCTTATCCATTGCCTTAATGATTAAATCAGCAGCCTCTGTCCAGCCCATATAGCGAAGCATCATCTCACCAGATAGGATTAGAGAGCCAGGATTTACCTTGTCTAGGTTTGCGTACTTTGGAGCAGTACCATGAGTTGCCTCAAATACAGCAGTACCTGTTGTGTAGTTGATGTTACCACCAGGAGCAATACCAATACCACCTACGCATGCAGCAAGAGCATCAGATGCATAGTCACCATTTAGATTTAGAGTTGCGATCACGCTATACTCTGCAGGGCGAGTAAGAATCTGCTGCAAGAATGCATCGCAGATGCAATCCTTGATAACAATCTCTTTACCTGTCTTAGGATTCTTGAAGCTGCACCATGGACCATCACCGATTATCTCTGCACCAAACTCCTCACGAGCTAAAGCATAACCCCAATCACGGAAGCCACCCTCAGTGAACTTCATGATGTTGCCCTTGTGAACTAGAGTAACATTTGGTCTATCGTTCTCAATAGCGTAGTTGATAGCTGCGCGGATTAGACGCTCTGAGCCTTCCTTAGAAACTGGCTTAATACCAATAGAAGAAGTCTCTGGGAAGCGAATCTTCTTTACGCCCATCTCGTTCTGTAGGAAATCGATTACCTTTTGTGCATTCTCTGTGCCCTGCATCCACTCAATACCAGCATAGATATCCTCTGTGTTTTCACGGAAGATAACCATGTCTGTTAGCTCTGGGTGCTTAACAGGAGAAGGAACACCTTGGAACCAGCGTACAGGACGCAAGCATACATACAAATCAAGCTCCTGTCGTAGAGCAACATTTAGAGAGCGGATACCGCCACCAACAGGAGTAGTTAGAGGACCCTTGATGCCAACTAGATACTTGCGAAATGCTTCAAGTGTCTCAGGTGGTAGCCAAATATCCTTGCCAGCTAGCTTGTTTGCTTTCTCGCCAGCATAAACCTCTAGCCAATCAATTTTACGCTTGCCGCCATATGCCTTCTCAACAGCTGCATTCCATACAACCATTGCTGCACGTGTGATGTCTGGACCAGTTCCGTCACCCTCAATAAATGGGATTGTTGGATTATCTGGTACATTTAATTTGCCGTCACAAATTGTAATTTGCATTATGAACCCTTTGTTTTTTACTTTATTTTTGTTGCTGCGATGCTTCGATGGAAGCATCGTAGCGTTATTAAAATTAATCAATTATAGATCGTTTGCAACAACCTTATCGAACTCATCAGTGATTTCCTTGCTTGGTGCCTTTGTTAGCAAGCTAATAACAACAATTGTGATGAGTGATAGAACAAAGCCAGGAACGATTTCGTATAGCTTGAAGATAGTTACATCAGGGAAGTTAGCTGCGAATACAAACTTCCAAACAATCGCTGTTACTGCACCAACAACCATACCGGCTGCAGCACCAAAAATGTTTGTGCGCTTCCAGAATAGAGCAAGTAGAATTACAGGACCAAATGCAGCACCAAAGCCAGCCCATGCAAATGAAACAATATCCATAACTTTGCTTAGGAATGTATTTGGTGTGTTTGAGCTAATCTCTTCTTTACCTTCATTTTTTAGCCCTTCTAGAATTTCTTTAGAAACATTGATACTGGAAGCATTAGAATCTCTATATTTTGTACCGTTCCCTAGAGCAACAAACTCAATCACGTATTCTTTGTTTTCTATATCGAAGCAAACAGTAGAAAGAGATAAATTATCTTGATTTTCCACTTTTATTATTTTTTCTTCAATTGTTTGACGAATTTGCTTGCCGTTTTGTTGAGCTAGTTCGAATGTAGATATTTTATATTCTTTTACAACATTAGGATCAACCATCCAGTTCAAGGAAATTGAATTGTCCTCCATAAATTTACCATTGACTTTAGGTGCTTCATGCTTACGTAAATCTTGGACTGTCATTGCTGCAGCAACTACTGCGATAACAGCAACAGACAAGCGGCTAACAAGAACAAGCTCCTTGTTGCTTGCGCCCTTGTGAATCCACTTCTTGTAGATATCATTTGAGAAAGCAGAAGCAGATACAAGTAGCTGAGAGTCTGCTGTACTCATGATAGCAGCCAAAATTGCTGACATCATTACACCAACGATTGCTGGGTGGAATAGCTGCTTAATCATATGCATAAAGATGTTCTCTGCATCTTTAACCTCAACACCGTGCTGGCTAGCAAAGATGTGACCTAGAACACCAACTGCGATTGCTGCAACTAGAGAAATAACAACCCATGTCATAGCGATGCGACGAGATTCTGTAATCTGGCGTGGGCTCTTGATAGCCATAAAGCGAACAAGAATGTGTGGCATACCAAAATAGCCAAGTCCCCAACCGATGTTAGAAATAATATCTGTTAGGAAGGAAACAGATTTGCCATTTTCTGCATTAGTAAATAGGTTCAAGTAGTAAGGATTTGCTGTGTTTAGATTATCAACAGTTGAAGCCCAACCACCAGCCTGGTAGATAACAAGAGCAGGAACAACAACAATTGCAAAGAACATTAGAGTTCCCTGAATTAGGTCTGTCCAACAAACAGCCATGAAGCCACCTAGTAGTGTGTAGGAAACAATCACAATTGCACCAATAATTAGAGCAACCATTGGAGAAATTCCAAAGGTTGTTGTGAATAGCTTTGTGCAAGCAACGAATCCAGATACTGTGTAGAATAGGAAGAATGTAAGAATGATTAGCGCTGCAACACCGCGTAGAACGCCTGAATTATCGTGGAAACGATTTGAGAAGAACTCAGGAATTGTCACAGAGTCATTACATGCGTGGGAATATGTGCGTAGGCGCTTTGCAACTATTTTCCAGTTAAGGTATGTGCCGATAACTAGACCAACACCGATCCAGGAAGCGCTTAGACCAGAGGCGTAGACTGCACCAGGAAGACCCATTAAAAGCCAACCACTCATATCTGATGCCTGAGCAGATAGAGCAACTACCCACTTATTCATTTTGCGGTCACCTAGATAGTAATCTCCAAGTGTTGATGATTTTTTACTGAATAGGAAACCAATTCCTAGCATGATGATTAGATAAACGACGAATGCGCCAATAATGTAATATTGATATTGCATTTCTTTTCTTTTCTTTCCCTATAAGTTATAATTTTTTATTTATTAAAAAAATGTGCGATTGAAAATACTATACCATTTATTATAGGGGTTATGCAAGGATTTTAGAAGGAAGCCACATGCAAAGCTCGTAAATGCGGGGAATGAACTAGAATCATAGAAGTAGAACTAAAAGGAAAATAAAAGCGCCCATATGGAGCGCTAGTGCTCGCTCTGCGCATCTCTATCTTCGGGAGAATCTCTCGTACTTCTAGCCATCCCACCCTCCCAAACTCCCAATATTCTTCAGACGAGAGCCAGCGTAGGATTAGCCGCCACGTGCATCACATCAGTAGAATTAGTACCTAATTACTGAATTCAATACAGATAGGGTGAATAACACAAATGCGCCAAAACACATTTGTGTACGAGTATTCTGATTGACAAAAGTGCTTCACAAAGGTTAGAATTATAGGAAAAATCCACATATAGGTGGCAATTAATAGTGATATCGGGGTAGATATGAAGAAAAAGGTAATTTTTGTTGCTTTGGTGATTGCAATTGCTGCAATTGGATTTGTTTTTTGGGGAAGAGAAAAAGCAAATCCACTTGAAAACGAGATTTTATATACGGTTACTAATGGTCCGTTAGTTATTAATGTGACTGAAGCTGGTACAATTAAACCGCAAGAACAAATAATTTTAAAGAGTGCGGTTGAAGGCCGTAGGTCTATTATTTATCTTATTCCAGAAGGTTCTTTTGTTAAAAAAGGTGATTTGCTTGTAGAGCTAGATGTTTCTGAGTTAGAAACAAAACGCGCAGACCAAGAAATTATCGTTCAAAATGCTGAGACTGAGAAATTAATTAAGGCAGATGATCTAATTGTGGCTCAAAATCAAGCGAAGGCAGATATTGAGCTTGCAGAGCTAAAGGTACGCTTTGCTAGAGAAGATTTGCTTAAATATATTGAAGGTGAATATCCTAAAAACCTTTCAGAGGCAGAAGGAAGCATAAAGCTTGCTGAAGAAGAATTAGAGCGTGCAAGAGATAAGATGGAATGGTCAAAAAGACTTTATGAAGAAAAATACCTTTCTGAAACAGAAATGCGTAGTGATGAGCTTTCTTGGAAGCGTGCAGAGCTAAATTTAAGAACAGCAAGAGGAAATTTAGATCTTTTACAGAATTACACCTATAAGCGTCAGGTTGCTCAGCTTGAGAGTGACCTTTCTCAAGCAGAAATGTCATTAGAGCGCACAAAGCGCAAAGCAAATGCAAGCGTAAGCTCTGCAGAAGCTACGCTTCGTGCAAAGGAGCTAGAGTATTCTCGCCAACTTGAGCGATTAAAATATTATGAGAGACAAGTAGCTAATGCAAAAATTTATGCACCAATGGATGGTCTTGTAATATATGCTACAAGTGCAAATAATCGTTGGGGAAATAGAGAACCTTTATCCGAGGGTATTGAAGTCCACGAACGTAATGAGCTTATATATTTGCCAACAACAGCATCTTTTCAGGCAGAGATAGAGGTTCATGAAAGTAATTTAAGAAAGATAGTTCCTGGATTGCCTGTGCGAGTTCGTGTTGATGCAGTTGATAGAGCCTTTAATGGTGTTGTTTCTCAAGTATCTCCATTACCTGATGCCCAGAAGATGTGGCAAAATCCAGACCTCAAGGTTTATAAAACAATCATTAAGCTAGATGGAGGCGGGGATTTATTAAGATCTGGTATGAATTGCGTTGCTGAAATCATTATTGAGCAATTTGTTGAAACACTTTATATTCCAATACAATGTGTTGTAATGGTAAATGGTGAAAGTGTTGTTTATGTTGTTGATTCTGAAGGAAATCTTGAGCAGAGAAAGGTTGAGCTTGGGCTAGATAATGGTCGTTTTGTTCAAGTAATTTCTGGACTTTCCGAGGGAGAAAGGGTTATGGAAAATCCTCCATTAGATGGTTCAGAGTCTGAAACAAGTAAAACCTTGGCCCATGAAGGAACTACACCTGTGAATGCTCCTAATGCTCCAATAGTGCCTGCATCTACAGCTATTCAAACACCTCCATCTCAAGCCACGCCTCAGCAAGAAGCAGCGGCACCAAATGCGAAGCCTACAGAACAAGCAAAGGCAGTAGAGGAGGCTGTTGAACAGCCTAGTGCTGCTTTAGATCAACCTATTGTGGAAGCACCTACAAATACAACTATTGAGGCAACTACTGTAGTAGCGACAGATGTACAAGAATAGGCAATGGAACAATCTACCATGATGAAAATAGATCCTTCGCGTACTTATGCTGTAAAGTTTGAAAATCTATCCAAGCATTATGATTTTGGTGGTCAGATTGTTCGCGCACTAGATGGAGTAACCGCTTGTTTTGAAAAGGGAAGCTTTTGGGCTATTATGGGTGCTAGCGGTTCTGGCAAAAGTACAATGTTGAATATTCTAGGTTGCTTAGATAGACCTACAACAGGACAGTATTTCCTTGATGGGAAGGATGTTTCTAGATTAAATGATGATGATTTAAGTGATATTCGCTTAAATTACCTTGGATTTGTTTTTCAGAGTTTTAATTTGATTCCTCAATTGACTGTTGCAGAAAACATTGCTCTTCCTTTGTATTACAGGGGAGTTTCAGAGGAAGGGTGTTTAATTAAGGCAAAGGAAATGGCGGAGGTCGTGGGGCTCTCAAATCGATTAGAGCATAGACCAATGCAGCTTTCTGGTGGCCAACAGCAGCGTGTAGCAATTGCCCGAGCATTATCAACAGATCCAGTTGTTTTGCTTGCTGACGAGCCAACAGGCAACCTAGACTCTACCACAAGTGTAGAAATTATGAAGCTTTTGGACGAAATGAACCGCTATGGTAAAACAGTAATTATGGTTACTCATGAGCCTGATATTGCTGAATTTGCACAGCATCGATTGATTATGAAGGATGGCAAAATAGATAGGATTAGTTAAGATGATTAATTTAAGCTATACTTCATTTAAGCGAAATGTTCGCCTAGGAATAAAGAATCTACTATTGCATAAGCTTCGCTCAATGCTGACGATGCTTGGCCTTGTTTTTGGTGTTGGTAGTGTTATTGCCATGTTAGCAATTGGTGAAGGAGCAAGTGAGGAGGCTCTAGAACAAATCCGTATGCTAGGAAGTAAAAATATTATTATTACTTCAGTTAAGCCTGTAGAAGAAAATGCAAAACAAAATAATAATATCCGGCTCAGTGTTTATGGATTGTTGTATAATGATTTTTATGCGATTAGTGAAACAATACCAACGGTTTCTTGTGTGGTGCCTGTAAAGGCCATGGAAAAGGTCGCAAGATATGAAGATTCCTCAAGTAATTTAAGAATTGTTGGCACAACAAAGGATTGGTTTAAACTGGTTGATAGAGAAAAACTAATTGGCCGAGTTTTAACAGAGAATGATGTGGTAGAAAGCCGTTCTGTTGCTGTGTTAACGGAATCAGGAGTTCGTAAGCTATTGGCCAACGAAAATGCTGTAGGTGAATTTCTTCGAATTGGCGGAAATTCGTATGAAATTGTTGGTGTTATTAAAACAGAAAAGCTAGCAGACTCTGGAATGCAAATGCCTGATAGAGAGGCAGATGTATATATACCAATATCAACAGTTCGACTACACTATGGAGATAGATATACTCAAAATAAGGAAGGCACTAGAATTAGTGAATTGGTTCAACTACACCAAATTATTGTTGAGGTAAGTGAAGAGAGTAAAGTAGAAGCAACTGCAAAAACTATAGAACGTTTGTTATCTATTTCACATTCTAAGAAGGATTATGAATTAAGTGTGCCATTGTCTTTGTTGCGCCAAGTAGAAGCCACTAAACGAACCTTTTCTATTGTATTGGGAGCCATTGCCGGAATTAGCCTTCTTGTAGGTGGTATTGGTATTATGAACATTATGCTTGCTACAGTTACAGAGCGCACTCGTGAAATCGGCATTCGAAGGGCAATTGGTGCAAAACGCAATCAAATTGTTATGCAATTTTTGATAGAAACACTTGTATTGTCAATTACTGGAGGTGTTATAGGTGTTTGTTTCGGTATTTTTATACCATATATGGTAACAATTTTTGCTGGCATGCCAACAGTTATAACAGTTTGGAATTTAGTGCTATCGCTAGGAATAAGTACATTGACTGGTATTGTTTTTGGCCTTTATCCAGCAATTAGAGCCGCAAAGCTAGATCCAATTATCGCTTTGCGTCATGAGTAGCTTGGATAGCTATAAATTAGATAATTAGATTTTATATTTCTATCGGGGTGGCGTATGTGATGGCTAGGGCGACGGCTAATCCTACGCTGGCTCACGCGGAGACGCAGAGACGCAGAGCTAGCGTGATGCACGTGACGCCGAAGGGACGCAGAGACGCTGAGGGCGCGGAGGACGCGGGGCTGGTGTGATGGGTGTGGTGTTGGGGCGCGAATGCGCACATTACCGCTTGTTGTTGCCTTGTCTTATTGCGAAATCTAACGAAGCAATAAGGCAACTGCCAAGCGCTAATGTGTACGACCCACCAAGGCTTTTAAGACGAGGAGCGTGATGCACGTGATGGTGTTTTGGATGCACCAAGCTTGGTTGTGCGCTGCGCCGCGTGCGGCGCAGAGAACGCGCTTGTGTGATGGCTAGAAGTGCTAGTTTCAGCGGGTGAACTACTCAGATGTATCTTTACTTAATATATTTAAAACCTATTGTTGAAAATAGGGGCGTTTTTTGCTAAAATTTATAGAAATAAATTTTTTATTTTTGTGTGAGTTTAAAGAATACTATAGATAAGAGATAAAGGATTAAAAGATGAAGAAAATTCTAATGATTTGTTCTGTAGCCATGTCAGTCATGTTAATGGTAGTAATGTTGTCCGGGTGTGAATCTGCAGATGGTTATTCTATTGAGGTAAATGCTTCCTCATATTCTGTAGGAAATGGTGGCACTGTCTATCTTTCGGCTTCTGGTTGGGATGATTATACTTGGTCGCTAAGTGATAACTCATTAGGTTATTTAAATAAGCTTAATGGTTCAAGTGTGATTTACACCTCACGTGCAGCATCTGGCACACAAAAGATAACTATTGTTGCACGTGGTTCTGGTGCCGTTGCAGAAACTCCAACAGATAATAATTCAAGTAATAAGACACAAAAAGTCACCTCATCTCCTTTGGTTAGAACAATTGAGATTACACATAAATAATTTTGATAATTAAGATTAAGGATTTTTAAATATGGATAAAAGAAGAATTGTGGTAACCTCTGCGTTACCTTATGCAAATGGTGATATACATTTGGGCCATTTGGTAGAGTATCTACAGACAGATTTTTGGGTTCGTTATCAGAAGCTTCGAGGCAATGAGTGCACATATGTTTGCGCTGATGATACACACGGCACACCAATTATGATTCGTGCAAAGAAGGATGGTATCACACCTGAAGAGCTAATTGCAGAGAGCTACAAGCGCCACACTGCAGATTTCTCTGAGTTTCAGATTAAATTTGATAATTTTTACTCTACAAATTCTCCAGAGAACCTTGAGTTTTGTAAGCAGATTTATGCAAAGCTAAAGGAAAATAATGCGCTAGATTTCCGTAGTATTCCTCAGCTTTATTGCCCAACAGATAAGATGTTCCTCCCAGATCGTTTTGTACGCGGCACTTGCCCTAAGTGCGGTGCAGAGGATCAGTATGGTGATTCCTGCGAGAAGTGTGGTGCAACTTATAACCCAACAGATTTGAAGGATGTTCACTGTTCTGTTTGTGGTGAGCGTAAGCTAGAAACTCGTGAGAGCGAGCACATCTTTTTCAATCTTGAGCAGTTTAAGGAATACCTACGCTCATGGTTAAAGGACCATACAGCAGAGGATGTTGCTAACAAGCTTTATGAGTGGTTTGATGAAGGTACAACTCTAATGCCATGGGATATTTCTCGTGATGCTCCATACTTTGGCTTTGAGATTCCTGATCATCCTGGCAAGTATTTCTATGTATGGCTAGATGCACCAGTAGGCTACATGGCTTCATTAAAGAATTGGTGTACCAAGAATAATGAGGATTTTGATGCTTGGTGGAATAATCCAGATGCAGAGCTTTATCATTTCATTGGTAAGGATATTGTCCGTTTCCACTGCTTGTTCTGGCCAGCAATGCTTCATGCAGCAGATTTTAAGGGCCCATCACAGGTATTTGTACATGGCTTCTTAACAGTTAACGGCAAGAAGATGAGTAAGTCACGCGGTACATTTATTAGTGCTCGTACATACTTGGATTGCCTAGACCCAGCATTCTTGCGTTACTACTATGCTTGCAAGCTAAATAACACAACTGATGACGTAGATTTAAATCTTGAGGATTTTGTACAGCGCGTAAATAGCGATCTTGTTGGTAAAATCACCAACCTCGCTTCACGTGGTGTTCAGATGCTTAATAAGCGCCTAGACGATGGTATGGGTGTAATGGACGAAGAGGGCTTGAAGCTACGTGAGGAATTCTTGTCCCGTGCAGAGACTATAGCCGCTCACTATGAAGCTCGCCGTTTCTCACAGGTTCCTGTTGAGGTATGTCGTCTAGCAGATTTGGCTAATGAATACTTTGATGCAAAGCAGCCATGGGCAACAATTAAGACAGACCCAGAGGCAACTCGCATTACATTGACCAACATCTTAAATCTCTTCCGCATAATGGCAATTTACCTCTCACCAATTCTTCCTGTTTATGCAGAGAAGGCAGCAGCGCTATTTGGTGAGCAGCCATATACATGGGATGATATCAATAAGAAGCTAGAAAATCAGAAGGTTGCTAAGTATGAATATTTGGCTTCTCGCGTACCACCTGAGAAGGTTGAAGAGATGGTAGAGAAGTCAAAGGTTCAGGCTGAAGCAGCAGCTGAGGCTCCTGCAGTACCTGCAATTCCTCTTAAGGCTGAGGTTGAATTCCCAGAATTTGATAAGGTAGATATGCGTGTGGCGCTAGTTGAGTCTGCAAGCTTTGTAGAAGGCTCAACAAAGCTACTTCAATTCACCTTGGACCTTGGTCCTTTAGGTAAGCGCAATATCTTCTCTGGTATTCGTGCATACTATCCTGACCCACAGGTGTTGGTTGGCAAGAAGCTAATAGTTGCGGCTAATCTAAAGGCTCGTAAGATGCGCTTTGGCGTTTCTGAGGGTATGATTCTTTCTGCAGGCTCAGAGGAGAAGGGCTTCTCTGTTCTTACAGTTATGGATGATGCACAACCAGGTGATTTAGTTTCCTAACAACTAATAGCCTAATAGCCAAATGAAGCCTTATCCGCCACTTATTTTTGCACAATGGAAGCAGTCCTTATCGTTGCTACGAGAGGCACAGCAAAGCATTGGCACAGAGGGGCAGGATAAGGCTGTTTTGCGTGCGGCAGCATATATGCAGGCCTCAGCAGATGAGCATTTACGGAGGCTTGCTGAGCTCTTGCATGTAGGGATGACTGGTGCCGAATTTCTTTGTGTGCTTGTGCCTGTGGAGCGTGTGGCTTCTCGAGACCATGTCACCGATGCTACTATGCTTGCAGAGGTAACGACAGACGATGCTGAGCAACCTTTAGCTCAGACTCTTCCTCTAATCGTTATTCTTGATAATTTACGCTCAGCTATCAATTTAGGCGGAATATTTCGTACCTCAGAATTTTTTGGTGTTTCAGAAATTTGGCTTTGTGGCTACACTGCCACACCAGAGCATGAGCATGTGGCAAAGTCAGCAATGGGAACAGACAAATTGGTCGCATGGCGCTATTTCGAAAATACATCAGAAGCAATTCTTGAAGCAAAGAAGCAGGGCTATCATTGCTATGCTTTAGAAACCTCTCCAAATGCCAAAAATATAAATGAATTTAAATTTTCCTTCCCATGTGTGTTAGTTTTGGGTAATGAGAGATTTGGTGTCTCACAGGATGCATTAGCTTGCTGTGATGAGTTATTGGCAATACCGGGATTTGGTCGAAAGAATTCAATTAATGTAGCCAGTGCTTTTGCAATTGCAGCAAATCAAATTAGTCATGCTTTTCGTAGTAGGTAGAATTTATGGAACTCGGAGCAATTAAAAATCTAGCCTATGAGCTAATTGGCAATAAGGAAGAAGTTCCTCACGGAGTGGGATACCGCCTTGCTCATGGTTATAGAGTTGGTGCAATTGCAGAATGGATTGCACATGAGCTAGGAGAGAGCGATGAGCTACTTTTTGTTGCTGGCATACTTCATGACATTGGTAAGGATAAGGCAGGACATCCAGAGGATGATGGAATAATGCATGGTCCGCGCGGAGCCGAGATTATTCGCAAGCAATTTATTCATTTTATGAGCATAAATGAGCTTCAAAGAGTTGCTACAATGGTTGAAAATCATAATGCTCGCCCCAAAAGTAAGTGGTTTATCGATAAAGAGAAGCCACAGCATTCAACTGAGGTCTTAATACTTCAGGATGCAGATTTGCTAGATCATTTTGGTGAAGAAGGCATAAATATTACACTTAATTGGGGACGTTTTTTCAAAAAAACTCGCGAACAAATCCTTAAGGAATGGAAATATGGTGAGAGAGTAGCTCGAATGCATGAAGAGGTGCGCCGCTCTCTTAATTTTGATGTGTCAGTTCGTGAGTTTGATCGACGCCTAAAAATCATGCAGGATTACTTTTTAAAATTTTGATTTGTCAGTTTTAGGGTTTTAATTACGTATTAATACTATAGCAGGATTGTTTTGCTAAATTTTGATTTGTCAGTTTTGGGGTTTTAATTACGTATTAATACTATAGCAGGATTGTTTTGCTAAATTTTGATGCTGTGTTTTAACGAATAATAAGCACATACATATAGGCGATTTAGTAGTTTTGTTTTTTTGTTTTAAAAAAAGAAAGGGATATAATAATGTTTACAATAGCATGTGGCAAATGTGGTCAGAATTATGAGGTTGATCAAGAGTATTGCGGTGCTTCATTTGAATGTGTTAGTTGTGGCGAGACAATAGTTGTGCCAATGCTGGAACAAGACAATAGCAAGGTATTTGTTCAACCTCAACCTCAACCTCGACCTCAGCAGCAGCCGTCACGGTTGAATTCTCAGCCGGTAGGAAATAGTTCTAAGTTAGTAATAAATAAAACAAGACCCCAAAGCCCTTCTAGAGTGTCTTCTACTTATTCTTCACCTTCCTCCTTCAAAAATCCATATTTATCCCAACGACCTAATCGTTCTAGCAACACATGGTTTAAACTAATATTTTTTATTATTGTTCTAGGATTAATAGGTGGTGGAGTTTACTTTTTTGTAAACGATTCAAAGAAGGATACTTCTACAAATGTTAGTGATAACAATGCTTCTGGGAAAAATAATGGAGGAGAAAGTAGAGATGATTCAACAATAGATATAAACGACTATAATGCACGTAAAAAATACGAGTCTAAGGATGCATCAAATGTTCCATTTAGAATTATGCAAGTGTTAAAAAGCGATGTAGAATCCGGCTTTACTTTTGTCTTGTGTGTACTACAGGAGCCAACATCTGGAGGCAGATTTATGGATACAGAGGTCGTATTTGGTTTAATGTTTGACGGGAGTGACGTTTCGTCTATAAACTTTTCAAAAACATGGGTGGACGATCTGTATTGGGCGGGGTACTACACATATACAACTGTTGAAAATAAAGAAAACACGATTAAAATATTTACCGTTGATTTAGATCTATCGGTGGGGGCTTTGAAGGCACAAGGACTTCTTGATTAGTTATGTAATCACAAGACATATTGTAATCTATTTTAGAAATTCATTCTATTTTTTCTGGGGGAGGCAAAATGTATTTGGTTGTATTTGACTTATTTACCCATTAATACCCTGCATTTCTAACAATTAACCGTATTACGCTCCTCATCTCAAAAATCTTGTGTGCGTACACACTGGCGCTTGGCAGTTGCCTTATTACTTCGAAGATTTCGTAATAGCAAGGCAATAACAAGCGCCAGTGTTTTTGTCGTTGTATCCACCACGAGAGCTCTGCGCCCCAGCGTCTTCCCCGACCACCATCCTGTCCACCGTCCTGTCCACCATCCTGTCCACCGTAGTTTTAACGTAGGTGGAAGTTTTAACGTAGGTGGAAGCCTTGGCGTAGGTGGTTGCGTCCTTTGGGCCCACGTAAGCCATCATTATAGCATTGCATCGAATTTAGGCCGATACTGCCCAATTAGCATTGAAACAGTAGTAAATCTATGGTAAAATAAAATTTCAAATTATGTAATAGAATTTCGTTAAAAATACAGTATTAAGGATAATAAAATGGAAACAACAAAAAAGAATGTTGGTTTTAATGGTAAGCAAATGATTATTTGGCTTGCTGCTCTAGTAATTGGTATCGTTGTAGGATTATGCTTTGCTTCAGATGGTGCAGTTATAAAGTTTTGTGACTTTATAGCAGGTATCTATACTCGTTTATTTAAGTTTGTTGCTGTACCAACAATTGCACTTGTTATCACAACAACATTGGCTTCCCTAGGTGGTCAGAAGAATACAGGTAAAATCTTTGGTTTTACAATTATGTATACAATTTTAACAACACTTGTTGCTTCAATTTTGGGAGCTGTTCTTTATGAGGTGATTGCTCCAAGATCAATCCCTCCGAAAATGATCGCTAGCAGTGCAGAGAAGGTTGCTAAGTATGAGGGTGATGTTTCTGGTGTGTATGAGCATATCCTAAATATTGTTCCAGACAATGTAATCAATCCTTTTAGCAGTGGCAGTGTATTAAGCATCCTAATCATTGCTGCAGCTGTTGGTCTATCTCTAGCATTCATTAAGCGCACAGAAAATACAGAGGCATTACTAAAGGGAATCAATGGTCTTCAGGAGGTTTTCTTTGCAATCATTCGTGCACTAGTATGGGCATTGCCACTAGGTATTATCGCGTTTGCTGCTCAGCTAGCAGTTCAGATGTCTGGCGAGATGGCTGTTGATTCAATTGGTAAGTATGTTGCTGTTGTTCTAGGTGGAAACCTAATTCAGTTCTTCATCATTCTCCCATTGTTCCTACTAATCTCAGGTATCAATCCTCTACGCGTATTCAAGAATATGCTTCCAGCTGTATTGATGGCATTCTTTACAAAGAGCTCAACAGCAACTCTTCCTGTAACAGTGGCTTCTGCAGAGAATAACATGAAGGCAAAGCCAGAGGTTGCTCGCTTTGTTCTACCTATGTGCTGCACAATCAATATGAATGGCTGCGCTGCATTTATTCTTGTTACATCTCTATTTGTAATGCAGAATGGCGGCATTGAGTTGTCTATTGCAACAATAGCTATTTGGGTGTTGATTTCTGTTATTTCAGCAATTGGTAATGCTGGTGTGCCAATGGGTTGCTTCTTCCTAACACTATCCTTGATGTCAAGTGTTGAAGGAGCTCCTCTAGGTGTGCTAGGTGTAATTCTACCAATCTATGCAATTATTGATATGGTTGAGACAGGCGTTAACGTATGGTCTGACTCCTGCGTTTGCGCTATGGTAAATAAAAAGCTAGATAAATAACTAAATTTCTATAGGGGAGGTATCTATGATTAAAGACAAAATTTCAAATTCAGCACTTTATTTAAATGCACATCCTTTATTTGCAAAGGCATTTGAATGGCTTAAAGAATTTGGGGCAACAGCACCAGATGGTAAGGTCTTTATCGAGGGCGAGGATTTAATTGCTATCCCTCAGCATTATACCTCTCATCCATATACTGATGATAAGTATGAAACCCACAAGCGCTACATCGATATTCAGGTAGTGCTAGAGGGTGAGGAGCTTGTTTATTTAGGTAATCCAGATCAGATGCCAGTAAATATACCATTCGATGTAGAGAAGGATATTGATTTTCGTACTGGCTTTGGAGAGCCTACAACCCTAAGTGCTGGTGAGTTTATGGTTATCTATCCACATGAGGCACATGAGCCTGGTGTTTCAACTGCAGCTGGAGATAAGCTTGTTCACAAGATTATCTTCAAGGTTGCTGTTAGTCGCCTAAAGTAAAGCGCAACTATGGAAGGCTGTTGTAATTGTAATCACAGCCATGTGCATACACATGGCACAAATGATTCGCATACTAGCGCAATAAGTAAAATTGCTGTGCAGGATTGTGCAGTTTGTGTCCGTGATGTATGCTTTTCATATCAAGGACCTGAAGTGCTGCACAATGTGTCTTTTGAGATTCCAAAGAAATCGCTAGTAGCAGTAATTGGTCCTAACGGAGGAGGTAAGACAACCTTGCTTCGCCTTTTACTTGGCGATTTAAAGCCTCGCTACGGAAGGATTGAGATATTTGGAAAAGAGCCTAGCTCCCAACGCACACGCATAGGACTTGTTCCTCAACAAATTAATTTTGATAATCAATTTCCTATTTCTGTTCTTGAAGCAGTAATGACAGGCTGCATTGGTTCAAAAGTTTTCGGTGGCTTCTCTAATGCTGATAAAAAAGCTGCTCTTGGTGCAATCAAGAAGGTAGGACTAGAGGGCTTTGAAAAGAAGCGCTTTTCAGAGCTATCCGGAGGTCAACGTCAGCGTGTCATAATAGCACGAGCGCTTTCAAATAATCCTGATTTATTATTCCTTGATGAGCCTACAGCAAATGTAGACTCTGCCACAGAGCTCGAGTTGTTTAAATTGTTTCAGGAGCTCGCAAAGGAAAAAACGCTTATAATGGTTTCCCATAATGTACGCGTTGTTATTTCCCACGCTACACATTTGCTATGTGTAAACCATACTGCACATCTACACGATTTGGTTGAGGGAATTAATGTTGATACAGAGCTGATACCTCTAAATAAAATTGGAGATTTAAAGAGCTTTGTTCATGAGCATACCCCATCTCATGTTCAGCATTTGATGGAGGCTTTATATAAGCCACATAATGCTGAAAAGCAGAGTGATTAGATTTTGTTTTAAGGAGCTTTTATGCAGCTAGCACAGCTAAAGGATGATATGGCATTACAACCTTATATGCCAAAATTAAAGGAACGTAAGCAGCGCCTTGCAGCATTAAAGAAGAAGCTTGCCCCAAAAGGGAAGCTTGCAAGCTTTGCTTGCGGTCATGAATATTATGGTTTACACCATTTGAAGGGCGGAGGCTGGTGCTTTCGAGAGCTTGCCCCTAATGCGACAGGTATGTGGTTAGTGGGTGATTTTTCCAATTGGGAGCGTCAGCCTACCTATGAAGTAAAGCGCATTAATGATGAAGGTGTTTGGGAGTTAAATCTTCCTGAGGAGGCCATTCACCATGGACAGCACTATCAGCTTCAGCTTACTTGGAATGGCGGAGAAGGACAGCGCTTGCCAAGCTATGTAAGGCGCGTGGTACAAGACGTTGCCACAAACATTTTTTCTGCTCAAGTTTGGGCTCCAGAGCAGCAATATATTTGGAAAAATCCAAAATTTAAAATTACCTTTAAAACACCATTAATCTATGAGAGCCATATTGGCATGGCTCAGGAGGAGATGCGTGTTGGCACATACAATGAATTTAGAGAGCACACCCTGCCACGAATAGCAAAGGCGGGCTATAATACCGTTCAGCTGATGGCTATTATGGAGCACCCGTACTATGGCTCCTTTGGTTATCAGGTGGCTAATTTCTTTGCTTGCTCTTCACGTTTTGGAACTCCAGAAGAATTGAAGCAGCTTATTGATGAAGCACATAGCATGGGAATTGCCGTGATTATGGATATTATCCATTCTCACTCTGTGCGCAATGAAAATGATGGCTTGGCACGCTTCGATGGCACAGATTACCTCTATTTCCATGGAGGAGAGCGTGGTCATCACCCAGTGTGGGACTCATCATGCTTTGATTATGGCAGACTATCAACACTTCATTTACTTCTATCAAATTGCCGCTATTGGCTAGATGAATTCCATTTTGATGGCTTCCGCTTTGATGGTGTTACAAGTATGCTTTATTTGCACCATGGCTTAGGTGTAGATTTTGTTAGCTATGACCAATACTTTGATAGCCAAGTAGACGAAGATGCTTATACTTATCTTGGTCTAGCAAATCAGGTGATTCATGAGGTTCGCCCTGATGCAATAACAATTGCTGAGGATGTTAGTGGAATGCCAGGGCTTGGTGCTCCTCAAAAGGATGGTGGTGCAGGGTTTGATTATCGCCTTGCAATGGGTATTACAGAGGCATGGGGTAAGCTAGCACGTGAGGTTAAGGATGAGGATTGGTACATCCCATGGCTATGGCATGAGCTAACAAATCGTCGTGCTGATGAAAAGACGATTAGTTACGTGGAGTGTCACGATCAGGCTCTTGTTGGTGGTAAAACACTTTTCTTTGAAATGACAGGTCCAGCAATCTATGATTCAATGCATAAGCGCTCCGGCAATCTAACGATTGAGCGCGCAGTTGCATTGCATAAGCTTGCACGCCTAGCCACGCTTGCTACTGCGGGTCATGGCTATCTCAATTTTATGGGCAACGAATTTGGTCATCCAGAGTGGATTGATTTTCCTCGTGAAGGAAATAATTTCTCATACAAGCATGCTCGTCGTCAGTGGAGTATCCGTGATAATCCATTGCTTCAGTTCTCTGTACTCGCAGACTTTGATGAGGCAATGCTAAAGCTATTTAATGAAAATAGCGAGGCGCTTACAGAGATTCCACGTCAGCTTTATGCTAGCGGGGAAGAGAAGCTACTTGCATTTTCACGCGGAGAGCTATTCTTTATCTTTAATTTCCACCCAACGCAATCCTACACCGATTGGAAGCTTATGGTTCCTCCAGGAGATTATAAGCTAATGCTTACAACTGATTCAGTAAGATTTGGTGGACATGAAAGAGTATCTCTTCCGCAGACATATTTTACAATGCCATCACTTTGGGGTAATGAACAGGTGCTTCATATAAGCATGTATGTTCCATCTCGCTGTGCATTGGTATTAAAGCGCAATGATTAAGTGATGACAAAGCTAATAATTTTTGATTTAGATGGCACCGTGTATCTAGGTGAAAAAGAGGTGCCTGGTGCAGCAGCGTATATTAAGGATTGCCATGCCAAGGGGATTCGCACGATGTTTGTAACAAATCGTTCTAATCGTGTGCCGGAGCTTGTTCTGGAGCAACTACAGGGTTATGGTATACCATGTGAACTTTCCGATGTAATGACTACAGCACTTGCATCTGCCGCTTATATAAAAGAGCCATCTAAGGTCTATATTATCGGTGAGGCAGGCTTACGCATTGCTTTAGAAAATGCTGGTCACACAGTGGTAGAGGATGAGCAACCAGACTACGTTGTAGTAAGTATAGATCGCGAATTTACTTATGCAAAGCTTGCTAAGGCTGCAGATTATATTCTTAAGGGCGCAAAATTTATTGCAACAAATCCAGACCATCGCTTGCACCTAAATGGGCGCGTATGCCCAGGCTCAGGTACAATCGTTGCAGCAGTCGAGACAGCAACAGATGTTAAACCAATTATGCTTGGCAAACCAGAGCGTGCTTTAATTGATGCAGCACTTGAGGCTGCTGGAGTTTCTTCAGATGAGGCGATTGCAATTGGAGACAATTTAGAGACAGATATTCCAGCTGCTGCCACTGCCGGTGTGCGTAGTGTGCTTATTCTAACAGGCTATTCGAAGCGCGAGGACTGTGCCACAGCAAGGTTTAAGCCAGATTACATTGTGGAGGATTATTCAGAGCTATCACAGCTAGCATTATAAGGTCTATCACAGCTTAGCGCGTAAGAAATAGAGGTGAATATGTTTGATTTTAAGGATAAGGTAGTTGTAATTACTGGTGGAGCAAGAGGTATTGGAAAACAAATTCGTAAGTCCTTTGAAGAAGCCGGTGCTAAGGTTTGTATTGTTGACCTTTTAGAAAACGACTATTTTGTTGGTGATATATCAGATAAGGCAACCCTAGAGCGCTTTGCAGAAAAGGTAATTGCTGATTATGGTAAGGTTGATTTCTTAATCAACAATGCAGCGCCTAAAATGTGTGGCATTACAGAGGGAAGCTACGAGGATTTTGAGAATGCTTTGAGTGTAGGTGTAGTTGCACCATTTTACCTTTCAAAGCTATTTGCTCCACATTTTGTTGAAGGTGCAAGTATAGTTAATATATCCTCTTCCCGTGATCGTATGAGTCAGCCAGAAACAGAGAGCTACACTGCTGCAAAAGGCGGAATACATGCATTAACTCATGCGCTTGCTGTAAGCTTGGCAGGTAAGGTGCGTGTAAATTCAATTTCTCCTGGCTGGATTGATACTAATTTTGTTACATATGAAGGCCCAGATGCTGTTCAACAGCCAGCGGGAAGGGTAGGTAATCCAAATGATATAGCCAATATGGTGTTGTATCTCTGCTCTGATATGTCTGGCTTTATTACAGGTGAAAACATTTGCATTGATGGTGGAATGACCAAGCAAATGATTTACCACGGCGATTATGGTTGGACACTGAAATAGGTGCGATTTTTTCGACAGAATTCTCTAGATTTCTGCGGATGCTGTGCCGTGCGTGATGGCTAATCCTACGCTGGCTCCCGCCTAAGGGAAGATTGGGAGCTTGCCTCATGCTAACCATCATAAGGTTTTGGTGAACAATTCAAATGTTTTTCACTTCCTAAATTTAGAAAAAAGTGTGGTAATATCTTGGTTTTTTTTGTATAATCTTTACTTATTTTGTTACAACCTTATATGAAAGAATTTATATGAAACTAAATCCAGCATTGAAAAAGCGCTCCCTAATGTCTCTAAATGACTTTTCTGATGCAGAAATGCTTGAGCTTATTGATTTAGCAATTGCTCTTAAAGAGCGTCGTGACAACGGTATACGTGGAGAATTGTTGAAGCGAAAGAATTTTGCATTAATATTTGAAAAAAGCTCAACGCGTACTCGTTGTTCAGCAACAATTGCTGCTCAGGATGAAGGTGGCTATGCTACCTACCTAAATGGGAATGATATCCATCTTGGTGCAAAGGAATCTGTGAAGGATACAGCTCGCGTTCTTGGCCGCATGTTTGATGGTATTATGTTCCGTGGTTTTGCTCAGGATACAGTTGAGCAGCTACGCGAATTTTCTGGCATTCCTGTATGGAATGGCTTGACAGATGATTACCATCCGACACAGATTCTTGCTGATTTAATGACAATGAAGCAGTGCTTTGGCTCAGTAAAGGGTAAGAAGCTTGTTTACATTGGCGATGGTAGAAATAATGTTGCAAACTCTCTAATGCTTGGTTGTGCTAAGGCTGGTGTTAACTATGTTAACTGTACACCACCTGAGCTAAATCCACTTCCTGAGTTAGTTGAACACGCTCGCGAAATTGCTGCTAGAAATGGCTCAACAGTTGAGGTGATGCATGACCCAGAGGAGGCTGTTGTTGGTGCAAATGCTCTTTATACAGACGTTTGGGTGTCTATGGGTGAGGAAGCAAAGAAGGCAGAGCGCCTAAAGCTACTTGCTCCATACCAAATTACTATGGATTTGATGAAAAAGACGGGTAATGCAGATGGAGAACTAATATTCCTACATTGCTTGCCAGCATTCCATGATAATCAAACAACTGCGTCAAAGGATACTGGTGCTCTTGAAGTGACTGATGAGGTTTTTGAATCAAAATACTCAAAGGTATTTGATGAGGCAGAAAATCGCATGCATACAATCAAGGCATTGTTTGTTTCCTCATTAACATCAGCAGACGAATTTGAGACTAAGTAAGCATTTGGAAGGGACTAAATTATTATGAATTTAACAGATTATACATGGGAAGAATTTAGTCAACTACCAATGCCTACTAAGGTTGAATGCTTTAAAAGAGAGGATGGGTTTCCTGCCCATACTCTTTTTGCGCAGCAATTTGACCGTGAGACATTGGATAGACTTTGTGATTTAGCAACAAAAATCCGTAAGATTGCAAAGAAGCGCGACGGAATGCTTTTCCTAAATAGCCTTTTGGCTCATAAACGCGCAATGCTATATTTCTCTCAGCCTAGTTCACGTACATTCTTGTCCTTCTATTCTGCTTGCCAGATTATGGGCTTAAAGGTTGCTGAAGTGCGTGATGCAGCAACATCATCAGAATTTAAGGGTGAATCAAAGGAGGATTCAATTCGTACCTTTAGTTCATACTTTGATTTGATTATTATGCGTACACAGGAGAAGGGACTTGCAGAGCATATGGCATGGACGTTATCCAATTCAGAGCGTCCTTTACCAATCATTAATGCGGGCTCTGGAAAGGATCAGCACCCAACTCAAGCACTTCTTGATATCTACACTCTAAAGCGTAGCTTTGAGGATAATGGAGGTCTGAAGAATCGCGCTATTATGTATGTAGGTGATTTGCTACGTGGTCGTACAGTTCGCTCGCTTTCCAATTTACTTATGAATTACGAAGGTATTGAGCATATATTTGTTGCTCCAAAAGAGCTACAAATTAAGCAAGATATTCTAGATATGCTAGAAGCAAAAGGTTCGAAGTATTCTGTGCTTACAGATATGCGTGAGCGCCTTGCTGATGTTGATGCTGTCTATATGACACGTATTCAGGATGAGTGGGATAAAACAAAGGGAGAGAGCGCAAGCATTGATATTTCTGCATATAAGATTGGTAAGGCAGAAATGGACATGATGAAGCCAACCTCTGTACTTCTACACCCATTGCCACGCCGCGATGAAATTTCTACTGATTGCGATCATGATCCTCGTGCCATGTACTGGCGTCAGATGCGCAATGGTATGTGGATACGTGCTGCTCTCATTGCTGCAACCTTTGGTTTAACAAAAACAATTCTAGCTTATGATGCTGAATAGGTATCAGCAAGCATAGTGGTATTGCATTAGTATAATTTAATTAAAAATTCAGTTTTAGAGAAATAATAAATGGAAACTTTTTTTTGTGGATTACCAGTTGTTGATGCATTTATGACATCAGATTGGATGGGAAAATTTATCGTTATATTATTAATAATTTTCTCTAGCTATAGCTTTGTGAAGATAGTTGTTCGTTACTCAATTTATAAAGCTACAGATGCAGAACATCAAAGGCTAATGTCAATTTATAGACAGTATAAGCATCCAGCCGGAATAATTTATGAAGGCTTAGTTAAGGGTATTTGTAATGTTGAAATCTATAGAACTGTGATGCTTGAGCTTGTTCCAAAGCTAGAGCAACATGGGATATCTTCTGAGCAGCTTCGTCGCTGGAAGGGTGACACGCCATTGCCAAGCCTATCCATTCAAGAATTGTCAAAAATTAAGGTTATTGCTGAGAGTGAATTGGCTAAACAGCTTCGTTACCTTGAAAATGATTTAAGCACAATTGGAACAATTTCTGTGATTGCTCCATCATTAGGCTTGTTTGGCACTGTTTGGGGTGTGCTACTTTCCTTTATGAGCATGGCTGATGGTTCTGGTGCTGCTATCATTACAAACGTTGCACCTGGTATCGGTGGTGCATTGTTGACAACAGTGGCAGGCTTGGTTGTGTCTATCCCAACAACTCTTGTATATAATATTCTTTGTACTAAGCTACGCATATATACAGGTCAGGCAGAGAGCTTTGTTGATAGATTGATTGCAGACATATATTTATATCATTCACCAAAGGAGAATTTGGTTCAGATTGCCCAGTTATCAGCAATTCCACAGCAGCCTCAATATACAGCAGCAGAAAATTATGAAGTAGGAGGCAAGTATAATGCCTAGACGCCATAAGGCTGGCTATAAGCCAGTAGCGGAAATGAATCTCACCCCGCTTATGGATTTGACCTTCATTCTGCTAATAACATTTATCATTACGTTCCCTTTAATAGAAAACGGGATACCTATCAAATTACCTCAAGGGAAGTCTAAGCCAATTGATGTGTCTCAAAAATCAGTTTCTATTACGGTTGATAAGGAAGGGCGTTATTTTATCGGAGATGAGATTGTTTCGATTGATGAACTAAGAGCAAATTTGCAAAATCAAAAAGCAGAGAGTCCAGATTTACGTGTTATAATTCGCGGAGATGTTAAGGCTGAGTATGGTTCAATTGCTGAGATTGCAAAGCTATTAAGTGAAATGGGAATTAAAAATACATCTCTTGCTTTACAGGAGTAGATATAAATGAATATTAAGCAGGTAGAAAAAAAAGCCTACATAATTTCATTTATTGTACATGCAGTACTAATAGTGGGGCTTGTTGTGGCTTCGATAATTAACGAGTTTTCTTGTACTCAAGAGCCCGTTGATGATGCCATGCCAATAGAGTTCACTGTTGACGTATCTTCTTTTGAGCAACAAGACGAACCAGTGGGAGATTTAATTGATGATTTAGAGCCCGAACCAGAACCCGAGCCAGAGCCAGAGCCAGAACCCGAGCCAGAGCCTGAGCCAGAGCCAGACCCTGATGCAGTGTCTGAGCCAGAGCCAGAGCCTCAACCTGAAAGACCTAGGCGCAAGCCTATTCAGACTTCTGATAAGGTTGTTATGATTAACCAGCCAAATATTCAACCACCTCCTTCTACACCTTCTCCAAGGGAAAGAAGTGATGATCTTACAGAAGAAGAGGTTAAGAAGCTTCTTGAAATTGGAGCAACAGCATCGGATCATACTTCGGTCCCTGGCGAACGTGAGCGTTGCCTTGCATTGGTGTATAAGAAATTCTATGAAGCATGGCGTCGTCCAAGTCTCGCACCAACAGATGTTGCACGTGGTGCTGAGTTGACAATTTGGTTGGGCGATAATGGTAGTATAAAAAAATATGAGCTTACTCGTTCTTCCGGTAATCGTCAGCTTGATGCTTCTGTTAAAGATGCTGCTCGTGTTGTTCGCCGTATACCAGGATTAACATCAGGATTTATTAGAGATAATAGGACTTTAACAATCGAATTTAACCTCGAATAAGGATAAGATGATTTATGAAATCGAGCTATATAAAATTTACAATTGCTTTAATTGCATTTACATCTTCATTGCTATTTTCATATGCCAAGCAGCCTCCAGCAAATATTTCTTCTGATGCAGCTACTTATGAGGAAAATCTCTTAACAAACGAGCAGCGTGACACTCTACAGGTCGAAATGATAAGCCTTCAGCGTGATATTATTGCTGCAAATAGAGCTATAGATGAGATTCCTGAAGTTAAAGCAGCAAAGGAAGAAATGTATCGTTTAACAAAGGAAAAGGCTCCAAAATCTGAGATTGTTGCAGCAAGAGCAAGATATAATGAGCTAAGGTTTGCAGAGCAAAAAAAAGATCCAATACTTGTGAAAAAACTTGAGCGTTATGAATATATCGCGTCATTGCTTGAATATGACAAGCTTAGAAATAAGGTTGCAAGAGCGCGTATGCCAGCAGAGGATGTGGCGGCAGAGAGACCTGTTGTTCAGATGGCTCGACCAGCATACGAGGTTCAAGTGGCACGCGAGTTGGAGGAACAAAAGCAAGGTGCAGAAGAGGCTTTAGACGAAGATATAACAACTTCAGAAAATGAGTTGCCACATAATGTTGTAAAATTATTTGAGAATAATGAGGTGCATATAGCAGGCAAAATTGTCCAATGGGATGAATTGGCAGTTGCATTTGAAGAATTATATAAGCAAGAGCCTGAGCTTGAACTCCAAATGGATGGTGAGGTAGAGACACCTGTTTCAAAGCTAATGGAAATGATGAGGCTTGCACGAGAAGCAGGCTTTAAGGATGTATCTATTCGGAGACTATTTTAATTGTAGGAAGGGATAAAATGTTTCAGAGTAAATTATCTATAGAGCAACAGGAGTTTCGCTTTAAGGAAGCTTTAAAAGCAATACCTGTAAAGAATACTCAAGCTCGTATTGTGGAAAAGGACGAGGTTACAGGAGAACTTCATATAAAGGTTGTTCTTGTTTATAAAGGAACAATCATGAACTTCCTTCGTAGAATTTTAAAAGCAAATACTGAGAAAACCTATGTTTTAGACTCAATAGGTACTCAGGTTTATGAAATGATAGACAATAAGAGTACATTTGAGCAATTAATTGACAAATTCTGTGAAAAGGAAAAGCTAACCTTTTTAGAGGCTAGAGCATTGCTAGGACAATATTTCCAAACTCTTACCCGTCGAGGTATAATTGTTCCTATGGTTCCTAAAAAATAGCTAGAGCAATTTAAGTTTTATATAGAATGATAGAAGAGAAATATCTTGTTGAGCCTTTTGAAGGTAAATCTCCTAGAGCGGATGCTTGGCTAGCTAAGACAAGTGAACACTCACGTTCTCGCATTCAAAAGCTTTTTGAGCAAGGAAATATATTGTGTAATGGTGTTCCTTTGGATACATTGTCACATAGATTACAATTTGGCGAATGCTATACAATAACTATTCCAGATGCAGCACCTACAGGAATTCAGCCAGAAAATATACCTTTAGACATCTTGTATGAGGATGATGCAATTGTTGTTGTGAATAAGCCACCTCAGCTTGTTGTTCACCCAGCACCAGGTCATGAGAGTGGAACGCTTGTTAATGCATTGCTTTATCATTATCCAGGAATCTTTTCTATAGGAGGAGAGGATCGTCCAGGAATTGTGCATCGCCTAGATCAGGACACCTCTGGAGCTTTAATTGTTGTCAAGACGGATAAAGCAATTGTAGCTCTTCAAGAGGCTTTCCAAAAAAATGAAGTAAAAAAGACTTATAAAGCCTTGGTTCATGGAGTGCCTTATCCAATAGCAGGTCGCATAGAGACCAATATAGGGCGCAACCCACAGGATCGAAAAAAGATGTGTGTATTGCAGGAGCATGGTAGAAATGCTATTACTGAGTACACAACTGAGCGCGACTTTGGTAATGCTTCTCTTGTAAGCGTAAATATTGAGACGGGACGCACGCATCAGATCCGTGTGCACATGAACTATTTGGGCAATCCGGTAATAGGCGATCAGACCTATGGTAGCTTCCGTAGGGATATGCGTATGCCAATAAAGCTAAAGCGTCAGATGCTTCATGCAGCTAAGCTAGAGTTTATGCATCCTGTGCGCAAGCGAGAGCGAGTAGTGGTAGAGGCCCCGCTTCCAGCAGATATGCTTGAGCTAATCGAAGCATTAAAGGCGTAGTGTGGCGCACGTGACGCTAAAGGGACGCCTTGCACACCAAGTGCGCACTCATTTTAAGAAATCCTATGCTTTTTGTTATTCCTGCGAGTTATCGTCAATTGGATTTCCACCAAAGGCGGTGAATATTTCTACTGCATATGCTGAAAGTGCTTGATTGTGTAAAATAATTGCTTTTTCTGCGTTTAAATAGTTGCGCTGATGAGTTAGTACGGTAACAAAATCACATTCTCCTTGCTCATAAAGTAGCTGTGATGCAGTAACACATTCTTCATAATATTTTAGTGCTTCCTCAAGCTTTTCCTCACGCTCATATTCGTGCCGGTAATTACTTAGAGCAGTCTCTGCCTCAGTTACAGCATTAATAACAGTCTCCTCATATCTAAGTAGAGCTTCATTTGCTTTTTCCTCTGCTGCCTCTTGTGCTGCCTTTAGTTTTCCTCCTTCAAACAAAGGTATACTAATGCGCGGGCCAAATCCTGCTGTACGTAGTCCATCAGACCAGCTAGACAACGAATCTGCAGCTGCACCTATGCTTGCACTAATAGAAATCTGAGGGAAACGATTTGCCTTTGCCACACCAATTCGTGCTGTTGCAGCATTAAGCGCTTCCTCCGCTTGGCGAATGTCTGGCCTACGTTCAAGTAGTGCTGCAGGAGTGGAAGCTGGGAATAAGCCATTTCGAGGAATTGGTGCCTTCTCTTCCAATAGCTCTGTATATTCACCAGGATATTTCCCAAGCAGCTGCTCAATCAAGTATTGCTGTGCATTAAGCTTTGCTCTCATATTAGGTAGCTCGGCTTCTGCTGTGCGAACCTGAGCTTCTGCGGCAATAACATCAATTCCTGTTGTAAAACCAGCCTCACCCTTAGCCCTAGAAATTTCTAAAGACTGCTTTTGAAGCTCAAGGTTTTTTTCTGCAATTTCATATTGAGCTTGTAGTGAACGATAGCTGAAATAGGCTTGAGCAACCTCAGCGCATAGAATTAGCTTTGCATCTCTTACAGAATAACCAGCTGCATTTAGCTCTGCTGTTGCTGCTTCAATAGAGCGACGATTTGCTCCAAAGAAATCTAGTACCCATGAAGCAGAAACACCAACAGAGTAGTTCCCTCCAGAGGAATCTGGATTCCAACGCTTCTCTTCAGAGCCACTTCCAGTTGCAGAAATAGAAGGGTAGAGCGATGCCCCAGTTTGTTGAAGTGTTAGCTCTGCTTGCTTAAAGCGTGAAACAGCTTGCTGCAATGATAAATTGCTATCAATTGCTTCCTTCATCAGCTGCACAAGAATCGGATCATTAAAGCTTTCCCAAAAATTGATAGAAAGTAGAACGTTTTCATCCTCCTCGTTAGTAGGATTGAGAGAAAGGTTTTCATAATTTTCTGGATGATTTTTTAGTGTCGGTCTTACAGCATTTGGTCCAAGAAGACAACCAGAGGTAAGTAATGCAGGTAAAACGATTGCAAATAATGATAACTTTTTCATAATAAATCTCCTTTCCTTATTCATAGCGAAGTGCATCAATTGGATTTAGACGCGCTGCACGCCATGCTGGGTAAAAACCAAAGCATACACCGATAGTGGCAGACACTGCCACAGCCATTGCTATTGCGCCAATAGATGGAGCAACTGGCCAGCCATTCATGCTTGAAACAATTGTAGAACAAAGTCTTCCACCCAAAATTCCTAGCAAACCTCCAAGTAAGCAAAGTATCAATGATTCTACAAGAAATTGTATTAGAATATCCTTGCCCTTTGCTCCAACTGCCATTCTTAATCCAATTTCACGTGTGCGTTCAGTAACAGAAACAAGCATAATATTCATGATACCAACGCCACCCACAATTAGAGAAATAAGTGCAACAATTAACAATAGACTTGTCATTAACTCTGAGGTTTGAGTAAATGTGTTAAGAAGCTCAGTCATATCGCGAATTTCAAAGTCATTAGGCTCATCATCAGCAAGCTTGTGACGTCTCCGCAATAGCTCTGTTATTTCATCAACAGCGCTTTGAATTGAGCTGGCATCTGTTGCAGCAACCATAATTTGATTGATGTTATTAAAGCGAATAGGCATTAGGTAGTTTTTGGATTGGGTAGCATCGCGAGTAGGATACAATTGTACAGCTTTTGTTGGGTAGCGATCTCCTCGAGAATAACTACTAGAGCTTGATGAAGCTGTTGCTGCCATTCCTCCACCACGAGAAAGTCTGTTTCGCATAGTGGTCCATGGGATGACGATTAAATCATTTTGGTCCATGCCCATGAGATTAGCGCCTTTAGGAGCTAGTGTGCCACGTACGGTAAATATTACATTGTTCAAGCGGATGGTTTGTCCAATAGGTGAATCTTCTCCAAATAACTCTTTAACTACAGTTTGACCTAGCATACAAACACAGGCTGCTGTATTAACATCTAGTGCTGTGAAAAATTCTCCCTCAGCAAGCTCCCATTCATTAACATCAAAATATTGCTCATTACCAGATGCAATCTGTCCTGGAGTCCAGTTTTTATTTCCATAAACTGCTTGAACCGTTGCTCCACGTACAACAGGTGTTGCTGCTTTAACAGATGGACACTCACGAATGATTGCATCGCAGTCTGCACTAGTAAGTGTAATGCCAGTGCCTGAACCAGTACTAACACCTCCAGTACGTATCGATGTAGGGGAAATCATGAGCATATTTGAACCCATATTTGAAATTGAGGTTTCAATTTGCCCTTTAACACCAGAGCCGATTTCCATCATCGTAATTACGGCTGCAATACCAATTACAATGCCTAACATTGTAAGGATAGATCTTGTTATATTTCTACGCAATGCCTTGATTGCTGTTATAAAGGGTTGTGTAATATTCATTTTACACCTCCTTTATTAAATCGCTATTAGCGATAAGTCCATCCTTGATATGAATTGTGGTTTTTGTATAATCACAAACCTCAGCATCATGTGTTACAAGAATAATTGTAATATTATCCTCTTTATTGAGCTGCTGAAACATTCTTAAAATTTCATCGGTTGTAACAGAATCAAGATTTCCAGTTGGCTCATCAGCAAAAAGAATTTTTGGTCGATTAATCAGTGCTCGGGCTATTGCAACACGCTGCTGCTGTCCACCGGAAAGCTGAGCAGGGTGATGGTGCATTCGTTCCTTTAGACCAAGCCTTATTAATAGCTCTTCTGCCCATTCTTTGTTTTCCTTCTTGCTTGCTCTTGTTTTGCTATATTCGAGTGGCATTAGCACATTTTGGAGCGCAGATGTACGAGAAAGCAAATTGAAGTTTTGAAATACAAAACCAATTCTGCCAGAACGAAGCTCAGCACGCTCATTTGCGGAAATGTTAGCCACATTTTTACCATCTAACCAATATTCGCCAGAGGTTGGGTTGTCAAGAAAACCAAGAATATTCATAAGAGTTGATTTTCCAGATCCAGAGGCACCCATAAGAGCAACTAGATCGCCCTGTGCAATGCTAAGGGAAATTCCTTTTAGAACAGGAACTTCTAGCCCACCATTAAGCTTATAGGTTTTTGTAAGGTTTTTTAACTCAATTAAACTCATATTTTCCTCCTTTCCAAATTAATGCAAAGGCTTATTAATGATAGTAGTGTATATACTATTACTATTGTTAGCGGCGAGGAGAACTACCTGAGCCTCTCTTAGGCTTTGGCATATTTGGCATAAATGGATTCTTTGTTTCAGATTTACTATCATCTTCAGATATTACTTTTGATGATGTAATGATTTCCATTCCTTCAACAAGCTCAGGCGATTCAATCGCTGCCATTGTGCCATTATTGAGTATTACATTAACCTTAATTGGGCGGATGTTGCCATTTGCTTCTTTAATATGAACAATTGCTTCATTTGGGGCTATATCTGGTAAAGGAGCTCCAGCAGGTCTCCATCTAATAGCTCTAGCAGGGATGATTAGAGCATCTTCTGCCTTTTCAATTTCAAAAAGAACATTAGCTGTTAGATAAGGTATTAGTTCCATATTTGCATTGTCCACATCAATCTCAACGATGTAGGTAACAACATTGGAGGTTATTGTTGCATTGTAGCGTATACGTTTAACTGTTCCCTCATATACTTTTCCTGGGAATGAGTCAACAGAGAAAGAAACAGACATGCCTTCTTTTATGCTACCTACATCTGCCTCATTTACAGCAGCCCAAATTTGCATTTTATCTAATTCTTTTGCTACTAAAAACATTGATGATACAGACATACTAGAGACAACGGTTTGTCCTAGGTTTACTCTACGATCAATAACAACACCATCAACGGGAGATGATATTGTGCAATAAGCAAGATTTCTTTCTGCCTTTTCTACATTTGCCCTAGCTTGCACCACCTGAGCTTCAGCTTGAAGAATTTTGGCTTCAGCTGAAATTTTGTCAGCAACAGCAATTTTATAGCTTGCTTCATATGCATCATATGAGCTTTGTGAAAGAGCAGGGCCAACACCAATCTTTTGTGCTCTATTCCAATCCTTTTCTGCTTGCCATAAACGAGCCTCTGCTTGTTGAACAGCAGCCTGTGCAGCTGTAACATTTGCTAGTGCATTACTATATGAAGCTTGAGCAACTTCAAAATCTGCTAGATATGTCACATCATCAAGTTTGGCAAGAATCATTCCATTTGTAACAGTAGAACGATAATCTATTGTGTTGCCATTTGTATCCGTACCAAATGATATAATTTGTCCAGAAACTTGAGCACCCACGTCAATTAGTTCCTCTGGTTCTAGAGTGCCAGATGCAGAGATAGTTGTCGCTATTGTACCGCGAGATAGCTTCTCTGTTGTATAAACTGTTACTTCTTCGTTACCTTTGAGTAGTACAGGTAGCGTAATTGCTCCTATTATAGCAATCCCTAATATTATAAATATAACCTTCTTTTTCATATTGCTTCTCCTCGTTTATTTGAATTTGCATTCATAATAGTGAATTTATATTCATTTGTCAAGTGGCTTTTTTTATTTTTTTTCTATGTTTTGTTAAGCATCAAAGTTGTTTGCCATTTAAACCTAGCACTTTTAGCCACCACGTGCCATGGTATTGATTGCGAGGTTTAGATGTATTCTGTTGATAATTGAGAGCCCCATAAGTATGTTGATAGTAAATTGATAATTTGATAAAATGATTCTAATAAATAGGGGAATAAATATGAAAAAGTTTTTACTCTTTGTTGTTTTATTAGCACTTTCAGTGAATGTATTTGCTGAAAATAAATTTAGTCCTGAAACAGTAGCCGCGCAAGAGGCTTTTATAAATGATGGTTTTGGTATTTTTATTCATTGGGGTATTTATGCAATTCATGGGAAGGGCGAGTGGTGGCTTAATAAATCAAAAATGCCTTTAGAGGAATATGAGGCTGTAGCATCTCAATTTAATCCAACAAATTTTGATGCAAATGCTTGGGCTGAAGCTTTTGCTGATGCTGGTGCACGCTATGTAACAATTACCTCACGCCACCATGATGGCTTTTCTATGTTCGCTACCACAAATACAACCTACGATATTGTGGATGCAACACCATATAAGCGCGATCCGATGGCTGAGCTTGCTACAGCATGTAAGAAGCATAACTTGAAGCTAGGCTTCTATTATTCTCTCCTTGATTGGCGCCGAGAGGATTTTCCTCATTATAAAGGCCGCGGAGATTATGATTCATATTATGCCTTTATGAAGGGGCAGCTGGGAGAGCTCTTAACTAATTATGGACCAATTAATTGCATATGGTTTGATGGGCAATGGGCGCGCACTGACGCTGGCTTTGATTGGCGCTTGCCTGAGCTATTTGATTATGTTCGCTCAATTCAACCATCCTGCTTAGTTGGTAATAATTCACATGTATCACTTCAGCCTGGTGAGGATTTCCAAATTTGGGAAATTAATTATCCAGGAGGTCACACAGGTCACATGAATGATAAGCAAACCATTGCAACAAATGTACCTTTGGAATGCTGCTGGTCAATGACCTCTGATGCATGGGGATATCAGCCTAATGATTTGATGGAAAAGAATCCATCAAAGGAGCTCATTCGAAAGCTAGTGCGCACTCGTTTTCTTGGCGCAAATCTTCTACTAAATGTTGCTCCTGCTCCAGATGGATCCATTCCTGAACCCGCATTAGAGCGTCTCAAGGATATTGGAGAGTGGATGGATAAGTATGGCGATACCATTATAGATGCAAAGCCTGGTCATATTTATTTGGGAGGTCACAAGGAGTTCTCTAATGTAATTTCTACTATCTCTGAGGATGGTAAAACAATACATTTGCATATTTTAACAGATGGCAAGAAGGATTTTGGATTATGGATCCCATTCCCAGATACAATTGTAGCAATCACCAATCGCATGACAGGTGCTGAGCTACCATTTGTGCAGAAAATGCATCATTCAAAGCGCTACTTATCTCTACACCTAGATTTAGAGGCTGATGTGCCAGACACAATTCTCGACATCACTATCGACCCTTCAAACTAATCTCTAGCAGCTAGCGTGATGCACGTGACGCCGAAGGGACGCAGAGACGCAGAGACGCAGAGCTAGCGTGATGCACGTGACGCCGAAGGGACGCAGAGACGCAGAGGGCGCGGAGGACGCGGGGCTGGTGTGATGGGTGTGGTGTGGGGCGCGAATGCGCACATTCCCGCTTGTTGTTGCCTGGGTTTATTGCGAAATCTAACGAAGCAATAAGGCAACTGCCAAGCGCTAATGTGTATGACCCACCAAGGCTTTTGAGGTTGGGGGCGTGAAAAACAATCAACAATCAACAGTCTACTGCCAACAATGGAGTCTTAACGTCTAATGTCGTTCAATTGTCTATCGTCTAATTGTCACATAGGAACACCCGTTTGGTGAAGGCAACCCGCCTACTAGCTCAGGAGAAATATAGTCTATCTCCACATCTTCCTTAGGCGTGAGCCATCGCAGACGCCATCTCCGCTCGAGATGTAAAATCTATAATTGATAATTCTTGAATTATCATTTTATAAGTGATAATATATCGCTACAAAATGTTAAAAGATTGATTTTATACGCTTAGCGTAATTCGTCTTCGTGAAAATCGCCAAATTTAAACGAGTATGGACGGACAAGCGCGTGCAAGGTGTATTGTACCATTTGCGCGTCTCTATGTTTGCTCATACAAGGTGTTTGGCGATACCTCACGGAGGCAAATTTTAGGGACGCGTTTTTTTATTCTCTAAAATAGGCTTCCATGCTAAGAAATAAAAATTATATCTATTGGCATAAGTTTTTTATTACTAAATAGGAATAAATATAGAAATCGGTATCTGTTTGTAGAGTTAAACATAGGAGAAAATTATGCGTGACGATATAAATTTTGATGAAGAAAAGCTAAAAAAGAGCAGTCCAAGTATGCCCCAAAGGATGAGAATGAGATTAAAGAGAAGGTTTTAAATAAAGAAGAAAAGTTGAATAGCAAGTTTTCTACAATAGAAAAGTTAAAGCCTTATTGGGACGATTTTAAAACAATTTTCTCTATGATTAAGGATTGCGTTACTGGAAAGTATAAAGAAACACCATTTACAACAATTGCTAGCTTAGCTGGTGTATTAATTTATGTTCTTTCTCCAATTGATTTAATGGCTGATTTCATTCCACTTCTAGGATATGTGGATGATGCTGCAATCTTGGGTCTTGCCATTAAACTAGCTGCTGCAGATATTGAAAAATATCGTCAGTGGAAAAAGACAATAGATGTAGAAGAAAAGCAGGTCAACTAATTTTCCCCAAAGAGCAAATCTAGCCTAGATTTCTTAGCTAGATTTGCTTTCCCCATAAATATATTCAAGAAATTGTAATTATGAATAACATAGATACTGGCCACGGAGCTGAAATTGCAGTAGGCTTAAGGAGTTGCTCTTCGATTATCCTTGTCCCTATTATTGCAATATGCTCAGGCATTATCATTGGTAAAGAGTACGGAACAGTTGTTGGTATTCTTGGTGGTATTGTTTGTAGCTCTATCTTTTTTAAGCTTTACCATAGGTTTATCGCTACGCAGATTAAAGGACTTACAGTACTAGACTGCTTGATTCCGTTTTTAGTTTCACTCGTTTCTGGTGTCATTTTTGCTCCAGTGTCACTTTTTTCAGCTAGTGTCTTTTCAATAGCCACATGTATTTACTCTGGAGTACTATTGTCAGCAACACTATTCTTGTATAAGGCACAAAAAGTGTCTGTAGGATACCTTGTATTCCCATTTCTAGTCTTTATGTATGAAATATTACCTATAGAGCTACCAACGGATCTAGATAACATATTTGCGCTTTCTGGTAATACAGTTCATCAGTTTATTGCATTAACTGCAGCTAAGATGAAAAAATCGCTCTCTAATGATTCTCCTACCTCAACAGATGACGAGACCATTATTGATGTCGACCCAGAGTAGAAGCATATTTGGTAAATATATTTTATTTTGCATAGTATCATTTCTATGATGTAATAAAGAAATAAAGAAAGTTTTTATGTGTTTATGGATTGTTGTTGGTTCTATTTTAGCATTTATTATAACAATATGTATTATGTATTGGAATGTTGTTAAAATTTTATTAATTATAGTTGCTATAATTTATGTGCTATCTTTATTAGTCAGCTTAATTAAAAAAGTAATTAAAAAGGTTGAGCATGAAAATGAGTTGAAATTATTTGCTATAAATGAAGAGAATAAAACCGAAGAAAAAAAACAAAACATAAATTTCAAAAAGTTGTCAAATATACTTTTTGTATCAACAATAGATTTAAGAGAGCATCCATTAAAAAACGAAAAGTATAAAAAACGTAAACAATATTTTGAAGTATTAATGTTTCTAATTAATAATTCAGTGATTTCAGAAAAATTGAAAGATTTTACTGAAGGTCGTTTATCTATGTATTTTGATTGTTTGTTGCCTGAATTGATGTCTGAAAAGAGTGAAATATTAAATCAAAAAATAGAAGAAAAGGTTTTTATAAAAAAATTAATGCCTTTGTTTTATTTTGCTAATGTAAAGTATTCATATATATTTCTGTCAGATTTGTGTTTGTTTCTTCAAGAAGAATCGCTAATTTCATATGCAATAGTTGTATTAAAACGATATCTACCCAAATTTATGTGGGCAAAAATAGATAAAAAATATTATAGAATTAAAAATTTATCAGTAATATCTGAAAAATATAAGCAGATTGCTGTTTTAATAGAGCAATATAAAACCAATATTGAATTTTTTGCTAGAAAGGAAAAAAGGGTAATTGTTACAGCTCTTGTTAGTGCAGGAAAATCAACACTAATTAATTCTTTAATTGGAGAAAGATTAACTAGAACAAAATCGGAAATTTGTACAAGTAATTTGGCATACATATATAATAAAGCCTATAATGATGGGACCCTTCATTTTTATCAAAATGATAATAAAAAATCTTCTATAAACCAATGTGTGTGCTTTAATGCAAGTGAAGATGACATAAATACTTATGATATAAATGAAAAAATAAATGTTTCTGCATCGTTTTTAGGTGTTTACTCAAATTGGTCTAGAATTTGTTTAATAGATACACCAGGGGTTGATGCTGCTATTAATGTGGAACATGGGGAGTGTACAAAAAAAGCTCTTTTAAATGAGTGTTATGATATGATTCTTTATGTGGTAAGTCCAAATCAAATAAGTACGGATTCACAAAAAGAATATTTAAAATGGATATTAAATAATCTTCCTAAAAAAAAGATAGTTTTCGTTATTAATAAATTAGATACATTAAAACCTAAAGAAGATAGTATAGCTGATACAATATTTAATTTTTATAAAGATTTATGTGATATCGGTTTTAAGAATCCTACTATTTGTCCAATATCTTCTTATTTTTCTTTCTTATTAAAGCAAAAAATATCAGGAAAAGACTTTTCCGAAGATGAAATTGACGATTTTAGGTTTTATAGTAGTAGGTTTTCTAAACCATTTTATAATTTATCAGGATATTATAACGAAGAATTAGAAGATATTAATCTTGAAATAAATGATTTATTGCAATTAAGCAAACGTTGTGGTTTATATGGTATTGAAAAAATAATAAATGAGGAAATAAATGAAAAAAATATTTATAAAATATAACCCTTATTATTTGGAAACAAAATTTACTATAGATGGTAAATCTCTTCCTACAAATAGTGAAATTAATGCACGTATTAATCAACCTGATGTGCGTCTACAAGAGTGGATAGAAGATTTACCTCAGCTTTTGATTGATGAATGTAACGATAAGAAGTTTGACATTCAATTTCATGGTACTATATTAGATTACGAAGATGTTAAAGAGGTGTTTGAATGTGCTTCTAATGAAGAAAAGTTAGAGGTGAAGCTAGATAGAATACCTGCAAAAGAAACATCTGAAAAGGAATCTTTAATTGAAGATGTATTTAAAGAAATACAAAATGGACCTATTGATGAACTACGTGATGAGAAAATAATTAATGCATTTAATAATGCAAAAAATAGTGAGTTTGAAATTTGTGTTGTAGCTACAATGAGTGCAGGTAAGTCTACATTGATAAATTCAATGCTTGGAGACAAAATGATGCCTTCAAGTCAAGAGGCTTGCACGGCCATTATTACTAGAATTAAAGATGTTGATTCAAATGTTAATTGGCATGCTAAAGTATTTGGAAAAGATAACGAACTATTAGAATCAGTTGAAAGTCTTACATATGAAGAGATGGATAGATTTAATAGAGATTCTAAAGTATCTTTAATACAAGCCGAAGGTAATATTCCTTTTGTAACCTCACAAAAAACTTCACTAGTTTTAATTGATACTCCTGGTCCAAATAATTCTAGAGATAAAGAACATGAAAAAGTTCAAAGTAGATTTTTAGGTAAGTCGTCTAAAGCACTTGTCCTTTATATTATGGAAGGGACATATGGAAATAATGACGACAATGAATTGCTTCGTAAGGTTGCAGAGAGTATGAAGTCAGGCGGAAAGCAATCTAAAGACCGTTTCCTTTTTGTTATAAATAAGGTTGATGATCGTAAGCAAGAAGATAGTAAAATGGAGGATATGCTTTTAAGAATTAAGGACTATTTACAAATACATGGAGTTAAAAATCCAAATTTATATCCTGCAGCAGCTTTACCCGCACTTAACATAAGATTAATGCAATCACATAATGACATTCTTGATGAAGACATTCTTGATGAAACAGAATTTAAAGTTAAAAAGTTAAATAGAAATGTTGATTTGCATTTAGAAAAGTATTCTTCATTACCATTAAGCCTTAGAAGAAAAATTGATTCTGATTTAGAAATTGCTAAAAATAATGGAGATGTGTTTACACAGGCCTTAATTCATACAGGAATAGTTTCTGTTGAGACGGCGATTCGTCAATATGTTGAAAAATATGCAAAAACAGCGAAAATTAAAAATATTGTAGATACTTTTAAAGGAAAATTAGAGGCTGTTTCTTATGAACAAGAAATGAAGAAAGAGATTGCTAAAAATGAAGAAGAGTGTGAAAAGATTACTGCACAAATAAGTTCGATAGAGAGTCAAATTAAAGACGGAAAAAATGCTCAAGTATTTAAAAAAGAAGTTTCAAAAGCATTGAAAAAAGTTAAAAAAGAAATAGAGGAAAAGATTAATCAAAATGTAGAAGAGTTTCAAAATGAATTATTGGAAATAATTAACACATATGGGAATGATGATATTCCCGTTGAAAAAATCTCTTCAATTTTGTCTCAGGTAAGTAAAAAGGTAAAGTCAATCGAAGCAAATTTTCAAGTTGCTTTAGAGGGATCAATCAATACTGGATTAATATCAACAAGTAAATATCTTTTAGAAGAGTATAAAACAAAACTATCATCGTTAACAAAAGATATAGATTTGAAAAACCTTTCAGGAGTTTTTATTGACCCATTGAAGTTAATGTCAGGTAGTGTTCCAAGTATAGATAGCTTAAATATTGATGTAGAAGAAAAAGAAGAGGTAGTAGGTGAAGAATGGATTGAAAATACAAACAAAAAATGGTGGAAGTTTTGGACTTGGTTTGATGATCCTGGTCATTATATAACAAAGTATAAAACTGTAAAATATGTTTTAGGTAGCGAATTAGCTCAAGAAATGCTCGCACCTATAGAGGATACATTAATTCAAAACGGAGAATCTGCATTAAAACAAGCGTTATATCAATCTCAAAGAATAGCGGAAAAATATGAGAAAGAGTTTGTTCGTTTAGATGATGTATTGACAAAAAAATTGCGTGAGTTAAAACAAATTACTTCTGATAAAACAAACAAAGAGAAGTTGATTAACGATGCACAAGGAAAATTAAATTGGTTAGATAATATTAAGAAAAGAGTTGATTCGATTCTTGAAATATAAAGGAGTATATTATGCCTTTAACTAAAGCATTTTATGAAGCAATAAGAACAAAAAATGTTCGTCGAGTTAGAATAATGTTAAAAAATAGCCTTGTTGTTGATCCATCCTTTTCTGAATATAAATCAATGATTGATATTGCATCTAATTTAGAAGGATTGTTTGATGAGCATGATGGAAAGATTTTTAATAATGAAAAAAGTTTTTGGAACGATGAATATGTAAGTAAAGAAATGGCAAGACTTATTTCTAATTTTTCTAAGGAAAGAATTGATCATTTAAAGGATGTTATTCGTTTCTTGAATCCGATGAATACTAATCAACAAAAGCATTATGGTAAATCCAAAAGGTTTTCACATCAAAAGAGAAAAATAATTACAGGAGCAGTTGTTGGTGCTACAATTGGTGCATTGTTAGGTAATGTAATAAATGACGAGAATGGAATTGTGTCAGTATTATTCGGAGTTGCAGGAGCTATAGCTGGTAGTGTTGTTGTGAATTGTATCTCTAATGAGGATAAAGGAAATGAGTGATAGAGTTGTTTTGGTCAAAGACCATAATTTGAACAATTCAATTTTGACGGATGATAATCTTATTGGACAAGGAGAGGGTAAATTTCCTTCGATAACTAAATTGGAGTCAAATTTAAAAGAATCAAGTAAGCTTGTACAAGATATTGTTTTGAAAAATTATTTACACAAGTTAAAAGATTTAGAAGTTGTTCCTTTGCCCAATGAATTCAAAGATATAAATAAGCTTCGAATTTTTGAAATAAACGAAATGGTTTATCAAAAGGATGAATATTCAACCTATAAATTTGCTTCTGTTTTTAGCTCTTTACAAAGCTTAGATTGTGGAGTGTTTATTATTGTCAATAGCAATGGAGAAAAAACAGATTTTTATATGGGAGTTCGTTCTAAAGATAATAATCGTACTACTAAATCTTTAAAAGATACTTTGAAAAATGCTTTGATTGGGCATTTCCCTGGTGTTAAAGTGAAAGATATGTTAGACCCAGAAGTAGAGGATTTTTTATCTGAAATTTCAAAAAATAATGTATCTTCAGTATCATGTATTGCTAATAATAAAGATGAAGATTTTAAGAATAATGATAATTTTATCCAAGGTCTTGAAAAATTGGCTTTAGCAATGCAAGGGAAAAAATATACTGCTATAGTGCTAGCAAACTCTATTAATAATAGTCAAATTTCGGATGTTCGGAGTGCTTATGAAACCATTTACACTCAGATATCTCCTTTTGCTAATATGCAACTTTCATATGGGACGAATACTGCTTTAAGTATTTCTGATGCTTTGTCTAAAGGAGCTACAACAGGAAGTTCTTATTCTAAAAATATAGGTACTTCTAGAGGAACTTCAACATCAAGTGGGGATACATATTCCGAATCAGCTTCAAAGCCTGACATTTTATCTTCTGGATTAAAGATTGCGGGGGCTGCTATTTTAGGAGCCGCTGCTATAGCTACTGCTATTCCTACAGGAGGGGTTAGTTTAGCAGTAGCTGGAGCAGCTATAGTGAATTCAATTCCAATGGTAACCAAAACCAAAGGTCGTTCTCACTCAAAAAACAAATCTCAAAGTGTAACATCTAACGAAGGTGAAACATTTGGAGAAAATTCTAGTACTTCTGAAAATGCTACCCATACTATAGGAGAAACCATTGGAAAAACAGAAAATATGCAGTTAACAATGCAAAATAAAACATTGTTAAATACATTGGAGAAAATAGATTGTCAGTTACAACGTCTTAATGAGTGTGAAAGTTTAGGGATGTGGGAATGTGCTGCGTATTTTATGTCAGATAGTTTAGAAACTGTTGAGATGGCCGCAGGAACATATAAGGCTTTAATGAAAGGCTCTAAATCAGGTGTTGAAACATCCGCAATTAATACTTGGGGATGGTATGAAAAAAATAAAATTCCAATATTATGTGAATATATTACAAATTTTATACACCCAATATTTGCCTACCCTACAGATGGAGAATTTATCCCAGTGACTCCAGCATCAATGGTAAGTAGTAATGAGCTTGCAATTCAAATGGGGTTGCCTAGGAAATCTGTATGTGGTTTTCCTGTTGTTGAACATGCTGAATTTGGAAAAGAGGTTGTTTCTAACTTAGACATTAAATCCTCAAGAACTATTCCTATTGGGAATATTTTTTCTATGGGTTCAGAAACAAAAACACCAGTTAAATTAAGTATAGATTCATTGACAATGCATACATTTGTGACTGGTTCAACAGGTTCAGGTAAGAGTAATACATTATATGAGATTTTGTATCAATTGCATAATTTCAATAATGTCCCTTTTCTAGTAATAGAACCAGCAAAAGGTGAGTATAAAAACATTTTTGGAAATTCTCATAATGTGTCAGTATATGGAACGAATGCAAAGAAAACTGAGGTCTTAAAAATAAACCCTTTTAGTTTCCCAGATGATATTCATGTATTAGAGCATTTGGATAGACTAGTAGAAATATTTAATGTATGTTGGCCAATGTATGCTGCGATGCCCGCAATTTTGAAGGAAGCAATTGAAAAGGCATATATTTCTGTTGGTTGGGATTTGATTGATTCAATAAATGTCAATGGAAATATATTCCCAAATTTCACTGATGTTTTAGAACAAATTGAGATTGTTATTAATGAGTCTCAATATTCAAAAGATTGTAAAGGAGATTATTCTGGTGCTTTAACAACGAGAATTCGCTCTATGACAACAGGTTTAAATCGTCTTATTTTTACACAAAATGAAATTTCTAATTCTGATTTATTTGATAAAAGTGTTATTGTTGATTTAAGTAGAGTTGGATCTACAGAAGAGAAAGCTTTAATTATGGGAGTTCTTGTAATGAAGCTGAATGAATATAGAATGACATCAGGGAAGATAAATAGCTCATTGTCTCACATAACAGTTTTGGAAGAAGCACATAATTTGTTGAAGCGTACATCAACAGAACAAAGCTCAGAGAGTTCAAACCTTCTTGGTAAATCAGTAGAAATGCTCTCAAATTCTATCGCAGAAATGCGTACATATGGAGAGGGATTTATTATTGCTGATCAAGCACCAGGTTTGTTAGACATGTCTGTAATACGAAATACAAATACAAAAATTATACTTCGTTTGCCAGAGAAAAGTGATAGAGAATTAGTTGGTTATGCTGCTTGTTTAAAGGATAATCAGTTAGATGAAATCTCTAAGCTGCATAGAGGCGTTGCGGTAATATATCAAAATGATTGGATAGAGCCAGTTCTTGTACAGATTAGAAAATGCAATTTAGAAGAGAATTCTTATTCATACAACCCGCCATCAAAACAAACATCAAAACCGAATGTCTTGAAGCAATTGATAAATTTTTTAATATGTAATAATGTTAGGGAAAAATTAGATTTCTCTATTGCAGATATAGAGCAAGGAATAGATTTTTTAGCTTTGTCTTCGTCAAATTTAAATTTTATTAAAAAACTACTTGGAGAATATAAAAAGTTTAATTCATTAGAAATATGGAGTAACCATAAATATAATTCACTTGCTTTAAATATAGTGAATATTCTTAATCTTAGAAATAAAATTGAGCAATTAGTTTTAAATTCATCTAATAACTCATCGTTAACACATGATTTAAAAGAAATTGTTTTAGATATATTCCCAAAATCTTCTGAATCATTTATTATGACTTTAATACATTTGTTTATGAAGGACTTTAGTTTAAGTCGAGAGGAAAATGAACAACGTACTAAAATATATTTAAATTGGTTAAGTTATATTACAAAATATGGAGTAAAAAATGATTAATAATTTTGACATTAGTAATATCAATAAATTTAACAATGAACTAAAGGATTGTAATTTATATAAGCAGATTGAAGGAGAAGATAAAAAAAAATCAGGAATAGAAAAATCTCTGGATAATGTTTGTACTCAAGAAACAAATCCAAGTGTTGATGAACAAGGACATGTATATAGAAAAGAGAATGGAGATTTGCTCCCTAATAATAATTTCGTGATGGGTGAAAATACATTTAAAACAGATGATAATGGCAAAATCTACGCTATAGATGGAAAACTTGTTCCAGAAAATAAGTATGAATTAAATTGTGCTTCGTATGAAACAGACGAATTGGGACGTATTAGAAAAGTAGTTGCTCAAGACTTAAAGATAACACCAGAAAACTTAAGAGATTCCACAGCACAAACTTTAGTTGGCGGCAAAGATAGATTGCTAGGAGATAATGGCGGTCATTTGGTTGCTCGTATACATGGGGGCGATGCTGGTATTGGAAATCAAGTAGCTGTTCGCGACGTAATTAATAAAGGTGATTGGAAGATTGATGAGAATACAATAAGTGATTTAATAAAAAAAGGTAAAAATGTCAGGACGGAAGCGGAAATTTTTTATGATGGTAATTCTGAGCGACCATCTAAAATAGAGATTTCAATCTATTCTAATGGAGAAAAAATAAGCGAAGCTGTTTATGATAACAATATTGGATCGAAGGATTTATTAGGATTGGAAAAACTTAAAGATATATTAAGCCCTAGTGATTATCAAAACCTTTGCGATGAAATTTCTCAATTAGAAAAAAATGGAGATAAGGTTAGTATTACTTCTGTAACATTTAAGTCAGGAGAAGATCCTTCAATAGCAGTGAGAAATGAAACAACGGAAAAAACTTGTTATTGGCCATGGAATACACGCAATGAAGGAAAAACATTGAGTGATGTATTTCACAATTCATAAACAACAGGTAGGTGTAAATAATGGAAATAACTATAACCTATGAAGAGGTTTCTAATATAATAAAAACCAAATCTAATGTAAATGCGACATTTACAATGATTGACAGCGAATCAATAAGTGTTAAAGTTAAACCTGGATTGCTTATTCCTGCGGTTAATATAACCTTAAAATTAGAAAAAGATGCTAAAGAGTATAAAATTCGTTATGGCTCTGGTGTTGTGTCTCTTCTAGTAACAAAAATAGTAAATTTGTTCGTAAATGATAAACTACCTGAATTTGTCAGATTAGATACATCGAATAATACTTTATCTTTTGATTCTACAATTAAGCATAATGGGATTGTTGTAGATATTAAGGATATTACATTTTTAGAAGAAAAAATTTCAATATCTTTATTTTTAAAAGATTTGTAAAATTATCAGTCATCTCATATTGCTCAACCTAAATTCGGTGTTGCGCATCTGAGTTATTCACCAGATTATTCTAATGTCAAAATCATCACTTAACAAAATCAATGACCGGCTTTAATTATGCTACAATGAAGGGTTAAAAAAAGCAACAATCAAAGCATTGTCTCCTAAGTATTATGTATTTGTAGAAGTTTGATAGGTTTTTGGAATAAAAATCATTGTCTATTTTATTAGAGTTAGTATTGTGATTTGTAAGCATTTGTAGTTGTATTTTTGTTCCACCTTCCATAAGATTTATTCGTCAAATGAGGAATAAACAAATGTAGGCGGGATGTGCTGCTAGGGTTCCGTGAAATCGCCAAGGCCGTATTTCGGCAATATGATGAATGACCTAACACCATTCCGCTTACTTCTTTTAAGGAGATTATATGAACGAAAACATTTTGCAAGCAAAACTAGATAAATTGTTTGATAATTGGAAGGCAGCAATAGATGCTTGTCCAGAAATTCCTGCAGAAATTAAGGAATGCTTCGTGCGCGATGGCTTCTATCCAGGCTACCTAAACCAAAAGTGTAAGGTGCTGTTTGTGGCTCGCGAATCACTTAGTGTTGAAGGAGATTATATAAAAGAGGTTTTTGATGCATATAAAAGTAAACGTGTTGGTGGCAAAAATATCAATCAGTATCAATTCCATGCGTTAATGATGTATATAGCATATGCTCTAAATAATAATTGCTTTGATTGGAATAGCATTCCTTGGGCAGAAAAGCTCTGCGAGACATTTGGTACGCCTGGCGGACTTAGCTTCGCTTTTATGAATTTGTCTAAATTCAGTAATTGGTCGAAATCTAGTTGGCAAAGTAATTGGAATTTGATAAATTCTTCTCTAAATGTTAGTGGCAACGATTCTTTCATCAAACAGGAAATTGAATTGCTAGACCCAGATGTAATTATTACTATGAATTTAGATGGTAATTTAAGTTACTTGGGTGAAATGCGCAAGATTGTTAATACCACCGATATCAATAAATATGCTTACAAGATCAATGGTAAGGAAATACCTCTCTACGATATGTGGCATTTTTCTGCCCCAAGTAAGTCGCCAAGAGGAAATTATTTGGAGCCACTTAGTAAATTAGTTTAAAAGGGAGAAAAAACATGGCAAAGCAACGTGTTGATTTGACAGATAAGAAGTGTGCTACCTGTCGTTGGTGGCAAGGTGATCGTGAGGTGATATTTTGGTCTCGTAAGCCATTTAAAGTCGAGTGCGATGCACAAGGTATGTGTCCATCCTGCAAGCAAAATAAGACCTATAGCTTTAGCTGCAGAAATTGGGTTCCATGGGAAAAGCTTCCATAATGCTACGTTTGACAGTTAATTACTGAATTTAGATTAAAAATATAAATGAGGTTTTATAACTTAAAGTAAGGAAAAAAGTAATATGAGAAGTTGTCTAACTGTGTTTTTAGGAATCGTTATTATTGGTGCTATTCTTCTGATATATTTCTTTTGGGAAGCAATAATAGCGTTATTATTAGCGTTGTTACAAATAGTTTTGACATTTATTGCAATAGTGGTGGGAATTGTGGTAATGATTGCTGTAGTAAGTTATTTTAGGAAAAGAAAAATAAAAGAATTAGCACGCTTAGAGCGGGAAAGAAATGCTACATTAGAAAATAGAATTCGAGAAGAAGTTTATATACCGGTTCCTGAATATGCAGTTACATCTAACAATTATTATGAATGCTTACACATTCTTGAAGAAGCTGCAGATTATAAAAGAAGGATTGAAAATGCTTCATCAAAGCTTGAAAAGAGCCAATTAAAAAATGAGTTGTCTAATTTCAGGCTTAAATCATTCTATGTTATTTCTCTACGTCATGAAGTTGATGAAGAAAAATGGGCGTCTTATGAAACAAAGATTAATAATATTTTATCTAAAAATGGTGATTGGAATTTGCTAAGAATAGAAGATAATGAAAAATCATTAGTTACTGGAAAATACGAAGCTAAAGTAAAAAATAATTTAGGTAATATAACATTGAGGCTTGAGGATAATAATATCGATGATGTCATTAAAAGAGTTGATTTGATTAAAGATTTTGATACATCAGGTATTTTTACAACGCACAGTTTGACTAAGCTTAATGATAAAACAGAACAAATGACTAAATGTTATGATTCTATTGAGAAGAGGTATAAAGAGCTATCGGATGTGGGTGAAATAACTAATAAGATTTTGGTAGAAGCTCGTGGTGCTGCATATCGGAATATTTTCTTAGGTGTAGAACTTTTGAATTATATTAGAGATAATTCTGGAGGAACGGGGCTAAAGGTTCAACATGATTCGGTTGATATGCAAGAAATTAATCTTTCAACAGATATTCCATTAAGTAGTTTGAATATTGATTTTGGAGAAGTTTTGAAAGTGGGTTTGTTTAACAAAGAAGGCACTAAAGCTATTTCAAGAATTTTGAAAAATCCTAAGAGTATTGGTTACAATAGTGCTTTAATTGGCATTTCTGTTGCAAAAGAACTTTTAAAAGCACGTAATAAAGCAATTCAGGCAAATATAAAACAACAAAAGGAACTGATAAAATGTATTGACGATGCTTGTAAAAATTATACAAATACTCGTGCTCAAATGTTTAGAGCAATTGAAATAGTTAAAGCGATTGTTCATTCAAATGCAGGTTTTATGGCTATATATGCACCACTACGCGATAAGGTATTTATAGAGGGGAAGGTTGCTGAAATTACTCGAAAAGATGTTTTTCAATTACGTAATGCTTTAGACGAATATAAAAAGATTTCAGATTCAAAAATGTAAAGGAGAATATTATGATATTCGGAAAAAAGAAAAAGACAGAAATAAACGATAATAATGTTGAAGTTATTGAGCCAGAAGATATTGATTCAAGTGATGATATTGATTCAAGTGATGCTGTTGTTATTGCTACATTTAATACATTTATGTCTGTATATCAACAATCCCTTGAGCTAGATGCAAAGGTTGAGACTTTTCGCATAAAATCGAAAGTTGAGTTGGCAAGAATTGCATCACAATATAAACTTTCCCATGATTTTTTGGTGATGACATTTGGAGAGAGAGAAAAGGCTCTTAGTAAACATTATGAAGTTCTTGATAAGGGATTAGAAACAGGAGATAAGGATCTTATTATTGGTGCAATGCAATCCATAAGTAGCATTGTAACAAAATCTCCACTTCAAGATTTTGAAAAATTTGCAAAAGCGTATGATGATGAATCTCAAAAGTTGTTGGATTGGTAAGCATTTAAATAAATTGAATAATGTATTGGTAATTTAATTCCTAAATTTTACAAGGGAGAAAAAACATGGCAAAGCAACGTGTTGATTTGACAAATAAGAAGTGCGCTACCTGTCGTTGGTGGCAGGGTGATCGCGAGGTGATATTTTGGTCTCGTAAGCCATTTAAAGTGGAGTGCGATGCACAAGGCATGTGCCCATCCTGTAAGCAAAATAAGACCTATAGCTTTAGCTGCAGAAATTGGGTCCCATGGGAAAAACTTCCATAATGCTAAGTTCGGTTTTTAATTGTCTAATTAAGTTAAAAATATACAACAAAGAAAGGTAAATTATGAGTTCATTAGAAA
>JAZNPC010000011.1:0-12456 GCA_045589455.1 Kiritimatiellia bacterium
CAGCTAGCTATGAGCACAAATGGTGTGTATGGTTCAATTCTAAATCCTAATATGCCAGGTTCCTACGGCGGTGCAAATGATGGCAATGATCAGAATCTTGGCGGTGGATTGATTAAGGTTACTGTTGAAGGAACTCTTGCCTTGGATGGTAAAGCAACAGCAATTGGTGGTCAATCAAATACTGTTAGAGGAACTGGTGGAGCAATCAATATTACTGCTGGTAATTTGACAGGTGCTGGTAGCATTGCTGCTCATGGCTTCAGTGTTAATACAACTCCAAGCAGTCCATCAAATAATAATAATTCAGATATTAAAACACCTGCAGGCGTTCGCACACATCGTAATGTTAAAGCAGCCTCCCCTGGTGGACGCGTTGCTATCCGTTTGACAGATAAGGAAGCAACACTTTCAGAGCATTGGAGTGCCGTCAATAGCATTTTAGCATACGGAGGAAACTTCACAAATAGCACAACTAAGGCTATTGATGAACTATATTCTGCATCAGCTGGAACAATCTATATCCAAGAGGGTGATGAAGAAGAGGGTGCTGGCACAATCTATGTTTACAACAACGATTTGGTAGATAATCCAGCATATACACCAATCCCATCTGTAAAATATAATGACGGTGAGGATTTATCAAAAACTTCCTTGTATGCTGGTGCCGCAGGTAAGGTACGTATTTGTCAGGAAGAGTTAAAGCTTAATATATTGACAGTAGAGGAGACCTCTGTAATCGATTTGTTTGGTTCAACTCTATCTGTAACACGTGCAAAGATTGGTGGTAAGTCATTAGGAGCAGGTGTGTATGAGCCATCTGATTTTGCTGACAACCTAGTTGACACATCAGAGTCTGGTGGCGGCACAATCGTTGTGTTGGGAGAAGGAACGCTAATACTTCTTCGCTAACAAGCTAGCTTTATTTAAACTGGAATATCAGATGCTAAGCCTTTGGTTTTAGGGCTTAGCATCTTTTTTATTAAGGTTAGGTGTCTCTGCGTTCCTTCGGCGAAACACGGAGGACAGAGATGCTCGGAAGCCCGGAGAGATCTTGGAAAAGTATGGAGAAGCGACTTCCAGTCGCTTTGCGTGCAGTAGCACGCTTATGCTTCAATGATAGCTAAAAGTGCGAAAAAGGGACGCTGCGACGCAGAGGACGCAGAGGACGCGGAGACTTGCGTGGTGGTTTCTGTGATAACACTACCGCTTGTTGTTGCCTTGGTTATTGCTTTATCTTTCGAAGCAATAAGGCAACTTCCAAGCGCTAGTGTGTACGACCACAAGAATGTAGAGACGCGGGGCTTATGTATGTGGTGGCTAAAAGTGCGAAAAAGGGACGCTGCGACGCGGAGGACGCAGCGGACGAGATTAGACGCGAGAATGGAGAAAAACCACTCAACACTACCTGAATTCTTCACTCTTCATTTTTCATTCTTCATTCTTCATTTATTATAATGCGTTGTCTCTGCGTCCCTTTGGTATCACGTGCATCACGTTCGTTACGATAAATCTCAGTTAGATTTCTTCTGTTCTTGAAGAAAATGCTCTATAGGTGTATAATTTGGTGCAATTGATTTATGAGGTTTTAATATGTATTCTTTACCAACATCTACTCCAGAGGCACAAGGAATTTCTTCCTCTGCAGTAACACGATTTGTAAATAGATTGTCAGAGTTAGATTATGTTCATGGCTTTGCAGTAATTCGCCATGGTAAGATAATCGCAGAGGGCTACCGCGAGGGTTGTTCTGCAGCAGATAAGCATCAGCTGTTTTCTTTAAGCAAAAGCTTTGTTTCTTCTGCAATCGGTATAGCATTTGGTGAAGGCTTGCTTACACCAGATTCGTTGCTCGTAGATTTCTTTCCTGAATATTTGTCAGACAAGGTTACAGAGCGTATGCGTAGATTAAAGCTAAGACATTTGCTATCTATGTCATCAGGCCATTCCTCCTGCGCAATAGGTCGCTACAGCTCAAAGTATTCTTGGCGCTCAGAGGGTGAGACACTTCCTGCGGACGAGCGTACATGGGTAAAGAATTTTCTTGAGGATGAGCTTCCTTATGAGCCTGGCGAGCGCTTTGTCTATAACTCAGGTGCAACCTTTATGCTTAGCGCAGTTATTAAGCGCGTAACAGGACAAAATGTTTCTTCATATTTACGTAAGCGCCTATTTGATAAGCTTGGCTTTGATTTAGATTTGTATTGGGAGAAAAATCCAGAGGGAATTGAACTCGGAGGCTGGGGCTTTAATCTCTCAGTGCGTGAGCTAGCTGCCTTTGCAAATTTATGGTTAAATAAGGGTGCTCTAAATGGAGAGCAAATTATTCCTCTAGCATATGTTGAAGAGGCAACAAAGAAGCAAATCTCTAATGGCGAAGTAAATGATGTAAGTGATTGGGTTCAGGGCTATGGTTTTCAATTTTGGCGTTGCCGCAACAATTGCTTCCGTGGTGATGGTTATGCTGGGCAGCTTGCGTTGATGCTACCGGAGTATGATGCTGCAGTTGTTATGACAGGTGGCATGCCAATGATGCAGCGAGAGCTTGATGCCGCATTTGATTTTCTTCTTCCAGAATTTAAGGACACTCCATTGCCAGAGGATATGTCTGCCTTTATGGCACTTAATGAAGCAACTCACTCAATGAAGTTTGAGCTTGGCCCATATGGAGAAGCAAATCCAGAGTTTACTTTTGCTGAGCTTGAGGTTCAAGAAAATGCAATTGATTTAGAGAAGGTTGTTCTCTTGCAGGATTCAAAAGGCATGACACTACGCTATTACTTTAACCATGGCGGAGAGGAAGTCTATGAGGCTGGCTTTAAAGAGCTACGCACGGGATGCATAAACCTTGTAACGCAGAATTTTCCTTTGCGCACCGTCGGACGCTGCCACTGGGAAAATTCAACCACAGCAGTTTTGTGTTTTGCAATACCCCAATCTCCAAGTATTTTTACAATAAAGCTTGTGCTTGATGCACCAAGTGGTAGTACTTGTATCTATATGGATACACCAATTTGGTTTGCACATGAAAAGCTACAAAATCAGGAACTTTTAAGAAAATGATAAAACTAATTGTTACAGATATGGATGGCACTTTGTTGGATTCCCAGCATAGATTGCCAGATGGATTTATTGAGCTTATATCAAAGCTTTATGATAAGGGCGTGTATACGGTTGTTGCAACTGGACGTCAGTATTATAATGTTATCAAGTTTTTTGAACCAATTTTAGAAAAGATTTGGATTGCCTCAGAAAATGGAGCTATGATTAACAAGGGCAGTGAATTGATTCATGTCTTTTCTATGGACAAAGAGAAGCTGGCTCCTGCAATAGAAGATATAAAGACAATTTCTGAGGCTCACTATATAGAATGCACCTCAGAAGGTGCATTTGTAGATCCTTGTCCTCCTCATGTAGAGCATGAAATGCGGCAAATCTATGAGCGTCTTCTTATGTCTGAGGATGCTTATGAAAAGTGTGCCTCTATGGAAATTTGTAAGGTTGCAATTAATACTCCTGATGCAGCCGCATTGTGTATGCCAGTAGTCGAAAAATATAGCTCTATTTTTAATGTCGTGTTAAGTGGTCTACATTGGGTGGATTTAATGAAATTGGGCGTTGATAAGGGTGACGCAATTTCTTATATTCAAAAGCAACTTGGGATTTCTAAGGAAGAGACAATTTGCTTTGGTGATTATCCTAATGATTTAGGACTATTTAGAGTTTCAGGCATAAGCTATGCAATGGAAAATGCGCATCCTGATGTTAAGGCTGTTGCAACTCATATTGCTCCATCAAATGATGATGGAGGAGTGCAGAAGGTGCTTGAAAAGCTTTTCCCAAACATCGCTATAAAGTAGTATTAGGTTTAATTCTTAATCACAATATCTAGTTTATTTTAAATGGGTTGTTGGTATGTTTTTATCAACAACCTTTATTTTGCTAAACACCTAAATTCATTTAGTTCTACCATTGTCATTTAAGAGTTTTTGTTTGCAGGTTCTCTTTTTTTTGTGTCGCCTCTTGAGTACAATATTTATTAGCTTTGTTCTTTATTAAATTTTTTATCCTTTTTCCTATTGCGCAAACATCCCAAATTTTATTGATTGTTGCATTGCTAACCTTAATCCGGCTTTAAATTGTTGGATTTTGGTTTGTCACTATTCTCCTTGACTGAATCTCCAATATAAAGTATTATTCTATAACTTTCCTTATTTTATAAGGAATAAGCGATTTTAGGAAAATTTTTGGTGTTTTCCAATAAAAACAAAGGGTCAAAAAATGACAATTGATGAGTTAACACAGATTAAAGCAACTGCTCTTGCTGAACTAGCTGCAGCAAAGACACCTGACGAGGTAGAAGCGTTGCGTATTAAATACATGGGCGCAAAGAATGGCCTATTGCCAGCATTGATGAAGCAGCTCAAGGATGTCCCACCAGCAGATAAGCCACAGATGGGTAAAGAGCTAAACGCCCTACGTACAGCAATTACAGATGCACTTCAGGCAGCAAAGGATGCCTCCTCTTCTGCAGGCGAAGCTGTTGAGCCATTTGATTTTTCACTTCCTGGAAACTGGAACAAGGCTGGTGCTATGCACCCTGTTTCAAGTGTTATCGAGGAAACAACACGTATCTTTGCTCAGCTCGGCTTTACTGTTGCTGATGGCCCAGATATGGAAACAGAATTTAACAACTTTGATGCGCTAAACACAGCAAAGCACCATCCATCACGTGATGAGCGCGATACCTTCTGGCTAGCAGATGGAAATCTATTGCGCACACAGACATCTCCAGTGCAGATTCGTGCAATGCTTGCAACAAAGCCACCAGTACGTATCATCAATCCTGGCCGTTGCTATCGCCGCGACACAACAGATGCAACCCACGCCGCAAACTTCCACCAGATTGAGGGTCTTTATGTTGATGTTAAGCCAGTTTCACTTGCTGACCTAAAGAGCACACTTGCTCACTTTGCTCGTGAAATGATGGGCCCTAATGTTAAGGTTCGTTTCCGTCCTCACTTCTTCCCATTCACTGAGCCAAGCGTTGAGGTTGACTTCTCATGTCACCTTTGCCATGGTAAGGGCTGCCGCGTATGTAAGCAGAGCGGCTGGATTGAGATTGCTGGTGCCGGTATTGTTGATACACGCGTATTTAAGCACATTGGCTATCCAGAGGATTGCTACGGCTTTGCATTCGGTATGGGTGTTGAGCGTATCGCAATGATTAAGCATGGTATTACAGATCTACGTCATCTCTACACAAATGATTTGAGATATCTCAAGCAGTTTGTTTAATTGATGGTTAGTTAAAAATTATTTAAGAGAGAGAGTAGGATTTAAAAATGAAATTACCAATTAGCTGGTTAGCAGAATACATTGACATTTCTGATTTGTCTGTTCAAGAGCTTGCAGATAGAATAACATTTGCAGGTATTGAGATTGAGGGTGTTGAGCAGGTAGGTCCTTGCTTTGACAACATTGTTGTAGCAGAGGTTCGCGAGTGCGTTGATCATCCAAATTCAGACCATCTTCATGTTACAAAGGTATGGGACGGGGAGAATGAGTATCAGGTTGTTTGCGGTGCACCAAACTGCCGCGCAGGCCTAATCACACCACTTGCACGCATTGGTGCAATCGTTCCTGATGGAAAGTTTGAGATTAAGAAGGGTAAGCTACGTGGCGTTGAGTCCTTTGGTATGCTTTGCTCAGCACGTGAGCTAATGCTTTCAGGTGATCATGATGGAATCATGGAGCTAGACCCAGCTCTAAAGCCAGGCACACCATTGTCTGATTTGTATGGCTCTTCTGAGACAGTATTTGATGTTGAAATCACATGGAACCGCCCAGATTGCTTGTCAATCATCGGTATCGCACGTGAGTTCGCTGCAATTCTTGGCCGCCCACTAAAGCTTCCGGAGGTAGATTTCCCTGTGGTAGAAGCTAAGGCAGCAGATTTGTGCAGCGTAAAGATTGAAAATGCAGTAAATTGCCCTAACTACACAGCTCGCGTGCTTCCACATGTTGAGCGTTTGCCAAGCCCAGAGTTTATGCGTAAGCGCCTAGAGCTTTGCGGTCAGCGTTCTATTGATGTTGTTGTTGACGTATCCAACTACGTAATGCTTGAGTGTGGTCAGCCTTTGCACACCTTTGATTATGAGTGCGTAAAGGATCATTCAATTATCGTTCGCAATGCAGCTGAGGGTGAGAAAATTAAGACTCTTGATGATGTTGAGCGCACACTTGATGCTTCAATGCTTCTAATTACAGATCCAGCTGGTCCATTGGCAGTTGCTGGTGTAATGGGTGGCGAGGGCAGTCAGATTCGTGAAAACACAAGCTCTGTGCTTCTAGAGGCAGCAAGCTTCTATGCTCCATCTATTAAGTACACTGCCACAAAGCTAGAGCTTCGCACCGAGTCTTCTCATCGCTATGAGCGTGGTGTTGATCCATTCCTAACAGATTGGGCTAGCCGCCGTGCTTGCCACCTACTAGCAAAGTATGCAAATGCCACAGTTGCTGAGGGTGTGGTGAGTGTTGATTCTCGCCCAGCTGAGCCAATGCGCGTTGCATTGCGTCATGCTCGCGTAAATGCTGTTATCGGTATGGAAATTCCTGTAGAGCAGCAGGTTGGCATTCTAACCTCACTTGCTTTTGAAATTGAGAGTCAGACTCCTGAGGTAACAACCTTCAAGGTTCCAACCTATCGCGTTGATGTAGATTGTGAGGCTGATTTAATTGAAGAGATTGCTCGTATGAACGGCTTGGATGCACTTCCTGATGTGCTACCAGCAACAACAATTGTTCCTACAGCAGATGATTCTGCTATTCGCGCAGCAAGCCTATGCCGCCGCACACTTTGTCAGCTAGGCTTCACAGAAATTTTGAACTATAGCTTTACTGCTCCAGCAATACTAGACGCATTCCAGCCATCAACAGCTGATTCTCGTATTGTGCTTCCAAACCCAGTGAGCGCAGATCATTCTGTAATGCGTGACTCTTTAATTCCACAGATGCTTGATATCATGTCATACAATAATTCACATGGTAATCAGACAGCAAGCCTCTTTGAGATGGGCCGTGTATTCTTTAAGGATGCAAAGGGCACATATTCTGAGGAGGATCGTGTTTGCGTTGGTTTGATGGGCTATGCTGGCCGTGCAGCAACAGATTGTGTTCGCCCAGTTGAATCTAGTGAAGCAATCTTGTGGCTAAAGGGTGCTCTAGAGAGCCTAACATATCGCCTACACACACCACCTATGACAATGAAGGCAGCAGATATTGAGGGCTTTGATAAGGGCTGTGCAGCTATCATTGTTATCGCTGGCCGCCCAGCAGGTGTAATTGGTTTAATCAATTCGGATGTTCGCAAGAAGCGTCGCATCATGTCACCACTAGTAATTGCTGAGCTAAAGCGCTCTGTGCTTTTGACAAACGCATTCAAGGTAGTAAATGCAAAGGATGTTCCAATGTTCCCAGCAACTACTCGTGATATTGCACTAATCAGTGGTGCCGGCGTAACACATGAGCAGCTAGTTCAGGTAATGAAGAAGGCTGGTCCTGCAGAGCTAACAGGAATTACATTGTTCGATATCTTCAAGGATAAGAAGCTAAATGGTCGCACCTCATTAGCATATAGCCTAGAGTTCCGTTCTCCAGAGCGTACACTTAAGGACGATGAGGTAAATGCAGCACTTGATAAGATTAAGGCAGCATTGAAGGCAAAGCTTCAGGTTGAAATCCGCGGCGAATAATTCCTGAATAAAATTGGTGTCGGTTAGAAAAATTGGCCGACGCCAATTTTCTGCAAAAAGCGTAATTTTTGAATTTTTAAAGGAGTAATAAAAATGAAGGTTCTTGTAACAGGTAGTGCTGGCTTTATTGGTATGCATTTGTGCAAGCGTTTGATTTCTCAAGGCCACGAGGTTGTGGGCTTGGACAATTTCAATAGTTATTACTCTGTGGCTCTTAAGGAGGCACGCAACGCTGAACTTGAGGCGCTTCCTTCTGGCTTTAAATTAGCTCGAATGGATTTGTGTGAAAAGCAAGCATTAGAGGAGCTTTTTGCAAAGGAAAAATTTGATGTTGTTTGCAATTTAGCAGCACAGGCAGGTGTTCGTTATTCTTTAACAAATCCAGACGTTTATGTTAAGAGTAATCTAGAAGGCTTTGTAAATATTCTAGAGTGCTGCCGCCATTATTCTGTTCCAAAGCTAGTGTATGCATCAAGCTCAAGCGTGTATGGTGGAAACACAAAAATTCCATTTGCAGAGACAGATAAGGTTGATAATCCAGTAAGCCTATACGCTGCCACAAAGAAGGCAAATGAGCTAATGGCTCACACCTATAGCCACCTTTTTGGTGTACAGACAATAGGTTTAAGATTCTTTACCGTTTATGGTCCATGGGGTCGCCCAGATATGGCAATGTGGCTATTTACAGATGCAATGCTTGCGGGTAAGCCAATTAAGGTATTTAATCACGGAAATATGATGCGTGATTTTACATACATTGATGACATTGTTTCTGGTGTTGTTGCTTGTATTGAATCAACAAATCTTTCTAAGTATGAGCTATTTAATATTGGTAATTGCCACTCAGAAAAGCTAATGCATTTGATTGAGGTGCTTGGCGATGCGCTTGGAATTAAGCCAGAGATGGAAATGCTACCAATGCAGCCAGGTGATGTTCCAGCAACCTATGCTGATATTACAGCAATAAGCGAGAAGCTTGGCTTTAAGCCAACGACTCTTATTGAGACAGGTATTCCAAAGTTTGTTGAATGGTACAAAAAGTATCATAACATTTAATTCTATTCTTTAGGAATTTTATCAATGGCCTTAGATAATGTCGTGGTTGTATTAGTGGGAACACTATATGGTGGCAATGTGGGTAGTACTTGTCGTGCCATGGCAAATATGGGTATTAAGCATCTAAGGTTGGTTAATCCTCGTGAGACAATTGAGTGGGAGGATGCCACACGTATGGCATGTCATGCATTGCCAATTCTTGAAGCACGTGAGCATTTTACAAGTCTAGAGGAAGCTGTTTCAGATTGTGTTGCAGTTGTAGGAACAACTGCACGTCAGGGCTTGTATCGCCAGCATGCACTTTCCCCACGAGAGCAAGCACCGAAGCTTTTGCAGTTAGCAGAGCAAGGTAAAGTGGCGCTTGTATTTGGACGTGAGGATAAAGGACTCCTCAATGACGAGGTGTCTCTTTGCTCTCATCTTGTGCAAATTCCAACAGATAGCGAATATTCTTCTCTTAATCTCTCTCAAGCGGTGATGGTTTTATGCTATGAGTTGTTTGCAACTCGTAATGTCTATGAGCCAATTCAAGAAAAGTCAGAGCTAGCTCCTGCACAAATGCGCAATCGTATGTTTGATATGTGGCGAGAGCTTCTTCTACATATTGGATTTATGGAAGAGAAGAAGGCTGAGCACATGATGGCTGGAATAAACCGCATTTTTTCTCGTGGTGCTCTTACTATGAATGATGTAAATATCATGATGGGAATTGTTCGTCAGACATATTGGGCCGTAGATCACGATAAGCATAATCGCACAGCACAGAGAGAAAAAAAACAACTAGAACAACAAGATCAATGCGCGGAGGAGGCATCTAATGCTTAGACGTTTATTTGTAGTAATGTATGCAACTCTTCGTGAGGGACTTCAGCAGCCCATTTGTATGCTATTAACACTTACAATGCTTGTATTAACTCTTCTTCAACCAATTGTTCAATTACATACCTTTGGTGAGCCAGGCAGATTAGTTCGTGATGGTGGATTTGGATTCCAGCTTATTTTTGGATTATTAATTGTTGTGTTTACTGCCGGTTTTACTTTAAGTAATGAACTAAGAAGTGGGACTGCTGCCGCGTCATTTGTTAAACCAATTTCTAGGGCAGAATTTTTTGTTGGTAAGCTTCTAGGAGTGCTTGGAGTTTTAGTATTGTTTTGGATTTGTTCTATATTTGCTATTTTAATTGCAGAGCGTGCATCAGAGCGTTTTGTAGAAAATTCTCGCATTTTAGGATATGTTAGAGATTCGAATGCTGCACTGCTTGGATTGTGTGTACCTCTAATCGCATTGTTTTTTTCGGCAATAATGAATTTTTATAAGCATATGCGTATAGGTATCGTCTTTTTTATTACTTCTATCGTGCTTTATTCTTTATTATTTATATATTTAGGATTGTATTCTTACGATAGATTTTGGCATGGTTTTACCTCTGAATTTGCAATATACTATGATTTTCGAATACTAAAGGTTGGCTTTTTGTTGCTTTTATTGCTTAGCTGTTTTACAACTATGGCTGTAGCACTTACAACTAGATTAAAAACGGGTGGTGCGCTAGCAATATGCTTTATACTTTTTTCTTTTGGATTCTTTATTGATTTGATGTTAGATGCAGGAACTTTTGGTTGGTTAATTGGAAATGTGCTTTCATTGATTACACCGAATGTACAAAATTATTGGCTACCGGATGCTTTAGGCAATGGGGGAACAATTTCTCTAAAATATTGCCTTTCTGCTACTATAAATACCATCCTTTATATTTTATTTTACAGCTTTATTGGGATAACATTCCTTCGTTCTAAAGATGTATAAGGGGTACTTCTGAGTTTTACCAAATCAGCCCAAAATTGAACCATTGAATACTAATTCTTCCTATGTGATGGGTTAAATGACGCTGGCTCCTGCCTAAGGATTATGAGGAGGCAAGCGTGATACACTTGATGGTTGTTTAACGGATAAATAACAATTAAGCGCACATATGTCCTAGTTTGTCAAATAGAAAGGACACTCGCGAGATAATATGGTGGAGTTTGGTTTGTCAAATACTGGACACTTGCTTCCATTTCTTCTTTGCTAATAAGCATTTTGCATGGGCAGAAAAAGTTACGAAAATCAGACCATTCATCACAAAGAACAATTAATTCTTCGAGCAAGGCATAGTTGTCTAATCTTATTTCACCAAATAATTGTCTTCCACATGAACAACTGTTTTTCCTCTCTACATACGCATTGTCATTGCATTTCCTAGGACGAGAGCTCCACACATATGGGGCATTTATCTTTTTTCCTAAGTAAGCAAGAACATGGTGATTAAGAATTTCACCTCCATTATCACAATGGATTGCTTTAATTGGGAAAGGTATTTTTGTCTCAATGTGTTTTAAAGCTACTAATGTTGCTTCTCTTTCTCTACTCCATGTTGGAGAAAGATTTGTCCATTGTGTCTTTCTGTCGGTACTATCCAATATCCAAAAGAAGTTATCTGAAGCAATTCCTCCACCTAATGCAAAAGTGTCTATTTGAATATCTCCAGGAGGAACATTACAAGCCATAATTGTCTCGCCAGATGCATGATGGATATTTTTCTTTATCTTATTCTCTGCACTTCGTCCAGATCTTTTATTACCTTTTGACCAGCCGGGTTTGTTACGATCATATTCTTTTATAAATCTAGAAATAGTACTTTCACTTACATTCAGTAATTGTTCTTTTGTTTTTTTATCTATACATGCGATTGTTGTATCATATTCATAAACCCAAACCACCATATTTGCTTTAAAATAAGGTGCACAAGGGCACCCACATTCATACCATATGCTAATGAGTGTTCTTGCAAAAACATCATCATTATATGTTTTCCCTCTTCCTTTATAATCTCGAAACTGTCTAATTACCCCTACTCATTTAATTATGCAATTTTCCGTGTAAGAAATTTTCAATAATAACATTGACGATGTTGTTTAATGTTTGGTAAAATGTAAAAAATTTTGATAACATAAATTTAATTGATTAGTAAAATTATTTATTAAGAAAGGAAAATATGAAAAAAAGAACTATATTTGTTGCATTAGTAGCAGTTTGTGCTATGATGGTTGTTGTTGGATGCTCTGATTCAAAGAAGACTGGGTCATCTAAGTCAAGCAAGTCAATTGAGATAGCTAAACCAGAACCAGTTGTTGCTCTAGAGAAATGGCTAGATGCTATTTTGGATTATGATTTAGAAGGTGCAAATAAATATTCCACTGAACAATCAGAAGAGATGAACACACTTCTTATTTTTGCTCTAATGGCTGATGAAGGAGAAGAGTCAGAAGGAGTGGCAGAAGAATTCAAGTCAGACGTTGAAGAAATGATAGAGAATGGTTGTGAAATTGATGGAAGTGTAGCTTACATTGGTAATGACGAAGAAGGAATTCCCTTAGTAAAAGAAGATGGTCAATGGAAGGTAGATATAACAAAGGAATAATCTGCATATTATCTTCTAGATAAAAAAGGAATCATGGAAACATGATTCCTTTTTTATGTATGACGGGCATGTCATAGTTCTATGGTGAAAGTCCAACGGGGGGTAGTTACCGACCAACCCAATAGCGACTCCCAAGGTTTATGTTGTGAGGCATAGGCGAGAAGAAGGGATAGCGAAATCGTAGCCTA
>JAZNPC010000012.1:0-66085 GCA_045589455.1 Kiritimatiellia bacterium
TCCAACGTCAAGCGCTAGTGTCGTGCGCTGCGCACACACCCAAGCAATCATGACCATCCTGCAAAATCCTGCCAATCCTGTTCCTGCGCGAGAGCGCACTCGCGTGCCCCGCACGCCAATCCTCGCACTTCTAGCCATCACACCATCACACCAGCACCCCCAAAAACCCCATCCGTGTGTATCCGTGTCCATCCGTGTTCTTGAATTTCGCACTTCTAGCCACCACACAAGCACATGGGTTGCGCACACACCCAAGCAATCCTGAGCAATCCTGCAAAATCCTGAAATCCTGTTCCTGCGCGAGAGCGCACTGCGTGCCCCGCACGCCAACTAACCTAGCTAATGCAGCCAAGCTTGCAAAGCTGATCACACAAGCCACAGCCATTACATGCTGTTGGGTTGATGCTTGGACGGCCATTTGCGCCAACCTCAATTGCTGGGCAACCACAACGCAAGCATAGCTTGCAGTTTACACAGCGCTCATCATCAATTACACGTGCTGGACCCATTGGCTTCTTTACATGAAGTGGACATGGTGCACGAGAAATGATTAGAGATGGCTCATCAGCCTCTAGCTCTTCCTTAATTGTAGCAATTGTCTCTGCCTGATTATATGGGTTGCATACACGAATGCGCTCCATACCACATGCACGAGCTATTGCTTCAATTGAAGCAGACTTAGTTGATTCTCCCATAAGAGTAGTGCCTGTACCAGGATGCTCCTGATGGCCAGTCATTGCTGTAATGCGGTTATCCACAACAATAAGTGTGCTATTACCCTTATTGTACACAACATCTAATAAGCCTGTGATACCTGAGTGGAAGAAGGTTGAATCACCAACAATACCAACAACCTTCTTCTGTTCTCCTGCCTTCTGCATGCCATGGGCAATTGTAAAGCCTGCACCCATACATAGAATTGTGTCAGTACGGTTCAATGGAGGAAATACACCCAAGCTGTAGCAACCAATATCACCGCTAACAATTACATCAAACTTTGTTAGTGCTAGGAATAAGCCACGATGTGGGCAGCCTGCGCAAAGCATTGGTGGACGAGCAGGCAAATCTGCTGCTTCCTCTGCAGCTGCAGGAAGTGCTGGCAATGCTTGCTCCGGATAAAGCTGCTGCTTAATAGTATAAAGCTTGGCAGGTGTTAGTTCACCACAACGAGGAACAAGTCCCTTACCCTCACAAGCAATTCCTAAGGACTTAATGTGCTCCTCAAGAATTGGGTCGCCCTCCTCTATCACTACAAGGCGTTCTACCTTTGCAGCAAAGCGCTTAAATAGCTCATCTGGGAATGGCCAACCAAAACCAATCTTCAAAATACTTGCTTCTGGGAATAGCTCTATGCAGTGTGCTGCAGTGACACCATGAGAAATAATACCAAGCGCAGTGCCATTTTCTATCACCTGATTCATTGGTGAAGTGCATGCCTCTGCAGCTTGAGCAACCATGCGCTCCTCTACCTTTACGCGAAGCTTACGACCCCAAATTGGTAGCGGAACAAATTGCTGTACATTGCTCTTAAAGCATGTGGTATTGCGCTCACGTGGTTCGTGCTCTTCTACAAGAGAACGAGAGTGGCTCACGCAGGTTGTTGTACGCAAAATTACTGGGCAGCCATATTTCTCTGAAAGCTCAAAGCCTTTGATTACAAAATCACGTGCTTCCTCAGCATTTGCTGGCTCAAGCACTGGCACCTTGGCTAGGCGCGCATAGTGGCGTGTGTCCTGCTCTGTCTGAGAGGAATCCTGACCAGGATCATCTGCAACAACAATGACCATGCCACCAACAACACCAATGTAGGATAGTGTCATCAATGGGTCTGCTGCAACATTTAAGCCAACAAGCTTCATTGTTGTTATTGTGCGAGCACCAGCTATTGATGCTCCAGCTGCTGCCTCAAGTGCCACCTTCTCGTTTGGTGACCACTCGCAATATACACCATGCTTTGAATACTGTACGAGATTTTCTAAAATCTCTGTAGATGGTGTGCCAGGATAACCGAAGGCAGCTGTTACACCACCCTCAAATGCTCCACGAGCAATTGCTTCGTTTCCAGAATAAAGTTTTCTCATAATGGTAATTATTTTGCTAATGAAGCTACAGCGCGCTTAAAGGCGTCGCGTGAATTGATAATAGTTGAATCCTCAACGCAGAATGCTAGGCGGATATATCCAGGCAAACCAAAGCCACGGCCAGGCACTGCCAATATATGCTCTTGAAGCAATGCTTCAACAAATACACGCTCATCCTCAACTGGGGATTTTGCGAAGAAATAGAAGGCGCCCTTTGGTAGCATAAATTCAACGCCTGCATTTGTTAGAACATCTGCCATTAGGTCACGACGCTTACGATAGATTTCAATATCCACCTGGCTATCAAGAGCTGTTTGAAGAACCTTTTGAGCAATTGCAGGAGCATTAACAAAGCCAAGGATGCGGTTTGTCAAGATTAGAGCAGCCATAAGCTTTTCTGCTCCCTCAAGTGCGGGGTTTACAGCAACGTAGCCAATGCGCTCTCCTGCAAGCGAAAGTGTCTTTGAGAAGGAACCAATAACAACTGCTGCAGGATAAACTGAGAATACAGAAGGAATCTCTACTCCATCAAAATTCAAAGCGCGATATGGCTCATCAGATACAAGATAGATTGCACGACCATTCTTCTCTGAATGCTTTGCTAGCACTTCACCAAGTGCAGCAAGCTCCTCACGAGAATAAATCTGGCCTGTTGGGTTATTTGGTGAGTTAACAATTACAGCACGTGTTTTTGTAGTAATTGCTGCATCAATTGCCTCAACATCAAGATTGAAGTTAGGAAGCTTTGTTGGCACAGGAACAAGCTTACCACCAAAGTTACCTGCATAGAAGCCATACTCCACAAAGTATGGGCTTGGGCAAATTACCTCATCGCCCTCTGAAAGCACAGCACGAAATAGAACATTGATTGCACCTGCTGCACCACATGTAACAACGATATTTGCTGCAGAAACCTCAGTTGCTTGCTCCTCAGAAACCTTCTTTGCAAGAGCCTCTCTTGTGGCAGGGTAGCCTGCATTTGGCATATAGCCAATTGCAAATGGCTCATCAGCATGCTCTGCGATTTCCTTGAGGGCTGCCTTTACTGCAGCTGGAGGTGGTACATCTGGATTACCCAAGCTAAAGTCATATACATTCTCTGCACCATACTTTTTGCGTAGCTCAATACCAGCCTCAAACATCTTGCGAATCATAGATGAGTTAGCCAAAAATCCATCAACCTCTTTAGTTACTAGCTCTTTCATAAAAACTCCTATTTTCTTCTTAAATAAATTTTACACTACCTAATCTATTCACTATTACCTATTCATTATTACCTAATTTATTCACTATTACCTATTCACTATTACTTATCTTATGCCTGCTCGTAGAATACGCGCTTTGCTTTACCCATCTCCACACGTGGCAATGTGCCAGGCTTATGGATATCACCCTTTGGAGAGAAGCCCAGATCTTCCTTAAGCTGCTTTTCAACCATGTAGCCAGTAACACCCTCCTCTGCCTCTACATCAACACGCAATGACTTAATTCCATTGTTATCAATAATTGTCATTGTGTAGTTTGGTAATACGCCAGGAATCTTCAATAGAGACTGCTCTACCTGAGATGGGAAGAAGTTTACACCTGAAATAATCAGCATATCATCCAAACGACCAGAAATCTTTTCTAGGCGAAGATGTGTGCGACCGCAGGAGCAGGTGTCGCGAGAAATTACGCGGCTTAGGTCACCTGTTCTAAAGCGAATTACAGGAAGAGCCTCACGGTTAAGTGCAGTAATTACAACCTCACCTAGCTCACCATCCTTTAGAACCTCGCAGGTTTCTGGATTGATAATTTCAACGATGTACTGATCCTCCCAAACATGGATACCGTCATGTGCACAGCAATCCATACCAAGAGTACCAATACCGCCTGTCTCTGTCATACCATAAATATCATAAGCATCAATGCCTAGACCCTTAACAATCTTGTCACGCATAGCAATAGAGAAAGCCTCAGCACCAAAGATACCAATCTTTAGGTCAGGAAGAGTTTGATTTGTCTCCTCCATCACCTCCATAATTCTTACTGCATAAGAAACCACGCCAGTGATTACGCGAGAATGAAAATCCTGAGCAAGCTTGATTTGACGAGCAGTATTGCCTGGTCCACAAGGAACAATGAACATACCTGCTGCGCGTGCACCATGGTAGCAACCAAAGCCACCATTGAACAAGCCAAAGCCTGGAGTAATTTGGCAAACATCACCAGCCTCTGCACCAGCCATCACATAGCAACGAGCCATACATTCAGCCCACTGCTCCAAATCCTTTAGTGTATATGGCATTACAACAGGAGTACCTGTTGAGCCACTGGACATGTGCATCTCAGCGATTTTCTTCTTATCCACGCAGCACATACCCATAGGATATTGCTCACGGAAATCCTTTTTGCTCATAAATGGAAGCTTGTGAAGATCCTCTAGACCATTGAACTCATCAGGATTTACTCCTGCTTCATCAAACCTTGCCTTAAAATAATCGTTATTTGCATAGCAATAGCGTACAATCTTTTTTACTGCCTCATCTTGATGCGCAACAATCTCTGCGCGTGGCATGGTCTCTGCTTTTTCATTATGAAATTTCATTTTTTATAATCCTTTAGTTTTAAATTCTTGTGATTTGGAGGTGCTCTCGCAACAACTGCACCGCACGCGGAGCAGCGCACAACCAAATTGTTTTGTTTTTTATATTTCTTTGCCGCAATTAAATGCCATCAAGTTTGCCTCTACTGTGGCTGGTTTTACTGATGCTTCAATTGCGCCTCGCCAGCATTCTATAGGGAGAGGTAGAGCATTTGAAAGCATGCCAATTAAAATTGTATTTGCTAGGCGAACATTTCCCAATTCCATTGCCTTACTTACACAATCGCAATATTTAAGCCTTGGGAAAATTTTGTTTAAGCGTTCTTCTACATCCTGCGGATATTTTGCATTACCACAGGAAACTGTTACAGGGATAACTGCTTGTTTTGCAACTACTGCCAAGCCATCTGGCTTTAGGTAGTGCGCACAACGAATTGCTTCAATATGCTCAAGAGAAGCAAGCACATCAGCTGTTCCTTCAAGAATAAGTGGGCTATGTACCTTATTACCAAATTTGATTTGAGCCATTACACTGCCACCACGCTGAGCCATACCATGAGTTTCCTTTGCTGTTACCTCATAGCCTGCTAGCTCTGCTGCTTTACTAATAACTTTAGCGGCAAGAAGAATACCCTGACCACCAACACCGCATAATAAAATATTGTATATCATAATTCTAATAAATTTAACTAATTAAAACTCATTTAATGTTACTACAAATAGAAACAAAAGTCAATTAAATACAGCTTAAAATTCACCAACTTTTACTTAAAACCAATGATATGAGCTTGCACTAAAAACCTTCTTATTTCTTTATTTTTATAAAAACTTTTAGCTGCTTGGCTAGACGATAAACCTTGGGCAATTCCTCCTCAAGAGCAAAAATTATCGAAGTACCAGCCTTACCTGCTCGTGCGGTACGCCCACTCCGATGCGTATATGCCTCTGCATCATCTGGCATATCATAGTGAATAACATGTGTTATATCATCTACATCAATGCCTCGAGCAGCAATATCTGTAGCGAGAAGTGCTTTAAACTCATGCTTACGAAAGGCGCGCATCACCTTATCGCGCTCCTTTTGTGGCATATCACCACGAATAGAGGCCACATCTCCTTGCTTGTAGCGCATGGAAAGGTTTCGCACACCATCACGTGTACGCAAAAATACTAGCCCAAAGAAATCCGGCTTCTTTAAGAGCTTATCTAGCTCCTTTGCTCTATCTGCATGCTTCTTAAACACAATACACTGATGAAATATCTGAGGAGCCTCTGTCTTTGTAATTGTATTTACCACAATCGGATTTGTGAGAAGCTTATCTGCCACCTGCTTTGTTTGCTTATCCATAGTTGCGGAGAACATCCAAGTACGGGCCTTCTCTGGAACTGCATTTACTATTTCATCAAGCTCTTCCTTAAAGCCCATTTGAAGCATTTCATCAGCCTCATCAAGAACTAGGCAACGAACAGCATCTAGCTTAGCTGCACCACGATCTAGCAAATCGGCAAGGCGCCCTGGTGTTGCTACAAGAATTGATACGCCCCGATATAGCTCAAGAATTTGAAATTGAATATCTGCTCCACCATATACAGCAAGCACACGTACGTCCTTCATCCCCTTAGCATAGGAGCGAAGGTCTACTGCAATCTGATTACATAGCTCACGTGTTGGACAAACAATAAGAGCCTCGGGATGCTTTACCTTACCAGCTGAAAGAGCATTTAATAAAGGTAGACCAAAGGCTGCTGTTTTTCCTGTGCCAGTTGCAGCAAGTGCTAAGCAATCCTTACGCTTTTCAAGAAGCTGAGGGATAAGTGCTGCCTGGACCTTTGTTGGTGTAGTAAAGCCCAATTCCTTAATGGCAAATTGTAGCTCACTACGAAGCGACATTTCTTCAAAGGAATTACAAGGCTGTTGCTCTACAGGCTTTTTATCCTGCTCTACTGGGGAATCTGTCATTATAGATTTGCTCCAGAAAAAGCAAATGGGAGAAGCTCTCCAAGGGTTGTTTCACGAATTGTGTCACCCTCCAGCCCAGCATAATATACGGGCATATCTGCTGAGCAAAATTCTGAAAGCACCTGACGGCAAATACCGCATGGTGATGCTGGCTCTGCATCGGAGCCCCCTACAATAGCAATTGCTGAAAATTTACGCTTACCAGCTGCTATTGCTGAGAATAAAGCGGTACGTTCAGCACAATTAGTTGCACCAAAAGAAGAATTCTCCACATTGCAGCCAAGCCAAATAGAACCATCGTCAGCAAGGAGCGCTGCTCCCACCTGATAGTTAGAATATTTGCAATATGCATTTTTTGCAGCAGCTCGAGCTGCAGAAATCAATTTTTCTTTCATAAACAATTTTGCTCTTTTTTAATGCATTAAATTATAATGCATCATAAAATAATATGCAACAAAGAAAAGCGCATAGAAATCAAGCAAGTATATCTGCGTTTTTACCCGCAATGCGTAGTGGCTAGGGCGATGGATAGGACGATGGCTAGGGCGCGCGCGAGCACGCCTCTGCACCGCACGCGGCGCAGCGCACAACCAAGCTTGGTTCACGCTCCGCGGCTTAATTAACTTGTGGGCGTACACACTAGCGCTTGGCAGTTGCCCTTACGACAAAAGGAGTAAACTCGGGCAACAACAAGCGGTAGTGTTTTCCGTCGATGCCACCATACAAGCCACCACGAGAGCCCCCGCGCTCTCCGCGACCTTGGCGTCTCTGCGTCCCTCCCTCGCACTTCTAGCACGTGGGTTGCCCCCACACTAGCGCTTGTAAGTGGGCCTTGCGACAACGAGAGCAAGACCATGTCCACCGTCAAGCGCTAGTGTCGTGCGCTGCGCACACACCCAAGCAATCCTGCCAATCCTGAAAATCCTGTAATCCTGTTCCTGCGCGAGAGCGCACTGCGTGCACCGCACGCCAAAGCGACTAGAAGTCGCTTCTCCATACTCTTTAACCATGCGCACTAGCGCGCCTCTGCACCGCACGCGGCGCAGCGCACAACCAAGCTTGGTGCACCACACTTCCCTGCTTCCCTAAGGCGGGAGCCAGCGTAGGATTGGCCATCACGCAAGAGCGCTCGCTAGCGCGCCAAAGCAGCAGCCTACTGCTTCACCATACTTTTCATGCGGTTTAAGCCTATGCCTTGTGCTCTGTAGCAAGGCATCTGATACACTCCTCTACTAGTGAGTAATCTAACTCATGAACCTCAATGGCTGTACCAATTGAGGTTGGGAGTGTGATGTTTAATTGGCCACCGAGATGCTCTCTAAAATCCTCTGCACCCTTGATTAGCAAAAGCTTACCATTCTCATCACGTGCCTCAAGCCACTTATTATAAAGTGGTAATTTTAGGGCAGCTAATAGCGCAAGTATGCGGTTTGCCTCTGTCTCTGTAATTAGCCCTTGCTTTTGAGCATAAATTGTATCAAGAGCAATGCCTATACTTACTGCATAGCCATGACCCAACTCATGTCCACTAATTACCTCAAGTCTATGTGCCGCCCAATGACCAAAATCTAAAGGACGAGCAGAGCCAAATTCAAAGGGATCTCCTCCTTTGCTTATTTGGCGAAGATGTAGCTCCGCAGAACGATGAATAATCTGCTCTGCAACAGAAAGATTACGCTCACAAAGCGCTGGAGCAGCTTGCTCTATCTGATCAAAAAAGCCACCATCTCTAATAATGGAAACTTTAACAGCCTCAGCAAAGCCACCAAACCAATCCTCGTCACCCAAGGTAGATAGAAATGCAAGGTCGTTTATTACTGCAAATGGTGGAGCAAAGCAACCCATGAAATTCTTCTGGCCATTGAAATCAATGCCATTCTTTACACCAACACCAGCATCATCTTGTCCCAAAACCGTCGTAGGCATACGGATAAGCCTTGCTCCACGATGCAATAGCGCAACAGCTAAACCAACAGCATCTATCACACTGCCACCACCTATAACCACAACAAAGCTTTGTCTATCAATATGAAGCTCACCGAGTTCCTTAAGTGTTGAAATAATAAAATCTGGGTTGTTCTTTATTTCAAAACCACCAGAGACTACCTTCACTGGTGCAGCTAAATTTATAACATCAGAATGTGCTATGCAATATGCATTAATATCTGTGACTAATTGAGACGTAGCTAATGCTGCATCAACATAAAATACAACACGATGCCTACGGCCCTCGTTCAACCTCTCAAGGGTTGTAACGAGGGTCTCATTTTCAGTATCAAATACCCGCGTAGTAAATATTGTGGGGTAATTGTATGCTACTGCAAAGCTTGTATCTATGGTGCTGCTCATAATTATTTTGTGCTATGCACAGCTACGGCAAAAATGCCGCAGCACGGAACAAATAGTTTAGGTTATTTTCTATTGTAGTCAAATTCCATTGCATCTAGAAGAGAACGTGCAATGACATAATGACCTGGATTGTTTGGATGTACGCGGTCCCATGTGATATAGCTAGAGTGCTTTATGCGCTTTAATACTTCATCAACATTCTTTTGTACATCTACAAAAATTACGCCTGTTTCCTCAGCAATTTCACGACAAATCTGAGCATACTCGCGTACGCGAGCACTCATTGCATCTGATTCATTTAGCTCCCAATAAATAGGTGTCATAAGGAAAATGCCTTTTACTACAGGCTTTGTGCGCTCAATTAAAGACTTAAGAGTCTTGCGATACAAATCTGGCATCACCCACTGCTCTGGCATATGTTGCAAATCAAACTGGCGCCAAACATCATTCACACCAATCATAATTGAAACCCAGTCTGGCTTCAAATTCATTACATCGGTCTCCCAGCGTTCCTCAAGATTTGTTACATTATTGCCACTTGAGCCAACATTTACTACGCGCAGCAAATAATCTGGATATACTGCTGTAAGCATTGAGTAGATAAAGTTTGGATAGCCACTGCCATATGGATTAAAAAGACCCTCTGCAATTGGACGTTGACGGCCTGCGTCTGTTACGGAATCACCAATCATTACTAGCTTATCGCCTGGTTGTAAAAGCATGTTATTCTCCTTTTTTTAGGTAATCACGAGAGCTGCTGCATCGTTTTAGTTATATATGCGATGCAGCAGAAAAAAATTATGAATAAACTATAGAGACAAAGCACTGACTACTGGGTGGTGGTCAGAGGAATATGTATTGCCTGGGAAGGTATCGTTGCAGGTGACTATTTCGCGCACAGCAATTCCATCACTCACAAAGATAAAATCAATACGAGCTCCTTCTGTTGGGTTCTCATTATCTTCCCATTGCCAATTAGTAAAGGTTCTGAATGGGCCAGCATGAGGAGTCTCAGAGATTTTCAAGGCATCGGTTAAAAGACCTGCTGCGGTCTCATAGGTTGGGGTGCCAACATATGTATTGAAATCACCAGTTAGAACAAGAGGAACTGAATCTGTGTAGCGGCGTTTAATTTCTGCTACAATCAACTTAATTCCATTGATACGAGCCTCTTCACTTGCATGATCAAGGTGAGTATTTACATGAACAAACTCTTTATTTGTTTGTTTGTCTCTAAGTCTAATCATTGTGCAAATACGAGTGCACCATGAATTCCAAGAGCGGGAGCCAGGAACTGCTGGTGTCTCTGAAAGCCAAAATGTATCTGAATCAATAACCTCAAATCTATCCTTCTTATAAATGATGTAGCAAGCCTCACCTTCATCTTTGCCATCTTCTCTTGAAACGCCAACACAAGCATATTCAGGGAGGTCCTTTAAAAGATGATCGCGAGTATCTGGGACGAGCTCTTGTGTGCCAATAACATCCATATCATATTTTTTTATCATCTCTATGATGCGAGGTGTTCTATCTACGTAAAATTCATTAGGAGACTGATCAAAAGGACCACGCATATTGTACGAAACGAGATAAAAACGGTCATCATTAAAGAGTTGAGGATTTTCCTTATTAGCCAATAAATCAACGAGTGATTTTTTCATAAAATTTCTTTCTTTTTGTTATGGTAAAAAGTTTAACAAATTAACTTATTGATATAATTATATGAAAAAACCGACAACAAAAGCAATAAATAAACGAAACAACAATACAATGGGCATCACCCAATCCGTTAAAATGTCGCAATCAAGAGCATAACTGCACGTAGTGGCTAGGGCGATGGCTAGGGCGCGCGAGCGCGCCTCTGCACCGCACGCGGCGCAGCGCACAACCAAGCTTGGTTCACCACACTTCCCTGCTTCCCTAAGGCGGGAGCCAGCGTAGGATTGGCCATCACGCTAGTGCGCGCACGAGCGCGTTGCGCCAAAGCGGCATCCTGCTGCTTCTCCATCTACATGTTACCTAATTTTGGGTGCGCATAATACCAGATAGAATATTGCGGCGGGACAAAGGATTTTCTCCGGCAAAATTATTGAGTGTTTCATAAAACTCATCTGCTATAGTTTTATTACCTTCAGCAAACTCTTCATCTTCATACTCACGTACCACCAAAGATGATGTATCTGATATTGGAAGATATTCCTTCCAATATACAGGAACTTGATGCATATTACCATCACCACCAAGCCTTGGAACCATTGTTAAACGCTCCTCTGTATAAAAGCCATGCGCTGTAACAGACACCACTCCATCGCGTCCATATCGCATAGACATGTTTGCCTTAAGGATTGATGGAGTTTCAAAACGTGAGCTACACAATTGCTCTACCCCATAATAATTTAATATAGTTTCTAGCTCCCAATTTGAAGATTCCTTCTCATAACCCTCATAGATTTTACGCATAGGCTTTAACTGCTGATATAATGGAATAGCCAACAATGGTGCAAAAGCGAAATATATTGATTTAAAATAATTACAATTAAAATTCTTAAAGGTGTTCTCTGCTCGGACAATATCAAAATCATAATATCTACTTGGAGAGGTATCTATATCTTGACCTTCTAAATGCTCTGCAGAAATTATATTTATCATAGCTTCTTTACGGAAAGTAAAATCATCGCCATATCCGATACTACGATCATTAATTAAGCTTAGCATTTGCTTTTGTGCTAATGGTGTGAAAAGCAAACGGTATTCTACCTCATTGGTGCGATTAGTTGTTTCAAAAAGCAGTTCAAACTCTTTATTTGACATAAGGGTATATTGTGATTCATCCTTCAAGTTTTGTGAAAACTTGGTGAGTCGCTTGATATCACGCTTTTTCCGTAGCTTATCAAAGAAACCATCCTTATCACCAGAATGGATTGATGGTGTACGCAAAAAGGAAAGGTTTGGGGCTACTTCGTTACCATATATTAGGAAATTATGGATTGGATAAACAGGCTTTGGAGCATCAACTGATGCTGTTAGCACCTGGGTGCGCGTCACGTAAACTATATCTCCATTTGGGTTACGTACAGGGGCCTTCCAGGAAATAACGATTGAACCAGTATATGTTTCTGTTGCCCACTCTTGAGATAGTAATTGCGCAAAGACAAAGGGATTTCCATTAATTTCACCACTTTGTGCTGCTACAACTGATTGTGTATCTGGCAAATCTGCCAAGCCATAATCATTAAACAGCTCTGTGAGACGTCCTTTATGAACAAATTTATCAAATTCTAATTTAGGAACCACATTTTGGATCATACGTGTGGTTAATCCCCAATCGTAGAGATCATTGAGTGGCTTCATTTGCTCCCAAGCTTTTGTTGTTAAGCCATCTATTGTTTGATTTAGAGATGAAATACGAGCATCTAAATCATTAATTATTGGATTTAAGCATGAAAAAATTATGGTAGTTAAAATTATACAGGCAAAGCCACCGATTAGGAACCATTGGTTAAATGCTTCTTGTTCAATATAGACCACGACTCCCCAAAAAATTAGACCGAGAATAATTAAACTCAATACTAACCTAAGGCCACGATTAAGCGAGGTCTTTGACTCTAGAGAACTTTTATTAACCTCTAATTTCTTAATTTTCAAGCAAATCTTCTGGTTTTCAACTCGATCGACACCTGACTGCTGTTCTAGCTGTTCAAAGGTATCATCTACCACACGATAGAAGTTTTGCTCAAATTCATTTACATATCGTTCTAGAGGATCATATATGTTATCAGGTACATTTCCCATAATTTTCCTTATTTAAAAAGCGAATGCTCGACTTATACTTTTGAGTATATCATAAAGAAAATCCTGAGACAAGTATGTGAATACTATAGTTTATTTTTATTTGTGTGAGGGCTAGTGTGAGGGAGAATGTGTGTGGTGATGGTGTGCGTGATGGCTAGCGTGACGCCGAAGGGACGCAGAGACGCAACCTCCTACGCCAAGGCTATTGAGAATGAGGTGTGAAAAACGATCCAACAATCAACAATACAACAAATTAAAGGGCGCGTGGGAGCGCGCGCCTCTACTTTCGGTTGATGGAGGTGCCCTGAACGATAGTGACAGGGCTCCTCCATCATTTTGTCTGGTGCGAGCCAAAATGCAACCGCATTTTGTGACTCGCAGTGCTCAATGACCAGCTTGGCGCGCTAGCGCGCGCTTTGCGAGAACTGTCGCGTGTCAACGCGAGGCGGAGTCTTACTTGAGCTAGTGGGCGGGTTGCCTTCACCAATCGGGTGTAAATCCTTCACGACAGATGAAGGACGAGAGCCGTCCCCGGTTATGTGAGAATCGGGGACGACTGCCGCCCTCCTTGCTACCTACGCAGGAGGGTTCACACCCGTTTCCGAGAGCAAGCCGCATTCTTGTGCGAGAGAATCATACCTCTGCACCGCACGCGGCGCAGCGCACAACCAAGCTTGGTTCACGCTCCGCGGCTTAATTAACTTGTGTGCGTACACACTAGCGCTTGGCAGTTGCCCTTACGACAAAAGGAGTAAACTCGGGCAACAACAAGCGGTAGTGTTTTTCGTCGATGCCACCATACAAGCCACCACGAGAGCCCCCGCGCCCTCCGCGTCCACTGCGTCTCCGCGTCCCTTTTTCGCACTTCTAGCCACCAGACTAGCACATGGGTTGCCCCCACACTAGCGCTTGTAAGTTGGCCTTGCGACAACGAGAGCAAGACCATGTCCAACGTCAAGCGCTAGTGTCGTGCGCTGCGCACACACCCAAGCAATCCTGACCATCCTGCAAAATCCTGTAATCCTGTTCCTGCGCGAGAGCGCACTCGCGTGCCCCGCACGCCAATCCATTCCGCAGCAGATTTTAGGATAATTTTGCCCCCATAAAACATTACCTGCCGCAAGCGCAGCCGAAGTAACCTCCGACAATGTTGTTGGATATACAAAGATTGACTTTGGTGTAAAACTAACACAAGTTGGTGTACAATTCCAAAATATTGGAGCAGATGGTGTGATTGGTCTAAACGACTTGTCATTTACAGGTCTTGTCGGTTATGATTGGGATAATTTCGTAGAAGGTGACTTTGTTTCCATTTGGGATCCTGCTACACAATCATATAGTAAAATGTATCTATGGGCAGATTCTGACCCTTATGACATGCTAGGTGGAGCAAATAAGTGGATGGATGGTGACTATGCACCTGCAGAGGAAGCACTTCCTATAGGTAGCACACTATTTATAAGTTCATCTACTGCAGGAACAATGGTGAGTGCAGGAGAAGTTTCAAATGAAACTTCAGTTCAGATAACTTTATCAAAAGGCTTAACTCAAATAGCAAATCCATTTCCTAAAGCTATTGCTCTAAATGATATTACCATTACAGGTCTTGTCGGTTATGATTGGGATAATTTCGTAGAAGGTGACTTTGTTTCCATTTGGGATCCTGCTACACAATCATATAGTAAAATGTATCTATGGGCAGATTCAGACCCTTATGAGATGCTAGGTGGAGCAAATAAGTGGATGGATGGTGACTATGCACCTGCAGAGGAAGTAATTCCTGTTGGTGGTGCTATTTTTATTATGTCAACAAATGGTGGTTCAGCAACTTTCGCAAAGTAAGCAGTTTACTTTGTGCTTAAAATAAACACTAAATATAAAGAAAGAAAGAAATAAAACAATGAAAAAAATCGTAACACTAATGGTTCTAGCTCTAGTAGCAGTTTCTGCTTCTGCAGCTCAAATCAAGTGGGGAACAACAGGACAATTGTTCAATGATCAGACAGCTATGACTACAGCAAATGGTTACTCAACTACAGCATATCTAGTATATCTAGCTGGTGGTAATTGGGATTCATTTGATATGGCTTCTTTTGCAGAAAGTCCATCAGGCGTAGTTGCTGGTAAAAAGGCTAATGTAATGGGAACAATTAGTGCAACTTCTGGCAACTATAGTTTCGCTATTGGTGACACAATTGCTGGTTCAACAGATAAAATTGTTGACGGTGTATCAACATTCGGTATTGTTTTCCTATCAACAGGAGGAGCATTTGGTTCTGACACCTACTATGTTCAGTCTGATGTTTACAAATTTGATACAGGTTCAAGCAATTACAACGCAGGTCTTGAGACATTAACAATGCAGCCAGCTGTTGCTAAGGGTTCAACATGGACAGCTGTTCCAGAGCCAGCTTCAGCTATGCTAGCACTAGCAGGTGTTGCAATGCTAATCCGCCGTCGTAAGTAAGCGACCCGCTGATTACAGCAAATATATAAACAATAAAACCACCCTCGCAAGAGAGTGGTTTTATTGTTTTTAAGTTATATGAGTATGTTTACTCTGCCACAATTACTTGCGGCGACGAATCAACATAGCTACACCAGCCAATGCCAACATTGCGCTAGCTGGCTCAGGAATAGTAACTGCCTTTGTCCAATTTGCACCTGTTGTACCCATTGCGTTAGCAACTGTTGTAGACATTGTGTACTTTTCATATGTAGGATCCCAATTAGAACCGGAATCTGTTACAGTGAAAACGTCAGAAGCCCAAAAATATGTGTCTGTGCCATCATTATAAGATACTACAAATGCAAAGTCTGTACCTTTTGCAACTTTAGCAGCAGATAAATCTGTTGCACTGTCCCAAGTGTAAATATATGGGTTAGCTGTTGCAATACCCATAGAACCAGCATTTGTCTTCTTAGTAGCAGCAATGCCATCTGTTGCTGTACCTGCAGCAACATCGTTAGCATATGTAGCCCAATCAGCAATACCATCTAGGCAAACAAGTGTAAATGTTGCACCGCCATTGCCTACTAGTGTATTGTTGAACTTAACCTGACCTGTTAGACCCCAGGCAATTTGAGCAGCCTGTACTGACATAGCAACTAGTGCTACAGCAGCGATAGTTAGGATTTTTTTCATTGTTATTTTTCTTTCTATTTTATTTTTTGTTTAATCTATATCAGTTGTTGATATAGAAAATTATTTGAATGTCAATGTGCCGTTGCCAGAAGACTTAATCCAGAATGCACCACCAGCTGGAATTTCTGTGTCTGCTGTTGCGAAACTACCACCTAAGTCAAACCAAGTTCCAGCTTCACCACCCATAGCTAACATATCTTCTGTTTCTGAATCACCTGCATAATATAGTGTAGTTAGATAACCCTGTGATTCTGGATCCCAAATCACTAGTGTGTCTCCAGTTTCGGTAGCAAATGTCCAATCAAGACCTGTTAGACCAGTGATTGTAAATAGATCATTAACTTTAACTGCTTTTGGGTATGGATTTGCAATCATATTAGAACCTTGAACAATTGAAATAGTATTAGCTGTTGTTGGAACTTCACCAGCAATTGTTACTTTTGCATTGTTAGATGTAGACTTAATCCAGAAAGCATCACCATTTTCAAGAGTTAAATCAGCAGTAGCAAATATTCCACCCAAGTCAAACCAAGTTCCAGCTTCACCACCCATTGCTGTCATTTCATCTGTCTGTTCATCACCAGCGTAATAAAGAGTTGTTAGATATCCCTGAGCAGAAGCATCCCATATCATAAGAGTATCGCCAGCTTCAGTAGCAAATGTCCAGTCTAGACCTGTTAGGCCTGATGCTTTAATATCTTGGATAGAGATTGAATTGTTTACACCAACAGACTGGAATGATGTACCAATCATTGTGTTGCCGTTAGCAAGGTTAATCTTCTGATATCCAACAACATTGTTGGATGTTACTTCTGCTGCGCTTGCGGCAAAGATATTTTGGGGGTGTAAAACAGCCGATCTATAATAAGGTAAAAATAAGTTTTAAGGAGTTAGTTTATTAACGACTCGAGTAGAACTTATTTTATTATTAATTGTATATGTCTAAAAAAGTGCGACAAATATAGGATAAAATAAAACAATGTATTTGATTTTTCACATAAATTGTGATTAAATACTTATAAACAAAAGGGGATATTATGTCTAAATTTAAAAAATTACTTTTTAATACATCTCCGAATAAGGTTTTTCTTACAAAGTGGTTAGAAAAACAAGGCATAAATCGGAAAATAACCCATTCATATAAAAACAATGGATGGATTTCGTCATTAGGGAATGGTGCGTTTATAAAAAATGAAACAATTCCACAATTAGATTTTGCAGTAGAAGCATTGCAAACACAAGCAAATTTATCTGTTCATTTTGGGGGTAAAACAACATTGTCTCAAAGATTTAATGTCGCACATTATCTTTCATTTGTAAAACCCCAAAGCGAACTTTTTGTCACTACAAAAACGAATATACCGTTGTGGTTTAAAAGAACCTTTAAAAATCAGATAGATTTAACATATACAGATTTTTTACCTAAAGCCATCGGACTGGAAGAATGGGTAGAAAATAATTGTAAAATATTTATATCTACACCAGAAAGAGCATTTTTAGAAATGCTATATGCTGTTCCGCAAAAAACTTCTACAGTTGAGGCATATCAAATACTAGAATTATTGCCTACATTGCGACCTCGTTTGCTTATAGAATTACTAACTCAATGCAAATCCATAAAGGTAAAACGTTTATTTTTATATCTTGCATCGAAAACAAAACACGATTGGTATGATTCTTTAGATATTAGTAAAATAAATTTGGGTTCAGGTGTAAGAATTATAGATAAGACAGGCGTTTATGATAGACAATTCAATATAATTGTTGAGAAATTAGGAGAATAATAATGCTTTCAAAATACGATCAACAAGTTAAATTGCTTATAAAGTGCTTCCCAGCAATTAGAGAAGAAAAGTGTTTTGCTATCAAAGGGGGTACTGCAATAAATTTGTTTTTATTAAATCTTCCTCGCTTGTCTGTTGATATTGATTTGATGTATTTACCTATAGAAGATAGAAATACGACTTACACAAATATCTATTCTTCCTTAGATAGAATATGCAAAAGATTAAGTAGTTTAGGATTGAAAGTAACAAAATCAAAAAATACTGAACAAAAGATTTTTTGTTCAAACGGAAAAGCAGAAATTAAGATTGAACCTAATTACACATTACGAGGACATTTATATGAACCCAAAATAATGCCAATTTGTGAAAAAGCAGAAAACCTATTTGGTTTTGCAAAAGCAAATATCGCTTCACCAGCAGAACTTTGGGGAGGAAAAATATGCGCTGCGTTAGATCGTCAACATCCTCGTGATTTATTTGATATTTACAATATGTTTAATTTAGGAGGCATTACTGAAGAAATAAAAAATGGATTTATATTTTTCTTGTTGTCAAGTAATAGACCTATCCATGAAATGCTGTCTCCTAATATGCAATTAAAAGAAAATGTTTTTGAGAATGAGTTTATAGGTATGACTTCTGAAAAATATGATTTTTCTCATGCAGAGCAAACATTTATTGATTTAGTTAAAAATATAAATATTGCATTATCTATTTCAGACAGAAAATTTCTCATAGATTTTGTTCAACTAGAAGCCGACTTGTCTTCTAGCCCAATACATAATTTAGACCAATATCCAAGTATATTATGGAAAATTAAAAATTTGCAAACGTTGAAAGAAAATAACAAAGAAAAATTTAATCAGCAAGCTAATCGTCTAAAAGAAATTCTATTTTAAATTTTCGTAAAGCATATTGATCTACTTGTAAATCATCAAGAAATTTGTAGGCGTTTTTGAGCTCATAGCATAATACTTTCGCAATAAGGTTCTATTACTTTTGCAACGCGACATACTTGTGCAGCACGGTATAGCTCATCTGCTGTAAAGAGTTTCTTTTGCCATCCGTCTTTTAATGCCTCTATTGCAATATCAATTCCATACTTATTGCGGAATTTAAATAGGTCTGCCACTGTCTTAGCTGGGGAATAAACTTTAAATGAGCCGTTGGCTGTCTGAACTTTTTGTATACCATAGTTATAGCTTTTATCCCCAAGCCAAACGCAACGGACAGGAAAATCAACCTTACTAGGTCTTCTAGCTTTTTGTGGCAGTGCAATCCATGACTCTATAGGATTAGAGGTTGTGAATCCATGAAATTTCAGTGCTGAAAAAAGGGAGACAGTAAATTCATATCCACATTTAGTGAGTATCTCAAACTCAATATATTCGTTGTTTCCACTAATTTTGCTATCTGCATATATACCACGAGCAAGGCGAACTATATCGCCTCGCTTTAGATAGTATCCAATTATGGCACGGTTAAAACCATTTTCACTTGCTGTTTTAAGCGAGAATTGCTTATGTTTATGTAGAAACTCTTCAATTTTCATTGTTATTCACCTAGTTATACAAAACGATGGAAATTATATATAATATCCGTCAGTTTGTCAAGCAAACTTATGTACTTCAAATTCTCCTGCCGCAAGCGCAGCCGAAGTTGCTTCACAGAATGTTGTGGGCTATACAAAACTTGACTTAGCAGCTGGTTATACACAAGTTGGTGTGCAGTTGCAGAATGTAGGTGCAGATGGTGTAATTGGTCTAAATGATATTACATTTACTGGTCTAACTGGTTATGACTGGGATAATTTTGCTGAAGGCGACCGCGTTATCATTTGGGATACATCCACACAGGCTTACAGCACTCAGTATCTATGGGCTGATTCAGACCCTTATGAGATGCTAGGTGGCGGAAACAAGTGGATGGATGGTGACTATGCTCCAGCAGCAGAAACACTAACAGTCGGTAGCACATTATTTATTAAATCAGCAAATGGTGGTGCTGTTCTAACAGCAGGTGAAGTTGCTAGTGCTGACTCTATTGAAATTCCTCTTTTCAAGGGCTACACACAGATTGCAAATCCATACCCAAAAGCAGTTGCTCTAAATGATATCGCAATCACAGGTCTAGTTGGTTATGATTGGGATGCTTTTGCAGAAGGTGACCGCGTTATTATTTGGGATCCTACAACACAAGCATATAGCACTCAGTATCTATGGGCTGATTCAGACCCTTATGAGATGCTCGGAGGTGGAAACAAGTGGATGACTGGAGACTATGCTCCAGCTGAGGAAGTTGTTCCTGTTGGTGGTTCTATCTTCATCAAATCCACAAATGGTGGTACAGCTACTTTCACAAAGTAAAAGGTTTACTTTGTGCTTAACAAAATAATAAGAAAGAAATAATAAACTATGAAAAAAATCGTAACACTAATGGTTCTAGCTCTAGTAGCAGTTTCTGCTTCTGCAGCTCAGATTAAGTGGGGTACATCTGGTCAGTTATTCAATGACCAAACAGCTATGACAAAGGCTAATGGCTACTCAACAACAGCATATCTAGTATATCTAGCAGGTGGTTCCTGGGATTCATTTGATATGACTGCATTTGCTGCAGACACATCAAGTGCAATCGGAACTAAGACTGCTAATGTTCTAGGTACTGTTTCTACTACATCTGGTTTCTATACATTTGCTGTAGGTGATACAATCCCTGGCTCATCAGATAAGATTGTTGATGGTTCTTCAACATTCGGTATTGTTTTCCTATCATCAGGTACTGGTTTTGGTGATGACAAGACATACTATGTTCAATCAGAAGCATATACATTTGATACATCTTCTTCAAATTACAACGTAATAGAAGAAACATTCACAGCAACTCCATCAGTAGCTAAAGGCTCAACATGGACAGCAGTTCCAGAGCCTGCATCAGCTATGCTAGCACTAGCAGGCGTTGCAATGCTAATCCGCCGTCGTAAGTAAGCGACCCGCTGATTACAGCAAACTAATTCATAAAGCCATCCTCGATTGGGGGTGGCTTTTTTCGTTTTTATAGGCATAAAAATTGGTGCAAAAATACACCAATTTTTGTGCCTTTTTTGCACCCCCAAAATATCTTTGCCGCAAGCGCAGCCGAAGTTGGTTCACAGAATGTTGTGGGCTATACAAAGATTGACTTGGCTGAGGGCTTTAACCTAATCGGTTCTCAGTTCCTAGAGGTTGGTGCAACAACTAAAGACATCAATGACTTTATCATTGACGGTTCTGCTCTTGCTGGCTTAAGTGACGAAGGCGAGTTCCAGACAACAATGCGTGTTTGGAATGGTTCTGGTTATACATATTATGGTTGGCTAGATGCTGAAGATGGTACAGCAAACGAAGTTCCTGAGTGGAATAGCACATGGTTGCTTGTAGATATGTCTGATGTTGCTGTTGAAGATATGGATTTAGGCAAGGGTGTATGGTTAATTACTCCAAGTGCTGCAACTATCACTGTTGCTGGTGAAGTTTCTTCAGCAGATACATATACAGTAAATGTTACAGCTGGTTTCAATATTATTGCAAACCCATTCCCAAGTGAAGTTTCTATTCAAAACATCAAGTGTGACCTTGATGGTCTTGATGATAATGGCGAGTTTCAGACAACAATGCGCTTATGGAATGGTTCTGGCTATACTTACTATGGTTGGCTAGATGGAGAAGATGGAACAAATAATGAAGTTCCAGAGTGGAACAATTCATGGCTACTTATTGATATGTCTGATTTGTCACCTGCAAAGTTAAAGGTTGGCGAAGCAATTTGGTTTATTGCTCCAACTGCTGGCACTGTTACTTTCACAAAGTAAGCAGTTTACTTTGTGCTTAAAATAAAATAATAAATTAGAAAGAAATAAATACAATGAAAAAATTCATTACAATGATGGTAGTTGCTCTAGTAGCAGTTTCTGCTTCTGCTGCTACATTTAAGTGGGGTACAGGTACAGAGAAGGTTTCCTTTGGTGGCACAGCTATTACAACAACTAATGGCGCTATGGGTTACCTAGTTCTTCTAACAGGTACAACTCTCGAAGCATCTGTTATTGAGGATGCAATCTCTGCACCTTCTTATGTAAGCTCAAAGGCTAATACATCAACTGGTCTTGCTTCTGCTAAGGGTAGGATCACAGATACATATACATCTGATTCTATTGCTAATGGTCAGAACTATGGTATGTTCATCACATATAGCGATGGCACAGACACATGGTACAACTTTTCATCAACTATTTACACAGTATCTGGTCTAGCAGATGCTACATCTTCTCTTTCCGATGCAGTATTCGCATTTGACTTCACAACTCAGAATGAAGTTTCAAATGGCGATGCTATCACAGCAGGCAAGGGCTGGTACAAGGCTGTTGCTGTTCCAGAGCCAGCATCTGCTATGCTAGCACTTGCAGGCGTTGCAATGCTAATCCGCCGTCGTAAGTAAGCGACCCGCTGATTACAGCAAACTAATCAAAAAGCCATCCTCGATTGGGGGTGGCTTTTTCGTTTTTATAGGCATAAAAATTGGTGCGAAAATACACCAATTTTTGTGCTTTTTTTGTACCCCAAAAATATCTGCCGCAAGCGCAGCCGAAGTAACATCCGACAATGTTGTCGGATACCAGAAGATTGACCTTGCTAATGGCAATACAATGATTGGCACTTCATTCCAGAATGTTGGTGTGGAAAATTCACTTCATATTCAGGATATTAAGGCAAGCGGTCTTGTTGGTCTTGACTGGACATTTTTAACTGAAGCTGGTGATACTCTCATGATTTGGGATGCTGCCCAACAAGGTTATGTAACAACTCTTAACTATACTGGTGATGTTGTTACTCCAGAAATGGAAGGTATGGGCATTGAAGCTGGCAAGTGGTTTGATATGAATTTCTTTGCTAATGCTGACATGACATTGGAAAATGGAGATGCATTCTGGATTAAGTCAGCAGCAACTGGTGCTATTGTAACAATAGCTGGAGAAGTTCCAACAACAGCAAATAGCATAACAATTGTTCCTGGTGCAAACATGATTGCAAACCCATATCCAAAAGCAATCAAGATTAACGACCTATTTACTGTTACTGGTTTAACCGGTCTTGACTGGACATTTTTGACTGAAGTTGGCGATACTCTCATGATTTGGGATCCCGCACAACAAGGTTATGTAACAACTCTTAACTATACTGGTGATGTTGTAACTCCTGAAATGGAAGGTATGGGTATTGAGGCTGGTAAGTGGTTTGATATGAATACATTTGCTAATGCAGAAATCGAAATTCCTGCTGGCGGTGCATTTTGGATTAAGTCTTCTGGCTCTGGCACACTAACATTTAAATAATTTCTTATATCTATAGCGGATATAAGTTCAACTAAAAACTAAAATAGAAAGAAAATAAAACATGAAAAAATTCGTAATGATTGCTGCACTAGCACTTGTTGCTATGTCAATGCAGGCAGCCCAGATTAGTTGGGGACTATCAGGTCAGGTTAAATATAACAACACACTTGTTGGCAATGGTGGTGCAACATTCACTCTCGTTTGCCTAGATGGTATTGCTGATTGGGCAACTTATGCAAACGATGTTGCTCTAGGAGCAACTGATGGTGTTGCAGCAACAAAGAAGACAAATGCTGGTTCTATGGCTCCATCTACAATTAGTCCATACATTTATACATGGGGTGATTCAACAGATTTAGCAAATAAAACTGTTGCAAAAGGCACAGACTTTGCATTTGTAGTTTCTTACACAAGTGGCACAGATACATATTTCTGGGCTTCTGATGTATATACAGTTACTGATTCAGGTTCAAACTGGGATGGTACATACGAGACATACACAATATCCACAACAACAGCTAACGCAATGGGAGCAACTGGTACAAACTGGACAAAGGCAGTTACTATTCCAGAGCCTGCTAGTGCAATGTTGGCATTGGCTGGTGTAGCTATGTTGATTCGTCGCCGCAAGTAATTGTGGCAGAGTAAACATACTCACATAATTTAAAAACAATAAAACCACTCTCTTGCGAGGGTGGTTTTATTGTTTATATATTTGCTGTAATCAGCGGGTCGCTTACTTACGACGACGGATTAGCATTGCAACGCCTGCTAGAGCTAGCATTGCTGATGCTGGCTCTGGAACAGCTGGAGCTGTAGCCTTATACCAACCGCCACCTGCTGTAACTGCATCACCATCTGTAACTGTTGTCTGTGTTGCAAAGTCAAATGCAAATACTGCGTCTTCCAAAGCAGATGTAGCATCTTGTAGACCAGAAACAGTGTAAACAGTTGATGAGAAGTTGTACCATGTGTCTGTACCATCGCTATATGTGATGAACATACCGTAGTTCTGACCATTGGCAATGGAATCTGATGCATAGCTACCAGAAATTCTACCTTTAGCAGAAGCAAGACCAGTTGATGTGTTTGCCTTGTTAGCAACAGCAGATGGAGCCTGCATTATACCTTCAACAACAGATGCCTCTAAGGAAGAACCTGTTAGAAGAACTAGGTAACCAATAGCACCATTAGCTGTTGTAATGTTTGTGCCGTTGAATGAAACCTTGGTAGAGCCTGTACCCCAAGCGAAAGTAGCTGCGGATGCAGAAACTGCAACTAGGGCAACTACCATCATTGTAATGAATTTTTTCATTTTATATTTTCTTTCTAATTTAGTTATTGATTTTAAGCACAAAGTAAACTGCTTACTTTGTGAAAGTAACTGTACCAGCTGATGGAGCAATAAACCAAATAGCCTGACCAACATTTAAAGTCTCCTTGGCCAAATCAGACATATCATATAGCAACCAAGAATTATTCCATTCTGGAACCTCATTGTTTGTTCCATCTTCTGCATCTAGCCAACCATAGTATGTGTAAGCGCTTCCATCCCAAACACGCATTGTTGTCTGATACATGCCTTCGTCGTCAAGACCATCAAGATTGCACTTGATGTTTTGTATAGAAATGGCAGCAGGAAATGGATTTGCAACAATATTAAAGCCTGCATTTACATTCACAGTATATGTATCAGATGAAGAAACCTCGCCTGATACAGTAATTGTGCCTGCGTTTGGAGTTATTAACCAAACACCCTTACCAAGATCCATATCTTCAATAGCAATGTCAGACATGTCATATTGAAGCCAAGTATTGTTCCACTCAGGAACTTCATTAGCAGTTCCATCATCGGCATCTAGCCAACCATAGTATGTGTAAGCGCTTCCGTCCCAAACACGCATTGTTGTCTGATACATACCTTCATCATCAAGACCTGCTAATGCGGAACCATCAATGATGAAGTCATTGATATCTTTAGTTGTTGCACCGACGTTTAGGAATTGAGAACCAATTAGGTTGAAGCCTTCATTTAACTGAATCTTAGCATATCCAACAACATTGTTGGATGTTACTTCGGCTGCGCTTGCGGCAAGCGCAACACTAGCGATCATAGCGCCTAGTAGAATTTTTTTCATAGTTAATTTCCTTAATTTATAGTTAATTTTAATCTTTTGCTTGTGGAAACTTTCTCCAAAGCACTACTAAAGTACCATAATTTTTTTGTGCTAGTCAACTCCAATTTTTACAAAAATAACATTTTTTTTATTTTTTTTTAATTACATATTATATAACCACCGTAATGAGATAATTTTCGAATAAAAAAATATTTTTTTGGTGCATGAAAACATCACTTGGTGAAAAAAAATTTTGGCGCAAGAAAATGCGTTGATGTTGCGCTTGTGTTTGCACCAAATTTTTCTCTAAATCACCTGTAAAATATAGGGTTTTGTGCAATTTTTCTATATTTGCTGCAGGATTTTGGGGCAAATTGGGGCAAACCTTGGGGCAAATCCATATTTTTGGGGCAAGGGGCAAAATGACCAATGTTGATTTGCAAGCACTTAAGCAAACACATTTTGGAGAAAACAGCTAATTTTTTGTATTTGGAGCAAAACCTTGCGCCAATTTGCCCCAAAGCCCTAAAAAGCGAGAGGAGGCAAGGGTTGACACCCTGCCACCTCTCGCCCCAGCAACACCGGGCGGCCAGCCACCCTCATCTTCTCTATGCAACTATCATACTATCATACTGTCATACTATCAAACTATCAAACTATCAAACTACAAAAAAATGGAACTTTTTAGGTGTTGGAAAGTTTGACAGTTTGCGAGTGGGTGAGTTGGACAGTTTGACAGTTGGGGATGAGGGTGGCTCTGCCGCCCGGTGTTGCTGGGGCTCAAGGTGGCAAGGTGCCAAACCTTTGCCTCCTTGAGCAACGGCTTTAGCACTAGAGGCAAAAAAACTTAAAAAATGCTTGTGCATAATTTTTTTGTTTAGTATAATTTACGTGCATTTATATTCACAAGGAGTTGCTATGAAACACAAAGAGAAAAAGAACACTTCTCAAATTAAGAAGCGTTGTAATGCTTGGGATTATACCAAACCAGGCACATATATGATTACGATTGCGTTAGCAAATCGGAATCACCCTATTTTAGGCAAAATCACTAAATGCGATTTCCTAGAAAATTCACCTGACAGACATCAGGACCTCCCACTAAACGAACTTTTACACAAGTGCAAATATGCACGAATCAAACTCTCCGTATTAGGAAGATTTGTCTATGATCAGTGGAATGCTCTTCATAGAAACTATGAAAATATTGTTACTAAGGGATGCAAGGTAATGCCAGATCATCTCCATGGCATTATTTTTGTCCACAAACCTTTGAAATTCCCCTTAGGGGAAATTATTCGAGAATTTAAATATAAAACCACAAAATTTTATCAAGATGTGGTCCACACAAATGCTCTCCTGTGGGAGGATGGATTTGTTGATTCAATTTTAGCTAATGCTATTGCACTACAGCGTGCAATAGCATATATAAAAGATAATCCACGTAGGTTAGCAATAAAGAAGTCTTTCCCAGATATTTTTAAAGTTGCGGACAACGTTTGTATAGATGGACTTTTCCCCGACGACCCAACGGCAACCGCAAATTTCAATGCAATAGGAAATAGATTTTTGCTAGATATGCCTGATTTTTTTCAGGTTCAATGCTCGCGCAATGATTTTGAATATCAACGAATAAATGGTGAAATAGTTCGAGAGCTAAAACCATTGATTCAAACACAGGATTTTTTGAAACAAAGAGCCGCCATGCTAAAGGCATGCGAAAATAATGCCGTGGTAGTTTCTCCATGCATAAGCGATGGAGAAAAGGCACTTGCGAGAGAGGCTATTGAGCTTGGTTTTAAGCTGATTGTTCTATATAGGACTGGGTTTAATAAATATTATAAGCCAAGTGGCATGCTTTTTGATTTATGTGCAAGCGGCAAATTACTGATGCTTGCACCAGCAGCATGGAAGCCTCAAATTGGCAAACACTCAATTACAAGAGAAAAAGCACTAATCCTAAATAGATTAACACAGCTCATAGCCAAAACACAGGGAAAAGATATTAAATACAAACGCTCCCAAATAGAATTTGATGATACAATGGTAAAGCTGGCGTGTAGGAAAGCGAGAGGAGGCAAGGAGGAAGCGAGAGGAGGCAAGGAGGAAGCGAGAGGAGGCAAGGGTTGACACCCTGCCACCTCTCGCCCCAGCAACACCGGGCGGCAAGCCACCCTCATCTTCTCTGTCTAACTATCAAACTGTCTAACTATCAAACTGTCTAACTGTCATACTATCTAACTGTCATACTATCAAACTGCCAAACTATAAAAAAATGGAACTTTTTAGGTGTTGGAGAGTTTGACAGTTTGCGAGTGGGCGAGTTGGATAGTTTGATAGTTGGGGGTCTACAAAAAAAGGCGGTCCGAAGACCGCCTCTTTTGTTTATTACATCATTCCGTCCATTCCGTGTGCACCAGCAGCACCGCCGCCACAGTTGCACTTCTTCTCTTCAGGAAGTTCTGTAATCATGCACTCTGTTGTGAGCAATAGACCTGCAACAGAAGAAGAGTTCTGGATTGCTAGGCGTGTAACCTTAGCTGGGTCAACAATACCCTCCTTGATCATATCAACGAACTCATCAGTTGCTGCATTGTAGCCCTGTGCACCCTTTGCCTTCTCAACCTCAGAAACAACAAGAGCTGCTTCCTTGCGGCCAGCGTTAGAAACAATCTGACGTAGAGGAGCTTCTAGGCAGTTGTAGATGATCTGCATACCAACCTTCTCATCTGATGTCTCTGCTGTCATAGCCTCAGCTAGAGCCTTGCGGCAACGTAGTAAAGCTACACCACCACCAGGAACAATACCCTCCTCTACAGCTGCACGTGTTGCGTGTAGAGCGTCATCGATACGATCCTTCTTCTCCTTCATAGCTACCTCAGTTGCTGCACCAACATTGATTACTGCAACACCGCCAGCTAGCTTAGCTAGACGCTCCTGGAGCTTCTCGCGATCGTAGTCAGAAGAAGTCTCTTCCATCTGATGCTTGATTTGACCAACGCGAGCCTGGATAGCAGAAGTCTTACCAGCACCCTCAACGATTGTTGTAGCGTCCTTCTCAACAGTTACGCGCTTTGCCTGACCTAGGTCCTCAAGAGTTACATTGTCAAGCTTGATGCCTAGCTCCTCAGAAATCATCTTGCCGCCTGTTAGGATAGCGATATCCTCAAGCATTGCCTTACGGCGATCACCGAAGCCAGGTGCCTTAACAGCGCAGATGTTTAGAGTGCCGCGTAGCTTGTTAACAACTAGAGTTGCTAGTGCCTCACCATCAACATCCTCAGCGATGATAAGAAGAGGCTTACCGGTCTTTGCAACATTCTGTAGAACTGGTAGCAAATCCTGTAGAGAAGAAATCTTCTTCTCGTGAATTAGGATGTATGGATTATCCAATACAGCTTCCATTGAATCTGGATTTGTTACAAAGTATGGGCTTAGGTAGCCCTTATCAAACTGCATACCCTCAACAACGTCAAGAGTTGTCTCGATTGTCTTGGACTCTTCAACAGTGATTGTGCCGTCCTTGCCAACCTTCTCCATAGCCTCTGCAATCTTAGAACCAATTTCCTTATCGCCATTAGCTGAGATAGTTGCAACCTGAGCGATTTCTGTGTGCTCCTTTACCTTCTTAGATAGCTTTGCAAGGCTCTCTGTAACAACAGCTACTGCCTTATCAATGCCGCGCTTTAGGCTCATTGGATTTGCACCAGCTGTTACGTTCTTTAGACCCTCACGATAGATAGCCTCAGCAAGAAGAACTGCTGTTGTTGTGCCGTCACCAGCTGTGTCATTTGTCTTAGAAGCAACCTCACGAACCATCTGTGCACCCATATTCTCAAATGGGTCAGCTAGCTCGATTTCCTTTGCTACAGAAACACCGTCCTTTGTGATTGTAGGAGCGCCGAATTTCTTGTCTAGAACAACATTGCGACCACCAGGGCCAAGAGTTGTCTTTACTGCGCGTGCTAGCTTCTCAACACCAGCGAGAACTGCCTGACGTGCATCGTTATCATATTTAAGCTGTTTTGCTGCCATAATATTTTGTTCCTTTCATGCATCTGCCTTAATAATCAACTGATTTGTGGCAGAGTGCAAATATAAATTTTTGTTAAAAAATTAGTCAATTACTCCGAGGATATCCTCTTCACGAACGATCTGGTATGTCTTATCGCCCATCTTAACCTCAGTGCCGCCGTATTTTGGCATTAGAACTGTATCGCCAACCTTAACGTCGAAAGGCAATTCCTTGCCAGCTTCGTCGCGCTTGATACCAAGAGCAACAACCTTGCCCTCCTGTGGTTTTTCTTTTGCTGTATCAGGGATAAAGATTCCGCCCTTGATCTGCTCTTTGATTTCAACTGGTTCTACTAGAACTCTGTCACCTAGTGGTCTAATTTTCATTTATTTGTCTCCTAATAATTTATTAAATTTGGGAAATTGTTGGGTTATTATTTATTATAAGGTGCTGTGGGGATGCTCATTCATTTGGGGAGGAGCATCCCGCACTAGCATTCGCTTTTGTTGAGAGCGGAGGGATTAGTCCTTCATCTCGAAATCAGCGTCTACGACCTTCTCGTCATTCTTCTTGCTAGAAGAAGTATCTGCATCATTCTGAGGAGGAGGTGGAGTACCTGCATCCTGAGCTGCACCAGCTGCTGGGCCCTGAGAAGAATACATCTGCTCAGCAATTGCATTCATCTCATTTGTTAGAGCCTCCTGCTTTGCCTTGATTGCATCAATATCGTCACCCTTTAGAGCATTCTTTAGGTCTTCAATAGCTGCATCAACCTTTGCCTTCTTATCAGCATCGATCTTATCGCCATTTTCCTTAAGAGCCTTCTCTACCTGGTAAACCATTGACTCAGCCTGGTTGCGAGTGTCAACTGCTTCGCGCTTCTTTGAATCCTCATCAGCGTGAGCCTCTGCATCACGAACCATGCGCTTTACCTCTTCTTCGGATAGACCGGAGGAAGCTGTGATTGTGATCTTCTGCTCTTTGCCTGTGCCCTTGTCATGAGCTGTAACATTTAGGATGCCGTTAGCATCAAGGTCAAATGTTACCTCAATCTGTGGAACACCGCGTGGTGCAGGTGGGATACCATCAAGCTGGAAGTTACCTAGAAGTTTGTTGTCACGAGCAAACTTTCTCTCACCCTGGTAGATCTTGATATCTACAGATGGCTGCTGATCAGCTGCTGTTGAGAATACCTCAGACTTCTTAGTAGGGATTGTTGTGTTGCGCTCGATTAGTGGAGTAAATACGCCGCCAAGTGTCTCGATACCTAGAGTTAGAGGAGTTACGTCAAGAAGTAGAACATCCTTAACCTCACCCTTTAGGATACCGCCCTGGATAGCAGCACCAACGCCTACAACCTCGTCAGGATTTACGCCCTTGTGTGGCTCCTTACCAAAGATTTCCTTTGCTAGCTCCTGGATACGTGGCATACGAGTTGAACCACCAACAAGGATTACCTCATCGATTGAGCTTACGCCAGCATCTCTCATGCAGTTGCGGCATGGAGTTGCAGCGCGCTGAATCATATCCTCACATAGCTGCTCTAGCTTAGCGCGTGATAGGCTAACTGCTAGGTGCTTAGGACCTGTTGCGTCCATTGTGATAAATGGAAGGTTAATATCTGTTGAAGGAGCAGATGAAAGCTCGCACTTTGCCTTCTCAGCAGCTTCCTTTAGACGCTGCTTAGCCATTGGATCCTGAGAAAGGTCAATGCCATTCTCCTTCTTAAACTCATCTACCAACCAGCGGATAACAACGTCATCAAGATCGTCACCACCTAGGTGTGTATCACCGTTAGTTGCCTTAACCTCAAATACGCCCTCGCCAATTTCTAGGATAGAGATATCGAAGGTACCACCACCGAAGTCATAAACTGCGATTGTTTCCTCTGATTTCTTATCTAGACCATAAGCTAGAGAAGCAGCTGTTGGCTCATTAACGATACGTAGAACCTCAAGACCAGCGATGCGGCCAGCATCCTTTGTTGCCTGACGCTGTGAGTCATTAAAGTAAGCAGGAACTGTGATAACTGCCTGAGTAATTTTCTCACCTAGATATGCTTCAGCATCTGTCTTTAGCTTCTGAAGAATCATAGAGGAGATTTCTGGTGGAGAATAGGTGTCATCGCCAACCTTGATAGCGGCGTCACCATTCTTTGCCTTTACTACTTCGTAAGGCACTAGTGTGCACTCATGAGCAACCTCGTCGAAGCGACGGCCCATAAAGCGCTTAATTGAGAAGATTGTGTTCTTTGGGTTAGTTACAGCCTGGCGCTTTGCTGCCTGACCAACTAGACGAGAACCATCCTTTGTAAAAGCAACGATAGATGGAGTTGTGCGCTGACCCTCTGCATTAGGGATAACTACAGGCTCACCGCCCTCCATTACTGCCATACATGAATTTGTTGTACCAAGGTCGATACCTAGAATCTTTGACATAATTTATACCTCTTTCTTTTAAAAATCTGTGTCACGGGTGTGACTTTGGCATTTATATAGCAAAAGGTGTGCCAACTACGAAATGAGGTGGTTTTTGGGGGTTGGCGGAGGGGTTAGTGTGCCACAATGGCACAGTTTGGGACACTGGGCGCGCGCCCAGTGGGCGCTGGGGGTGTGGGGGCGTGCGTGATGGCTAGCGTGACGCCGAAGGGACGCCGAAGGGACGCAGAGACGCAGTGGACGCGGAGGGCGCGGAGCTGGTGGAAGGTGGTGGTGCGCAAGCGGGCGCGTTGCGCCAGGGCGTTCATCGCCCTATGCGGTCACGGAAGACAAGGCGTTCACCGCCTTGTCGGCGGGACGAGGAACGTCCCCTAGCCCGAGGTCGCACCGGCGATGAACGCTCGGTGCGCCGTAAGTGACGGGCTGGAAGCCCGCCTGCACCCCGGTTATGTGAGAATCGGGGACGACTACCGCCCTCCTTGCTACGCAGGAGGGTTCACACCCGTTTCCGAGAGCAAGCCACATTCTCGAGCAAGAGAGTTTTGCACATACGCTACGCTCAACTGCGCCGCACGCGGCGCAGCGCACAATCAAGCTTGGTGTACGCTCCGTGGCTTAATTATCTTGTGGGTCGTACACACTAGCGCTTGGCAGTTGCCCTTACGACAAAAGGAGTAAACTCGGGCAACAACAAGCGGTAGTGTTTTCCGTCGATTCCACCACGAGAGCCTCCGCGCTCTCCGCGCCCTCCCTGACCTCCGTCCTGTCCGCCGTAGTTTTAACGTAGATGGAAGTTTTAACGTAGGAGGTTGAGTCCCTTTGGCATCACGTAAGCTAGCACACATAAAGCGGCAAGGATGTCGCTTCTCCATAATACCCTCTTGCTTTTTCCGCAAAGCGCAAAAAAGGCGTCCCGGAGGACGCCTTTTTTTTATTCAACTATGCGAACTGAACGAATGTGCCAATTGTGATAGTTAACAATATTGCCTTTCTTATCTCGTACAATTTCTCCAGCAGTATCGCGTGCTGGCTCTGTATCACGCCATGCTTCAACAATAGCCTCCTTACTTGCTAATGTGACACCCTCTTTATCTGAACCTAATTTAGGAGTAAATGCGTCAGAGCGAATTACAATAGTAAAGGTTTGACCACGTGTAGTTACATAAGGCGCCATTCGAGAGATTAGCTTTTCACGACCAAAATCTGAATATGGGTTAATATCAACTTTATCTAATACACCAATATTATCCTCGCTAAGCATATAGGTTAAGATTGAATCCTCAGCAGAATCGGAATAACCTAGCTGAGAAATATCCTTAAAGAAGCTAATTTCTTTGGAACCATAATCTATATTCTCTTTAAGCATACGAGAAGCAATTTCCCATGAGGTTCTATAATCAAAACCAAGTCCATATAGAACAGCCATCAATGGCTCTGGATTCAATCCATTAGATGCTTCAACATAGACATCAGGCTTTACATTTCCACCTATACTTAGTGACTTTGGATTTGAATAGCTACCTTTGTGATCCATAGCAAATTTTACTCTACCATATGACTTCTCTTGCGTCATTAGCAAAGGAGGTGCATTTAGATTTACTTTGCCTGGCATTAATACAGATGGGCTATCTACAGTAAAGAAATCTAGCACTGTATGGAAATCATACTCATTATTTGGTGTTTGAGTTCTATATAGAGAGATTGTTTCCCAAGGACCAATACAAAGCATACCTAGCTCACCAACACTCTCAATACCTGCTGCACCCCAATCTACTTCGAAATCACTCTTATCATAATCTAGATTAGCTGTATAAATATTACTACCAGGAACCTTATGAAGCGTATCTGGATATGGTTTACCAAAATCTAGACCTGTAGAATCAAAATTCATTAACCCATTCCAAAAGGCCGGGTTCACTTCTCCATCTCCATTTGCAGAATAACCCATTGCTAATTTTGCATATGGATTTGTTGGGTCTGGTGCCATATTGCTTGTTGGGGTAAATTCTGTTGGGTCATCTAGACCCATCTCATAACTCTTTAGCTCAGAAAAAGCACCCAAACTTTCTGCCATCACATTATTTACCCAATATGGGAAGGACTCTAGGCCTCCATCGCGATATTCATTCAAGCACTCTGTTGCATAAGCAAAGCGCTGATCAATTGACATTGCATAGCCAATACGATGACACTTATGATTATTTGCATCCTTTCTAAACAAAGGAAGCTTGAAGTGAATATAGCTTTCAGGACCTTCATCTCCTCTATCACGAAGTCTTGGTGCAGGAACTGCTTGAGCAACAGTGCCTCCAGCAGAAATATCAACGGCCATAAATACATCAATAGAATAATCTGCAAGATTATCGTTAAAGCCAGCTTTTTCCCAGCTAAATTCGCCCTTGATATCTGAGACTTTGAGCGGTGTCTCCTCTGGTGAGGTCTTAATAGTTGGGCACTGAATATATACAGTGATTACTTCTTCAACTGTCTCCTCAACCTTAATGGTGTTATTCTTCTCGCTTGCAGAATATTCGAGAGGATCTTCTACTGCACCTCTAAAGGTCTCATCTGGGTCAATAATTATTTTTGGATCACCATTAATTCCATCCTGAATATGTGTAAAGATATCTTTTCCATCTGCCTCTGGACCGAATAAGATGGTTACATCCATATTTGCATTATTTTTTGGAGCCTTTCTACCATATGGATTTACTGCCCAAATTAAGAAATTAACAGGAAGCTCATATTTTGCATAATATTTTGCTGTTGATGTTCCTGGCTCTATGACTGCTTCATCACCTACCTCAGTAAACTTACCATCACCATTGTGACGATAAATTACATCTGGTTTAAGAGCAGGCCTTTCTGTCCAGCCAACAACTGTTGAAAGCATAGGAACGGATTTAAAGCAAGGTGCATTTAAATATGATTTATATCTCTTGCCATTAAATGACACATCCTTTTTATTAATTGGTCCACCATGCTCATCATTAATCAACTCAGTAGCCATCTCAAGATATTCATTGTTTCCTATTGGGCGACCACTCTTATAGGAATAGTACTCAACAAAGGAAAGCAAAGCCAAATCGGCTCGAGTTAATGTATTTTTCATTTGACCAACTCGAGGAAATTCCCATTCTACATTAGTAACGGGGTTATCAAATTCAATTTTTCCCTCTCCATATGTGCCGTCTTCATTCCAATTCAAACGTTCAAAAACGCTGTGAAATGCAATATGGATTTTTTCAACATCTGATTGGGTTAATGTTTTTTTACCATCAATTTGAACTGCCTCTGTAAGAGCATCCCAATCCTCAAAGCCAGCATCTTGATATTCCTTTATATCCTTCATACGAATAGGATATGGGCTCATACCAAAAGCAGCTGCAGGACCAAACACATCTGGAAGGAACAAGCATGAGGTTTTGTTCGGTGGGAAGAAATTTATAAACATCTTAGGCGCGCCCTTAATTCTACCATCATCATACATCAAGCTTTCATTGAGGGTAACCAAATCTGCAAATGAGGTAAAGCCAAACTTTTCTTCTTCTTCACGAGCATCTAAGAAGGAATAGTTACTAAATCCAACATTTCTTTTACCTATTGCAGCAAAGGATGTATTGTTTAATTGATGAGTTTCTTCTGGGAATGCAAGCACACCTGTTTCACTTACCATATTTGGGTCTAGATAACCAGTAGTATTTACAGCTACATATGCTACACGGCCTACAATAGAATCCTCATCTAGACGATCTGTACCATCGGCTGCATAGTTACTTAGAGGGATGCCAGCATATAGCAAGCGCCAATCAACCTTTGCATTTTTCACTAGAGCTCTAGTTGTTGGATTAAGGTGGCGCTGTGCTCGTTCACTAAGAATAGAAACCTTTACATCGTCATGAGAATCTCCAGGCTGAAGGATATCAAAAGAAATATCATCGCCATTAGATGCCATAATACCATATTCCCATGCAGCAGGATTCATTGAATCACCTAAATTTTCATCAATATCTCGTAATGCATGTGCAATAGCTGATTGTAGCCCATTTTGAGCAGTTAGATTATGACGTAGGTTTGTTGTACCAGCACGCTCCACACGCATAATTACAGAAAAAGATACCGCCATAAGCATTAGCACAGCTAGCATACCGAGAACGATTACTAGCGAGGAGCCTTTTTCGCTTTTATTAACTTTCATTCAAACTCTCCTAAAAATTAAAGCTTTTTAAACAAAGAACAGCACAGGAATCTATTTATCCTCGTTTTCAACCCTGTCATTCTTATAGTAAAATCTCTCTGAATTATGGAAGGAAACAGAAATTTGATATATCTCCTCTGGGGGCTCAAACTCTTTGATATCTTCAATGGTATATTCATACTCATTGCCCCAAGGATCTAGATAGCCACCTTCACTGAGGCGTGAGGTAGGTATTTCTAAATAATTTCGTTTTCCATCTTCACCTTCAACATCAAATTTGCTTACTGTTTCAGCACTCATCCTTACTCTACCTGTTGGGATAGGAATCTTATTATCTTGACGAGCAATCCAAATAGCCTTTACAGCTGTAATAAGCTGCTGTGTCTCTGCTCTTGCTTGTGTTTTATAAGCCTGGCTACGAGCAATAAATGCAGAGGTACCAACAAGGCCAATAAGAATGCCAATAATTCCAACTACGACTAGCAATTCTATTACGGTAAAGCCTTTATTATTTTTCATAAATCAAAACTCCTCTTGCCCGTGATTAGCGTGCAATAATATCGTCTTCTGTATCTCTTTTGCCATCTGGTCCATAGGAGCGAGCCTCCATACCAGCAAAAGCACTCTTTCTTGTAATACGCGCACGGACCCAAACAGAAGGGATTGTCCAAACCTCACCCTCAAAATTTTCATTCATATCTAAATCGTTTTCGTCAATTTCTACACATCCAATATCAAAATCAACATCGATTTCAGAATTTCCTCCTACAGATGTCTGCTTAGAAAATAGAGTAACGCTCTTACCATCTTGCTTGCGCACAACACTATTTCTACTAAAGTTATACTCTATCAGCTGAAGCTCGCGCTCTGTTGAGCCTTTCTTAATTGGTTCAGCATAGCGATAGAATTTGATAGAGCTACTTCCCACCTCAATTGGGTCATTCAAGCCATACTCTCTTCCATCAATTGCTTGAGCGAGCTCGCGCTCAATTGTACCAAGCACACTACGAACACCACTAGCACCTTCTGCAGCAGAATAACCTGTCTCCCATGCAGATGTACTATGTCTAAACATACTACCAACCATTATAACAATAATCATCAAAATTGCGGTAGCAACCATTACCTCAATTAATGAAAAGCCTTTATTGGAACCTAATTTCATTGCTTCACCTATTTAAAATGTAAATTTACTATGCTAATTATTCTCCTGAGCTTGCTCCAGGAGGAGGTGCAGCCCAAACCTTTCCATAGAATGAAAACTCCATACTATAAGGCGTGTTCTGATAATAAATAGAAGGAGAAACAGAGGTAGATGCAAATGTAACTACATATACTGCAGGAACAAGCTCACGATTTTTATTTGCTACACCCGTGCCCTTCTTCCTGTAGACACGAATAATAAATTGCTCTGGCAAGGATGGAGTATTTTGATCAACAAAGCCACCGGCCTCATCAAAATCTGTGCCAGCATACCAGACATTATCTTGTTCACCAGAATTACCTTCTAATTGAAAATCTAGATAATCATCTCGAATTAGAGAATCTATTTTATTAAAGGCTCGTCTTGCTGGCAAAAGCTTTGATTTAATGCCTGTACCTTCTGTGGCTATACTCCAAAATGTGTCAATATCATTCCAATCATTGATATCAGAAATTGTTGCAACATTTCCTGAAAACATTTGAAACACTGATTCAGCATAGGTTGATTGATATAGGTCCTCAGAGGACATCTCACTTTGGCGTAAGCCTACAGGGAACAATGCAAACAACGATAGCAAGCCACCAGCCGCTATCAATATTGCCATATTTACTTCTATTAAAGAAAATCCTTTGCGAAACATATTTCCTCCAATCAAAATATTATCTGTTGATTACTTAACCACAACAGTGCCATCGCCATCAACTACAATTGAAACTGTATTTTTAATAGCATTTGCCTTTGTTCCATCAACCTCACCAATTACTAATGTATCATCGTAGCTTCCATCTATAGAACCATCGGGCTGGAAGCAAATGATTGAACCAGAACCAAGCACATAATTACCATCAGAATCTAGCTTATAATGCTTACTATCAAAAATATAACCTTTTGGTAGGAAGCGCTCCTCATATAGCATCCAACCATATGAATTACCTACATCAAACATACCACCTTTTACATCTGAGGTATGAAAGCCAATGCACCACAAATCCTTTGCAGGATTAATAAATGGAGCATACATTACCTTAGCAACCTTACCCTCATCAAGATCATACATAGTTAGACCCTTAAAATCAGAGCCCTTTGATGTGTTTTTTATCATGTCTTCGATATCTTCTGCAGAGTAGATTGAAGTATAAATTTCACTTAATGACTCCCAATCTGCCCATTCATCATATACCCAAAATGCGCTAACACTCTTGTTGTTTAAATATGGTACCTCAACGCTACCGCTGCCTGACTCAGTAATTGTACCACCCTCTCGGCACATTACATATGAATTATAGCCTGTAACAACAAAGAAAACCCTAGAATTATCTAGCATTGCATGTTGGCGTGCAAGCTGAACGGAATCACGCAAGCCCTTTGAACCTGTTGTGTCATTTACTCCCTGCATAATGCTTTTATAGCCACTAACAACAAAAAATGACATAATTACGATTACGCCCATCACGCCTAAAAGTTCAAGCAAGGTAAATCCAGAGTTGTCTTTTTTTCTCATCATTAAATTCTCCAAAGAATTATTCTATAGAATCTGTTGCCTATGTAGACTGAAAAACAAAGCCACAAAGCAGCTTATTCCAATATTTCAACAACATTTGATGTCAAATCAAACTTAATTCTATATGGCATCACACCACGCTTAAGATTTTTCTTATCATCTGAATCAAAGCGATAAGGATTTCCGTTTTTATCGCGGCCTGGGCATTGTGAATTATTACACTGAGTTGAGCTTGTTGACCACTCACCACACTTTGTGCATTCAATAAAATCACACCAATAAACTAGAGGTCCCTTAATTCCTCCATTGTCACCCCATAGCTCCTTTGGTGTACCAACATTGTCATCAGCAGCATTCGCTTCTGGGTTATCTGGGTTATAGCGTTTAATTGCTGTAAGGCTTGTGATATCAATATAGTCACGTTTACGAGCATTAAAACCAGAGCCGGCACCAGCCCTTAGCAAACGATTCCACACTTTAACTGTACTCATTCCTGAATATATAATAATTGAAGGGTCTGATTTGCCAATCGAATTCTTTCCATATTCAGCACCTTCACGTGTTGGCTTTGCCGCTGTTGGCCAGCCTTTATTATCATGATGATACTCAGTAATAGCTGACTCAAGCGTTTCCATTTCAACATGATGCTTTTTATCAACTGCTGTTTTTGATGACTTAAGAATTGCTGGAGCAAGCAAGCCCATCAATACACCAATAATAGCTACTACAATTAATAGTTCAACAAGAGTAAAACCATTTGCTTTCTTCATAATTATTTGCCTTTCAAAGAATTTAATTACCATGAAGTAATAACTGTACCGTCTTCACTTACTAGCCATGCAGCAGCTGCATTTGCAATTTTGATAGGATTTCCCTCAGAATCAGTCATTTTCTCTGATGGGATACCTACATTTGAAGGGACAGAGATTGAGCCATCTGCATTTGAATCAATAATAACCCACATCATTTGCTCAACATCTACCTCTTTATCTGAGCTAGCCTGTTCGTTAGACAATTGTCTTTCTAGCCATGGAGCGACTATACCAAATTGCTTTTGCATACCTGTACGCTCATAAACGATATCGTTTGGCCATGTGGTTGGGTCATCCCAATTAAACTCCCTACCTAGTGACTTGATATACTTCTCAAAATTCTTTTTATCGTATTGTGGAATTGGATTTTGTGGCTTCCACCAATTCAATAGCGAGCCCATTTTTGGTGTCATTGGGAAGCATAAATCACCATCTATATTCTTTGTCTCTGAGCATAAAGATTTGATTAAATCCTCATATGGGAAACGATTATGCTCTACCAAAACTGCCTTCCAAGCAGTTACCATTTCCACACACATTTGCTGGATTTCTGTTTCTCTTGCATTGCGCCTTGCACGATGCACAGCAGGAATTAATAAGCCTGCAAGAATGGCAATAATTGAGATTACAACTAATAGCTCCATCAATGTAAAGCCAGAACGAGATGCTTTCTTCATAAATCTTTCCTTCCTCTCTATTATTGCTGACCAGCTACAATATCATCTGTGCACTTTGGACAAGAAGCTGGATTTGCACATGCAGGGTCGCAGGTTTGTCCATTAGGACCTGCAGACCAAATGCGGTAACTATCATATGGAGGATTACTTTGATAGTGCAAGTAATGATCCCAAGCATCGTCAAACACGATTGCTGAATTTGCATATTCGCGCCCATTATAGAAGTGATGAGGTCCCTCAGAATGATATTCTGCACAACCCCAATTCTTAACCTTCCAAACTCTTTGCTTATTTTGAACATATGACTCAATAGATGCATCCAACATCTGCATAAACTTTCTAATTGCTGTCATATCCTTGTTCATATCTTGGATATTAATCTTAGCGCCAGAACGATTATTATGGTCAGTCCATTGATTAATCACTCTACTCTTTTGAGCCTTATTTTGAGGACTCCTGATGACATCGTCATACTCTAAATCACCATAAAATTCTTTAGGGCTAATCTGAGAAGTGCTCCAATATCTTGGGTAAAAATATGATGCTAGGCCAAAGGTAAATACAGGGAATTCATTCCACTTGTTTTCTGTTCTTGAATCATTTACCATCTGTGCAGCCATTGAAGGAGTAATACCTAAATCGCCTTCTACACCAGTACCTGGAACAGCAAACTCAAAAATAACTGGCTGAATTCCATCATACACTGCCACAGGAGGATAGCTACCAAATTCTGCACGATATGCCTCTAATGCATTCGCAACCTTTTCTACAACTGCTTTAGTTTCAGCAATATCATTCTTTTGACCAGACAAAGTCATCATTCTAAAAATAAAACCAGCAAGAATTGCGATGATTATAAGAACTATCATCATTTCAATAATTGTAAAACCATTTCGTGCTTTATTCATAAATACCCTCATATCAAAATATGTGTATAATAAATTTATATTACTCGAGCATTAATGCTATTCGTAGTTTACTACGCCATGGGTAAATTGGTAGCTCATGGCGCAGTAAATAAGGAGTTAAAACTAAGCGCCCATACCACCAATAATGGATACCAATGGCTGGAACATTGCGATAACGATTGTACCAACAACTAATGCCAAGAACACAATCAAGATTGGCTCAATAATAGATGTCATTGCATCAACAGCAGCATCAACCTCATCATCATATGTATTAGCAACACGTGTAAGCATGTCTGGCAAAGCACCTGTTTCTTCACCAACGTCTACCATACTTACCACCATAGCAGGGAAAACCTTTGAACGTTCCATAGATGGTGTCATATTGTCACCCTCTTTTACGCTATCATGAATATTCTGATAAACCTTAGCTAGTACAGCGTTACCAGCAGTATCACGAACAATATTTAAAGCTTGTAGCACAGGCACACCTGAGCTCATAAGAGTGCCCAAGGTACGTGTTGTACGAGAAATAGAGCTCTTAAGAATCAATGGACCAACACCTGGAAGCTTTAGTTTAAATTTATCTAATGCGTATTTACCAGTCTCCGTTTTATTCCAAAGATTTAATAGAATGATAATTATCACAATACCAACAGCCCACATAGGAGCCATTGTTGCAAAGTTATTACTGAAATTGATAACAGACTGTGTTAATGGAGGCATTGCTTTTCCATCCATAAGATCTGAGAAAACCTTTTCAAATTGAGGAATAACAGAAACCATCAAGAAGCCTGTAATACCCAACGCGATACATAGAACAACTATTGGATATGTCATAGCACCCTTAACCTTGTGCTTAATCTTTTCTGCCTTCTCCAAGAACTCTGCCAAACGATTCAATACTGTCTCAAGCACACCACCAGCTTCACCTGCCTTAACCATGTTAATGTATAGGTTGCTGAAAATTTTTGGATATAAAGCTAATGCATCTGAAAATGTTGAACCACCTTCTACTGACTCACTCATATCAATAAGAGCATCTTTAAGAGTGTCATTCTTCTCCTGCTTAGCAAGGATACGAAGGCCACGTAGCAATGGAAGACCAGAGTCCACAAGGGTTGCAAGCTGACGTGTAAGCACAGCAAGATCCTTAGCCTTTACGCGAGGTCTAAATATCTTTGGTAGCTTAATCTCCATATTAAGGCCACCTTTTTTAGAAGCTCCATCAGCAGAAGTAACAGATGTAGGGACATAACCTTCTTTACGAAGCATTGCAACTGCAGCGGCTTGATTACTAGCTGTTAGATTACCGGATACTTCATTACCCTGTTTATCCATTGCTTTAAAATTAAATGTAGGCATATAAAAACTCTCCAACAATTACGAAGATTTCTTAGTATTATATAATAAGAATGGTACACCCATTCATTTTTGACAAGATTATACAAAAAAATATTATATTTGACAAGAGAAGAATGGGGAGGCTAGGACGATGGGGCGCATCTGAGTTATTCACCCGTTATATATTTGTATTCACTATATTGCGTGGCGATATAGATGCTTAAGTTCATTGTTACTATACCATACATATGCTTCAAGAAATAATGCAAATCCCTGTTTTGACCAAAATTGTCCTCGTCGTTTGAATCGATTTTGGTTTTGAGCACATTGAGATTCCATTGCTCCACTTCCTATTGGTACGCCATCTGCCTTTGCTGAGCGATAATTCATATGATTTTCATGATCTTTAAAATATGAGGCTTCACGTTTAAATGTCTTCTGTCGTTCTTCCTCTTCTATTTTCTGTGTTTCTACAATTGCTATTGCTTCCATTAATGTTTTAGGTCCCCACGTTTTTAAGTTCTTTAAGAGTCGATTTAACCACTTCGTTTTTTCATCTTTTTGCGCCTCAGAAGGGAAAGGTGCTTCGGCAAGAGCATGTAGGTGTTGTGATGCATGATAATAATCTAGTTGACCTACAGCAATATTTGCGAATCTATCCTCAAATACACCCCAAAGATATACTCCTCCATCCATTATTACATATACTTTTTTTGCACGATTCATTCCCATTCTTTCTGCCTCGTCTTGCATTTTGCGACCGAAGTCTACAGGGGATGTTTCTGCAGGCATCGCAACGATATGTTTTGTAATCAACAACCTACGGTTTTTATTAACTTCTGCTACTTCAGACAAACGAAAAATTACACCAGATTTAACTTCATGCCATGCGACTCGTTTCTCATGATCTGCATTAGGTTTTCCCCATAGACTTTCTCTATATCGAGCCATCCATCCGTCCATCATTATAATTAAAATATCTTCTTCCCCAGCTGCAGAATCACAATAAGTTGTTAATTTTGATAAGGAACACGCTTCTCCTACTTTACGTATGGTTGACATGGCTTTGTCATCAGTTAAATTACACCCCCATGCCTTACACACTGTTGCTGCTTTTTCAAATGAACCTGTCTCGCATACTGTTGTTACTATCTTTTGCTCTAACGCTGGAGACATTGCACTATGTTCCCCGCGAAAAATTCTATTTCTAAACGGAGTTTCCCATTTTCCTGTTAATTTATTTTGTCCACATATAACATTTATTTTAACTTTACCTAATGATGTTTCTATATCCATGTTTATGTGCCTAATGTGGATAAGTCGATTGCCATCCACCCCAACAGGCAATTCTTCATTAGCAGCTGATTGCAAAAATGTTTCAAATTCTTTTCGTCCTTCTTCTATTTTTCTTTTGATTATTTCGAGCTCTATTTCTTCTAAATTTTTTGCAGATTTTATAATATTCATTTTTTTATAATTTTTTTTATTTTAGTTGTTGACATTGAATCACTTAAGTGATACAATATAATACCAAAAAAAGGAGGAAAATCTATATGAAAAACGAAGAAAAATTAGAAAATAAACTAAAATCAATAAAAAACGCAATTGTTGCGATTGGCGATGTGCGTCCTGGTCATTTATCAATTCAAAAAAGGGATAGTGGTAAAAACAAACGAGAATACGTACAATTAAGTTATACATTTCAAAAACGTAGTCGTACAGACTATATCCAACCTGAAGACATAGAACGAATCAAAACCGAGATTGCTAATTACAAAAAATTTAAAGAACTCTGTGAAGAGTTTGTTGCATTGTCGATAGAGATATCTAAGGATAAAACTAAACGAAGAGCCACTAAAAACGAAAAGCGCTCTAGGGGGCGTAGTACTCCTTAATTTTGTTAATTGAATATTTTAACTTAAGATTAATCCGGTGAATAACTCAGATGCGCCCAGGACGATGGCAAATCCTACGCTGGCTCCCGCCTAAGGGAAGATTGGAATCTGGGGAGGCTGGGAAGGCTGGGAAGCTGGGGAGGCTGGTGTGGTGTGGCGCTGACGCGCAACATTAAACTCTTCCATCACATATTTGCGATTCCTTATTGCATAAAAAAACCCGAGGCATATGAAATATAACCTCGGGAAAATGGCTCCGGTGGCTGGATTCGAACCGGCGACCAAAGGATTAACAGTCCTCTGCGCTACCGCTGCGCTACACCGGAATAGTGTATGCAATTTAGCATTTGCTAAATGAATGGCAAGAATTTATCATAATCATTGTGACTATGTCAATCTAAAATCGCAATCCACCAAAAAATGGCTTCTGAGTTATTCTCCCAATCCGTCCAAACCTAACAATCAACAGCGTAATGCACGTGATGGCTAGGGTGATGGCTAGGGTGATGGCTAGGGCGATGGCTAGGACGATGGCTAGGACGATGGCTAATCCTACGCTGGCTCCTGCCTAAGGAGGATTGGTGGTTTGTACGATGAGTACATAAAACAAAAAAGGACTGCCAAAGCAGCCCCTTTTTTGTTTTATTTATTAGACTGTTTCTAATTAAGCCTCTGCAACAACCCAAACCTTGATTGTCTCAGAAACCTCTGAACATACCTTGATTACAACATCGTATGCGCCAACTGCCTTGATAACATCCTCAAGAGCAACCATTGACTCCTCAACACCGTCAATGTTCTGCTCCTTAAGAGCAGCAACAATCTGAGCAGCATTAACGGAGCCATAAAGAGCCTCGCCGTCTGTTGTCTTAGCTGTAATTGTAACAGCAACATCCTTTAGCTTAGCTGCAACAGCCTTAGCTGCTGCTAGAGCTGCCTGTACGCGAGCCTCACGCTCTGCCTTTAGCTTTGCGATACGGCGGCTTGCTGCTGCTGTTAGTGGCTCTGCGTAGCCATTAGGGATAAGATAGTTACGTGCATAACCATTAGCAACTGTTACGGTATCACCCTGGTTACCTAGGTCTGCAACATCCTTAAGAAGAAGGAGTTCTACTGACATTGTTATTCTCTCTTTCTTTTTGCTATTATTACATCATTAAGCCCATGCTACGTGCACGACGTACACCCTGCTTAACCTTACGCTGCTGAGCGCTGCTTAAGCCGGTTAGGCGCTGTGGAAGAATCTTTCCCTGCTCGCTTACGAAACGGCGAAGGAACTCTACATCATTGATATCGATTACCTGTACATCTCCATCTGGAGTCTTCTTGCGAATTGGTGTCTCAGGTCTACGTGTTTTTGAATCTTTACGGATTGGCATAGCTTCTCCTAACTATTTTCTTTGGTTATTAAATTTTGATTAAAAAGGGACATCTTCCATATCATCTGGCATCATGGCATCATGTGCTTGATAGCTATCTACCTCTGGAGGAGGAAGAATCTGATCAGAGGACATGCGGTTTTGCTGATTTGTTACAGCAGTACCACCGTTCACGATTGGTGACATGAATTGAACGCGTGATGCGACAACACGGATCTTGCTCCTAGACTCGCCTTGTGGTGTTTTCCACTCATCGTATTGAAGGCGGCCGTCAATAAAGACTGGCATACCCTTACGGAGGTACTTACCACAGGACTCAGCCTGCTGGCCCCAGGTTGAAACATCAATAAATACAGTGCGCTCTACGCGCTCTCCTGCTTTGTCACGAAAGGTTTCGCTTACAGCAAGGCGAATATCGCATACGACCGATCCTGTAGGTGTACGACGCAACTCTGGGTCTCTTGTGAGATTTCCCATTAATATTACTTTATTAAAGCTGGGCATATTAACATTCTCCTTTGGTTTCTGTACTTATTTTGGCTTCAAACACAGGTTCGGCTAGTTTATGCCTCTTCTGTTGCCTCTGCAGCAGCTGCTGCTTCAGCTACCTTTGCCTTATAAGCTGCACGGCGAGCATCGTCAACCTTCTTAGCTGCCTCAATGCGCTCGTTACGTAGGATGATCTGAATGCGGAAGCACTCGTCATTTAGAGCAAAACGTGCATGGATTGCAGAAATCTGCTCTGGCTCGATAGCAAAGCGTGTCTTTACATATACGCCGCTCTCGCACTTACCCATAACGCGTGCGAATTGCTTGCGTCCTAGGTTCTCTACTGATTCAATTTTACCGCCAAGCTTCTCGATATCGCCGTTAGCGCGCTCGATTGCCTTGTCTAATGAATCTTCATTTACATTGCCTGCGAAGATTAGCAGTGCTTCATAATTTCTTGGCATAATTTTTATTCCTTAATTTTTGAAATTTCTTTTGCTTCCGAATCTTGTTTTTGTACTGGAGCTGCATTGAACTCATTCATTGCTGTTACAATATCTGTTTCTACTATTTTTGCTGCTGCCTTGGCGGCTCTTTGACAAGCCTCTGCCATTAGCTCTGCTCGCTCCTTGGAGTATTTTCCTAAGACATGCCCGATTAGCTCACCCTCCTGGTGCTCTCCTCGCCCTACTCCAATGCGAACTCTTGTAAAGTTGGCTGCTCCTAGCTGCTCGATTATTGAGCGTAGCCCGTTGTGGCCGCCGTGGCTTCCTTCTGCACGCAATCTTAAGCGAGCTGGTGGAAGATTTACATCATCACAAAGAACGATTAGGTCTGTTGTCTTTAGCTTATAGTAGTTTAGAATTGCTGATAGAGATTCACCACTTAGATTCATGTAGGTCTGTGGCTTTACAAGTAGAACTGCTTCTGTGCCGATTGTGGTTTTACCAACCTCTGCTTTAAAGCGCTTTTCCTTGCTTAGAGAGCAGCCTGTGGTATTGCATAGAAAATCGATTGCGTCGAAGCCAGCGTTGTGTGGCGTCTGCACATATTCATTTCCTGGATTTCCTAAACCTGCAATTACCTTCATTTTACTCTTTCACAGCGAACATTTTCTATGTGAAACAATTCCCGTTACAAGATTCTCCTTAAACCTATGCAAGCTCGCCAAAATCGACGTGTGTGATTGCGCCGGTTAGGCTATCGCGCTGTACCTCGCGCATAACTGCCTTAACTACCTTACCATCGAAGCTGATTGCTACAACATCCTGCATGGTATGCTTAATTAGTGCGCGCCCAAAATCGTGAGCGTTCAACTTGAGAAGTGTTGCTTCTCCATTTGTGCTGGCAAGCACAGCCGGAATGATGCCAGAACGGCGCAATCGGCGTGCAGCTGTAGAACCACTCTCTGTGCGTAGTTCTGCATTCACTGAGATTTCATCTGCCATTTTTTATTTTCTCCTACCCCCAACAGCGGGGTTTGTTATTTTACGGTTATTATTTTTTTTACAATGCTTATCGCTTGCCTTACCTGTTGTGACTAAGCGAAAAATTCATTACATTGAAAACAAGGTGCTAATTGAACTATCTTCATTGATACGTCTAATTGCTTCACCAAACAAATCTGCTACTGAAAGCACTGTGATTGGTAGCTCTGGAGAATGCTCCTGAGGAACGGTATCAGTTACTATTAGTTCGGAAATAGAGGAATTGCTTAGACGCTCGCGACCCTGATCATTTAGTAGACCATGAGTAACTGCAGCATAAACATTATTAGCACCATGCTTCTTAACAAGGTTTGCAGCAGCACATAGAGTGCCACAGGTGCTAGTTAAATCGTCAATCATTATTACGTCACAGCCATTGACATCACCAACTAGTGAGAATGCCTCAACCTCATCTGCTCCCTTACGCTGCTTAGCAACAATTGCTAGACCGCAGCCGAACATTCTTGAGTATGCATATGCATTCTTAACACTACCTGTATCTGGTGCAACGATTACTGGATTTGTCAAATTCTTATCCTTAAGATATTTCACAATCACAGGAGAAGCGTGTAGGTGGTCAACTGGGATATCAAAATAGCCTACAATCTGAGCTGCATGTAAATCCATTGTTAGCACACGATCTGCACCTGCAGCTGTTAGTAGGTTTGCTACTAGCTTAGCTGTAATTGGTACACGTGGCTGATCCTTGCGATCCTGGCGTGCATAGCCAAAGATTGGTAGAACAGCTGTAATTCTTGCAGCAGAAGCGCGACGTAGAGCATCAATCATGATTAATAGCTCCATTAGCATTTCATTTGGTCTACCACAAACTGATTGAACTGCGTAGCAATCCTCACCACGAACACACTCGTTAATTTTAACGAAGGATTCACCATCTGGGAAGGAAATAACATCTGCAGCACCAAGCTCTACGCCTAGATATGATGCGATGCTACCTGCTAGTTTTCTATTTGAATTTCCGGAAAAGATTTTCACGGTCAGCTCTCACTTCTTAAATATTTTGGTTATAAGTAACAAAAAGTTTTAATGTGAGACTTGTTTTTCGCAACCTATCCTCAGTTAGAGGAAAAATGGTTGCCCGATATGGATTCGAACCATAACTCAGGGCGTCAAAGGCCCATGTGCTGCCATTACACTATCGGGCAATGTCTGAACGACTTTGCTCCAAGTCCCTTCCGGAAGCAGGCTCTGTATTTTGAGCGCATGCTCCTTACTTTCTGCCAAACCAAAAACTGCTGACCCACTGCCCGAGAGCATTTGAGATAAAGCACCCCCATTGCCAAGCGCCGTGTAAAAGCGCTTCGTTTCTGGGTATTGGTTAAACACGGTGTCTTGTAAACCGTTGAAAATATATCGACATGCCGCCCGTACATCACCTTTGCGTACGGAATAGATGGCATTATCGCATATTTGAGACCTGTCAGTCAAGCACGGAATGCAATTTTGATAAACATTTTTTGTAGAAATTGCTACTCCAGGAAAAGCAACCACTAACCAAAAGCAATTATCTGCCTTTTCACCAGCCTCAAAGATAGGGGTAACGATTTCTCCACGCCCCTCCATAAGGATTGCTCCACCATATAGTAAGCCAGGAATATCTGAACCTAGCATTGCTGATGGCTCAACAAGCTGTTTGCGATCAACATTAGGAAGCCAAAGGGCGCGAAGCGCCTCCATAGTTCCAGCAGCATCTGCACTACCGCCTGCCATCCCAGCACCAATTGGTACGCGCTTTGTTATATGAATATGACAGCCCTTGCTTGTGCCACTAATATCTTTCATTAGCCAAGCTGCCTTTACTGCGAGATTTTTTTCTGGTGGGCAATTCCCAAGCTCTGAAGTATCAACTCCATCGCCAACGGTTTCTAGGGTTATTTGCCCATCATCACGCTCTGTAACAGTAATGGTCTCATATAAGGAAATTGGCAAAAGCACACTGCGTAAATCATGATAACCATCCTCTCGTTTGGAGAGGATTTCTAGGGTTAAATTGATTTTGCCTGGGGCATTTACAGTAGCTGTTCTGGCCATAATTTTTATATCCTTAATGCTAAATTGGGGCTTTTGGTCAGTAAAGGTCGTTAACTTTGCCATTTTACACACACAAAGTCAAGAAAAATTGAATAATAACACCACAATCAGCCGTATCTAAATTATTTTGAATTAAGCAATTGGACACGAATTCTACTTGCGTGGGGCCTAGCGTGATGGCTAGGACGACGGCAAATCCTACGCTGGCTCCCGCCTAAGGTAAGATTGGGAGCTGGGGGAGGATGGGAGACTGGTGTGGGGGCATGCACGGCATGACACAACCGCTTGTTGTTGCCCTGCTTATTGCGAAATCTAATGAAGCAATAAGGTAACTGCCAAGCGGTTGTGTGCACGGCCCACCAAGGCTATTGAGAATGGAAGCGTGAATAAATTATTGTGCATAAAAATGTATGGAGAAGCGGCATCCTCCGCCTCCGAGGCGTTCGTTGTTGCTAGAAGTGCGAGGCTTTACGAGTGAACAAGTCAAATGCGCCTATCGGAGCAGGCGCAAGCAAAACTCTTAAAAATAGGAGTAGAACGTTAAACTCTTAAGACTAACAACTATAGCGTTGCTTCAACCGGTGTGGTGTAGGCATATATGCCCATATTAGGATTTGCATCACGATATTCACGCAAATCACCCATAAGAGCAGTAGCAATATTCTCTTCTACCACTACAACAAACATCACGTTGTAGCCTGGCCAAATATGATCATTTGTACGTGGACCAGTCCGGTGCCCTTGCCCAGAGCATTGCTCAAAGCGCGTAAACTCATCTATCCCGTGCGCCAAAAGCAATTTATTTATATCGTCAGAACCAGATACATCACAAATTATTACAAGCTGCTTTTTCATAAATTATGCTTCCTTTCTTGCACCACGACGCTCTCTCCACCCCTCTACAATGTAGTACAAGGTTGGCACAATAATCATTGATACGATTGTTGACAACAACAGACCTCCTACTACAACAATACCCAATGGACGCCATGTTGCAGAGCCATCACCCGTTGACAATGCCATTGGTAGCATACCAAGCAAGGTTGTACATGTGGTAATAAGCACAGGACGCAAGCGCTGCCTACCGCTATCGGTAATTGCCGTACGCAAAGGTACTCCACGAGCACGCAAAATATTTATATAATCAACAAGCACAATGGCATTATTAACCACAATACCAACAAGCAAAATCATACCAATGTATGCTGTCATGCTTAATGGTGTTCCTGTCAAAAGCAATGCACCTACAACACCACTAAATGCGAATGGCACAGAGAACATAATGAGCAAAGGATGTAGAAGAGATTCAAACTGTGCAGCCATAACCATATAAACAAGAATAATACCTAAAGTAATCATCATCGTCATTGCTTGCTCAGAATCCTCTTGCTCTTCAATCATACCACCATAACCAATATGAACACCATTTGGAAGCATTACCTCTTCCTTAATACGCTCTTCAAGTTCAGCCATCACATCACCCTGTGGGCGATCAATTGTATCAAGCTCCACAGTGATAATACGCTGCTGATTTTTTCTTGCAATAGTTACTGGACCTGTTCCCTCAACCACCTCTGCAACTGAATCAAGGCGAATACGTTTTCCATTAGATAGCGGAAGCTCAGAGCTACGAATATCCTCAATTGTACTTCTATTATCTCGCTCTAGACGAAGAGTTATATCATACTCATCCTCTCCTTCACGATATTGCGAGCAATCGTCACCTTGGAACAAGGTTGAAATCACGGTTGTAAGCTCATCCATAGAGACACCCATTGCACCAGCCTTATCACGATCAACAATAATTGTTAATTCTGGCTTACCCATATCCTGAGAAATACGAATATCTCGAGCACCTTCAATTGTGCTTGCTATTTCTTTAATTTCTGCAGCAATAGCTGAGGTTTGCTCTAAATCATAGCCATAAACATCAACCGATAAATTTGCACCACCGCCACGCAAAATACGATTCAAGAAATTATTCGAGTTAGCATAAACCTTTGTTATCTCTGGCCAAGTAGATACCTCACGCGTAATTAAATCTCCATACTGCTCTGCTGTCTTATCTCTGTATTTTGCGTCAACAAGCTTTAGACGTATAGAGCCTATATGTGAAGCGCGTGTTCCACCAAAACCACCTGAAGTTCCACCAGTGGACAAATTGATGATTTCAATATTTTCTTCACCAACGATCTCTTTGATTTTTTCAATCATTCGGTAGCCCGTTTGTGTTGTAATCTCATAACGAGTACTTAATGGCAAATGGAAAGAAATATTTAATTCTCCAGTATCCTCTGTACCCATAAATTCACTACCTACAACAGTGAACAAATAAATTGTTAATCCAATTATAAGAGCAGCTCCACCCGTAACAATCCAACGGACACTTAGCGCTTTATTTAAGAGCTTGGAATATGCAACATCCATACGATCAAACTTCTTATCACTCCAATTCATGAATCTGCCATAACGAGAATTTTCTTTAACCTCATTACGTGTTCTCAAAATACGAGAAGCAAGCATTGGCGTGAGTAATAAAGAGCAAAGAACTGAAGCCATAAGTGTTGCAGCAATCAAGCCACCTAGCTGTTGCATCATAATTCCTGAAACGCCCTCAATAAAAATTAGAGGGACAAATACTACAATAGTTGTAAGTGTAGAAGCAATAATCGCAGTACCAACCTCATCAGCACCAAACATAGCTGCTTCACGCTTACGACTACCTCGAGACATATGCGAAATAATATTTTCAAGAACAACCACAGCATTATCTACAACCATACCGATTGCCACAGCCAATGCCGACATACTCATGATATTAATGGTCCATCCCATTACATACATAAATACGAAAGCAATAATTAGAGAGAATGGAATTGTTAATGCAATAACAAGTGATGTACGAATACTACGTAGGAAGAAAAGAGTTGTTAAAACAACAAATAAACCACCATAAAGAACTGTCTCACCAACAGAGCGAATTGATTTAACAATCATATCGCTACTATCACTAACTACTCTTATGTCATAATCGGCAGGAAGATTCTCTTTTATTTCATCTATTTCCTCTAAAACTCTACGACACACTGCCACAGTGTTTTCACCAGAGCGCTTCTGCACATTAACCATCATACCACGCTTGCCGTTACGCTCAACAACACGATTCTCTTCAACAAATCCGTCATCAACGCGAGCAACATCAGCAAGGCGAACAATTGTGTCTCCACTCTTTTTTACAACAACTTGTCCTATTTCATCTACACTCTCAAATTCTGCTGGAACACGGATGGTATAATCAATCGTACCTATACGAATATTACCAGCAGGCTCAGTTTGGTTATCTGCATCAATTGCATTAGCAACCTCCATAACAGAAAGGTTATAGGCAGACAACTTCTCTGGATCAAGATAAACATTTATTTGGCGCTGATATCCACCAAATGAATCTGCAGTACCAACACCAGGGATACGCTTGATAACATCTACAATATCATCATTAACAATATCCTCCATATTTTCAATATTTTCCGTACTTGTAACGCTTAAAAACAAGATAGGCATATTCGCCGTATTAAATTTAAACATCACAGGATCATCGGCATCATCAGGAAGTCTACGTTTTGCTCGCTCAAGCAAGTCTCGCACATCGTTTGCTGCCTCACCAAGATCTGTTCCCCATTTGAATTTACATGTCACGCGCGAAGAGCCTTCGCTTGTTGTTGATGTTATTTCATCTAAATCAGTTACTGAACCAAGCGCACTTTCAATAACACGAGTGATTTGAGTTTCAACATCCTCTGTACTTGCGCCATCCCAAGTAGTGAACACAGAAATTGATGGACTTTCAATTTCTGGCAACATATCAATTGCCAAGCGAGTGTACGAAATTACACCTAAAATCAAAATAGCAAAGAAAACCATCAATGTAGTAATTGGTTTCTTTACGCCTGTTTCAGAAATTCTCATTAAACGAACCCTCCATTAGAAGGAAACTTAAATCTATACGATTAATCCTTAACAACATTAACTCTTACACCATCAGCCAATCTATGCTTGCCTTCTGTTACCACCTCAGCGCCAACAGATATACCTGAAGTGATTTCAATCACATCATCATAGCGAATACCTATAGTTACTGGTGTAAGCTTAGCTTTTTCATTCTCCACTACATAAACGTAGTATTTATCAACAACTCGATGAATTGCATCGTATGGTACAACAATAACATCATCTCGCTGATTAAGGAAAATTTCTCCACTCACGAACATTCCTGGCTTATATTTTCCTTCTGTATTATCAAGAATTGCCTTAATCGTTATTGTTCTAGTTAATTCATTAGCCGTAGGATATGCATCTAGAACCACCAAATCCACTGGTTCATCTGGATATGCATCTATGGTTAGTTTTATAGAAGTGGTTCCAACCTTAAGAAGTGGATAAACTGTGGTTGGAATATCAAATAAAACCTTGAGCGGATCTGTTTGTGTTATTGTAAAAATTACATCAGATGTTGAAACCATTGCCCCTGGATAAAGTATTTTTGAAGAAATCGCTCCATCCATTGGAGCATAGAGCTTTGTTTCATCTAGATTTAATTGAGCAGCTGCTAATTCTGCCTTTGCTCTATTTAGTTCTGCTTCTGCACAAAGCATGGCAGATTCTGCCATATCCACCTCTTGTTGTGTAGCAACAGCCTTTTCTAGAAGCGTCTTAAGGCGATTATACTCGCGAGATTTATCCTTAAAAGTAGCTTCTGCATATTGCACAGAAGCTTCTGCAGCCTTAAATTTGGCCTCGTATTCACGAGCATCAAGTGTTGCAATAACTTCGCCCTTCTTCACAAATGCGCCCTCTTCAAGGTCTACACCTTCTGCATTGGTTGTCGCTAATAAACGTCCAGACACACGTGGGCTAATTTCTACTACTGCTGGAGAAACAAGAGAGCCTGTTTTAACAATCGTTTGTGCAATTGTACGTGTTTCTACATTAGCAGTGCGAACAGCATAAGTTTTTTCAGCTGCACCATTGGCAAAAAGCATTGAACTAGCAAGTAACAAATTTACTCCTAATGTAGCCTTCAAAGTATTCCATTTTTTTTTCATATTACTAAATCCTTATAAATAATTTCTAAATAGCATTAACCCTTTTAAAAAAGGTCTAGCGCATCTGCATTAATATTACCGATTGCCAAATTATAATTTAAACGAGCTATTTTTAGAGTATAAATAGACTTATAGTAGCCACCAACAGCCTCTGTTAAAGCTGCACGAGCATCTAATACTTCTACCTGTGTATTTTTACCAACCCTAAAGCCCTCTTCAACCATTCTTAGAACCTCTTCTGAAAGCTCCTTGTTTTTCTTTTGAGATTCATAATAGCGCTCTGCATAAGCAAGCTGCATTATAGCATTTGCAGTCTCAGTGAGGATGTTTTTTTCTTGGTTTTGTAGCTCTGCTTCTGCTTGTTCAAGCTCTGCATAAGCAATTTGAATCTTCATCCGATTATCATTATCATCTAATCGCATAGAAGCAGAAACACCAATTTGCCACTCTTCCTCCCAATCGCTTGCCTCTCCTCTACTATTACCATAACCACCAGATGCATATAAATCTACATGTGGTTTCTTTTCTGCGCGAACAATAGCAATATTCTCTTTTGCCTTTTGAATTTCACACATAGCCACCAATAGTTCTACTCGATTATTTAGAGCAAAATGACTTGCATTGGATGTATCTAGTGGAGTTTCATCGACCACTAGCTCACCAATAAGAGTAGCATTACTAGCCTCTGATACACCCATTAAGTTATATAGTAGAAGCATTAGTTCGCTAAGTTCATTTTCTTCACGGATAAGCTCTGCTTTAGCATTTGCAACCTCTACTTCCGCACGCAAAACCTCATATTGTGAAACAGTACCTCCTTCAAACTTACTTTGAGTAGTATTATATAAGCGCTCAGACACCTCAACAGCACTTTGGTAAACAGCCACTAGCTCCTGCTTTAGAAGAATTTCATAGTATAAAGAAGAAACACGATGAAACACTTCATCTCTTTGCATCCATAGCTCAAGACGTGTTTTTTCATACTCATAATTGGCATACCTGTATCCTGCAGAAAGAGCACCTCCACGCCACAAAGGCTGAGTTAGTATAAGCTTTATATCATAGCTCTCTTTTTCTGGATCATCATATGGGGTTAGAGTATTAGCATCAGCAGATAAATTTAACTGTGGAAACATAGCATTAATTGCTTGAAGAGTTTGATATCCTGCTTTATCTAATACCGACTGCTGTTTAATCAGTTCAATATTATATAGTAAAGCAAGCTTTACACATTCTTCAAGAGTAAGCTCCCCAGTTAGAACAACTTGAGAGGCTTTTTCTGCATCATCAACACTTCCAAACCACGATGATTGTTTTTCTAGCATACCACTTGCATTGTTTTGCAAGGAGTGTTCGCCTTCTAATATTTTGGCTGAACGCTCAGAGGCAAGCGCTCGTATCTCATTCTGTGTATCTTTGTCGCCATGATAGTAAACAGAACGACATCCAGCCAATAGAGCGACACATGCGCCTAAAGCAAATATTGCACTATTCCTTTTATAACCCATCTTTGACCCCCAAAAAATAAATTATATTAATCTTAGATCAAACTCCTTATTTTAGGAATAATGTTTTATAGATCTTTAATAAATCAGCTGTTGCTGTTTTAACTGTTGGGGTTGTATTACGGAACATACATTTAATCATATAATTATGAGCAATACCTTCGAATGCTATTGAAAGTTCATCTGGAGTTAAATCTCGAACAAGCTTTGATTCGATTGCTTTTTCAAATACTGTTGTCATTAATTCTCTAAACTCTGTAAATGTTTCACGAATTTGTAGATTTAAAGGAGAAAGCTCTTCATCCTTTGGCATTTTCATTAAAACAACAGAATCACGATAACGTACTTGGAATGACATACGCAAGAAATCACCATATTTAATAGCATGCTCACACCATAATTTTGTGAGTGCTTCAAGAGAATCAATTGGCTTATCTATTAAAGGCATTACTTGCTTCTTAAAATCAGCAACCTGTGTTTGTGCTATGCGCAATACAACATGATTAAGTAGCTCTTCTTTGTTTTTGTAGAAAGTATAAATACTACCTACTGCGAAATCTGCACGTTTAGCAATATCTTCAATAGTTGCATCTCTATAACCTTTTTCAAGGAAGCATTCCTCTGCTGCTGTAAGAACTTCATTCATATGTGCTAGACGCTCACGCTCACGACGACTCAACTGCTTATTATCACTCATAATCACTATTACCTTTCAATATACTTAATGAAAAATCATGCATTTAATGAAACAATATCATAATACTGAATTTAAATTCAAAATGCAACACCAAAGTTTAAAAACTATAACACACACTTGACTTTTTAATCATCAATGGTAAAATTTAGGACAAATAATGTTTAATTAACACCTTATTTAGGAATACAAAATGAAATATCAATTTATGCGCTATCCTGGCGGTCTTTGCAAAGCTGTTACTCTTAGCTATGATGATGGAGCACCTGCCGATGCTCGTCTATGCGAAACCCTTAACCGCTACGGCATTAAATGCACCTTTAATCTTGTTGCTTCCTCTGTAGAAAATGAATGGGGTCTAACAAAGGAATTTATACGCAATGAAATGCTTGGCAAGGGACACGAGGTAGCAACTCATGGTGAATTTCATCGTGGACTTGATGCAGCAAGAAGCATTGAAGGAATACAAGATACTCTTAATTGCAGACTATCCCTCGAAAAGGAATTTGATATTATTATCCGCGGAATGGCTTTCCCAGACCGCACAGTAAATAAAAACCGCGTACCTATTGCATACGAGCGCATTAGAAGCTTCCTTCAAGAGCTTGATATTGCTTATGCTCGCACAACAGGTGGCGATAATGATAGCTTTGAGCTACCGGAGGATTTCCACAATTGGGTTCCAACTGCACACCATAAAAATCCTAAGCTAATGGAATATATTGATAACTTCTTAAATATGAATGTTAATGCGCAATATATTGCTCAGAGAACTCCTCGCCTATTCTATTTGTGGGGTCATGCATTTGAGTTTGAAAACAATAAAAATTGGGATTTGCTTGAAACAATCTGCGAGAAGCTAAGTGGCAACCCAGAAATCTACTATGCCACAAACATTGAACTATATGATTATATCACAGCATATCGTTCTCTAATTTATAGCGCAGATGGAAAAACTATCTATAACCCAACTCTAAAAACACTTTGGTTTGATAGAGATGGAACACTCTGCAAGCTAGAAAGCGGAGAAACGAAGAGGTTTTAGTGCAGCGCACTAAAACAACAATCAACAGCCAACAAGCGTGATGCACGTGATGGCGAAAAGTGCGAGGGATTGGCGTGCGGGGCACGCGAGTGCGCTCTCGCGCAAGAACAGGATTACAGGATTTGGCAGGATGCGCAGGATTGCTTGGGTGTGTGCGCAGCGCACGACACTAGCGCTTGACGTTGGACATGGTCTTGCTCTCGTTGTCGCAAGGCCAACTTACAAGCGCTAGTGTGGGACGCAACCCATGTTTCTTGTGTGATGGCTATGACGACGCCAAAGGGACGCAGAGACGCAGAGAACGCTGTGTGCGCAGAGCGAGCAAGCATCCCAAAGCTGCCCTTCAAAAAATACACCTTGGAGTGGTGGAATTTGAGTTTGTACAAAGAAGTCTACCTTTTCTTTTAGATAGGAGATATCACACTCAGCTTTTGCTATTCTTCTATCTAATCGATTTTCTAAATGTGTTATTCGATGATTAATTGAATAACCATTGATTAAATAATCATGTAAGACTTGCGTTGCCCAAATACGAAAATGTGTTCCACGTATAGATTTAACACGATACCCGACAGAAATAATTATATTTAAACTATATAACTTTATAGGTTTATCGGAAGAAGGAATGTGCATAATTTGCACATTGCTTTCTTCAACTAATTCTTTTTCTAAGAAAACATTACGTATATGTCTGGTTATTACAGATCTTTCTCTTCCAAACAATTCTGCCATCTGATTTTGTGTTAACCAAACAGTCCCGTTTTCAATACATACATCTAATCTAATTGTCTCATCTGGCTGGTATATTACTATTTCATTCTTCTTCTCTTCATGTGTCATATGCAACTCCTTGTGATAATTTATTATACTCTTGCGGTAATAGACTGGATTTGGGTTGCATCCATTTTTGTGAAGGCAAAGCACTTTTTGCCTAGGTCTTTAAGTGAGGCTCCGATAAGATATAACTCTTTATTGTCAAGGATAAGAAAGCGATCATGAAATGCTGCACTTTCTTTGATGATAAGCGTTGGATATTGGGTGTTGAATTTGGAAATGTCGGAGGCGGCTAGCTTATTGCCACGCTTTGAGGTTACAATTGTTACCTCTACCCCACTTCCCTTCTTAGCTAGCATATCAAGTGTCTCTATGCTGACCCAATTATCAATAAGAAGAATGGTCTTCTTTGCTCGTGCAATTAGTTTTTCTACGAGCGAGCAAGCATCCCAAAGCTGCCCTTCAAAAAATACAGCTTGGAGTGGTGGAATTTGAGTTTGTACAAAGAAATCTACCTTTTCTTTTAGATAGGAGATATCTTTATCATGAACTGCAAATTTTTGTTCCATCTTATTTTCTAAATGACTTAGATGGACATTGTAGGAATACCCATGCAACAAATGTTCTTTTAAAACTGATGTTGCCCAAATGCGGAATTGCGTTGCCCGAACAGAATTAACTCTATATCCAACAGCTATTATTACATCAAGATTAAAGAATGGAACTACACGAGAAACCGTTCGACCTCCTTCATTTTGAACCTGTGCAATTTTTACACAGGTTGACTTCTCTTGTAATTCCCCGCTTTTATAAATATTACGGATATGCTTATTTATAACAGTTCTGTCAACATCAAATAACATTGACAATTTATTTTGGTTCAACCAAACAGTTTCATTTTGGAGCATTACCTCCAATCTAATTATTTCATCTGGCTGGTATATTACTATTTCATTCTTCTTATCTTCATGTGTCATAAGCAACTCCTTGTGATAATTTATTATACTCTTGCGGTAATAGACTGGATTTGGGAGCCATCCATTTTTGTGAACGCAAAACACTTTTTGCCTAGGTCTTTAAGTGAGGCTCCGATAAGATATAACTCTTTATTGTCAAGGATAAGAAAGCGATCATGAAATGCTGCACTTTCTTTGATGATAAGCGTTGGATATTGGGTGTTGAATTTAGAAATATCTGATGCAGCTAGCTTATTGCCACGCTTTGAGGTTACAATTGTTACCTCTACCCCACATCCCTTCTTAGCTAGCATATCAAGTGTCTCTATGCTGACCCAATTATCAATAAGAAGAATGGTTTTCTTTGCTCGTACAATTAGTTTTTCTACGAGCGAGCAAGCATCCCAAAGCTGCCCTTCAAAAAATACACCTTGGAGTGGTGGCTCTCCTGTGTTCAATCTTTTGAGAACTTCGTTTAATTTTATATTTGTTGTTAGTATTTTGTGCTCTACATTATCAATTCGCTCAAAGACACTTGAATTTGATATAAACAATTGCTTCATAGCAACAAAGGCATTAACCACGCGAACTGACATTTCTATCGCTATTGTTGATTTTAATATTGTTGCTAACATTACTACCCCATGTTCAGTAAATGCATAAGGGCAATATCTAACTCCTCCCCAATTTGAGGTAACATTTTGTGACCTCAAGATATCAAACTCTTTTTTAGTTAACTGGAACATAAAATTATTTGGGAAACGTGACTTGTTTCGTTTTACAGCCTGATTAAGAGCTTTTGTTGACACACCATATAATCGAGCTATACTGGAATCCAATATTACTTGCGTATCACGGATTGTGATAATACTTTCTCTTATAGAATAGTCCAATGTAACAACACCAAAATTCTCTTCGTGTGTCATAAGCAACTCCTTGTGATAATTATTATAAGTATTTTTGTGTTCTATAACATCGATTGCAATGGCGTGGTTTGGGTCTGCACAAAGAAATCTACCTTTTCTTTTAGATAGGAGATATCTTTATCATATTCAATTAAGTGCTTATCAAACCTCTCCGCTAACAAATTAAACCGAGAATTAAAAACATAACCATCAAATAAATAAGACTTTAAAACTTCATTCGCCCATCTACGAAAAGCTATCCCTTTTTTAGATTTTACTCTATAGCCTACAGATATGATTACATCAATCGAATAATACTCAACAACATAAATTTTACCATCTGTAGCAGTTGTCGCAAATTTTGCGACAACTGAATTATTGTTTTTCCCATCACATTTATTACCATTGTATTCAAACAATTCTTCTGACAAAGCATTTTTTATGTGCTTCCCGATTGTTTTTACATCCCGACCAAATAGTTTCATCATTTGATTACGATTCAACCAAACTGTTTCATCTTGAAGCACTACCTCTATACGTATCGTCTCATCTGGCTGGTATATTACTATTTCATTCTTCTTATCTTCGTGTGACATAAGCAACTCCTTGTGAATAAATTCAAGCACATTTTATAATATTTGAAAATTATTTACAAGATATTTGTGAAAAATACAACTCTTAAAGAAGAGGAACGACAGTAGAACGCAAAGCGAGCACGGCACACCAATCTCCGCGTCCTCCGCGCCCTCAGCGTCTCTGCGTCCCTTCGGCGTCACGTGCATCACGCTAGCTCTGCGTCTCTGCGTGGGGCGTGAGCCAGCCACTTATTTGTTGATTGCTGATCATTTTTAAATTTCGGAAGGCTTGACGAAATTTAATTTAAGTAGCCCGGCGAGGCCACCTATTCGTTTTATAAGCGGATGATAATTTAGCTCTTCATCCCATATTCTCTCATCTACTCCAGTGAGATCAACAGAGATAGGTGTTTCTGTCAAAGCTGCTGCCGCTAAAGCAGCTGGTACTGCTGTACCTTCTGCAGCTATATTGATTTTTGTATAGCCTTGCTCTCTTAACTGAACGATATTTGTGATTACATCGTGCACACGCATTGAGAAATATGACTCTTCAAAAGTGGTTGAAAAATTACTGTACCCTTCAGGACCTTGATTATCACGAATTGCATATTTCATTTGCCAAGCGTTGCTACCTGAGCCTAAAAGCTCGGCAATGCGTAGCTTCTTGCCTTCTGTCATCGCTGCAGAAACAACAGAGCTCTTCTTGCCATCACCAAAATAATCGCGATATGTGCAATCAGCAACAATCAAAGTAATTTCTCCATGATTGTTATATTTATCTGAGGTTATATCTATTACTTGTAAATTATCGCCTACGCCTCTTCTAGAGAGTGTATAAGGACGAACCTTCCCGCCTTCTACACCCCATCCATCTACAGGTCCAAATATGCGATATACTACATCACGAATTTCACCTCTACCATCATCTAGTAGCTGACGCAACACCTCGCGTTGCTCTGCCTTAAAGCGCTCTATATCGTCACCCTCATCAAGCACATTCTGATTATATGCCTCGGTTAATTGCTTTATTGCATTGGCAATTGTTTCTTCTGTGGCTTCTGCAGGCTTTACTCCATTATGCCATAGTAATTCTGGTGCAGGTGGAGGAATATCCTCTTCCTCAATAATTTCTGGAGCTGTCTTCCCCATTAAATGGCGTACAAAGAATGAATATATATGCTGACGTGTACGCTTATTGTAATTGTGGCAATCATCATAGTAGAAATGCTCTACTAGATTTTCTGCAGAATACAATTTATACACATCCTTCATTCTTGGAATTTCATATCGTGGATTTAAATTAGTCCAATCTCCTGTAACTGCAGGAAGCATTAGAGGACGGGGAGCAATAGCAGCCACAACATCAAAGCTCGTTAAACCTGTTACACGCAACAAAGGACCTTCTTCACAAGCGCATCCACCTTGAAAATGTGATGATAGCATACAAACAGGAGCAACGACCTTAACACGCCTATCTATAGCAGCAAGAAACCAAGTTTGAGAAGCTCCTCCAGATGCTCCAGTACAACCAATACGCTCAGAATCTACCTCAGGTCTTTTGCACAAAAAATCTAATGCTTTAAGACTATTAAGGGTTTGAAGTCCAAATGTTGACACTCCAAATAAATCACACTTACGACGCAATTGGTTGCTCCAAAAATGATTAAAATCATTATTGTCATTATAACCAATCATGTCATAAGAGAATACAGCAAAACCTAATCTTGCAAATTGGAAGCAACGCATTGAGACACCTCCATTTGGTGCATGGTGTACTCGCCCATTGTCCCAATGTCCATGTGGACATAAAATTCCTGGAACTTGCTTTTCTGAACATGCTTCTAATGGCAAATATAAATTACCTGTAAGTTTTAAACCTGGTAGCACATAGGCAATAACATCAAAAATTCTTATTCCTTCATATTCATGCTCATTCGAAACAAAATACTCTGTTTCTTTAATTTCTGGCATTGGATTTAGGCCTGCAGAAAGCAGTATACGTTTGCGCACAAAATCACATTTAGCTAAATGCTCTTTTAACGTTTGTGGTACAATAACTTTTGTAGCATAACTGCAAAATCTCGAGCTTACAAGTCTTCTATCCACAAGGATTGGATTATGGTTTTCTAAATTAGGAATAGTTTTCTCCATAACACCTCAAATTTAAAAAATATATTATTAAGAAGGGAAATAAAACAATAGAATTTGCATAATTTTTACATATCAAAACTACTTTGTCAAACACAATTCTATACATATGAAATTTGGGAAATTTGCATAATTAAATGAGTCGTGGCAACTAGGTCAAGAAACCACATATTTTCACCCGAAAATAATAGAAGTTTCAGTTGTAAAAAGAAATATGGTTGTGAATAGTGCTATCAATGGCTATGAATTTTCACACTTTGAAGAATTGGAAAAACTTTTTATAGCCAAGGTTTATTACACTCATGCATACGCCCCATACGAAAAAACGCTAATTATTTTTTGAGATTGTTATACTCATTTAACTTCCAATTTACAAAATCTAGTAACAGAAAAATCTCTTCTAATTTAACTTGAACTTTCATTTTTGTATATGATAAATTATTAAAAGTTTAACAAAACACTTTTAACCACGCTTTACAATCAACAAAAAGAAAAAAATATTATGATTAATTGGAATAAAGAAAATACTCCTTTGGAGCTACACCCTATGCTAAATGAACTCGGTAAATACTATTCTATTACTGAGTCATCCGATTCAAATGTTACTTTTATTAAGGAAGATTCACAAGTTATCCATTGTTCAACAAAAAAAGAGAATGATGGTTGGATAATTAAATACACAACAATTACAACCGCTGCTAGAGCTGTTGGCTCAGTATTGTCTGATTTAGAAACAGATGAAACAACCCCATTCAAGAACCTCGGTGTTATGCTCGACTGCTCAAGAAATAAGGTATTTAATCTCGATTATCTTAAAGGCTGGCTTAGACAAATGGCTCTTATGGGCAACAACTTAGTTATGCTCTACACAGAGGATACATATGAACTAGAGGACGAGCCTTTCTTTGGATATATGCGCGGACGCTTCACCTTTGATGAGGTCCGCGAGCTTGATGACTATGCCTTTAACCTCGGCATTGAGCTTCGTGCTTGCTTCCAAACACTCGGTCACCTTGAGCAAATGCTTCATTGGCCAAACTATAGGCACTCCATTGCTGACACACCAAGCGTAATGAATGTCAGCAAGCCTCGTGTATATGAGCTTATCACAAAAATGATTGATTTTTGGAGCAAGGCCCTCAGAACCCGCAAGATCCATATCGGTATGGATGAAACACAGGATCTTGGTCGTGGCTCATTTATGAATGTCAATGGCTATGTTCCTCCATTCAAGCTCTTCTGCGAGCATTTAGCAAAGGTTCGTGATATCTGTGCTGAGAAGGGTCTTTCTCCAGAAATGTGGTCAGATATGTTCTACCGATTCTCAAATGAGAAGCACGAATACTATACTGAAAAGCCAGAAATTAAGGAAGAAATTAAAGCTGTAATTCCTACAGGCGTAAAGATGTGGTACTGGGATTACTACCACCAGGAGCAGCATGTTTATGAAACAATGCTAAAATCTCATCGTGAGGTAAATAATGGCAATGTATCTCTTGCTTCTGGTATTTGGACTTGGGCAAAGCTTTGGTGCGATTCTCGTCAAAACCGCAATGTAATTTACCCAACCATGCGTGCATGCCGTTCTATGTGCGTAGATGAGCTTGTTTTTACAATGTGGGGTGATGATGGTGGCTTCTGTATTTATGACTCTGCCCTTCCAAACCTTGCAATGGCATCCGATTTGGCTTACGGCGTAAGCGAGGAAGCAATAGATGAATCAGCATCAATCCGTACTGAAGCTATTTGCGGCATGGATTACAATGCTATAATGAAGGCTGGCGAAAACGAAATGTGGGTTCGCTATGACAATGACCAAAAGTTTGTTTGCCCACGTATGTCGGCTATTCTTTGGGATGACCCATTGCAGGGCTTATACTATTCAAGTCTCACAGGCGATAGCAATACAGAGGTAATTCCTCTAATCATTGAACGTCTAACAAAGCTTGCTGATGTGGTAAAGGCATCCGCAAAATTTGAGACAGCACTACATTTACAGATAGTTGAGGCTCTTTATAGACTTCTTTCAGCAAAGTTCCAATTTAGAACAAAGCTTATTGAAGCATACGATTCTGATGACAAAGCAGCTTTGAAGGAAATTGCTGAGGAAACAATTCCATGCATCATTGCAATGCATGACAAATTTGCTGAGCTCTATCGCAAAGATTGGCTCACAAACTGCAAGCCTTTCGGCTTTGAGGTAATGCAGATTCGCAATGCTGGTGTTAGGGCAAGATACGAGGAATCTGCTCGCCTAATTAACGAATACCTAGCTGGCGAAATTAGAGAAATTGCTGAGTTAAAATGTCGCGGACACTTCTCCGAAACCTTCTGGTATGGAGGTTGCTACCGTCAGGTTTGCTCTGCTTCAACAATAAGCTAAACACTGAGAATAAAGATAACATAGACGCATCTCCGATATCACCCTGACCTTTTTAATATCGGAGATGCGGGCCACCACACCCCCAAAACCCACACCCCCGCGCAATATCGGAGAAGCGGGCCACCCCCAAAAACCACACCTCGCGCACACAGCACCTAGCAATCCTGCCATCCTGCACAATCCCGTAATCCTGTACCTTTTTTCGCACGTTTAGGCATCACGCTTACGTCAAATATGTGCAGCACTATTTTATTTGTTGCTCTCAAGTTTAGATGGGGACATTGAGGACATAGGGGACATTGGCGACAGGAGAGCAAGATTTTCTAGCGGTGACGTTTAGGACAATCATCTAACGTCTTTATAGAAAAAGAGCTTTCACGCTAACGCGAGCGTGAAAACCCTTAATTTATTTGGAC
>JAZNPC010000013.1:0-27391 GCA_045589455.1 Kiritimatiellia bacterium
AACGCCATTTTATGCTTTATCAGAGATTTTGTAAACAGATAACTTCACCAAAACGACACATAAACACCTAAAATTTTCACATTAAACATAAAATAGGTGCGTTTAGTCGTGCAAAGTTGCATTTACTTTTGCATACTACAAAAATTAATATTGTTATTTGCAAAACTAAATGCACCTGTTTTGGTGCGTTTAGTCGTGCAAAGTTGCATTTACTTTTGCATCCTACAATTTGACAAACAACTAAAATGGGTTCATATATTTTTGCTTGAGTCTATATGTAAAAAGAGAATATAATATTTGAGTTGGGCAAAGCTATTTTGTTTTTATGTGCAACTAAAGCACAATTAAGGAATTAAAAATGACAAGAATCAAAACACTTGCAACGGATAAAACTGGCATCACATACGAAAGTGAAAATCAACCATTTACAAAGGATTTTTATTATGGTTGGCCATGCTTTGATATTGATGATTCTATAGAAAGCCATAAGCTTCTTGGCTTTGGCATATCTCTAACCGATGCCTCTTGCTATATGCTCAATAAGCTTCCTAAAGGAAAAAGAAACGAGGTTCTAAGGAGCATATTCTCACCAGAAGGCTTAAATCTTTCAATTGCAAGACTAAATGTTGGCTCTAGCGACTATGCCACAAGAGTATATTGCTACAACGATACTGTTGATGATTTTGAAATGAAAGACTTCTCCATTGATATGGATCGAGAATACCTCATTCCTATCGTAAAAGAGACAATGGAGATATGCAAGGATTTATACATCTTTTCTTCCCCATGGAGTCCTCCCGGTTGGATGAAAACTGGAGGTGAAATGTGTGGTGGCGAAATGCGTGCAAAGTATCTTCCTGCCTTTGCTGATTACTATGTAAAATATCTTCAAGCATATAGCGAAGCTGGTGTGCCAATCAACGCTCTCACAATCCAAAATGAACCAGAGACCGACCAATCAGGCAAAATGCCTCAAAGTAGATTGCACCCTGATTTTGAGCTTGAGTTGGCTGGATATCTTCTACCAGAAAGGCTACGCACCGCTGGGCTAAGCACTAAAATTTGGATTCACGACCACAACTACGATGGATGGAAGCGCGTAAATTACATTTTGAGCGATGAAAAGGTTCGAGAAAATATTGATGCTGTGGCATGGCATCCTTATGGCGGCACCCCAGAGATGATGCAAGAGGTTCGTGCAAAATATCCTGAGCTTAAGGTTGATTTCCACCTAACAGAAAAGGGACCTAATCTAAACGAAAATTCTGTTGAGAGCAATATTCTTTGGTGGTCTCGAACAATTATTGATGCACTTAACAACGGGTGCTCATCCTTCATTGGGTGGAATTGTGCTCTTGATGAAAATGGCAATCCTAATGTTGGACCATTTAGTTGTGCTGGGCTTGTAGAAATTAACTCACGAACTCTTGAGGTTACTCCAAGCGTACAATACCATGCATTTAAGCATTTATCTAAGATAAAGCGTGGAGCTATGCTACTAAAGAGTAATGGTATAATAACAAACGCAAAAGCTATTGACTGTGTTGTATGTAGAAACCCAGATGGCTCTCACTGTGCAGTATTGGCAAACCATGACAAGCATACGCAGGGATTTCAACTAAAGTACCGTGGGGAGTATCTCCGCGTATTGCTTCGCCCCGAATCAATAGTTACTGTAGTTTTCTAATAAAGAAGGAGCCAAAAATGGCTCCTTCTTTTTATTCTAAAATTCGGTAGTTTAATACGGAATTTAAGTTAAGTAATGGGTTAGACTAATGCATGTGCAGGCGCTATGCACTACTTTTATATACCCTATTAGTGCTACCCTATTCTTTTCCTGCAGTAACACACCCAGTGTAGACTGTTAGTTTTTCTTTACTGCTTTTTTAATAGCTTTAGCAATCAAATATACAATAAGTGTTGTTGCCATTGCATTGATAGCAGGAAGACCAAGCTTGCAAATTTTTGAAAGCCCAGGTATTGTTACATAACCAAAGCCTAACAGACCAACAAGAGAGCCTAATGCCCAAGCAACAACAGCAGAAACATTTACCTTTCCAAATGCATACTCACCATATGGCTTATACTGACCACGATTTATAATAAAGAAGTCTGTGATAATCAAAGCACCCACAGGAGGAAGGAAGGTATTAAGAATATTCAACCAACCGCAGAAATTATCATATAGCCAAACTGCTGCAATTGTTCCAATTAAACCATTGATTAGAACCATGTATTTCTTTGGTAGCTTTGTGATGTTTGACAAGCCAAGACCAGATGTATAAAGAGCATTATCATTAGTTGTCCATATATTCAAACCTAGTACTATGATTGCAGCGCCTAGCAAGCCCTGTGCCTTTAGCACTAGAGAAATATCACTGATACCCCAAACCATGGCACCAGCAGCACCGAAGAAGAACATGAGTGAGTTACCAATGAAGAATGCAAGTGCTGTTGTTGAAACAGCCACCTTTGAATTGCGAGAAAAACGCGCAAAGTCAGGTGTGCAAGAGCCTCCAGAAATAAATGATCCAATTGCGACAGAAATTGCAGCAGCCATAGTTAGTTGCTTTGAAGCATCTGGTGTAAAGCCCTTCATTAGCTCCCAGCCATTTGCCACCCCTGCCGCTGTAACTGCAGGAACCTTATCAACAAACATTGCACAATATGCTGAATAGCAACCCAAAACCGCAATTGAAGGAACTGCAATAATACTAATAACTGATAGAGCCTTAATTCCCCAATATGCAGTACTTGTCATAATAAAACCAGAAACAGCAACTATGATATATAGCAAGCGAGCAGGCAATTCTACTCCATCAAAGGCAATCTTAACTGTTGCTCCACTTAAAATCCATGAGCCCTGAAGGCAAGCAAGATCATTTAAAGCAACTGCTGTTGGGATTGCAAACATAGCAATACCCACACCAAACCAACCAATTTGCGTAAATGCAAGAGCTGAGGAAGGAATAAATGAGCCATACGAGCCAAAAGAATAACGAGACAAAAGATGAACTGACAAGCCAGTACGAGATGACATCAATGCTAGCAAGGATGTGTAAATACCAAGGATTAGGTTACCAACCATTACCGCAACAAAAAATTGTTTGAGGCTTAATCCGGCACCAAGTGTTCCTCCTGCCCACATACTTGCAGAGAAGAATGTGAAGCCCATCATAATCACAAACATTGACCAGAATCCACGCTTTTGTGAATCTGCTACAGATGTTAATGCAAAATCATGATCTTTATTGTTACTCATTTTATATTTTCCTTCCTACCTATTTAGTATTTTATCCATTGCTTTGATTTGTTCAAGAGCAATGGCACGTAAATCCTGCTCTCCAAAACGCTCTACGCATAGCTCAGGGAAACGCTCCTCAACAAGCGCCTTATAGGTTAGACCTCTTTCTGCCAAATTCAATAATTGCTTCCAATAGCCGATAACATCTGCGGCATATTCATTTAACCAAAATGCGCGAGACCCAGCATCATAGATTGTGCAACGCTCTATTGGATAGCTTGCTTTTTCATACTGCGATTCAATAAACTCTGGAGCCATCAAGCTTCCCCAACGAACAAGGTCTGTTCCTGGCAAGCGAATGGTTAATGGTGTTGTTTCCTCTGGAACAACAAAGCGTCCTTCAAGATAAATTATCACTGTCTTACCATAATTACGGAAGGTTGCTCTGCAACGATCGTCAAGTCTCTGGAATATTTCCTCTGTTTTAATTCCACCATAGGTAAAGAAATAGATGTTTCTTAAATCTGTATTATGCTCTACTGCTGCATCAATGAGCTCATTAAAGCCATATTCGAGGCTTGTTCCTGTTGCAACCACATCTCCAATATAAAGAGATGTTGAGCAAGGGAAATATAGCTTTTTGTAGCTATTCTCTGTGATATGCCAGGTACCATCCTCTGGAGATTGAGCGCGCTGTGCACTCAAAAAGCATGTTGTGTGGTAGTTCCAACCATATGCATCTGCAAGTGCATCACGGAGTCCAAAATTAAGTCCTCCACGCAAGATATTTGCAACCATCGCATCTGCCTCTGTAACTCCTTCAATAGGAAGCATTTTTAGTATCTCTGTACACGCCTTTTGAAGTAGCTTCGTATATTCAATACCGCAGACCTTTGGATCATTGCAAATTGCACGTGTGTAGGGTGTTGTTGCTATATAAGCTTCAGTTTTTCCAAAGCTTGGAGAAATTTTATATATTGCACTTTCTCCGCATCCAACTGTTTTTTCAAGAGTAAATTGTGATGGCATAGAAACCTCTTTTATATTTTTGTATCAAATTGGCTTTATTAAAACTTAATGGTTACCTCGCAATCAGAAGAAACATCAAAGCAAAGCTTCTCTGCCTCCCATGAAAAATCACAAGCCTTACCATTTACAAAAACTTGAGTTGGTTTTGTGGCAGAGTATGCAACGAAGCTTCCATTCCCATGTAATTTCAAACATATTTCACCAGGCTGCTTGCTTTCGCATTCTTCAACGGCACCTAATGCATTGAACATATTTACAAAGCCTATTGGAGCAAAGTCATTTTCAATCGGTGAAAGAGTTAATAATTCAAGCTCAAGAGGCTGCAATGTCATTGCTAAGGAATCGCCTTGCTTAACCTTTGTTAGCTCCTGGCGAAGCTCACTCCAGCAAGCATAGGTTTTACCAGTATTTGCTAGCTCCTCAACCTCAGAAATATCAAAGCGACAAATAGATGCTGGCACCTGGTCTTCCTTACCTGGCGTTGCCATTGAGAAGAATGAGCACATTGTTCCATACTTAAATGGTGTAACAAGCTCAAGCGGTGTGCGGCCCTCATTCAAATTTTTAAATACAGAGCGAGTCATCACGCGTGCTGGAGCTGTAGCGCGAGGGATTGTGCCATCAGCATATACTGTGCGCTTAATAAGCGCTGCATCGTGCTTTCCTGGCTCATCAGCAAAATAGATAGGGCCTCCTGAAACGGCTCGTGCTGCAGCATGATACTTTCCGGCAGCATGCTCTGTTAGGAACATATCCCAATCCATCCACAAGAAATGGCCAAACCAAGTAGCTGTCATTGCATTGGTATATAAATGCAAGGTATGAGATTCTGGAACATTAGGGAAATAATCATCTGAGGCTCGTGTAATATTATTTTCCTTTGAATTAAAGAAAATCTCTTGGGCATGTGCCATACAGGTGATAAGGTTGTTATCAAAATACTTTTTAGTGGTTTTATTAACAGCGGTGCGCATTTGATTGAAGCGTTTGACTCTGCCACCAAAGCCAGAGGATTGGAAGCTCAATGATGCCTGATTATCAATCTTCACGCCATCTACACCACACTTTGCTAAGTGGGAGTGGTATGCTTCAAAGAAGCCATCAAAATCAAGAGGATTAGAATTTAAGAAGCCTCTTTGCCAATCGCAAACACTATTATCGCAATAGCGTAGTGGCATTCTCTGAGAAAGCTCTGAATTAGGGAATAGTTCCTTTGCTACACCATACCAATAGCCACAAACTGCGTGCCAAACCATAAAGGTATCAATGCTTGTGTTTTCTTTAACCTTTGCAACGAAATCCTTCATGCTACCAAACTTCTCGTTACCATCCCAGCCAGTAAGCACTGAGCCACCTGTTTTGAGTGGTGCAACCTGCTGCCAGCCATCATCAAGAATTAGTGTACGAGGCTCAATTCCAACCTCCTTAAGAGTTTTTAGACCTTCAAAAACCTTCTCTGCAGAAACAGTTTGATAAAATGCATTCCATGTGCACCAGCCAAGCTTCTTAGCAAATTCAGGATATTGCTTGTTTTTGCGAAGCTCTGCATTAGCCATATAGCTATTTATTGCATTTGCTGCTTGCTCGACGATTTGAGGAAAATTAGTTCCATTGATAATAAATGCACCAACACCTGGTGCTACCATTGTATAAGCATCACCGGTTTCACCAAAGAAATTAAAGCCGGGCTCTACTCCATCGCGTTCTGTCTCTGGGACCTGCTTGGGATTTATAAAGACACAAGTATCCTCTGTAGGAAGTGTCGCGATAAAGGTGTAAGAACCATCTGCATGAGCAACACCCATCCAAACGATTTGATTCTTAATATCAAAGCCTGTTGAGCTACCAAAAGGAGAAAACCAATATGGTGTATCTGGACGCATATGAGAGCCACCAAAAGCCTTTGCATCAACGAATGTTCCTAAATTTTGTTGACCGATAGCGCCATCGCTCTCTATAAAATTAACCTTTAGAAATGCACCATTCTCCACTTCTATAGGTGCAATAGAAAAGCCACTTTGGATTTCTTTAATAATTGGCTTGCCATTAAGAAACAAGGTGTCGTCTGTGATATTTGAGCTCATGAAAAAAATCTCCCATTTTTATATAATATCTTACCATTTTGGTCGTTAAGAATAAATCTTTTTTTGAAGTTTTATGGTTTCATGCATTTAATAACAACTGCGGCAATAATGCCACAGCACGGGACAAATTGTCATCTATTAGTTGTTGTTACTTCACATTTTTGTACAACGGCACAAAAAAGGGCGGCAGATTTCTCTGCCACCCAAACACACACAAATATACGAAACGAAACTTTTTTAAAGGAGTTTTAAATCTTTAATTAGAATGCAATTGCTAGGCGTCCTGTAACTGCATGGCTATCATCAAGCTCTGATGCATCATCATATTTACCATATAGGTATTCTGCTGATAGAGATACAACATCGCTTAGAGCATATGTTACAGTACCACCCATGCGTGATTCTGGAGTTTCCTCTGCTAGGAATTCCTTTGAGCCTTCGTAGCGGCCTGCGATTGTCACATCATCAGTTGCAGCCCAAACTACATCAAAAGCCCAAGCCTGTGGCTTATCACCATTTAGAGCATCTACATCATCAATTGCAGCCATATATTCACCAGCTACGCTTAGGCTATCTGTTAGATTGATTGCAACCCAAGCATTAACGCCAACTGTCTGATCATAATCAGGACCATCCTCTAGCTCAATGCTATCAGCAAGAGAGCCCTCGCAGATATCTGAGATTACGCCAAAGCCGAATGAGAATGCCTCTGCAGGAGCAATTTCAACTGTTACAGCTCCATTATTGATTTCTTCTTCGATATCACCACTAAATACCCAAGCAGAAACAGATAGCTCATCTACTGGAGACCAAATTAGACCTGCAGTTGTCTTGCATACTTCACCTAAGTCAAGAGTTAGAGGATCAGAAATCATATCACCACCAAAAGCACCGAATGGAAGGTATGCCTTACCTACTGTTAGAGCGAACTCATCATTTAGTTCAACATCGAACTGAACAGAATCAACATATAGGTCTTCACCATCAGTATATTCGATAACAGTGTTGAATTTGATATTTTCTGTTACATCGACATCTAGGATTAAATCTAGTTTGTCAAATACAAAGTCATTTGAATCTTCGCTTGATCCATCCTTATTATTTTCCTCTGAATATGTAGCTAGCATTTCAGCTTCAACGCCAAGCTTAACATAATCAGCTAGCATCATATTACCAGGTTCGATTGAATTGAGAAGTGTTGCGGCATTTTTTGAAACATCAGAGACAAGAGTGTTAGGTTCTTCAGCTGCTAAAAGTGCAGATATTTGTGTAGTGATTAGTGCCACTAAAATTGTATTTTTATTCATTATTTATCCTAATTTGTTGAAGATTTATAAGTATTTAACAAGCCCACTTTTGTTAGATGCCTCTAACTTTACTACAAACAAAACCCCAGTGTCAACACAAAATGTTAGTTTTGTCTAATATTTTTATAAATTAAACTCAACCACCGACAAAAATAAGCTTTAAAAACACCGAGAACCTATCCAATATTCACATACAAAGAAGGAAATTTATAAAACCAAATTACAATGCAATTATTACTGCAATTACTTCCTACCCCAAAATGCAAAAAAGGCGCCCCGAAGGACGCCCTTTTGCATTTCTCTTTGTGTCAAAGATTAGATAACACCCTGAGCTAGCATTGCATCAGCTACCTTTACGAAGCCAGCGATGTTTGCACCCATAACATAGTTACCCTTCTGACCAAACTGCTCAGATGCATTGTAAGCATTGTCGTGAATTGACTTCATGATGCCCTTCAAGCGAGCATCAACCTCCTCACGAGACCAAGACAAGCGTAGTGAGTTCTGGCTCATCTCTAGACCAGATGTTGCTACACCACCTGCGTTTGATGCCTTACCAGGTGCATATAATAGACCGCCTGCCTGAAATGCTGCGATACCCTCTGGGCAAGTTGGCATGTTTGCACCCTCGCAAACAAGCTTAGCACCATTTGCAACAAGTGCCTTTGCCTCATCAACATTGATTTCATTCTGTGTTGCACATGGGAATGCTGCATCGCAAGGAATGTACCATGGGCGCTTGCCCTCTAAATACTCAGCACCAAACTCAGTTGCATACTCAGAAATACGGCCACGGCGTACCTGCTTAAGCTCCTTAATCCACTCTAGCTTCTCCTTTGTGATACCATCCTTATCGTAGATTGTACCATTTGAGTCAGACATAGAAACAGGCTTTGCACCAAGCTCAATTAGCTTCTCAACAGCATATTGTGCTACGTTACCAGAACCAGATACCAAGCAAGTTCTACCTGCTAGTTCCTCACCCTTAACTGCAAGCATGTTCTGTGCGAAGTATACGCAGCCATAGCCTGTTGCCTCAGGACGAATCAAAGAACCACCAAAGGTTAGACCCTTACCTGTTAGAACGCCTGTGAATTCGTTTGCTAGGCGCTTGTACTGACCAAACATGTAGCCAACCTCACGTGCACCAACACCGATATCACCAGCAGGAACGTCTGTGAACTGACCAATGTGCTTTGCAAGCTCTGTCATAAAGCTCTGGCAGAATGCCATAACCTCGCGGTCAGACTTTCCTTTAGGATCAAAGTCTGCACCACCCTTACCACCACCCATAGGAAGTGTTGTAAGTGAGTTCTTGAAAATCTGCTCGAAGCCTAGGAACTTCAAAATGCTTAGATTTACTGATGGGTGGAAACGGCAGCCACCTTTGTAAGGACCAATTGCGCTGTTGAATTGAACACGATAGCCACGGTTAACCTTTATCTCGCCCTTATCGTTAACCCAAGGAACGCGGAACATAATTGTGCGCTCAGGCTCAACAATGCGCTCTAGGATGCTGTTCTTCTGATATTCTGGCTTAGCTGCGATTACTGGCTCTAGAGTCTCTAGAACCTCTGTTGTTGCCTGAATAAACTCAGGCTCATTAGCATTGCGCTTTGCAATGTCTTCGATAACACTCTGTGTATAGCTCATTTTATTTCCACTCCCTAGTTGGGTTTCGTTTAAAAAAATTATTGCACTAAATTTTATTCTTTAAGAGCAAGTTGTGCAACAAAAAAAAACATTTTCCGAAGAAAAATCCATCATTTTTTTAATATTGCTAAAAAAAACGCTCTTTGCTACAATTAACCACAGAAAGCGGATACATAATCTTGATAATAGTAACTATATTAATCAATTGCTAATAAACACTATGAGACATAGCATTAAATTATTTTCTCTCGTATGCATAATATGTGTAGCAACAGCTACCCTAGCTAACCATGATAAGCCTCGCACACTTGGTAATGGTTTCCCTGGCGTAATAAAGAAAATAGAGACAGCTCCAGAAATGACCGCGGCACTTGATGAGGCCGGTGCCATGTTATATTCGTATACTCGTGCACAAATACCACCAGAGGATGTTAGGCTTATAGAAGCAACCTGCCCAACTAACTCTATCGCGTTTATAACTCACCAACCCCAAAAATTAGGCCGCCGATTACTACCTCTAATCGTTGAGTTTAAGGTTGTCCCAGATCATGAGTTCTCTCCTTCTCTAATTAGTGAAGACATTTTTGATGCAATCAAAACAGAAAAGCTTAAAAAGCTAGCCAAAAAAGATTTTGTTGCAATGACTGTACTTGTGCCAGAATCTCTCAACCTTAAATCAAGCCCTAAAGGAGAACGCACAGAGCCTAGCAAACTTGCTATGGATGCAATCACACAATATTATCAACAGCTGGGTGTACTTACAGTAAATACAAACCAAATTTTTATAGTTTCAAATGGCCCAACGCATGTAGATGAAACCTTTGACTTTTATGCCCAATATCCTGAGCGTTTCACAATGCTTATATGTAAAGATGCTATTCCTAACACCGACCGTTTAGGGTCTCTTTCGGATTCACCAGGAAAGATTTGTATATACCATCCAACAAATATAAGTACTAGCTTTAAGGGTAAAATTGATTCCTTTAAATATCGTTTTGAAAAGCTAGGTGACACTCTAGAAACTTTTGAATATGATAGTTCATTACCTAACCCATGGGACAATACTAAGCTTCTAGAATGGATGCTAACACATACAACTAATGGCATGGGACTAAGAGGAAATAAAAAGCAAGCATATGACCCAAGAAACCCAACCTTTATTAATGGAATCAAATGCTCTACCTCTGAGGAAATTTGCGAGCAAAAGAAATATTGGCCAATGGCTGCCGTTGACAACAATGAAAAAACATATTTTCAGTCTGCTAACTTGGTAAAAAAAGGTGGCTGGTGGATGGCAGAATTTGAAAAACCGATAGAAGGTAGAGTTACTATATCGTGTGGAACATTAAAGCGCAAGAAGCTAGAGCACGTATATGGTAATGTTCGTGTAGAGGTTTCTGCCGATGGTGAAAATTGGCAGACAAAGGGAGTTATTTCGCGGAAAAAGGGAACCTTTTCATATGTTGAAAACTCTGGTAAAATCAAATTTATAAGAGTTATTTCATACTCTATGCAAGATATTTTACTTGTTGTTCGAGAATTAAAGATTGAGGAATTATAATGAAGAAATATATTTCTTGGATAATTGCAATATTTTTTGTAATCGGTACACTTTTGTATTGTTACAACAAATTAAACCAAAATAAGCAAAGCAGTTGTCCTATATTTTATGAAGCAAAGCAAGCAGCCAATGCAAACGGACAGAGCTTCATCCTCATCGATGCTCCAAACTGGTGCAAGGATTGTGTTGTTCTTCAGGAATTATACGAAGCAACCTACCAACAAAGTATTGATACAGCTATAAGTTCAATTGGTGGTTTTCACATAAAGCTACCATCTAACAATCGTGAAGATTATTCTTTAGAAACTCAAGAGTTATTAACTATATGTGAAATAAAAAATGTCCCATCACTTATTGTTTTTAAGGATAAGACATTTACTGTTAAAACAGATATTCCTGAAATTGCAGCAACTCTATTTAGTGCAACCCAGCAATAGCGATTATGGCTCACGCCCCACGCAAAGACGCAAGACGCAAAGGACGCAGAGGCTCTCGTGGTGGCTAGAAGTGCGAGATTCAAGAACACGGATGGGTGATGGGTTCTTGTGCAGAGGCAAGAGCGCTCTCGCGTACTCACAATGAATTTGTTCTTTTATTACAGGTCTAAAAGCTTGCTTTTTTAGTGTTTTTCGACACCATAAAAACGCTATTTTTCAAAAAAACACAAAAACCGCCATTTTTAGTAAAATTATTTTTACTTTACAACCTTTTAATTACAAACAACTTACGAATTAACAAATAAAATATTTGAAAAAAATTAAATTTTCCTCTTGATTTCAAAAACTGAATATGCTAAATTTATACACGTTTTTAAGGGCGAGTAACTCAGTTGGTTAGAGTAGCTGGTTTACACCCAGCCTGTCGTTGGTTCGAGTCCGACTTCGCCCACCATCCCTTTCCCACAGCTCAATGAGTCTGTGGGTTTTTTCTTTTTATAAAACTTTTTACCTATTCATTACTGAGTTTTTATTCATTTTTGCTTGAATTGCGTTTCTTTAAGAATGTAAAATATTGTTATTCATTAAATTAATCATATTTTGTTCCATAACACAAACGCACAACAAAATGAAAACGAAACGAATGCCACTCTATGTGGCTCTGTGTTTCTTATCAACAATCGCAATTGCTGAACAAACACCTGCTGTAGAAAACACACAGACAGAAATGACAGCAATTAAGCTTCAAGGAATAATACCTGAAGCTAGTAAGCTTGATTTGCTACTAAAGCAAATGCTTACATCTAATCCTTCTCTAAATAGTGCAATCTCAAAAGCTCATTCTGCATGGTTTGAGCTTGCTGGGGAAAGAGCATCTTTTTACACACCAAGTCTAAATGCTGCTGTAGAAAATGGAGAAGCACCACACAATATTCCTGCAACTAGCTTCTCATCCATAGAAAGTGGCTCTTCTTCCTCATACCAAGTTGGAATAGAGTCTCCTATTGTTTATGGTGTATATGGTGGTGTAGGAATTAGCCAAAGTTTTATGTCTGAATCAAATGAAGAAGACAGCTCTACTGCAGGTGGATATATTAGAATTCCATTATTACAAGACTCTGGCTTCTCAATACACAAAAGCAAAATCAATTCACTGAATGCAAATAGTCTTGCAGCATTAGCAGAGGCACAATTACAAATTCTTGATTTAAGTGCTAATGTTGTTGATGCATATGCTCACTATTGCTTTGCAATTATTGATGCTAGCGAAATCGGGAATGCAGTAATTCGAGCAGAGATGCTTGTTGAAGAGTCCTCTCTACGTGCAGAGCTACAAGATATTGCGCAATACCAAGTTTATCCTGCGGAATACGAGGTAGCAATCCGAAAAGAGGAGCTACACGAAGCTGAGCAAAACATTCAGCTTCAGCAAAGAATATTACTAGAAGCAATTGGAACAACAAATCAAATAGATATTGCTAATATATCGGCAGTAGAGGTTTCTAACCTTTTCTCTAATTGGGCAGATGAAATTAGCAAAATCTCCATTCCTACATTACGAGCCTTAAGCCAACAATTCAATTTGCCTGAGATATTAATAGCTGAGGCAAACGTTATGGAAGCAGAACACAACTATGAGGGCGTTATACAACAGGAGCGTTCAAAACTCGATTTACAAGTTGGCGCAGGATGGGATGATGATAGCTCTCTTGACAACGAATTTGGATACAATGTTCGGCTTGTTTTTTCTACACCGCTTGGCTCTGAAGGATCTGAATATAAAATACGAAAAGGCAAACAAGACATTGAGACCCGCACTCTTGATGCTGAAGCGGTATCTATTGCCTGCGAACTACGTATACAACGTGCAGAGTTAGCATTTTCAAGTGCATGCAATCGACTTGCTCTAGCAACAAAAGCAATGGAACAAGCACAAAAGGTGCTTGATTCCGAAAATGAACGTTTCTCTATTGGCGATGGAACCTCTCGAAACGTGCTTGATGCTCAACAAGACCTAACAATGGCAATACGTAGAAAGCATAGTATTTCTCTTGAGGTAATCCTCTCTGCAAACGAACTATGCAGAGCATATGGGCTTACCCCATATGTATATCAATCTTTTACAGAAATTGTTCCATTAGAATTTGAACCAACAAACAATCAATAGTTTATACAACCTATTCTAAAAGAAAAAGGAGCTACTATGAAATCACCATTTTCTAGCTTATTTTCTAAAAAATCAGTACAACCAATTTCCCCTGATATTGTTAATCAGCTTCAAGATTCAGAGCTATTTGATGAGGACACAGACAAATTCCGCAACGATCTTGAGTTCGTCAACGAGGAAACAACTACAACAAAAATTAAGGAAGAGGCAGAGCGTAAAATTCGCTCTGCGGCAGTTCAGTCTGTTTCTAGACTCCATGTATTACAGCAAGGGCGATGCCCAAAATGTGGTGCATCACTAACCCAAAACGTTTTTGTTTCTATTTGCGAAGAATGTGGTTGGCACTCCTACTCTGTTCCTAGACATGGCTCTATATGTGTTCACACAAAGAACAGCTCCAAAGGTATACAAGGGGAACGTTGCCATGTTCTAAAAAATGGAGAAGTTCTTGTAATAACTAACGATGTTGTTATTGCTCGAGTTCCTGCTCAATCAGTTGAATGGGTTGAATACCTATGGGGAGATAGTGAAGTCTCCACTCGTCGTAGCGCCATTAAAGAACGCTTATCACTTCCTTGTGGATGGTGTGGGAAAGAAACCTCTCCTGAAAATGAAGGATTTCACCTTGTTCATGCCGCATTCGGCTCTACACAGGAACGCTTCTGTTTCTGCTGCGACGAGTGCTACGAAGCCTTTAAACAAATGTACCCTTCTCGCGTACATAGAAACTGCTATGAGACATCCTGTGACAAATGTAATGAGTGTATGAAACGCTATACTGATGAGGCAGAGGGTCTTCGTACCCTAGCAAAGGACCTTATCAACATTAATAAGATGAAAAATAATAGCAAATAAATTTCTAAACTTTATTTAACGAGGTAATTTTATGGGCAATGTAAGAACCGAAGCAGGTGGAGTATTACCAGAAACTCGACATGAGCATGTACGCAAAAGAAATAAAATAATGCTTTATACGCTGCTATCTTTAACATTAATTATATCCTTAGGCTTTATAATTAAGGTTCCTTATAAGGCAACAGCAACAGGATATATAACAGCATCTGGATATGCAGATGTTCGAGCATCAACCACAGGCCGCGTGGCTGAAATTCTTGTCTTTTCAGGAGACACTGTTAAAAAAGGTGATCCTATGGTAAGACTAGAATCTGATGTAGAACAAGCTGCTGTTGATGAAGCACAGAAACATGTGAGCAAAGCAGAAGCGGAGCTAGAGCTCCGTATTGCAACTGCAGCAGAAAACAAACGAATTCACGAAGAAGCTATTAGACTTGCTGAGCTAGAACTAAAACATGCATCAGAGCAACTTGCAGTAACAAAAAGTCTTTATGAAAAGGGGCTAGCATCTGGCAGAAGGCTTTCCGATGACACCTTTGCTGTTACAAAAGCAGAGGAACATCTACGCACCTTAAAGGAAAAGGATATGACCATCGAAGATAAGCAAATAGCTGTTCTAGAACAAGAGCTTGAATCACAGCGCGAGGTTCTAGCTCGAGCACAAGCTGAGTTAAAAAAACGCACAATTTATGCACCTATTGACGGAGCGGTTACTCGATATAGCTTCTATGTAGGAGAAATGCTCCGCACAGATATGGTTCTATATGAGATTTTCCAAGGAGAGGCAAATCATATTAAGCTTCGTATTCCTGAGAAATATGCCCAGAAAGTAACAATTGGAACACAACTACGTTTAACACTTGGCACGTATGGAGGTTTATTTCCACACAAATTTAATGGAAAGGTTACAGATCTTCGTGGTGTAGTTGAAGGAACAGCGGACAATTATTATCTCGTGGCATATTGTGAATTCGATCCAGAGGATTATGAAGTAATCCCTGGCACATCGGCAACTGCAAAATTATATTTGGGCAAACGCTCAATTTGGAAGTTTATCTTTGAGCCATAACTCCATCCTGTATATAAGATAGTAGAGATAAAAAAAGACTATGGACAAAACTGCCAATAAGCCAGGCACACTGTCAAAAATCATTAAGCTACTGCGCCCATTTCGAAAGCAGCTCTTTTTGCTTATTCTTTTGATGCTAGTAATTTCCATCATACAAGCATTGCCTCCTCTTATTTCTCGATATATCATTAACGATATTATTGGCGCAAACAAACGCGAGCAGCTTTTCGGCATTGCCTGCGTTGCAATTGCAATACCAACATGTAATGCTTTACTCGGTTTTATCCAGTCGATGGGGGTTTCCATTGTTGGTCAGCGCTTCATTTTGAAGCTAAAGATGGACATATATAAGCATCTTCTCAATCTCCACATGGGCTATTTCAGCAAAAATAGCACCGGCAAGCTTATCAATAGAATCATGGGAGACTCCACTGCCCTACTATTCATCCTTGATGCTGGTTCAATTCAAATTATTGCAGATATGTTCTGCTCTACCTTTGCAATCACAGCAGCATTTTATATCAACTGGCGCCTTTCCATAATACTTATAATTGTTTTATCGCTATTTTATCTAAACTTTATCATCCTAAGGAAGCGTATTCGCATGGCTTGGAAAAATTTCCGCACAGCCGGAGATAGGCTTGCCTCTGGAGTACAAAACCGCCTTTCAGCGAACCTAACCGTCAAAACCTATAGCGCAGAAGAACGCGAGAACATTGTTTTCTCTGAGGAAACAAATACGGCTTCCATTTATGCACATAACGGTTGGAAAGCCTCCTCAGACAACAGCTTCAATGCACAGCTACTACAAAAATTTGGCCATGCAGCAATCTTTTTTATCGGATGTGGGATGATTCTTAATAACTCAACCACCTATGGTGATGTAACCGCGTTCGTGGCATATGCAAATATGCTCTTTTGGCCAATTATCCGCTTCACCATGTTCGCAGAACGCCTACAAAATGTTCGAATCGCAGCAGACCGACTCTTTGAAATTCTTGAGGAAGAGCCACAGGTAAAGGAAGCCGAAAACCCAATTACCCTCCAAAATGTTTCTGGTAAGGTTGATTTCAATAATATCCATTTTGAATACGAGGAAGGCCATCCAATCATCTGTGGCTTTGATCTTCACGTTAAACCAGGAGAAACAATCGCCCTTGTTGGTCCAACAGGCTGCGGAAAAACCACTATCCTTTCGCTTCTAATGCGTTTTTGGGACGTAAAGGAAGGAAGCATCACAATAGACGGAGTTGATGTTCGCGAAATTAGCAAATATTCACTAAAATCTCTTTTCGGCATTGTGCTTCAGGAGTCACTCCTCTTCACAACCTCAATAGCAGACAACATCCGCTATGCTCGCCCATCAGCGACTATGAATGAGGTAATTAACGCAGCAAAGATTGCAGAAATTCATAATGAAATTATGACACTCCCTCGCGGCTATGAGTCTGTCATTGGTGACAAAGATGTACAGCTTTCCGTTGGACAAAAGCAGCGAATTTCTATCGCACGCGCAGTTCTAGCAAATCCAACAATCCTTATTATGGATGAGGCAACAAGCTCTCTCGATAGTCGCTCCGAATCAGCTATTAAACAGGCTCTCGATCGCTTCCTTTCCAACAAAACATCATTTATCGTGGCACACCGCCTAAGCACAATTAAAAATGCCGATAAAATTATACTTCTTGACAAAGGCACCATTATTGAGCAAGGCAATCACGAAGAGCTAATGCAGATAGAAAACGGGCGCTATAGAGAGCTTTACGAGAAGCACTCTGGAGCAGGTATAATACTCGACGAGTCAGAGGCGGAGGAATAAAATGAAAAAAGAAAACACCTCCGCAAGCAGCAGAAAAAAGCGTCCTCCACGCTATGAGTCTCGCATATCCCCATTCCGTCCCGCACGCGAGGATTTTTCCTATAGTAATCCTCTTCGGCTAATGTTTAAATTCTACATGCGGTATCTTCATCCGTACAAAAAGCCTCTAGCATTTTATCTGATTTTCTCCACACTAGCCTCATGCTCTGTATTTATAATGGGCTTTTTCACAAAGCTCGTAATTGATGACATACTTGTAATCAATGTTCCAGAGCCAACAGTTGTTCAGGAAAGGCATTACGAGGAATTTCGCATAGAGACTGAGCCTATCCCACAGGAACGAAGGACCGACACAACCATTTCTCGTGCTGATGCACCATTAATGACAGAGCGAGCTCGTCATACAGAAGCAAAGCAGGCAGAAAAATTCCGTGCGGACAATGCCTCACGCCGCCCACCAAACGCAGGGACAAAGCTATTTATTATCTTTATTGTATATGTTGCAACCTTCGTTGCTCTTAATGAAATATCGCGCGTGGCAACTAATGTCCGACACGGCATTGCTAGAAAAATGACTGTTGACATTCGCAAAGACCTGCATGAAAGAATACTTTCTCTTTCTAGCCAATATCATCAATCAACCACACCAGGAAGATTGCTTGCAAGAATTATTTCAGATGTTGACAATATCCAAGCCGACCTACTCAACATTATCAACATTGTATTTAGCCAAGTAATAATGATAATTGTTGGCTTTGTAATTGTGCTTGTACTTGATTGGCGCTGTGCTTTGATTGTTCTTGCTGTTTCTGTTCCATACTTCCTATTAAGAAGTAAATCACGAAAATACCTAAGAAAAATCAGCCGTGAGCTTCGCCACACAAATGCTTGCTTATGGGGACTTGTTTCACAAAAGCTAGATGCAATTAAGGCTATTTTCGCCTATGGCTGCGAAAAGCTTGAAATGATAAATATGTTCAGGCTCTCCTCCATTCTCACACGCGATAGCATTCAAAATGTCCGCCTAAATTCAGGCATCAATAGAAGTGCACTACTTATCTCTCAGATTACACAGCAGGCAATATTTATTTTTGCAACAATCCGTGTATTAAATAGCGAAATATCACTCGGAGACATGATGTTTATTTGCGATGCTTGCAATAACCTTTTCCCACCATTATATACACTTGCCATTACAGCCGGCAACATAGCCAGCACCTTTGTGCTAATTCAGCGTATTTCTGCAACACTTGAAAATCCTAATTACCTAACAGAGGCAGAGGATGCAAAGCCATTCCCAGAAAAGATAAATTCAGGCATTTACGCAAACAATCTTTCCTTTAGCTATGATTCAAGCTCAAAGCAGGTTCTTTCCAACATCAATCTAAGTATCCCAATGGGACAGTGGGTATGTATCATAGGTCCAAGTGGTTCGGGAAAATCCACCCTAATCAACCTTCTTGCCCGCTTATATGATCCAACCAGTGGAACAATTACAATTGATTCTACACCACTAACAGAATTTGCTCAGCAAGACCTCCATAAGCACATATCACTCGTACCCCAGGAGGCTCAAATCATCAGTGGCACAGTACGTAGCAACATTATCTATGGCACACAAGACTCACTTCCATCAAAAATAATGGATGCAGCAAAGGCGGCAGACTGCCACGACTTTATTATGAACCTACCAGTAAAGTATGAGACAATTATTGGTGAAAAGGGTCAAACCCTTTCGGGTGGACAGCGCCAGCGCATCTCTATTGCTAGGGCAATTATAACAAATCCTGAGGTGTTGTTATTGGATGATTGCACATCTGCTCTTGATGCAAAAACAGAGCGCAAGCTTCAAGAAACACTCACTCGCGTGATGGAAAACAAGACTGCCGTCATTGTTTCACAGCGCATCTCAATGGCAATGCGTTGCCACAAGATTATTGTGCTTGAGGACGGCTTTATAACAGCACAGGGCACGCACCAACAGCTGCTCCACAGAAGCAAATTCTACGCAGAGCTCTATGAGACACAAATGGATGGCAATGAGCAAGCGTAATAAACAATACAACAATCAACAATGGAGGGAGCGCGCAAAAGCCAACTGCGGCAAGAATGCCGCAGCACGGAACAAATCCAGCCAAAAAAGAAACCGCAGCTCTTACCTACTACCTATTACCTAATAAAAAAGGCGCCTCAAGGGACGCCTTTTTTATTAATTGTTGTTTCCTGCAACAATGCTATGTGAGAGCACTGCTAACGAGGAAGCTAGATCCTCATGCCTTACCTTCACATGGTCAGGTGTGTGTAAGCAAATTGGAGTAAAGTTCCAAATACCTTTCACTCCTGCGGCTATTAAGCCATCTGCAGCGGCTTGTGCAGCATTTGCTGGGACTGTGATAATTCCAATGCTTGCATTTAAGCTAGCAACCATCTCTGGCATTCTATCTAGAGGATAGACAGGCACGCCAGAAATCATTTCTGGTAAGTCATCACGAGTATCAAAGGCAGCAACAATTTTAAAGCCGTGCTTTAAAAAGCCTGGATAGCCTAGTAGCGCAGAGCCTAGACGGCCTGCACCAACTAGAATCGCATTCATCTCTAAATTCCAGCCTAACAAGCGCTGAATTGAAAGAATCAATGCATTAACAGGAAAACCAATACGAGGCTTACCACTCACACCTGTGCCTGCTAAATCCTTACGTACAACGATAGGATCTATCATTAACTGATGTGCTATCACAGCAGCAGATGCAAAGGACTCTCCTTTTTCTTGCATCTGGCGCAATAGGCGCAAATATTGTGGCAATCGCTTAATTGTGCGATTGCTAAAATCCTGCGCTGTTGGTGTAACTCCTGAGGCTGCCTTGGCAGCCTTAGGATGCTTAGCTTTTCTTCCCATAGTAGGAGGTATTCCTATCGCTATAAGTACCGCTTAATTATACGCGCTTAAATAGAGCACATGCATTGTGTCCACCAAAGCCAAGTGAGTTATTCAAGCAGAAATCAATCTTTCTCTCACGAGCTGCATTTGGTGTGTAATCCAAATCACAATCTGGGTCTGGTGTCTGGTAGTTAATTGTTGGAGGGATAACACCATTCTTGATTGCAAGTGCGCAAACAACAGACTCAATTGCACCAGCGGCACCAAGCATATGACCAGTCATTGACTTAGAAGAAGAAACAGACACCTTGCGAGCATTGTCCTCACCGAGAGCCTTCTTGATAGCAGCTGTCTCAATACGGTCATTCATTGGTGTTGATGTACCGTGAGCATTAACATAGTCAATCTGATCAGGATTTACACCAGCAGACTCCATTGAGAAGATCATTGCTTGAGCGCCACCTTCGCCACCCTCAGCTGGAGCAGTCATATGGTAAGCATCGCAAGTAGCACCAAAGCCACCAACCTCTGCATAAATCTTTGCACCACGCTTAACTGCATGCTCATACTCCTCAAGTACTAGGACTGCAGCACCCTCACCCATAATGAAGCCATTACGCTCCTTATCGAATGGGCGGCAAGCATGAGCAGGATCATCATTTGTTGTTGAAAGAGCGTGCATTGCAGCAAAGCCAGCAATTGAAATTGGGCTAACTGCAGACTCAGCACCACCTGCTAGCATTACATCTGCCTCACCATATTTGATAGCCTTCATTGCATCACCAATGCTATGTAGACCTGTTGCACAAGCAGAAACAACTGCATAGTTAGGGCCCTTTAGACCATGCTCAATTGCAACCATACCAGAAGCAATGTTTACGATAATTTGTGGAATGCAGAATGGAGAAACACGGCGAGGACCACGCTCAGCAAGTGTTAGAACTTCCTTTTCTGTTGTTGTAATACCACCAACGCCAGAAGAAACGATACAACCACAGCGCCATGGATTTTCTTCTGAGAAATTAACACCACTATCCTGTACTGCCAAACGAGAAGCAGCAATTGCATAATGTGTGTATGGATCCATACGACGCTGTTGTTTTGGATCGATGAAAGCATTAACATCAAAATCCTTAACCTCAGCTGCAATCTTTACTGGGAATTCTGTAGCATCAAACTTTGTGATTGTGCCGATTCCGTTTGTTCCCTCTACTAGACGGTTCCAAAATGTATTTAATTCACAGCCAAGAGGTGATACAACACCCATACCGGTTATTACTACGCGTTTCATTTTTTGATTTTCCTTAAATCAGTTTACTATGATTATAGTTTAAATATTTTCAGTGATCATTTTTTGCCCAGCATCACTGTCATACCGGGAAATTGGAATGGAGGCAGAGTACAGGTTATGCACCCTGCTCCAAAATAAGAATTACCTAAAAGGTAATAACCTTAGAGCTTAGATTATAGCTCAGCAGGTACACCCTTAGACTTTAGGTACTCAACGATTGCGCCGAGGCTCTTTAGAGATGCTGTATCCTCTTCTGGGATAGAAGCGCCAGCAAGCATATCTTTGAACTCGTCCTCAATCTTCATAACTAGCTCAGCTAGGTCTAGAGAGTCTGCACCAAGATCATTGATGAAGTCTGCTGCAGGAGTTACCTCTTCTGCGCCACGGTTTAGAGTCTCGCAGATGATTGTCTTTACTTTTTCTTCTAGTGTCATGGTAGTTGTCCTTGACTTGTTTAGTTGTTATTGTTAGTTGCGAATTTACGCATTAGCGCACAAATTCAGCGAAAATTGTTTATATTTTATGGCATTAGCATGCCGCCGTTAACACTGATAACCTGACCAGTGATATAAGCAGCAGAATCGCTTGCTAGGAATGCAACTGCATTAGCAACATCCTCTACCTCACCAAACTTGCCCATAGGGATAGCAGAAAGCATGCGGTTCTTAACATCCTCTGTTAGAACATCTGTCATCTTTGACTTGATGAAGCCAGGAGCAACTGCATTAACGCGAACACCGCGTGCACCTAGCTCACGAGCAGCTGACTTAGTTAATGCAACAAGACCACCCTTTGATGCGGAGTAGTTGCACTGTCCAGCATTACCCATTAGACCAACAACAGATGCGATATTAACGATTGAACCCTTACGAGCACGTAGCATATTGCGAGAAACTGCCTTTGTCATTAGGAATGCACCCTTTAGATTGATATCTAGAACAGAATCCCAATCCTCTTCTGTCATACGCATTAGAAGGCCATCGCGTGTGATACCTGCATTGTTTACACAAATATCAATAGCACCAAACTGTTTGATTACTGCATCAACGCCAGCCTCGATGCTTGCGCCATCTGCTACATTGATTTCCATTGCGATTGCATTTGCACCTAGTGCCTTAAGTGCTTCAACAGTCTCCTCGCACCACTCTGCCTTAACATCGCAAACAACGATATTCTCTACGCCATCCTTAGCTAGTTTCTCGCAGATTGCTCTACCGATACCACGTGCAGAGCCTGTTACAATTGCTGTACTCATTGTGTAATTACCTTTCGATTGTGAATAAATGATTTGTTTTAATTAAAGAGCTTCAGCTGTAGCTGCCACCTGAGCAACATTGCCTACATTGTATAGAGCAGCTGCTGGAGCAATACGCTTAATCATACCTGTTAGTACACGGCCAGGGCCAAACTCAACAAACTTTGTTGCGCCATCTGCAGCCAATGCCTCAACATTCTGCTGCCAACGGACACTGCCACAAATCTGCTGTAGCATTGCCTGCTTAATCTCATCAGCTGTGCCATGATACTTACCTGTGAAGTTTGACATTACTGGTACTGCTGGAGCATTGATATTTGCTGCTGCAAGCACCTCTGCTAGCTTCTCAGCTGCTGGAGCCATAAATTGTGAGTGATAAGCACCTGCTACCTGAAGAACCATTGCGCGAGCACCCTTAGTAGCAGCCAACGCTTCTGCTGCTGCAACCTGCTCCTTTGTTCCAGAAATAACTGTCTGTTCTGCTGTGTTATAGTTAGAAACATGGCAGCCAGTCTCTGCTGCGATTTCCTCTGCCACTGCAGCAGGAACGCGTAGGATTGACACCATACCTGATGGCTGTAGCTCACAAGCCTCCTGCATATAGCGTCCACGTGCTTCAAGAAGCTTTACTGTGTCAGCGAAGGAAACAGCACCTGCAGCCCACAAAGCTGTCCACTCACCTAAGCTTAAACCTGCCATTGCATCAAAGCTAACCTCTGGCTTAACCTTCTTAAGTGCTGTATAGCATGCTGCGCTCATAACAAAAATTGCTGGCTGACAAATATTTGTCTTTGTTAGCTCTTCTGCTGGACCTTCAAAGCAGATATCTGATAGCTTAAAGCCTAGAATATCATCTGCCTCAGCAAACAATGCTGCGCACTCTGGATGCTCAGCTGCCAAATCCTTACCCATACCAGGTGCCTGAGCACCCTGACCTGCAAATACTGCTACTTTCTTATCCATAATTAATTATTACTCTTTCGATAACCTTAAAATCGCTAAAAAATTATCCATTTATGATACTACATTTTTGGACTAAAGAAAAGCACAAATTCAAAAAAAAATCGCGTTTTTTTGAATTTTTTTGAATTATAAAAAAATAATACTCATTAGTATTCTATTTTCATATAGAGTTAGCAATGCTACAACACTATGTTATTCACTGTCATTAATAATATAAAACTTGTCTAACTCGCCAATTCTTGTGTTATTTTTCATTGTCTAGCAATGAAATTTAGTGTATAATACTATATAAATAGTAGAGAAAACAACATTGTCCATTTTTGAACCATTTTAATTTAAGGATTTTATACTATGCTAGGTGCTTTCGCTGGAGATATTATTGGCTCCATTTATGAATTTCATAACATAAAAACAAAGGACTTTCCTCTTTTTAGTAATTCTTGCTTTGCAACTGATGACTCTATCATGACTGCTGCTGTTGCTAATGCTTTAATAGCATACCTACGTTCAAACAAAACAGCTGATGCTCATGTATTGCTCGCTAAGGAAATGCGTCGTTTAGGAAATCTTTTTCCAAATGGCGGATATGGAGGTAGCTTTCATCAATGGCTAAAAAACCCTCAGTGGGGTCCATACAATAGTTATGGTAATGGTTCTGCCATGCGTGTAAGCGCTGCAGGCTGGCTCGGGAATTCGATTGAAGAAGTTACTCAATTAGCTACATATAGTGCAGAAGTAACACATAATCATCCAGAAGGCATCAAGGGTGCTGTTGCAACTGCTATATGTATATTCCTTGCAAGAGAAAAACTTCCAAAGGAAGAAATTCGCTCATACATTACTGAACACTTCTATAATCTAGACTTTACACTTGATGAAATTCGAGATAGTTATATGTTTAATGAAATTTGCCAGGACACCGTGCCACAGGCTATTGAAGCATTCCTAGAAGGTAATGATTTTGAGGATGCTATTCGCAATGCTATATCAATTGGTGGAGATAGCGATACAATAGGAGCGATTACTGGTAGTATCGCTGAGGCATATTGGGGAGTCCCAGAAGAAATAAAAAAATATGTACTTTTCTTCCTCCCTATAGAACTAGCTAGTGCTTATTCGGAATTTAAATTTTTCCTTAAAGAAAAGGCTGATGCTTCAGCACAACACATTGAAGAAGATGACATTACTGTTGAAGAAGACTCCATTCTTGAATCTAATATTCTTCCAGAGGAATAATCTATGCCTATGACAAAAAGTTTAGAGGATTATCTTGAGGCAATTCATTGCCTTATTCAAAAAACAGGCAGCGCACATGTGGCAGAAATTGCAAAAGATGTTGGCGTAAAAATGCCTTCAGTAAATAATGCTGTTAAGGAGCTTGCAAAGCTAGGTCTTGTTACGTACGAGAAATACCACTCTGTTACACTTACTGATGCGGGTCAAGCCGCGGCAATTTCTGTTTATGAACGCCACCAAATGCTAACAAAATTTCTGATACAGCTTGGTGTTCCTGAAGATTGTGCAGAAGAAGATGCTTGTGCTATGGAGCATATTCTAAGCTCTACAACTATTGATTGCATCAAAAAATTTGTAGCAAAAAAATAACCACTCAATATTGCCTCAAAAAAATATGGCGCGCTGTTGAGTTAAATCGAAAGGAGTAATGTTATGTTAGATCTTAGATTTTATGGGGCGGCCCAAACGACCACTGGTTCAATGCATATCATAGAATTTGATGGCAAGAAAATATTGCTCGACTGTGGACTAGTTCAAGGCAAGCGAAAAGAATCCTTTGAATTAAATAGGCACTTCCCTTTTGATCCAAGAGAAATTCATGCGCTTGTCCTCTCCCACTCTCACATCGATCATAGCGGAAAAATACCAGCATTAGTAAAGCAGGGCTTTAATGGAAAGATTTATGCAACAAGCGCCACCTGCGATCTTTGCGAGGTAATGCTACGCGATTCTGCATTCCTACAAGAACGCGATGTTGAGTTTGTAAATAAACGCCGTAAAAAACAAGGGAAAAACCTCTTTGAATCTCTTTACGATCAAGAGGACGTTGATCGAAGTCTTGAGTTATTTACACCAATTGATTATCACACAGGCGTAGAAATTGCAAAAGGCCTAGAATTAAACTTTAATGATGCGGGGCACATTCTTGGATCAGCGGTTTCTATTCTAGACTATAAGCGCGATGGAAAGAAGCGCAGACTAGTATTTACCGGAGATTTAGGCCAAACCAATACACCACTTTTACGTGATCCTGAGCCTGTACCTGATACAGATGTACTCATTACGGAAAGCACCTATGGTGATCGTGATCATCCTTCACGAGAAAACATTCGTGGCCGTTTAAAGGACTATATTACCTTTATCTATCAGCATAGTTCAAAGCTAATTATTCCTGCATTCAGTGTTGGTAGAACCCAGCAGCTGCTATACATTTTGAATGAGCTTGTAGAATCACATGCGGTTCCAGCTATCCCTGTGTTTGTAGATAGCCCTCTTTCCAAGAAGGCAACAGAAATCACAGAGCACCATCAGGAATGCTATAATAACAATCTTATGGGTAATTTGTTAAAAGGAGATGACCCATTCAAATTCCCTGGATTGCAATTCACAAATTCCGTAGAGGATTCTATGAAGCTTAACGATGCTAAGGGGCCAATGATTATTATCTCGGCTTCTGGCATGTGCGAAGGTGGTCGTATTCTTCATCATCTACGCAATAGTATCAGCAATCCATTAAACATTATTTTGATTACTGGCTTCCAAGCAGAAAACACACTTGGTAGACGCATTGTTGAAAAAGCCCCAATAATTAAGATTTTCGGCGAAGAGCATGAGCTTCGTAGCACAGTATTTACTATTAATGGATTGTCTGGTCATGCTGACCGGAAGGGACTATGCGATTATGCAGCAACTCTTGGCAATGTTGAGCAGGCATTTTGTGTACATGGTGAAAAAGAATACTGTGAAGCACATGTTGAATCCTTGCGTAAGCTAGGCATTCCAAGTGTACATATGCCTGTTCAAGGACAGCTCTATAGGAATGTTTAGCGGGTGCTAATAAGGGAACAATACAACAATCAACAAATAACAATCAATAGCCAACAAGCGTGATGCACGTGACGCCAAAGGGACGCAGAGACGCAGTGGACGCGGAGGGCGCAGAGCTGGTGTGATGGCGTGCGTGATGGGTGTGGTGTGGGGGTGCTGACGCGCACATTAGCGCTTGTTGTTGCCTTGTCTTATTGCGTAATCTGACGAAGCAATAATGCAACTGCCAAGCGCTAATGTGTACGACCCACCAAGGCTTTTGAGGCGCGGGGCTAGTGAATGAATTGTGATGCGCAGAGCGGGCGCAGTGCGCCAAAAGGTGCATTGAGTACTGCGAGTCACAAAAACGCCAACCGTTTTGGCTCGCGCCAGAAAGAAAGCGGGAGGAGCGCATTGCTGTCGCAATTAGCTAATGCACTGGGCGCTCCGAAAGAATTGGACGCGCCCTATGGGCGCTTTTATGTTCCTATGATTGGTATTAATTAGCGCTAGTCTTAAGAGTTTTGCATATATGATTGTGGTTTATTACCGTGCAAAGTGCACTAAAAAAAATCATATGAGCCCCCCAAAAAAAGAAAAGAGGCTGTTGCAAAACTCAATGTTTTGTGGCAGCCTCTTTTCTTTGTAATTTTTTAATTATTTTCTCCATATTTTTAGAGGTAAATTCTTTCTTTCCAGAAGACAAAGGAAAGTAATTTAAAATAATTTTTTTCAAA
>JAZNPC010000014.1:0-33267 GCA_045589455.1 Kiritimatiellia bacterium
CGTTAGGCTACGATTTCGCTATCCCTTCTTCTCGCCTATGCCTCACAACATAAACCTTGGGAGTCGCTATTGGGTTGGTCGGTAACTACCCCCCGTTGGACTTTCACCATAGAACTATGACATGCCCGTCATACACAAAAATGGGTGGCAACGCCACCCATTTTTCTTAGCTCCTTTGAGCATAAATTGCTTTGCCTAGCTTTTGAACAATTGCAAGCTTTTCTGCAATTGTGCTTGCCTCACTTAGACCAGCATCCGTGCTAGATTCAAGGCAACGTAGGCCGCGCCTCAAGTGTCCTGACATATCAGACCAGCCTAGGTCTTGTGCAAGTCCCAACACTGCCACATTTAAGATGCCCATATCGCTTGAACCTGCATATATATCGCCCCAACCACCTAGCTCTGTTTGGTTGCTGCGAATATACCCAAGCGCTGCATCTAATGGCGTAAATATCTCAGGATATGCACCAGATTCATAAAGCTTTATCAAGGTTAGTGTAGCCATTGTGTGATTATAATTGCTTTCACCACCGATAAAAACATCACCCAAGAAGCCATCTGCATGTTGATTGCTTAATAGCTCGTCTACAAAGCAAACAAATCTCTCATCTGTTGCTTCAATCTCATTTGCCTCAAGCAGCTGCAATAATGCAACTGCATCGTAAATTGTTGTTGGTCCATTAGACTCTGCCACAATTGTCTCTATAGAAGCAGTCTTTCGCTCTACTGTGGCAACCTGCATTTCGCCTGGCTCTTCCTGAGGAGTAGACATCATTACACCAAAGCAAACACACAATGCCAAAGCTGCAGCACCAACCCCAACACCTGTATATAGCATGCGCTTATAAAGCTGCTGAGTAAACAATCTCTCATGCTTCACAGCAACCATCACCTTGTCGGAAATATCAGGGAATTGCTCCTCTGGCACGGACTTTAGCTTGGATATTAAATCCTCATAGCCTAAAAAATCTTCTTTTTCTTGTTTAGCGTCATTCATAACACACCTCGCGCTACTTATCTTGCTTAGAAAGATATGCTTTTAAACGCTCAAGACCTACAGACACGCGGGATTTAATCGTCCCAAGTGGCACGCCTAATATATCAGCAGCCTCTTGATAAGCCATTCCTTGCATTACGACAAGAACTATGGTCTCTCGGAGTGCTGGGGTAAGAGTGTCAAGTGCTGCTAGCACATCGTTACCTTCACCCTTATGCTCATTAGGAGGCTCAAATTGTGGTGCTTCCTCACTATATTTTTCAAGCACATCAGCCCTACGTTCTTGCTTTCTAATATGATCAATCATTACCTGACGGGCAAGCAAATATAGAAAGGTTGTGAACTTGGCCTTTGCTTCATAGGTTGAGCGAACACGATACAATTTGAGAAAGGTCTCTTGCGCCATATCCTCTATGTCCGTATAAACGCCACAACGACGGAAAAAGTTCATCAAAGAATTTTGATGTTTTTTTACAAGCGTGGAAAAAGCATCTAACTCGCCTGCCTTTGCAGCGAGCATTAGAGAGATATCCTCTTCTGCTGATTTATCTTTTTCCTCGTTCATTTGGGTTGCACCATTAAAAAATCACTGCGCTGCACGCGATGCAGCGCACAAATAAAAGCTAATAAGTGCTTTTATGAACTTATTGTTCAATTTAAGAAAATTAGCGTGGTGTTAAAATTTCTGCACCAGTTGCTGTTACTGCAACCATGTGCTCAAAGTGAGCTGCTGGCTTCTTATCGCGTGTAACAACTGTCCAACCATCATTTAATGTCTTAACATGGCGGACACCTAAATTAAACATTGGCTCAATGCAAATTACCATACCTTCTTTTAGAAGAGGTCCACGCCCTGCCGGACCATAGTTTGGAACTGGAGGGTCCTCATGCATAGCAGCACCACAGCCGTGACCAACAAATTCACGAACCACACCAAGATGAGCCGCTGTTGCCACCTTCTCAACAGCGTGAGAAACATCACCTAGGCGAGCACCAGGTTTAATTGCTGCAATACCTGCTGCTAAAGCCTCCTCTGTCTTTGTAACTAAGCGGATAACATCTGGATCTGTCACGCCAACCATTACGGTCTTTGCATTATCACCAACATAGCCATTATACCAGACACCAACATCAATACTTACGACATCTCCCTCTTTAATGGTGCGGGAACCTGGAATACCATGAATAACCACCTCATTGATTGAGATGCAGGTTTGCGCTGGATAGCCATAATAGCCGAGGAATGCGCTCTTTACACCAAGTGATTCCATTGTGGAAAGAGCGATATCATCAAGCTGCTTTGTTGTAATCCCTGGAACTACAGCATCGCAGGTCACACGCAACACCTCTGCTGCTATGCGGCCTGCATGACGCATAATCTCTAGCTCCTCAGGAGTTTTAATTTTTATATCCATTTTGGCTTTACTTTACAATATGTGCGCCTTCTGAGCACTTAATTGTACGAATATCGCAACGCTGGCTGAACTTGTTAGCATATACGTTACGTAATGCAACTGCAGCTGCATCAGCATCTGAAATCTTAACCATTACAACAACACTTCCACCAAAGCCACCACCAGACAAACGAGCACCTAACACTCCTGGTACACCCTTTGCTCCATCAACTAGGACATCTAGCTCTGGGCAGGAATTTTCAAAATAATTTCTTGAGCTTGCATGAGACTCAAACATTAGCTTACCAAAGCCTTCAAGATCATTATTACGTAGCATCTCAATTGCTGAAAGCACACGATCATCCTCTCCAATTGGGTGAGCACTGCGCTTTGCTACTAGTGGCTCCATATCATCCTTATGCTTTAGCCACTCCATCCATGTAACATCACGTAGTGCAGTTACAGGGTGATCTAGAGCAGATGCAAAATATGCAGCTGCCTGCTCGCACTTCTGGCGACGCTCATTATAAGCACCATCAACAAGAGCATGCTTTGCATTTGTATTGCACATTAGGAAGCAAACATCTGAGCTGATGTTAACGTTCTTAATATCAAAGGTACGGAAATCGCTCCATACAAGTGCATCCTTAAAGCCGTAAATGCTAGAAACCTGATCAAGCAGACCACACTTTACGCCAGCAAACTCATGCTCAGACTTCTGACCAATCTTTGCTAGGTCTAGCTTGCTAACTTCGATTCCGTAGAACTTAGAGAAAGCCAAGCCTGCTGCAACCTCAAGAGCTGCAGAGCTAGACAAACCTGAGCCTAGAGGAATATTACCTAGGAACATTGCCTTAAAGCCACGTGTTGCTGGCTTTAGCTTGTTGAAGCCTGCTAGCACACCTTTAACATAGTTTGACCACATATACTCGCGAGAAACTGTTGGAGCTGCAGCATCAAAGGTTACCTCCTCCATAACATCGCCTGCTGTCAAAAATGCATCTGTGCCTTCACCATCTGTTGGGGCAATTGCAAAGAAAGTACCATAGTTGATTGCAGCAGAAAGCACATAACCCTCATTGTAATCAGTGTGATTACCAAGGATTTCTACGCGACCAGGTGCATAGGATACTACCTCTGGCTCTACTCCATACTTTGCTACGAACTTATTGATTAGAATGTCATAAATACTCTTATTTACAATTTCCTTCTCCATAGTATTATCCTCTAATGATTGCTAGCACTTCATCGCGCTTTGCTTCCATCATTTCCTTTGTTTTTGCCTCAAGATTTAAGCGAATCAATGGCTCTGTATTAGAGCAACGAACATTGAACCACCAATCATCAAATTCTACGCTGATACCATCAAGCTCAAATTCCTTACCACCCTTGCCATAGGTTTCCTTTAGCTGAGCAAGAACCTTATCTGCAACATCCTTAGAAGCAAGGCGAGTGTTGATTTCGCCACTAGCGAAGTAGCGCATAATTGGCTTAATCATTTCAGAAAGTGGCTTATCGGACTTGCTTACGATGTTTGCAAGAGAAATTGTTGCCATTGCTGAGCTCTCAGCTGTGGAGTTTGCCTTAAAGTAATAGTGACCGCTTAACTCACCAGCAAATACAGCATCGTTCTCGCGCATCTGGCTCTTAATGAAGGCATGACCCACGCGGCTCATCATTGGAACACCACCTGCCTCTTGGATAACCTCTTTTACAGCCCATGAGCTACGTAAATCGTAGAAGATTACCGCACCTGGGTTTGTTGCAAGAATGTCTTGAGCGATAAGAGCTGTCATAATATCCATTGGGATAATCTCACCACGCTCATCAACAAAGCCTGCACGGTCTGCATCACCATCAAATGCCACACCAAAATCAAAGCCACCCTTCTTAACTGCTGCGCGCAAATCATCAAGAGTTTCTGTCTTTAGAGGATTTGCCTCATGGTTAGGGAAAGAACCATCTGGTTCATCGTAAAGAGGAACGATTTCGATTGGTAGACCTTCAAAGGTCTTTGCTTCCCAAATACCCATTGCATTAGCAAAGTCAGCAACAATGCGAATTGGGCGCTTAATGTCTGCTACCTTGCGGAATTCTACAGCATATTCAGCCGTCATATCAATCTGCTCAATCTTACCCTTTTGAGCTGCTGCTGGAGCAAATGTGCCATCCTTGATAATCTTCTCAATATCAGCAATACCAGTAACACCACTAATAGGTACTGCATTAGCGCGTGATAGCTTAAAGCCATTGTACTCACCAGGATTGTGGGATGCTGTAATCATAATACCTGCATCGCAGCCTAGCTTTGAGTTTGCATAGTATGAAATTGGAGTTGAGCAAAGGCCTAGATCTACAACATCTGCACCTAGCTCATTGATACCTCTTGCTAGTGCTTCAAAAAGAGGCTGTGAATGTGGGCGAATGTCACGACCTACTGCGACCTTGCGACAGCCCAAAAATGTTACAAATGCGCGACCAATATCATAAGCCAACTCTTCTGTTAGCTCTGTTCCGTAGATACCACGAATATCGTATGCCTTAAAAACTCCGGCCATAATTAAACTCCCAAATTTTATATATACACTATGATAGCATTAAAAAACATTATTTTACTCTATAAAAACGCCACACTCAAGAAAAAAAACAAAAAACAACATGAAAATCATCATAAAGCCCTTATATTGACTAAATTCCAGCCATTGTGATAAACTATTAAGTAAGTAAATGTTTGAAACTAAATTTTTTAAATGGAGCAACCTATGACAAATAAACTCATCAATCTACGTACCTTGGTGGCAGGGCTATCAACCCTAGCTGCAGTATCTCTATCAGCAGAAACAATTACCCCTACCACCCTATCGACAGAATCCTTGAAGTCTGCAATACAGGGTGCAAGCTCTGGAGACATCATTGATTTGTCAGGTTTTACTGGGACATTGACTGTGTCTGAAATCATTTTCCCTGAAGTATCTTTAACAATCAAGGGTCCAAAAGACAATTCTCTAATCATGACAACATCCATTGAATCAGGGAATTGCGGGCACTCTATTTTCGTAACAAAATCAAGCGACACTTCCCTAACATTGGAAAATCTAACCTTTAAAAACAATATCACCGGTGGTTGGAAGGATAAAGCAACCGAAACCGACGATCGCACTCCAGGCATAATCAGAGCAGTTGGTCCTCTGACTCTTAAAAGCTGCCAATTCATTGATAATATGCTAATTAAGGACGAAGCCCATAATAATAACAAATGGGCTTCCGCTAACGTTTTTGCAGAGGGTGGTCTTTCTGCAACAGACTGCACATTCTCTGGCACTTATGACAATCGCGATAGTTCTTTTGACTATTATGGAGAAACCATTCTAACCTATGGTGGCACAATTGGCATAACAAACTGTGTGTTCTCAGAGAATGGCAAGACAGGACAATCAATTGGAAATGTGACAGCAGTATATCCTAAAACAGTTTCTGTAGAAGGTTGTAAGTTCTTAAACAACCTTTCTCAAGGTGGTTCTGCATTGCTTATTTGCAATTCTGAAGGTTTAGTAAAAATTAGAAATAGCATTTTCCGCAAAAACCAATCATATTATGGAAGAAACAACGTATATGTTCCTGCATTTCGTGATTTTGTAGCAGCAACCGTTTATGGAAACTGTGGTGCTCTTTGGCTAGTTGAAAACAACGACAACAACTTGCTTCCAAACCACAACTTTGACACTTTAATTGAAAATTGTGAATTTACGGATTGCTCAAGCTTTGGCGGTGCTCGTGGCGGTGCTATCGGTTGGAGAACAAGAACATCTTCTTCTTCGATGACAATTGTAAACAGCACATTCTATCACTGTTTCAGTGGCGATAAAGGTGGTGCTATTGAAGATGATATGAATAATGGCGAATTATACTTAATTAACACAACCTTTGCAGCATGCAGCAGTAATAATGGTGGTGCAGCCCTAGATGCAACCAAGGGCGGCGCATATTATTTGCTGAACACATTATTAACTTATAGTTATAAGCCTAATAGCACACAGCTCTATGACTGGTACACAGGTGTAGGACGTCGTGGTTACAATAGTTGGACTAAGTGTATAATTTGGACAAAGTTTGATGCAAATTGTTATTCTGACATTCACTACTATGCTGATGGTGAAGGCTCACAAGTTAATGCAACCTACGGAACAGCAAAAACAACAACTGAATATGTTGAAGGTGATCCGTATGCACAATGGACAAACAGCTCTGATTTTACTGCTATTTTAACTGAATATGGCAATTTCTCAACAGATCGCACAGTTGAAAATTCTGGAGCTGGTCCTGTTCCTGTTTTAAATGAGGATATGAGACGCTCTCGTGTTATTGAAATCGCTAAAGAAGGTCCTCTTGATGGTGCTGGCTACTATGTAAAGCATAGTGAAGATTGGGCTGACATTATTTATAGCAAGGACGGCTCAAAGTGGACAACTCTTCTTGGTTCTCAGGATAAAGCAACTATTCCATTGACTGCAGACCAGCGTGGAGTTGCTTATAAAAATGGGAAGCCACCTATTGGTGCAGCTACATTTGAGCCTCCTTCAGCTTTTATGATACTTATCTTCTAAATATTTTAAATTCAAGATAACAATTGTGAACACTATTAAATCACTAATTCGCATTGCAACTGGTGCTGCTTTAGCACTATTTCTAACAACAAATGCCTCTGCAACAGAAGCAACAGCAGCAGCACTAACGTGCATGATGCGCTCATAAATGAGCATGAAGAATGAAAAATGAAGAATGAAGAATGAAAAATGAAGAATTCAGGTAGAGTTAATTGGTTTTTTCTCCATTCTCGCGTCTGATCGTCTTATTATCCGTTCAACGTCTAACGTCGTTTAACCGTCTCGCGTCTAACATCCCAATTCGCACTTCTAGCCATCACGTGCAGCAGCTCCGAGCCTTTGCCTTCTTTGGGGTCGAACACACTAGCGCTTGGAAGTTGCCTTTGCGACAACAAGAGCAAACCTAGGCAACGACAGGAGGTAGTGTTATCACAGAACCCACCACACAAGCCCTGCGACCTTTGCGTCCACCGCGTCTTTGCGTCCCTTTTTCGCACTCATTGCTTACGCTTAACACGGACACACATAGTGTGGTTTTCACGGAGGAAAGGGAGTATTGTTCTAATCGTTACACTCATTGCTTTCGCCTAACACGGAGACGCGGAGGCGCGGAGAATTGTGCAAGCAATCATTACAATAACCCCAGAAAACCCTCCGTGTCTCCGTTCTCTTTATTCTCCGTGTTTCGCCGAAGGCTAGAGCGTCAGCGATTAAATCGTTTCACTTGTTGCTTACGCTTAACACGGACACACGTAGTGTGGTTTTTACGGAGGAAAGGGAGTATTTATTAGCAATTATCAACAATAACCCCAGAATACTCTCCGTGTCTCCGAGCCTCTTTATCCTCCGTGTTTCGCCGAAGGCTAGAGCACTAGCGACCAATCTGTGTGCACGTGACGCGGTGGGACGCAGAGACGCAAAGGACGCTGAGGTCGCAGAGACATGACGCCGAAAAAATACACTAGCGGATGAGTTTTGCCTTAATAATTGCTACTCTTTCGAAGCAATTGGGCAAACCTCATCCTCTAGTGTCCTCGCCCAGAAGACTATTAAGATGCGGAGGCAACGCATTATAATAAATGAAGAATGAAGAATGAAGAATGAAAAATGAAAAATGAAGAATTCAGGTAGAGTTAATTGGTTTTTTCTCCATTCTCGCGTCTAACGTCGTTTAACCGTCTAACGTCTCACGTCCAACCTCGCGTCTAGCCGCCACACAATCCTCTGCGTCTCTGCGTCTCTGCGGGAGAAAAAAAGAAAATTACGCCAGCGATTATTACAATACCACATAAACCCTCCGTGTCTCCGTTCTCTTTATTCTCCGTGTTTCGCCGAAGGCCAGAGCGCTAGCGACCATCAGTTCTCTGCGTCCCTTTTTCGCACTTTTAGCCATCACGTGCAGTAGCTCCGAGTCTCCGAAAAACCACACTACGTGTGCTCCCAGTTTCGCCGAAGGCTAGAGCGATAGCGATAAATCCGTGTACAGGAAAGCAAAAGGCGTGCATTGATTTAACGCACGCCTTTGTGGGAAGCTCGCCAACTGCTATCATTCGTTGGCGAGATGTTTTTATGATAGTTTTATCTAATAATGATACTTAATCCTGTTGGAACACGACCTGTGACATAACCCATATAAAGTCCATCTTCCTTGGTGGACAAATATATGTCATGAATGTCTGGGTTGCTCTCTGCACGAGGGACAAAATTATCAACTGTTGGTGCAGTACCGGAATCAAAGGTTGCTTCACTCCAATCAAGTAGCTTGATTTCACTACCACGGATTGGAGAGATGCTAGGATCAGTGTCAACATCAACATAGACTGGACCTGAAAGCTTTAGCACTGATTCTGGTGCAAGCTTAACACATCCAATAAGATCATTTGATGAAGCAACCTCTGCACGAATTGCTGAGTTTGCTTCAAATGTTAGCTTACCACCTATTGTTAGAGTACCACCCTTGTTCCACTCACCACCAAAGAGTGCACCACCACTCTTAATGGTTGTGCCTTCCTCTGTAGAGATATCACCTGTACCACCAAGACCTGTCCCAGATTGTACTGTGACAGAACGAGCTCCCAAATTAGAGTTTACAAGAAGATTACCCTTTTCTGATACGTTAATCCTGCCTGTGAAGTCTGTATTCTCAGCTTCAAGAGCTAGATAACCACCAAAATTGTTACCAGAGAATATCCATGTCCTATCTCGATGACCAAGCTTTAGAGAGCCACGAAGACGTGCAGCAACAACATGATTTGTGCTTTCAAAATAGGTTGCTGTATCCCAATTTTGTCCAAGCTCGTAGCGGATTGGATTCATAAAGATAATTGTTCCATCTGCAAACTCAGAGCGATTTCCAAACATAAAACGTGATGGATATGCATAGAATGAATCGTAAGTCTTTCCATCAACATCAACAGCACCTGTATTTGTCATCTTAATTGATACAGCATTACTTGTTGTGTTGGTGAGGTTCATTGTTGGATCAGCATTCCAGCAAACAGTACAATCTCCACCAAAGCCTGTAAAGCCCCATCTGAAAGAATCTGCTTCTGTTTGGAATATACGAGGTTCTGATGAACCATCTAACATTGGAGTATAATCACTATTTAAACCTAGTGTTGTTGAGCTGTTCTTTTGATTAATGTATAACTCTCTACTTGGTGGAAGGCCAGCTGCAGTTTGTGGATAGAAGCAACCACCTTTTAAATGAATATATGATTTAATAGATGGGTCATACAAAGATGTTTCTCCTGTAACAATAAATGCACCTACACCTCTCTTAACACCTATCGCAAATTCACCATTTGATGAATGTCTACGAAGAACAACATTTGATACAACTAAATCTGCTTCAAAATATGATTGATCATAATCTCTGATACTCCATTCAAAAGTTGCCTGAGGGAAAACAAACGGAGCTCCATAAAAATGTATTTTACGTCCTGGCCACCCATTCTCCACAAATATCTTTGTCATTCGTGGGAACACTAATGGTTTACCAGTCAAATTTTCAATAGATGATGGATCACCTGAAAAATATAGCTTGCTTATATTTGTCATTGCATTAGAACTTGCCAATGATAATCGTGCACCTTCTGCATTCAACTGTCCCATAAAGTCTTGAGAATTACCACCCAAGACTGTATTACCACGTCCATTGATACGGAATGTTGTGTTTGACACTCCCTCTGGCAGCATAAGGTCTCCGTTTAAATATAGCCATGCATCATTTTCACCATTAGAAGTAATTAAAATGGACTGATTATCGTTTCTGGAGAAAAGAATTGGGTTGCTTATCACATTAGTACCATAAGTCGAATGAGTAATAGGCTTCTCACCACTCATTATTAGCACACCTGTACCACTCAAATCATATCCACAGCTATGGTATCCACCGAAATAGTTTTGATTTATAGTAGTACTTGTATCTGCTGTAAAACTCAATGATGGCATTACTGTATCTTCATTGATGATAGGGCTAGACTCTGCAGGCATAGTAAAGTATAGAGTCTTTTCTGCTTCTGGTAGTCCTACATCATAAACATATGCATTGGAATCAGAGACATTCTCAGATAAGCCAGACCAAACATTATTCCCATTAACAGAGAATTCATCAATACCGCTCACCATATCTACGAATGAACTTTCCCCTATATCGTTGTATGCAATAACACGGTAGTACTGAGGCGATGATGATGGGAAATTATCAAGTAAGAAGCCTGAAACTGTCGCAGTGTCAGTTGTTACATCAACATCAAATGATTTCGATCTTTCAGGATTTGTAAAATCACCCGTAGAAGATGCCTGAATTACAATTTTGTTAACTTTGTTAGCAACACCTAAACGGATAAATGAGATAGAAATCTCTGGATAAATATGACTATAGTTGAGACTTGTCCTGAACGCAGGAGCTGGGCTGTATGTTGATTGTGAGGTTGGGATAGAAATACTTTCATTAGAATTATTATTAACCGAAACAACACGAGCATAATAGACAGCACCTGGTGTAAGGTTAGAGAAAACAACCTCCTCAGCACCAACACCATTCAACGCAAGGCGTTTTGTCTCAACAATACTATTGAATTCTTCATCGCTTGCTAGCTGTACATCTGCGGTCAAAGAAGAAGCACCAAGACCAACATCTAGACATGTTGCGGAGAAGGTTAGCTCTGTGTAGGTTATTTCCTCTATACCAATTCTAAACACCGGAGAATTATTTGATCCTTCTGATTCAAACATTTCTAACATTCCGACAGTTAAAAAGGTCTCAGGCATCTGAGCGGCATAGGTTGCTGCGATTGTTTCTGCGGAGAGAATGGATTTTGACAAGCGAGCTTCATCCATAATTCCTTTAAATTCCTGTCCGCCCCACTGGTTGCGACCAAGCCACATTTCTGTAGAATTTGTTTTATCACTAAAATCACTAGCACTTTGACTAAGGATTAATTTACCATTTAGATAAATTTTAACTCCTGAAGAACCAGGCATAAATGAAATAACAATATGATTCCATACACCAACATCTCCAAGATAATCTTCTTGAGAATTAATCTTAAACTCGTGATCCTTAACTCCTGGTGTAGTAATTACAAAATTATCTCTATGTTTAGATCTAATGGAAATAAATTTTTCTTTACCAAAGAATGCTCGTCCATATTGTGTATCATTATAACCACCATAATTAACCCAGCTCTGGAAGGTAAAGCCATTTACTAGTTCTGCATTTGAAAGATTTGTACCACAAGACACACCCTCATTAGATGCACCTGAGAATGAAACAGCAGAGCCTGAAATACCATCTACTACGGAAAGGCCTGCAGTTCCAGTACCATTGTTATTGCCAGCAGCATGATCTACTGGGTTTGTGCTTTCCATATGCCAAACACTAACAAAATCACTCCATGGGTCATCTGGGCAAAGTGTTTTACCAGTTACATCAGAACCATAGCACATGACAAATTCTGTACCTTGTTCCACTGATGGTAATATTACCCAAGCATAAGATGTTCCTGTAGTATCCCAAGTATCAATTTCAAATGGGAGAGCTTTTCCCATTAGATCGATAAAACAAATATCTTCACCTGTTTCAGGGTAATTTATGTCTGAATAACTAAACCCGTCAATAGTTGCAGGTGAAATTTTTACTGTTATTTGCAAAACTAAATGCACCTGTTTTGGTGCGTTATATCATTGACACCAACTGACAAATCAGGCTTAAAGCCTTGGCAGGTATTAAATTTGCTTCTCTCAAATTTTAAATCCATCCAGGACATCATATGGATAGGCAACTGTATTTTTTGATGTAAAATACGTACTCACGCGGAGTGCGTTATCATCGCATACTTCAAGCTTATAGTGCGCTATAACCGGTCCTATCTGAGCGTTACTTTCGTCGGTTGGGCAAGCGTGAATTGTCAAAGCGTTCTCGCTTTCCTCAAATTCTACGTTTGAGCCGAGCATATTATAATATCCAACGGTTTTCAAGGTATCCTTAGAGAAAAACCTATACTCATGCTTTCCATTTGTAACGGTATAAAACAGGTTGCCATTTTCATAATCAAGCCTGAGTGTAAATCCGTTTTTAAAGTTAAATGCTTTTAAAAATTGCATAATAATTCTCTTTTCTAAATCGGTTTTTGTGTAGCTATAGCTCTACACTCCTTTTCAGATTATGCTTTTATTCTTTGTGAGAAACGTAATTTACTGCAAAATAAATTGAGGGCGAACTGCAAACAATCCGCCCTCATTTTTAATTATTTAACGATAATCATAAAGCCAGATGCAGAATTTGCCTCCAACCAGATACCTGTCGGCAGCTCTCCCTCAACCGCTGGCTCTAATAATCCAGCTGGTTGATTTGTTTCTGCATCCCAACCATAGGTATAGGATAATGTACTGTTTTTCCCTTGTACAAGCCTTACATTATCCACATTTATTCCTGGCTTCCATGCAACCAAATAAGTGGCATAGCTCTTGGAATCTGCAGAACGAAGAGCTGAATCATCAACCGCAACAGCAAATCCTGCTGTACTTCCCTCTGTAACCCTTGCACCAAATAGGTTTGCCTTTGTTGTTTTTGAGAATAGCGGAATATCTACATTATATCCTGTGGATGGGAGTTGGAATAACACCGTAAACTCTGCATGCATTTGACATTCAATTTTTTTGTTATTCTCAGTAATATAAAAATCAGAAAAACCTCCCTCAGTAATCTCTACAAGTGGAGAATCTCCAGCAATACGCATTGATATTTGCTCCTGAGGAACTGTATTTCCAACATATATATTACCTATTCTTGCTGTAGCATTTGAAACTACAAATGCCTCACCCTCACCACGAAGCTGTAGATTTCCAGAACCAACATGTGTAAAGATTGCACCTGACTCTACTATAAGTGTTGAATTAGTTCCTCGAATTGCTTGCTCTCCACCATTAAAGTTAACAACAGCATTATTCGCAAAACGCACCACCGCCCCTACAGCTCCTGAATCACCAATACCAGAATCTATACGGTCTTGTTCTTTTATTTTCATATTCTCAAATGATATATTTGATCCACTGATATTTCCGCCATACATATCACCCGAAATTATATCTTCATCAGGATTATCTCCCCAAAATACTATATCGCAATTTTTCCCATTGGCCTGATGCATATCATCAAATGGATATGAACCATCTATTTGGACTCGTGCCTTTATATCTTTTTGCAAATATATATTGCAATTATTATTTGAAGGGAAACCAGTTACGATTCCATCTGAAGGGTTACTATGATTCCATATATTAGGATCATTCCAATTTAGCTCTGTTTCTTCAAGATCATTTCGCAATGTATAGCCTACAGCATCTACTGTAGTATTTTTATTCACAGCACTTTCTATAGACCAAATTGTTCCACCTGCTCCAACATTTGAAATAACAAGCTTTGTGTAAATACTATGTGGGAGCTCAGGGAAAGTAGCTCTTACTTCGTAAGACCCTTCTGTTTCATTAATAACAAATGTCTCTTTCGGAGCTAGACTATCCTGCGTGTCACCACCCCAGATAGTTAAAATTGTTTGACCTGCTCCTCGTTTAATTAAACCACTATATATGATACTTCTATTATTTACAGTAACATTTGGAGCAAGATCAAAGCTGCTAGCACCTAGAGTTGTAAAGGATGTTATAGATGTGGCATCATAACCACCCTCTGTTGTTTCCGCAACAAAGTTATAATAATATGTTGTAGATGCTTCTAATGCCTGAGTTAATGTAAATGTACCCACTTCTGTTGCATCTTCAATAGGAATAACAACTGCATCAGACATATCAGCATTTTTACTTAAATGCAATGCTACTGTTATATCTCCTTCACCAACGCTATTTACGCGTACAGTAAAATCACCTTGATCACCTGCATGATTTACTCCTAAACCAAGAATACTTGTTTTAGACAAATCAATAAGTGTAGTACTTGACCAACCTGTTACTCCCCAGTCCTGCACTGCAAAAAATCTAACATAAGCAACATCAGAAGGAATATCATATGTTAAATCACAGCTTGATTGGCTATATGTTCCCACATAAGTAATATTATCCCACTCGTTTGTTGCTTCTCCCTCATAAGTATCACCATAGACCGCCCATACCTCAGAACTAGCAGTAGTCTCTCCCAGAGATACTGAAAATGTCAATTTTGATGAATCATCAGCAGATTGTATATATGAATCTATGTTAATTGTACGACCTGGTTTAAATGGCCACAAGAAGGTTGATGAAGAGGTATTCTCAAGCATTGTCCAACTGCCTCCAGGTTTACTTATACATTCTGTCTCCCCATCCTTATTATAACCAAAAGCATGAGACCAACCTCCGGCACAGTTTCCGGCATTACCACCAGAGCCACCTAACCAAACACGAATACGGTGCCAGCCTGTTTCAACGCACTCATAACTGCTATATGTAACGGTTTCCCAATATTTTCCGCTATCGTTATGAGTCTCTACTCCGTCTATTTCCATACGGAAGCTATCACCCATTATTTCATAGAAATTGTAGGTTGAGCCTGCATCCATCCACATATAACCGACATATCCGTATGATTTGTGGCTTGCAAAGGTCCATATATTCCCTTCTGAATCTGTGTATTTTAGCCCATATACAGATTTCGTAGAGGCCCCCACTCCAGCCATTACTACACCAGGCACAAGAACCAACCCTTCAGAATATTCATCAAATTTGAAGGTTGATGATACTCCTGAATAATAATATTGTAATAGACCTGGCTCTTGATAACCTAATTCACTTGTAAATAATGGCTCATCCAAATCATTAGTCTTAAATGTTAATACACTCGTTGCAAATGAATAACCTCCATCATTTTTAGCAACTAAACGAACATAATAGGTGTGGTTCGGTGCTAAATCTTTAATAGTAAAAACAACATCATTTGAGACATCGGTTAATACAGCATAAGGCTCTTTTTTGAAGCCTTCTTCTGAAAAATCATCCAAATCACCACTTAATTGTAGCTCAATTGAAATTTTATTCTCAGTGGCACCTGTGCCTACAGAAAGAAGCTGTACTGGTAGCTTTGCAGAAAAATTAGATAATTCAATGCCCTTTAGTGCGACAGAAGGCTCTGGAGCAGCTTCATCTACTCCGGAGACACGGAAAATAGCGACACCTGAGCCTCCCTCGGCACCGTCATAGAATGTATTATTTCCGCCGCCGCCACCGCCACCAAGGCCGTCTTTACCAGCATAATCATCCCAGTAGTCTAATGCAATATTAAACGACTGTTCTGGAATACCACTTCCACCTCCACCAATGCCACCAGCACCAGGAGTTCCAGAATAGCTACCACCACCGCCGCCACCAGCATAGTAAATCTCTTCACCAGTAATATCACTTGCCTTACCAGGACCACCATCACCACTTTTTGAGCCCTTACCACCTGTAGAAATCAAACCAGCTCCTCCTGCTCCGCCACCACCGCATGGAGCTGCTCTATTTGATACAGAGCCACCAGCGAAGCCCTGACCCTCAATACCTTGTCCAGCACCCTTACCAGCAGTTCCACCGCCACCGGAAGCTCCATCAATGCCTTGGCCGTTATTCCAGCCACCGCCGCCGCCACCGCCAAAAGCCTCGTAAAGAACAGTTCCATCCGATGCGATTATTTTTGTACTTGTACCTGAACCACCACGTGAAGAAGAAGAGCCTCCTGCTCCTCCCTGACCTATAACTACTGAATAAGTGTCAGCAGGCAATGTTACAGATTGAATTTCAACAAATCCACCTGCTCCGCCACCGCCAGAACAGTCTTTTCCACCGCCACCGCCACCACCTACCAAAAGGATTCTAAGCTCTTGTTCTTTTAGTAGTGTAAAAATTCCATCCTCTAAAAATGTATGAGTTACATCTGTTGAATTAGCCACATTTTTCTCTACACCGCCACTCGCATATATAGAACCAAATGCCTGCATTCCAATTAGTGAAAGTGATGCACAAAGTGCAAATGATAATTTTTTTAATTTCATAGCAAAAATACGATAATTTAAGTTTTGATTTTTTATATAAAACCCTTATTCAAGACTATTTATAATCTTAACATATCACCAACCCCACCGTCAAGTTCTCTTTTGTTGTGAGACAAGAAATGCCAATCGTACGCCCAAAGCCCCGACACGTTGGGCAAGCACCAATTGGAGAATTAAATGAAAACATATTCGGTGTTGGCTGCTCAAAGCCCTCGCGACAATCGGCACACTCAAACAGAGTGGTAAAGCATTCCTCCTTTTCAGAGGCTGGGAAATACACACTACAACGCCCTTTGCCATGAGAAATGGCTGCCTCAAGAGCCTCCGCCATTTGGAGCTGCTTTTCTTTGGAGATTACGATACGGTCTTGGCGTACCCTGACATGATGCTTACCAATTTCTTCTGCAAAAGCATAACCTTGCTTCTCAAATGCAGCTATAGCTTCACCTACTGCGATATTTTTCGGAAGTTGCACTTCAAAAAAGATTTCCGCCCGCTCACCCTCATGGCGTTCTAAAAGCTGCTTACATATTTCTGCCGGATTTGTCGATTTAACTTCTTTCCCACAGCACGGACAAAATAAGCGGGCTGTCTTTGCAAATAGCAGCTTGAGGTGATCATTTACCTCTGTCATTGTACCGACAGTTGAGCGCGAGGTCTTTACAGCATTTGCTTGTCTAATTGCAATTGCTGGAGGGATAGCATCAAGAGCATCAACCTTAGGTGGATCCATGCGCTCGAGGAATTGGCGCGCATAGGGAGAAAAGGTTTATACATAGCGACGCTGACCTTCTGCATAAATTGTATCAAAAGCAAGAGATGATTTACCAGAGCTAGAAACACCAGTAACAACGATAAATTGATTAAGTGGTAGCTCAAGATCAAACCCTTTAAGGTTATTTTGTGAGGCTCCATGGATAAAAATTGACGAAAGCTTTTTCATAACAAATTTTCTCTTCTTAAAATTCTGGCATTTTTTGATGCAGAGCTAACGTACTGTACCACTTTTATTAAAATGGAATAAAGAAATTAATTTTTAGAATGCCATTGGGAAAAAATTATATACAATAAACATTACTAAACCTGGTGTCAGTTCATATTCTGAAGAGAAAGTGAAGATACAATCAGACCAATTGGTGCTATTTCCTTTATAAAGGCGTCCATCTTTATATGTTGCCACACAATCCGACCAATTACTGCTTGCCCCTTTATAGACTTTACCATTATTAAATGTAGCAATACAACAAGACCAGTTAGAGCTAGCACCTTTATATAGTCTATTCTCTCTATAGGTGGCTATACAATCAGACCAATTAGAGCTAGTGCCTGAATAGAATGAACCATCTTTATAAGTTGCTATACAATCTGACCAGTTAGAACTTGCTCCTTTATAAATTTTACCTTCATTATATGTGGCAACACAATCAGACCAATTGGAGCTAGCCCCCTTGTAAATCAATATTTTAGCATTTGCTCCAAGCACGGCAAGAACCATAAACGCCATCATTAAAATTGTTTTCATCATATCTCCTTTTAACTAGTAGTTAAAATCAGTATTAACCGATAATTTTAAAATCAGTATTGTTCATATAAACATTAGCATACTTAATTGTCAAGCTATGTGGCAATGTGTCATGATGGAAAAGCGATCCATGATTTTTTCCATCATTAACAGCTTCAAAATTTAATTGTTCAAATGTGCAATTGGAAAAATATATATCTTGCAATACAGCATCCTTTCTACCGACAATATGAGGCATTCTAAAGCCAGATGCATGAATATTGTTAAAATATAGTCCTTTAATGCCTGCACACATTGTATTTTCATGTTCCCCAACATTAATATGAATTAGAGAATCATATCCTTTTTGCATAACAATATTATTAAAGCTTAAATTTTCAATTCTTGTTGCCTCTATACCCTGATCTGGCCAACGTTCAGAGCTTGAATTTACAGGCAGACTAATAGAAACGCCTGTTGTGCAATCTGTCATTGTAAGATTTGAAAAATTACAATTTCTAATTACGCCATCATTAAGCCAAGCTATGCGAATACCTGCTGCGTGAGAATGAAGATTACAATTTGTAATAGTAATATTTTCACAAATTTTCTTCTCTTTCAATGATGCATTATTAGCACGAACAACCAATGTATCATCGGAGCAAGTTAGATTACAATCTGAAACACATACATTTCTGCTAGAATTTATATGAATGCCATCATTATTTGGCATATCTAAATCACACTCAACTTTAATTCCACGAATATTTACATAATCACAATCATGAATCCAGAAAGTCCACCCTGCCACCTCATTAACATAAAAGGAATCTTCTATTTTTACATTTTTGCAGCCAGTAAAAAACACGATGCGTGGGGGTGTTGGTTTGTCGACGCGCTTGTATGGCATATAGTAGTTATCTGCCTTTTCTACAAATTTTTCTCCAGAGCAATATATTTTACCCATACCTGTGATGGCAACATTTTCACATTCATCAGCCAAAATAAAGCATGCATTTCTGCCACGAGGAAGCATTTTTGTATCTACATGCTTTATATCGTTTTCTGGAAAATCCTCAATTTCTTTAGAGCCTACAAGTATCGCATTTCCTTCTATGTGCAGTTCAACAAAGCTTTTAAGGAAAATAGTTCCTGAGACATAATATCCATTTTGAATTACAACTCTGCCACCACCAGCTTCATAGCAAGCATCTATCGACTTTTGAATACTGCTAGTGTTAAGTGTTTTATTATCACCTATGGCACCAAAATCACGTACATCAAATATATTATCTTTCATAAGCCCCCCTCGCAAGCAACTTAATTATACCACAAAATTAGAAGCTTATTCAACAATCAACACATAGCTCTGGCAAATGGGGAAATTGTGTTTTCTGTAAAATTAAATGCACGATTTAAGAGTTGAAAAAAAATAGAGGGTTTTTAATCTTGCATTTTACGGTGATGAAGTCGCCCAGTGCTTCTGAGACAGGAAGCTCTTGCCTGCCGTACAAACCGTCTAACGCCTATCTGTCATAACATTGTGTCTATTTATATAAAACGCCTATTTCACTATACATTTATTATTTTTTATAGTAAAATAAACTCAAATGTTTTGAACAAAAGGAATACTATGCGAATATTATGTATCGGAGATATCGTCGGTTCTCCAGGAAGAAGAATTTTTAAAACAAAGGTTAAAGAGCTCAAGGATTCAGGTGCAGTCCACGCTGTAATCGCTAATGCCGAAAATGCTGCCGCAGGTAAAGGTATTACCGAGGCTATCGCAGAAGAACTATTTGCCGCTGGAGCTGACCTATTAACACTAGGCGACCACACTTGGGATCAAAAGACCTCATACGCACTAATCGATATGGATAAACGTATCGTGCGCCCTGCAAATATGCCGGAGGGTTGTCTTGGCAAGGGCTGGGCAACAATCCAAACCTCACTAGGTGCTGTGACTGTTATCAGCCTTATGGGGCGCACCTTTATGAATCCAGCAGATTGCCCCTTCAAAAAAGCAGATGAATTGATAGATAAAATCATTCCAAAAGGCAGTGCTATACTTGTAGACTTCCACGCTGAGGCTACATCTGAGAAAATTTGTATGGGATGGCACCTTGATGGCAAGGTAGCTGCTGTATTTGGCACACATACTCATGTACAAACATCAGATGCAAAGATTCTTCCAAAGGGAACTGGCTATATAACCGATCTTGGAATGACTGGTCCAATTAACTCAGTAATTGGCAGAGAAATTGCTCCAGTAGAAAAACGCTTCTTAACTGGTATGCCATCTTTCTTCTCTGTTGCAGAAGGACCAGCAGTACTAGAAGGCTGTATCTTTGATATTGATAGAGCATCTGGGAAAACAACATCCATTAAAGCTATTCGCCTTTACGAAGACTAACCACAAGTCCTCTTGGAGCAAGTAACAAATATGTCAGAGCAAAAACCAGAAACCGTCCTAGAGCTAACTCGACGCATAAAGTGCTTACTAGAAAGCACTATAACAAATGTATGGGTTGAGGGTGAGGTATCAAATCTTACTCTCCACGCATCGGGTCACGCTTATTTTTCACTTAAGGATGCTGGTGCACAAATTAGTTGCACTCTTTTTGGTTATTCTCGGAGTATTTATGCAAAAACTATTCCTCTAAAAAACGGGCTTAAGCTTAGGGCTCGTGGCAGTGTCTCTGTATATGAACCACGTGGCTCTTATCAGCTTAATGTTCGTTCAATTGAGCAAACTGGCGAAGGCGATTTAATGCTCAAATTCCTTGAGTTAAAAAATCGCTTACAAGCAGAAGGTATCTTTGATCAAGAACACAAGCGTCCTATTCCTGGCTTCACCACATATGTTGGCATTGTCACCTCCCCTACTGGTGCAGTAATTCGCGATATGCTTAATGTAACACGTCGCCGTTTCCCAAATATGCATATTCTTCTCGCTCCAGCTAGGGTACAAGGCGAAGGAGCTGCCGAAGAAATAGTAGAAGGAATTGAGCTACTAAATTCTCTGCCTAATCCACCAAGTGTTATTATCGTTGGCCGTGGTGGTGGTAGTATGGAGGATTTATGGTGCTTCAACGAGGAGATTGTGGCTAGGGCTGTGTACAATTCCCGTATCCCTGTAATTTCTGCTGTTGGCCATGAAACTGATTTTACTATCTGTGATTTTGCTGCTGATTTGCGCGTACCAACACCATCTGCTGCCGCTGAAATGGTATGCGGGCAAATGGAGGATTTGCTAGCCACAATGCATGCTGCCAATCAAAGAATCAACAATGCTATGAGCAACCGCCTTGAGTTACTTCGTACCCGTCTTAAGGCTGCTTCTGACAGCAAGCTTTTTACTCAACCAAGCTTCCTAATTAATCGTTACCAGCAGCATGTTGACATGCTTTCACAACAAATGCATACTGCGATGAATAATCGCATTAGTGATGTAAAATTAAGGCTTAACTCTTCTATCCCAATGATGCTTCATGGAGCAACACAAGCTTTGCACACCTTTAGGCAAAAGCTTGAGCGAAATCAACAGTCTCTTACACACTCATATGAGAACCAACTAATAATATCTAAACACAAGCTGGAAAATCTTATTGTACGCCTAGAAAGTGTGAATCCAAAGGCTGTTCTTGCTCGAGGATATGGTATTGTAACAAACCCCGCCACAGGAAAAACAATTCGTTCCGTAGAGAATCTCTCAGATGGTTCTATTGTAAGAACGGAGCTAGCAGATGGAACATTCCAGTCTATTGTTAGCAACGACACATCAAACACACGCATACAGCGTACAATTTCAACCAAAAGGAGCAATCAACAAGCAGCTCCTCAGGCAGAACAATTGACAATAGATTTTTAAACCATTTGTTTAAGCTAAATATTAGATTATGTCTGACAAGAAAACCAATACACCAAATAAAAAAAGAAAACACCGAGCATTGCGATTTATTAAAAATTTCGTAATTTTTTGTGTTGTTTTTTTTATAGCAATTCCGTATTGGCTTCTTCCTTTGGGTGTTAATTATGTTGTTAAAAATAAGTTAAACGATTTGGGATTTGTAAATCCTCAAGTTTCAACACAACACATAACATTGTTTTCAACAAAAATTACAGAAATCAAGGCAGAAACAGAAAACGGCATTAAAATTGAATGTCCATTAATTGAAATCTCATATTCTCCTATTTCTCTAATAAACAAAGAAATATATTCTATCCACATTGCGGAATCATCAATTGGAATATCGGACTTACTCCCTCAAACGTTAAAAGAGAAGCTTCATTCAGACAACATTTCTCTACAACTTAATATAGAAAATATTGACAACCATTATATTGGAACGCTTAATGGAGATTTGTTGGGAGGAAGCTATTCTTCTGATTTTAGCATGAATATCGATAATGGTGAACTAATTATCGATGGGGCTATTAACCCTGTATTAAAAGATGATTTTCCTGTTCCAACTGTTGTTGTAAACTATAAATTAAACAATTGCTTTTCTGCGCAGCCAATTGGTTCAGGAGAGCTGTCAATACTGGAAACGAACTTAAAACTAACATCTTCTTTTTGTTTAACCAATAACATCGTTGATTTTTCTATTACACTTAATAGCGTTGTTTCAAAGGAGGATCCATATTTAGAGCGTCTATTTGCTAGAATAGATAAAAATCAGCAAATACTATCTCTATATAGCGAAGTTTATTCTAAGCTTGCCGTCAAGCTTCCTACTGGTTCAACCACACCATCATGGGATTTTGTTTTTCGCATAAACAACGTCAATTCAACACTAAAAATTGCAGAAGATAAAGAACTAAAGATAGGAAATGCATCTGCTTCCATTCATCTTAGTGGACTATCAAACAAATGGGTTCTACATTCTATGCCTATCTATATAGGAAATATTAACCTTGAACCATTTCACTTTACAAATGGCATATTTAAAATAGTTGCTGATGACCATGAGTTCCTCCTATCTGAAGGACATATCAATGCTTTGGGAGGAACACTTAATGTTTATGCATTATACCTAAACTTTAGTCAGCTTAATGCTGGTTTTACAATTTTTGTAGATAATATACAAATAAACGAATTGATTAGTGTACTTCCTAATATAGAAGGAACTGGCACAGGCTCTTTGCATGGCAAGCTTCCTATTTCTGTATTTCGTGGAAAGCAGTTAAAGATTCATAATGCATATCTATTTTCAAAGCCAGGTGTTGGTGGAAAATTAAAATTATCAAACACAACACCCTTACAGGAAACACTCCGAGCCAGTGGAATACCAGAACAAACATGTACAGATTTAGGCATTGCATTAACAGATCTTGATTATTCTGTAATTCGACTAGAATTCATAGAAGACAGTTATCAAAACCAACACATCCAATTTCAACTAGAAGGGTCACATAATTTTAAAAATAAGGATGTCCCTATCACCTTAAATGCAAACATCCAAGGAGGCATTGAGGATGTTTTGAACTTGGGTTTAAAGACCCAAGGAATTCTGAAATAATATTTCACAACAGCAAGAGTTAAATATGAGATACAAAACGATTAAGAAATATACTATTTGCATAATTCTTGGAATTATTGTGTCTCTGATTTTTATTAAAATTAGAGCAGCATTCTTCCTTGCTGATGCTGATGTAACAATTATTACATACAATAAAATTACAGAAATCCCAACTTCCTCAGAAGAGATGACAAAATCTATTTTCCACTATCAAATATCAGATTTTGTTGTCAATGGCATACAAACGACAACCCCTAAAGAAATAACCAACTTTTCATCGTGGGGGTTCTCATTACCAGAAAGACCAATATTAATCATTTTTGAAACAGCGGATAAACACACCATAAACAATGTTGCTCCGATAATTAAAATGTACGAATTCAAAGCAACTATTTGTATTCCTGATTTCGAATTAGAACAAATTATAGAAGGAACCAATCCTTCTCTTATAACCCCGACAGAGCTCAATCAATATCTTGAAAGTGAACTTTTTAACCTTGGATTAAAGTTAACGGAAATTCCTAAAGAAATAAAAAAAGTAGAAGAACTTTCAGATGGTATGAAAGCTATTTTTAATATTCGCCCTGACATTATATTATTCCCTGATAATTCGGAACTAGAAATCAGTTTGTATGAAGATATATGCTCAGCAGCTGACGCAAATATTGGTATTAATAGTGCAGTAACTAATGCATCAAACCCTATAAATGGGAAAACCAATTTAACTATACTAAAGCACCAAAGGGTTTGTGGTAGCAGGATGACATTCTCTATTCGTGCAATACGACACCCAGGTGCTATTTCTGCTGGAGAAATTTATATTTCCCAACCTATTGGTGACCGTTTCAGCGCTAGTGTAAGTGTTTTTGATAAAAATTACAACCTCATTATGGGAGAATACTACGATGCACTTCCTAATGAAAGTACACTTCTAGGGAAATTACCTAAAAACGTTGACTTCCCTATTAGTGTGTATATTACTGATGAAACAGGCCTTATTCTATATCAAAAGGCTCAATTTAATCGCTATTCAATAGAACGAGGAGAGCCTATTCCATATGAATATTCACAAGAATCAATAGATATCGTTTCTGAAATTGAAATTCCTCTTGACGATGTAGAATAGCTTAATTAAACGTCTTAATATAGCAATTATCTTGTACTATAAAACTTATCAATAAATTACAAATTTATAGAAAGTAATTGTATTTTATTTTTCGCCACGTTGCTCTGGAGTCGTTGTTTTATCACCTAATCCAAGAGTACTAGTTGTCCAAGTTAACTCCTTAATTGGTCCATAAACTTGAAGTTCAAAGATTTTTGAAAGCGGGAACAACAAGTAATGCAATCCCTTCCCTAGCCATGTTTCTTGGCTTAATAAATTTACTCTAACATGCGCATCAACATGACTGGTAAACCATAAATCGCCATGTCCTGTTAGGCTAAGCATAGGACCATCAATCAATAAATCTTCAAAATGGATACCGTAATCCTTTATAGTTAATTCTGTTTTTAAAGAATTTTGTGTCAATATAAAATCCAATCCAGGAACATTACGTGCCATAAAATCTGTGAACCCAGCAAAAATAGGAATTCTATAAATCATTGCATCGGTAACCTCTACATTAGCGGCACCAACCATTGTGTGTAAATCGTCTTCTTTACCAGAAATATCTAGATTGACATAGCCATTAAAATTTACTATTCCTTGATAGGATTCATTTTGCTGCGATTTTATTGAAGTAGAGTTTAATATTGCATCTAAGCTAGAATTCGCGCAATTAAAATCAGCAGCAAAATTGATGTACTCCAATGAATAAATTGTTTCTGGCAAATAACTTGGAGTAATACAAATATTTCCATTTAAATAACCCTCAAATAGCTGTGCTTGCAGATTATTAATATCCCAAGAGCCACGATTCATCTCTACATGACCTGTTGCATTCTCAAACATTAACCCTTTAAAGCTTATTGAACGGGCATCAAAATTTCCATCAATTTTAAAAGAATCTGCAGATTCTTCTGAAAGTCCAATGCAACCATTAGCGACCATTTGACAAGGCAACTCCACAGCTAAAGGAAACTGATCTATGTTTTTCATCACACCAATTGCTGTCAGCATATGTGCGGGACGGATTTTTGAATTTACATTGAACGACAAAAGTTCGTTTTCCAAATCTATCGTTAATGAGCCAGACATTGCACCTTCAGGGCGAATACCTGTTAATGAATTTATATCGACATTTGACCACCCATTCGTTCCATGTGCCTTTAAATTCATAGCAACGGAAGTAAAATCAATTCCATTGTAGATTGTATGCTTAGAATCTAAATGCAAATCCAAATTATAAATTGATTCATTTGGATGATATTTCAAATGCGCATTAACAACAGCTGGATATTCAGGAAATTCTATTTTTCCAACCTCTCTTTCCAAACCCAAAAGTCCTAAATCTGCAAACAATGGTAAAATTGTTTCTGTTTTTAAGAATCCATCTCCAGTAAAATCAACTGAGTTATTAACTACATCACAAACGATATCTCCAGTCAAATACTGGTGAATATTTTCACCTTTTCTTGTTAGAGACAATTCTATCCCACTACAATTTACAATTGAATCCCCCATCGTAATAAGTGTAGTAAAATTATAAGCATCAATACCGAAAACACTAACCTTGTTACAAGTCAATTCTACATCTTTTAATTCTGGTAGAATTGTAACACTTTCAGGTTGATCTTCTATATCTTCGCTTAATTTATCTTCGGGAAGCAAATTAGAAAATTCGTCTAATTCTAAATTACCGATAGAGATAGATTTTATTCTACTAACCAATGGTTTAAAGGAGAAGAAATCCACATCCATATGCACTTGATGAGCATTTATCACTGGTTTGTGGGGAATTCCTTTTGGATAAACAGAAACGTTATTTAAAAATAATCCATTTTGGAACGATAATGACACACCATCTAATTCAACGGAAAAAGCATCTGTTGATAGCTCCTGCTCTATCTTTTCCACCCATGCTCTTGGCATTTCGTGAGCAATTATATGAAGTATCAAAACAACACATAAAAACAAAGCAATAAACACCGCACTTAAAGCTAGCTTAATATGCGGAAAATTACGCTTATATTTTATATATCCAACCAATAAATGGCGCTTTATATGCTGTTTATCCATTCGGCTTTTTCTTAGTTTGCCTTAAATTTCTTAGGGGTAAATAGCTTCAACTTCTCATAAGGAATGTCAGACATCTCAACTACGTCCTCAAAGTAACGCCAGTTACCAAATTCCTCAGGGTAATGTAAATCCAAAGCAAATGCAATTTCCATTCCCTTTTCATAGGCACGGCGCAATAAATATACATCGTCAGCAAATTGAGGGAAATGAGCATTAATTTCAAGAGCAGAGCCATTGTCATAGAGCTTCTTTATTACCTCATCGAGAATTTCATGTGGCAATGTATGAGTTTGTGTTGAAAATTGGCTTATTGCACGCACAGGATGACCAATATAGTCACATGGCAGCTTAAGAATGCGGTCAAGATACATAAAGAAATCTTCAGCCCATGTCTTCTCGTTTATTGGGTTATGGTGGACAGAACCAATTACCACATCCATATGCTCCCAAACCCATTCAGGTACTAAATGGCGGCCCTGAGAATCAACCTCAACCTCAATGCCAGAGAAAAACTTCTTCCCGTCACGCAAGGCATCACCACGCTCTACATACTGGCGATAGCGCTCTTCTGTTACTCCAGACTTATAGCAACGCTCAGGAATATCAAAGCTATCATACCAATTATATGGCCAAGCAAGACTAGGATTATCGATAGCAATCGCATGAGCATGATCTGTAATTGCAAATAGCTCCCATGCCTCTTTATTTATTTCCATATCAAGCTTGTAGCGCTCTACAGACAAGCCCAACGTTGGACAATTTGAAAAACGTGGGAAGGAACCTGTGTGGTTATGCCAGCTTGGCCATTTATGAGTTGGCTCCTTGCGCTGTGACCAATAATAGCATTTCCCATGAAATGGGTGGAGAGTTCCTCCAATTGAATTTTCTCTATTTGTTATGTACATAAATCATTCCTAATCCAAATAATGTTAAATCGTAATCAATATGGCAATCCATATCAAGCCCCTCTAAGGCCCACTTAGCGTAGCCACCTGTTGCACAAAGAATCGCATTCTTATTTTTAAGCACTTCATCTCTTAGATAAGTAGATATTTCACGCACCATGCCACGATGTCCTAGCTTTGCGCCTAGCTTCATTGCATTTTCTGTTGAATCGCAAGCATTAGAAAAATCATCATCAAGGGTTACCTTTGGGAGCTTTGCGGTGCGCTCGTGAAGATAATCTGTCATAAGAGGCAATCCTGGAGCAATCGCACCACCAATATAATTGCAATCATTATCAACCACATCAAATGTAAGTGCTGTACCAAAGTCTGCTACAATCACTGGGTGTCCATAGCGAGCCACTGCACCAACTGCATCTGCAATTCTGTCTGCACCAATCTGCTCAGGCTTTGGATATTTAATGCCAATTGGTAGCTTATGCTTAATTGAAAGAATGTCTAGCTTAATCCCTACAACACTCTCAAGCATCCATGTCCATATAGGGTTTACGGCAGGAACAACAGAAGCCAACAATGCTCCTTCACACTCTGAAGCACGCAATTTTTCTAGAGCAGCAGCAACCTCTGGAGGGTCTTTAATACCACCTTTAACGGCAACCCAATCGGTCACTCGATTATTTTCCCATCTTCCAATTGTAGTTGATGTATTACCAACATCTATCAAAATAGCAGCCATCTAGAACCCTCATTTCATTTATTAAAATACTATGTATTTTATCAAATTACGCTGGCTTGTTCAATGAAAACCACACAACATAAAAACCAAGGGTGCATCTATGTTTTCACAAGATTAGTCTTGAATTTAACTATTGGATACAAATTCTACTTGCACGATGGCAAATCCCACGCGAGCTTTCACCTAAAGAAGATTGGAAGTGCAGGAGAACGTGAGGCATGTACGATGGGTAAATAACTCAAATACTCCCAAAAATGAAGCTACAAATTTAATAATAAAATAGGGTTTATACAACGTTATCATTTTGACAACGTTTTTTACTCCAGTTTTTACCAGGAATCAAACAAAAAACAACACCAAGGATTCCAAGCATAAGCCAAATAAAAATGAGGAACTCCCAGCCCATTCTATCTGCCAATATTCCATAAACACCTGCACATAATGCAGAAGAGAAGTAAATTATGCTATTAAAGGCACCTGTAATTGTCGCAGACATTCCATATTTAGCAAAATGATATGGTAGCTGTGTTAGGAACATATGGTTTGTACCCCACATTGCCGCAGTGCTGATGGAAAGAAAAACAACACAAATCCACGCATTTGTGTTGCGTGTAAAATATATTCCTAATACTGCTAAAACTGCCACAATAAACATTAACCCCGCTGTATATAATTCATTCTTTATGTGCCTATTGTTAAGCCAATTTGCAGTATATGTTCCAGAAATACTTACAATAGGAACAAATACTGTAATCAATGAAGCTCGTGATGGTGTTAGATTAAATTGCTCCTTGAGGAAGGTTGGCACCCAAGATTCAACACCATCTCGTAATGCTCCATTGCAAAGCAAACCAAAAAGCATCAACCAAATACCTGAAGATACAACAATACCAATTATTGAATACTTTTTAGGTGGTGTAGTATTGATTGTGGAATCTCCTCCAACAGTTGAGGTTTGTGCAAAATGCTTCACTCTATCTCTTTTGCAAACCACATCCATTAGCTTCAAATAATCACGTAGATATTTATGCCCGAGAACCCACACGATAAAAGCAATAAAGAGTATTGCTGCCGACAAGAAAAAGACACAGCGCCAGGTTGTAAATTTGAGCATAACTCCTGGAATAACAAACGCTAATATAGCACCAACACTACATGCTGCACCAATATTAGCACCACATCTTAAGCGTCTCTCATCAGGAATTTGATCAGTAAACACACGAATTATTGGTGCCCATAGCATAGAATGAAACAAACCATTTGCAGCCCAAACCACAACCATCAACCATACGCTATTTAATACACCCATCAAAAGATTACATATGGTTGCACCAAATAGACCAATGCCTATCATGTATTTTGGCTGATAACGAGAGCCTAAAATACCATTCACCATTTGTCCGGCACCATACACAAGCATATAAGCAGTTGTTATGTAGCCTCCATAAGTCTTTGTTAGAAGCCCCTCTGTAATCATTTCAGGCAGACAAGCAGAAAAATTCTTTCTACCAATGTAGCTACAAACATAAGCTAAAAAGCAAAACCAAAATAGCTGATTAGCAAAGCTTAAGATTTGCTTTTGGGTCCAACGACCATTGCCTGTTTGGGAAATAGTTTGTAAATTCATACACAGATATTTTGGTGGTTACTTATGTGATGGCTAGAAGTGCGAGAATCAAAAACACGGACACACGGATGTGTGGGAATCAAAAACACGGATGGACACGGATGGACACGGATGATTATGGGGTACTTGGGAAGCTGGGTTGCAAGATTAGTTAATATCGTGGCATGGTAGGCTCTGCCCTACCATGCCACGATGTGATTTAATTAAACTTATCGTAGAAAATAGATTTAGGAGTGCCCTTTGTATTTAGTGCTGCAGTAACTGCAGAAATCATACCCTCACTTCCACAAAGATACACTGCCACATTATCTGTTGTTTCTATACGTTTGGTTATAACATCTGTCACAAGACAATTATCATATGAACAAGAAATTGACTCAGTTGGTGCAATTGCAATTGCTGGCAAATAAACAAAGCTTGGCTCTGAAGCCTGTAGAGCAAGTAGCTCATCTAAATATGGAAGCTCTGCCGCTGTATTTGCACCATAAATAAAGGTTACCTTGCGGTTAAAGCCTTTTTCCTTCATTGTACGTAGAAGCGACATTACAGGGGAAATTCCAGAGCCTCCTGCCACACAAAGTAAATCCTCTGTCTCATCTAATTCAGCATAGCCACTATATGGAGCAGTAAGTGTTAGCTCTTCTCCAATTGTAAGCTTTTCATGAATATATGTGGAAAGCTTGCCTCCTGGAACAAGGCGCACATTTACCTCAATCGCATTTTTTGAGGATTGAGGTGTTGCGATAGAATATGCACGAGACACGCCAAACATCTTTGGGCCATCAATCATAACAAATGCACCTGGCAAATATTCAAGTGGCTTTGCTAGCTCAAGGCGTACTCGCATAATATCCTTTGCCACAAGCTCTTTCTCTATCACCTTGCCCTTGCATAAATAAATGCCCTTTAGCTCACCAGGAAGAGAAATTGACATATCTGAGGACACTGGCACACGGCAAGCCAAATGCCAACCAGCAGCTAGCTCCTCTTGAGAAAAATGCTTCTGCTCTTCTGGTGTAGCGGCAATCCCCTCTGGTGAAAGGATCTGTACCTTACACTTACCACAGAAGCCCTTGCCTCCACAAATTGTTGGGACAAAGATACCAGACTCACGCAATGCTGTAAAAAGAGACTGCCCTTCTTCTGCCTTTATTTCACGTCCATCTGTTAATGTTATTTTATACATAAACTCTCCTTTTATGCTCTAGCGAGCAGCGGCGACAACAATGTCACCGCACGGAACAAATTGTTAGTAAATTAAAATGTTAGAACCAATAAGCCACTAGCAGGAACTGCAATCTGAGTGAAGCCTGCTGCAGGTGCTGCTATCTCCTGCTCTCCACCGATTGAATCATAAACCACTGCCTTTGTTGCTGCGCGTGCCAATGACAAAACAATGCCATCTTGACCAGATGCATTAATTATAGAAATGCTCTTCGCATTGCTCTCTGGTTTAACAACAACGCCATGGGAATACACTGCCACAACCTCATCCTCATCATTATATGCCGATATATGCTGATAGTTTGACGAAGCTAAGCGAGGCACAAACCTTCCTTCTAGCAATGTAGAACGATGCTGTTCTCTGAAATTCAGCCAGAATTTCAATGCTTTTCTATGCTCCTCTGGAAGTTCTTCTAATTTAACAGAAATCTGAGGCACACCAAAAATAACATTCAATAGCTGAAGCATTGCTGTCTTGTAATCTGCCTGCATATTCCATTCTAACATATCGGAATGCACTGCAGTTTCACCTGAAAGCAAACGCAAATCAACAATACCTACACGATTGCGATTAATATCACCTGGACAATCTGCTACACGGAACATATTTCCATATTTACGGATTGCTGGGCCAATATATGACTGACGAAACTCAATCAAAACATCTGGATTAATTGCTTTAAGGCGGCGAACCACCTCTGTAAGCAACGCATCAACAGCATGAGCAACTGACTTTATATCACGCCCAGCATAATCCTCTGCAATAGCAGGATCCTCTCCTTCTATATGAAAATTATCAATAAAATCAAACTTAAATCCGTCTAGCTCCCAATCTCGCATAGCATTTTCATAGGTCTGAATCAAATATTCGCGCACTTCAGGGAAGCGAGGATCAAGCACAAGTGCTTGGGTATTTCCACCTCGGAAATATAATGATTTATTCTTAAAGCGTTCATAATGCTTACTATGTACACCAACAAAGCAAACTGAATACCAAAGCAATAATTTTACATCTATTGCATGTAAGCGACGTGCAAAATCGCGCATCCCATTCTTAAATCGTTTCTTAGAAGGCTCCCAATCTCCACAAAATGCGTAGCCACGTTTTTTATCATCAGTCTGCCAACCATCATCAATAATAATTCCATTTAATCCATACTCTTTAGCAAGAGCACACTCTGCCACCAATTCATCATCAAAAATTTCTTGATGATAGGTATACCAAGAAGAATAAATAGAATCATATGCAGCCTTAGGAGGAATTGTTGGCTTATACTCATCAAAAGAGGAAAACCATTTCGATGCCTCTTGAAGTGCTTCTGCATAAAAGCAATCACGCATATCAATTCGCAAAATAAATTCGTAATTTTGGATTGGGGCTTCCACCTGCTCAAACATTCGAATAGAGGTGGTCAAAGAGCACCCCTCCTCTAAAATACCACAATGAAAAACGACAAAGCGCAATGCATCTGAACATGCAATAAGAACGCGATTCCTATCTGCATTATTATTAATTTGAACTAATGGCACCTGTGTTGCCAAATCAGAATGAGTTTTACTCCACCAATTTGGTGGAATTCCGCGATAGAAACATCCTCCAGAAGTCCATTTTGCAAACATATCCTTTTGAGGAATAGTATTGTCTAATCTTAAAAAAGGAGGAGCAATCGGAGCTGGAGCTGAAAGAGAAACCTTCAAAAGCTCAAGCTTTGGCTCTACAAGCTCGGAGGATGAGGTTATTTTCCAATCACCCAAATCACCTACAACAGAAAATTCACCTAAAAGTTGAGACTGAATGCTCATAAAAATTCTCCTATAAAAAAGTTTAACCTATTAATGTTATAAATTATAGTTTATTGTTTAAAAATAAGCAAGCGAAAGGCGACCATATATACAAAATATGCATGAGTGTTTTCTGTAAAATTAAATGCACGATTTAAGAGTTGAAAAAAAATAAAGGGTTTTTATAGAATTAAGACCGTTGTAAACGTAAAAAAAATAAGTCCCAAATGACAAATTTAGACAAACAAGATTGTGGTTCCTTTACAA
>JAZNPC010000015.1:0-2428 GCA_045589455.1 Kiritimatiellia bacterium
GCCTTTTAGATTACTATCTTGAAAGACAAGTAGCTATGACATCAAGTATATAAAAGAAAAAAAATGGGTTGAACCGCCGTATGCCGAACGGCACGTACGGTGGTGTGAGAGGAGGAGTTAAAACTCCTCCTACTCGATTAAAATATAATTGATTGTAAAAACAACTAGATATATTTATTTATGTGTGTGTTCCTCTATTAGAAGGTTGGTCTATTTCTTTTGTTTTTATTAAATAAAAATAGATTTGCTTGGTTAATTGAATACTATAAAAAATAAATTATGTAATATATTTAGTGTGGAACCCTTTTGTGTTCTAGTATTGTGCAGTATTAATTCTTAAACTAGTCATTCTTTCTTGAATTTTTTTCTGTAAAGCATTAAAATATGCGCTAACTATTTTATGAGGGTTTTATGAAAATTACAGCAGACGAACTTCGTACAAAGTATCTTACATTTTTCCAGTCCAAGGGACATACATTAATTTCTGGTGCTTCTCTAATCCCAGAGAATGATCCTACTGTGCTATTTACAACAGCAGGTATGCATCCGCTTGTTCCATATCTAATGGGTAAGCAAGAGCATCCCGCAGGCACACGCCTTACAGACGTTCAGAAGTGTGTTCGTACAGGTGATATTGATGAGGTAGGTGATAGCGCTCACTTGACATTCTTTGAGATGCTAGGTAACTGGTCTCTAAATGATTATTTCAAAAAGGAAGCAATCAATTGGTCTTATGAGTTCCTAACTCAGCAGCTAGGTTTCTCTCCTGAGCAGCTTTCTGTTACAGTGTTCAAGGGCGAGGAAGGAATTCCTGCTGATGAGGAAGCTGTTGAGATTTGGAAGAGCCTAGGTATTCCTGATGAGCGCATTTATCGCTTGCCTCGTGAGGACAACTGGTGGGGCCCAGCTGGTGAAACAGGTCCTTGCGGTCCTGACACAGAAATGTTTATTGATACTGGAAAAGAAAAGTGTGGTCCAGATTGTCGCCCTGGCTGCCACTGCGGTAAATATATCGAAATTTGGAACGATGTATTTATGCAGTACAACAAGAACGAAAAGGGCAAGTTTGTTCCTCTAGGCCGCCACAATGTTGATACTGGTATGGGTGTTGAGCGCACAATTTGCATGATGAATGGTCTAGACACTGTTTATGATACAGATGTATTCCAGCCAATTATGGCAAAGATTAAAGAACTAAGTGGTAAGTCAGAGTTTGTTGGTGATGAGGTTCGCTCTTCACGCGTTGTTGCTGACCACATGCGTACATCTACATTTATTTTGGGTGACCAAAAGGGTGGTGTGACACCAGGTAATATCGGTGCAAACTATGTTCTACGCCGTTTGATTCGCTCTGCAGTACGTCATGCACGTAAGCTAGGCATTGCTCCTGGCTTCACAGAGAAGATGGCTTGTGTAATTATTGACGAGTACAAGCACGTATATCCAGAGCTTGAGCAGAATCGTGAGCGCGTAATTACTGAGCTACTACAGGAAGAATCTCGCTTTGGTAAGACTCTTGATGAAGGTAAGAGAGAGTTTGATAAGTGTATCTCTGGCATTCAGCGTAAGAATGAATTTATGTCAGCAAAGGATCCTAGCTACGTAAAGGAAACAATGATTTCCGGCAAGCAGGCATTCAAGCTATATGATACCTATGGTTATCCTCTAGAGATGACTGTTGAGCTAGCAGCTGAAATCGGTTTCACTGTTGATGTTGATGGCTACAATGAGGCATTCAAGAAGCATCAGGAGCTTTCTCGTGCAAATGTTGGCTCAGCAAAGTCTGGCTTGGCAGAGCATTCTGAGGAAACAACAGCCCTTCACACAGCAACTCACTTGCTACATGCTGCTCTAAAGCAGGTTCTTGGCGAGCATTGCAATCAAAAGGGCTCAAATATCACAGCTGAACGCTTGAGATTTGACTTTACTCATGGTGAAAAGATGACACCTGAGCAGATTAAGGCTGTTGAGGATCTTGTTAACGAGCAAATCAAGAAGGATATCAAGATTACTCGTGAGATGATGACCATTGAGGAAGCAAAGGCTGCTGGTGCAACTGCATTATTTGCAGCAAAGTATGGTGAGCAGGTTTCTGTTTACACAATGGGAGATTTCTCTAAGGAGGTTTGCACAGGACCTCATCTTGAGCACACAGGTGAGATGGGTGTATTCAAGATTAAGAAAGAGGAATCCTCAAGTGCAGGCGTACGCCGTATCAAGGCTGTCTTGCAAAAGTAAGCAGCTGTTGTAGAGATGCTAATAAAAAAGGCGCCACAGAAATGTAGGCGCCTTTTTATGTATGACGGGCATGTCATAGTTCTATGGTGAAAGTCCAACGGGGGGTAGTTACCGACCAACCCAATAGCGACTCCCAAGGTTTATGTTGCGAGGCATAGGCGAGAAGAAGGGATAGCGAAATCGTAGCCTA
>JAZNPC010000016.1:0-3279 GCA_045589455.1 Kiritimatiellia bacterium
CGTGTGGGATGTGAGGGTGTGGGATTGGGGGGTGGGATTGGCGCGCGGGGCGCGCGAGTGCGCTCTCGCGCAGGAACAGGATTACAGGATTGGGCAGGATTGGCAGGATTGCTTGGGTGTGTGCGTAGCGCACTACACTAGCGCTTGACGTTGGACATGGTCTTGCTCTCGTTGTCGCAAGGCCAACTTACAAGCGCTAGTGTGGGACGCAACCCATGGGCTAGTGTGGTGCACGTGATGGCTAGAAGTGCGAAAAAGGGACGCGGAGACGCAGTGGACGCGGAGGGCGCTGAGCTTGTGTGATGGGTGTGGTGTTGAGGCGCTAGCGCGCACATTATCGCTTGTTGTTGCCTTTATTATTGCGAAATCTGACGAAGCAATAATGCAACTGCCAAGCGCTAATGTGTACGACCCACCAAGGTCATTGAGACAAAAAGCGTGATGCACGTGATGGCTAAAAGTGCGAGGGTAATGTAAGAACAATCAACAAGTAATGTTGTGCGCTGCGTCGCGTGCGGCGCAGTTGTATAATTCTCTCGCACAAGGGTGTGGGGGCGAAGGCGATGCTTCCCCTATTTTTGTCGCTTATGCCTATATAGTAGGTGCGCTGAGATCATCAGCAAACGAAGAATATTGACACCAGCGATTAAGCTTAAAATAAAGCTTAGTCTGCAAGCATTTAAATCTCGGATTGCATTTACCCACGACTCTGGAAGATATCCATAGAAATATCCATAGCCAGTTAAAATAAATAATAATGCAATAAATAATGCCTGAATTACAATGTGATACCTTAAAAATGTAAAGCGCTCAGATGCCATCTCGTTATTTATAAAGCAATACCATATCGCTATTGAGGAATATATGAAAATTAATAGCATATATTCCTTTGTATAGGACAAATATGACTCTCCATTAGGCAATAATGGTAATATAAAATCCTTTGTAAAATAGCATCCAATTGCAAACAATATAGAAAATACCGCAGATGCACCAATTACACATAATAGTAATAAATCGCTATCCCTTCCCTTTTCATGCTGCTCTGAAGCAAATGGGAAAATAACAACCATAAGCGTTAAGCCTAAATAACCACCTATCTCTGCAATACGTGAAAGCATATAAAATGCAGCTGAATCTAACTCCGAAAGTCGCTGACGAATAATCATTGTCTCAACACAATTACCTAGAATCATAGGTACAACAAATAGCGCATTAAGGAAAAGAAAACGGTAGAACCAGCGTCGGGTCTTTTCATCAAAATAAGGCTCAGCCTTTAATTCACTAGAAAATACTGTTTTTCTAATGGCAAAGGTTGAAGCAATAATTTGCGCAAATGGGACAGAACCATGTGCAACAAAGAAGCCTGTAAGCGCCTTAATTGGCATTGCTATCAACACAACAACAAGTCGTATTGGTGCAGCAATTATATTGACTAATGATAGCTCTCGAAACTTCTTTAAGCCCTGAAGTGTATTGGTAAACAATGGGGCAAAGGCCCCACAAAGACCCGCTGCAACAATAACCACACCCAAGGAGGTTTCCTGGATTCGAAGTCGCTCAAAAACTAAGCCGTGAAAGATAACGACTAAAAGCACACTTAAAAATATAAAAATGAACGAATAGCGCAATACATCTAAGTACATGCGCTTTACCTTGCCCCATTCATCTCTTACAGAGCAAACATTAAGTAGCTTGGTATAGCCTGTGATAAAAATAGAAAGAGGAAGACTTAAAAATACAGTAAAATTAAGAACAGGAAGCACTGCTCCAAGCTCATCCTGAGAAACAAATTTTGGAACTATAAATAGACCAGTAAAGGCATTTATTGCATCACCAAAGCGTAATGCAATAAAGAATATAAGAGAAGCCCACCAAAACTCCCCTAGCCTGTTACGTATCTTCTGCAATCCCATTTCTATTAAATCCACCTTTTATTTTCACTACGTGAAACTGCGACAATAATGTCGCAGCACAGAACAAATTGTTGGATATTGATTATTGGCTATGCCTTGCGGCATTCCTGCTGAAGGCGTGCTAGCTCAGCATTGCCCTTAACTGCTAGAGCCTTTAGGGCTGATAGCTGCTCATCGGTAAATGGCTCATGCTCTGCTGTGCCCTGTATCTCAACAAAACGGCCATCCGCTGTCATAATAACATTTAGATCAACATCTGCTGTTGAATCATGAATATAATCTAGGTCAAGAGCAGGAAGTCCATTGCAAATGCCAACACTAATAGCAGAAACAAAATTGCGAATTGGATTTTCTGTTAGCTTTCCATCCTCAAGTAGCTTATCAATTGCATCTGCTAGAGCCACCATACCACCTGTGATTGAAGCGCAGCGTGTACCGCCATCTGCCTGAAGAACATCGCAGTCAATTGTGATGGTGCGCTCACCAAGCTTTTTCATATCAACGGCAGCACGTAGTGCACGTCCAATCAAGCGACCAATCTCTGAGCTACGAGCATCTGGCTTTCCCTTCTTAATTTCACGATCCTTGCGCTGAAGTGTACTGCTTGGAAGCATGCTATATTCTGCTGTTACCCAGCCCTGTCCACTATCACGTAAGAAAGGAGGAACCTTTTCCTCAACTGATGCTGTGCAAAGCACCCATGTATCGCCCTGGCGAATAACAACAGAGCCTGCTGCATACTTTGTAAAGCCACGCTCAATGGTTACTTTGCGCAAATCCTTTGACATATCGCGTGTGCGATATTTATCTACTAGGCGACCTGCTATGCGTACTGCCTCAAGGCAAGAAAGCTTTTGTGTCATTTTTAGCTCGCGGCAAGCTTCAAGCCCAGCAAGCTGTGCAAAATCACGCTTAAGTGCTTCCTTATCACACTCGCTTACCACTGCCATCGCAGCATATAGAGCACCGCAAATACCATCCTCTGCTCTACCGCCACCCTTACTAGCAAATTCTTCTACTAAATCTTCTCTACCTGCTGCAGCCGCAATTGCTTGTGCGCAATTGTGCAGCTTTGGAACTGCTGTAAAAAGTGCTACTGCCTTTTTCTCTACGGAATCCATAATAAATCCTCTTTTCTTTATCAATGCTTTAATAAATCAAACTTTTCTAAAGTTTACCAAATATTGCTTTATGTTGCAAGCAATGGCTAGAAGTGCGAAAAAGGGACGCGGAGACGCCAAGGTCGCGGAGGGCGCGGGGGCTCTCGTGGTGGCTTGTATGGTGGCATCGACGAAAAACACTACCGCTTGTTGTTGCCCGAGTTTACTCCTTTTGTCGTAAGGGCAACTGCCAAGCGCTAGTG
>JAZNPC010000017.1:0-4236 GCA_045589455.1 Kiritimatiellia bacterium
TAGGCTACGATTTCGCTATCCCTTCTTCTCGCCTATGCCTCGCAACATAAACCTTGGGAGTCGCTATTGGGTTGGTCGGTAACTACCCCCCGTTGGACTTTCACCATAGAACTATGACATGCCCGTCATACATAAAAAGGCTGTTGCTCTTTGCAACAGCCTCTTTTTTTACTTAATAAACTTGATTGAAACCAAACGATGATCTGAAATCCAAGATTTTGGAGCAATATACGGATCGTTTAATTCCTTAACCCCTTTATAGAAAATATAATCAAACACCGTTGATGCATGCCACTTGGTTGCTGGCATTGTCTCTCGATTTTCTACAGGAACATCTGCATATACATCACGATATCCTCCATCTATAATAGTTTGGATAGTTGTTTCTCCCTCAAAATTTGGATCAAAAATAGATGTGTTAAAATCGCCAGCTAAAAATACTGCATCAATCTTTCTTCCATCATATTCCTTCTTTGAAAGTTCGTTAGCTATCTCGACAAACTGACGAGCTGTTGCTTCACGCGTTTTTCTATTAATTATAGGTGTTGTTTCTGGATCTTCTCCTTCTGCAATAAAGTTACTCTTGAAGTGAACGCTAAAACATAAAACAAGAGTCCCCTCACAATCAACTACTGCATAAGCATAACCACGAGGCAATTCAAGCTCACCCTCTTTTTCCCAAGCAGCAAAACCAGAGTCTATAACAGGGTAATGTGTTATGATTGCATTCTGATGTGCAGGCACAGGATCTGTTGGCAAAGTTGGAAATTGTGTGCAAGCAGCAACCTTCATATCTGGATGCTCCATCTGCTTCACAAGATTGGTTACCACCTCAGCACTTCTCACCTCCTGAAGCATAATGATATCAACTCTTTGCCAGTTTAAAAAACGTGCAGCAGAATCTGTTCTCTTATATTCATCCTTCGCTGGCTTTTGTACAGGAGACCCACTTGGGAACCAGCGCATATTCCAGGTACAAATTTTCACCTGATCCTCCCATGGAATAAAAGGAGACACAGCAGGCTTATCAACCTTTTCTGCACCAACACAACCTACTGTTGTTAAAACACAGATTACTAAAAGAAAAATTCTCTTCATTTATATTTATCCCTTACTTTGATGTGACGTCTTTCACTAACTTTTAACATTATAACACAAACAAATAATATTATACCACATTATTTTTATTGAAAATAAAATAAAATAAATAGTTATTGATTATTGATTTGATAACACACTATATTTTAGGCATCGCCTATGTACGCGTCTTAGCACACAACCAATTCCTGGTCATGGTGTCGCTTAAAAATGCATGTGCTGTGAGACAGCATTCATGACATCCGAAATTGTTTTATATTCATTCATTTGACGGCGTAAATCTGTTACGCCACGCATTCCACGGAAGTAGTGAAACATAAAACGCTTAAAGCAAGAGACCGCGCTTTGCTCTGGATCACCGCTTGGCCAAAGCTCTTCTGGATAATTATCTCTTATCTGCTGCTGGAACTGCATCGCCAACTGAAAATGCTCTGCTAATACACGCATCAATTCTTCATTTGTTGGAGGAGGTAGCTCTACTCCATTATTAACATATTCACTAATGCGTTTAAAGAGCCAAGGATTACCCATTGCTCCTTGCCCTAGCATAATTTCTTTTGCACCAGTTTCTTCAATCATGCGCTTTGCATCTTCTGGTGAGCGAATACCACCATTAACAACAACATTGATTGAAACCAAATTTACTGCCTCACGTAGTAAATCAAAATCAACGTCTCCACGATGCTCTTTTGATGCAACGCGGCCATGCACTGTAAGCTGACTTGCGCCACCATTCTCCACTGCGCGAGCAACCTCGTGTATTGTTATTTCACCTGGGTGAAGACCTATGCGGGTTTTAAAGGACACAGGTAAATTTGTTCCTTTAACTGTTGCAGAAACAATTTTTTCCACAAGCTTTGGATCGCGCATCAATGCGGCACCAGAGCCACTACGTGTTACCTTGTGTACTGGACAACCACCATTGATATCTATTCCAGAAAAGCAACCTAGCTCAGTAATAACTTCAGCTGTCTTTTGCATATAATCTGGATTTGCTCCATAAATGTGCGCAACAACTAAGCCCTCTTCTGGAAGCTTCTCTAATAATTGAAAGGTGCGGCGAGAATCATTTGCTATGCCTGCAGCGCTAACCATTTCTGTATAGCACACATCAGCACCATGACGCATAGTAATTATGCGCATAGCAGAATCTGTAATTCCAGCCATTGGTGCAAGATGGATTTTTATAGACATAGCATTCTCTTATACTTATGTAAGAGGCTAAATGGAGACAACACCATTTAGCCCACTTACCAAAACTATTTGTTATTCACTATTACCGAATATTGTTAGCGTTCGTCCATTGGAACATATGGCTTTGAGTTAACAACACACTTATATGCTGGACGAATAATCTTACTATTAGAGTTAAGCTCTTCAAGGCGATGTGCACACCAACCAGGCATACGGCCAATTGCAAATAGCGGTGTAAACAAGTCGCTTGGAATATCAAGCATCTTGTAAACAAGACCTGAATAGAAGTCAACATTTATGCACATGCGGCGAGATGACTTTGTTTTCTCCATGAATAAATCACGGCCAATCTCTGCAACATTCTCATAAAGATGAAATTCTTTTTCATACTCAGGATGCTCACCAACAAGCTGCTTTGCTTTCTCGTATAGAACCTCTGCACGAGGATCAGAGATTTTATAAACAGCATGTCCGAGACCATAGATAAGACCCTTCTTATCATACACCTCTTTATTGAGCATCTTTGCTAGATAATCCTTAATTGCTGCTTTATCCTCCCAGTTGGAAATATTTTCTTTAATATTTTCCATCATATCTGTTACTTGGATATTAGCACCGCCATGGCGTGGACCCTTTAGAGAAAGGATTGCAGCTGCAATTGCAGAATATGTATCAGTAAAGGTTGAGGAAACAACGTGAGTTGTAAAGGTTGAGTTATTACCGCCACCATGCTCTGCATGAAGAACTAAGCATAGGTCTAATAGCTCTGCTTCAAGCTGAGTATAATCACTATAAGGACGCAACAAGCAAAGAATATGCTCTGCTGTGCTCAAGCCCTTCTTAGGCACACGCATATGAAGGCTCTTACCACCGTAGTAGTGAGCCTTTGCCTGGCAGCCATAAACTGCATAGGTTGGAAGGCGTGCAATCAACTCTAGGCTTTGGCGCAATACATTACCAATGGAAACATCATCAGGATTTTCATCAAAAGAATAATTTGCTAGCACGCAGCGAGCAAGCTTATTCATAACGTTTGGACTTGGCATGTGTAAAATTGCGGACTCCTTAAAGCCAAGAGGTAGAGGACGCACAGAGTCTAAAACATTGCAAAACTCCTCAAGTTCAGATTTTGTTGGAAGATGACCAAAAAGCAAAAGGAAGCAAGTCTCTTCAAAACCAAATCTTTTCTCTGCTTGGAAGCCCTTTACAAGATCACGAATTTCGATACCGCGATACATAAGCTTACCAGGAACTGGCTGTAGTTCTTGTTCGAACATACCATAGCCAACTACAGAACCAACCTGTGTCAAACCAACTAAAACACCAGAACCATCTGAATTTCTTAAACCACGTTTTACGTTATAGTTATAATATAACTCTTGATCAATTCGTGTATTTGCTAGAACCTCATCAAGGTGTTTGTTGATGAAGTTTGGGTCCATTACCGCTGGACCTTGATTTATAAAATTATCATTCATTTTTACATCCTACTCCATTAATAGAACATACATTGACCTAACCATCATATTTTTCAAGGTGTTAATGATACACTTTTTTATGTTTTTTTACTAGAAAAAAATGAGAAACAACAAAACAATAAGAACATGAAACAGCGTGAGCACATTGAAAATAAACCCAATCGTTGGTGGGAAAGAATATGATAGTGATACGCATGTCGGAGCATGCGTGAGCAAAACTCTTAAATAAGAAGACATCTGTTTTATATTTAAGAAGCAAGCATACATCAGCGGAAAGTGAACAAATTTACCACGCTTCTTACCTCTTACTTCTAACCTTTCACCTAAATCGAGTAGGAGGAGTTTTAACTCCTCCTCTCACACCACCGTACGTGCCGTTCGGCATACGGCGGTTCAACCCATTTTTTTTTTTTCTTTTATATACTTGATGTCATAGCTACTTGTCTTTCAAGATAGTAATCTAAAA
>JAZNPC010000018.1:0-6041 GCA_045589455.1 Kiritimatiellia bacterium
CATCCCCGAGTGTCTCCCATGCGCACAGCAGATGTTTTCCATGCACCTGCTGTCCCGTATAATACTCCAATACGAGGCAGACTTTCAACCCCGTTTACTGTTCTTTTTTCAGAAACAAGGAATACATTACCAGCACGGATAGACACGGATGGGGGCTGGGGTTACTTGTGTGGTGGCTAAAAGTGCTCTCTCGTGCAGTAAAACAAGATTATCGGGATTAGCATGATGGTAATGATTTTTCCTAGTACGATGAGCACAAGATTCAACAGAATTAGTTATATATGATATCCACCATCACGCTTTTCCACCCAAAAACCTTGGTGGGTCGTACACATTAGCGCTTGGCAGTTGCATTATTGCTTCGTCAGATTTCGCAATAATATAGGCAACAACAAGCGGTAATGTGCGCGTCAGCGCCCCAGCACCACACCCATCACACAAGCCCAGCGCCCTCCGCGTCCACTGCGTCTCTGCGTCCCTTTTTCGCACTTCTAGCCGTCATCCTTGCCATCACGTGCATCGTGCGCGCAAGCGCCCCTAAATCGCGCTTTCTGTGAGCGATTTGATCTCATCGCGGATTGAGGCTGCACGCTCAAATTCAAGTGCAGCTGCAGCCTGTGCCATCTCACGCTGTAAACGCTCTATGCGTCCTGCAAGGCCATATTCTGCTGCAGCCTCATTAACAGCACCCTCAGAAACATCTGCAGCAGCAAAAGTCTTTGCTGCAACATCCTCATTGAGAGGGCGTGATACACTGCGTGGAGTGATTCCATGCTCTAAATTATACGCTTGTTGAGCATCTCGACGATGCTGCGTGATACTCATCATATGGCGCATTGAATCAGTCACATTGTCTGCATAAAGTATTACTCGGCCATTAACATGACGCGCTGCACGGCCAGCCGTCTGAATAAGCGAGGTTGAGCTTCTTAAAAAACCCTCCTTATCTGCATCAAGCACAGCCACTAATGCCACCTCAGGCAAATCCAAGCCCTCGCGTAATAAGTTAATACCAATCAAGCAATCAAACTCACCCTTTCTTAAGCGGGTTAGAATATCCACGCGCTCAAAGGCATCAATATCTGAATGCAAATATTCCACGCGTAGACCTGCATCACGAAGATATTGCGACAAATCCTCTGCTGTTCGCTTTGTAAGCGTGGTTGCGAGCACACGGTCTCCTCGCTCTGCACAAGCACGCACCTCCTCCATCAAATCATCGATTTGTGTGGAAAGTGGGCGTAGCTCAACAATTGGATCAAGAAGTCCTGTTGGACGAATAATTTGCTCAACCACCTGCTCGGAGCGTGCTAGCTCAAATTGAGCCGGTGTAGCAGATACATATAAAATCTTACCTAGCTTTGAAGAAAATTCTTCAAAATTCAATGGACGATTATCTAGTGCAGATGGCAAGCGGAAGCCATGCTCAACAAGAATTGTTTTTCTTGCTCTATCGCCATTATACATTCCACGCACCTGGGGCACAGTCACGTGAGATTCATCAATAATTGTGAGAAATTCGCCCTGAAAATAATCAATCAAGCACTCACCAGGCGTTCCCTCAGGGCGACCAGTAAGGTGTCGCGAATAATTTTCAATGCCCTGGCAATAGCCAATTTCGCGGAACATCTCAAGATCATATTTTGTGCGCTGGGAGAGACGCTGAGCCTCAAGTAGCTTCCCATGGCGCTCAAACCATGCCACACGCTGCTCTAGCTCTGCTTGAATATTTGCGAGCGAAGCTTCTAGCTTATCGTGCGGCATAACAAAATGCTTTGCTGGGGAAATTATCACGCGCTCCATGCGCTTCGTAATTTTACCAGTAGTTGCATCTATCTCAGAAAGCTGCTCTACCTCATCTCCCCAAAATGAGATTCGAATTCCTACCTCGCTTTCATAGGATAGAAAGATATCTACGATATCTCCTCGAACACGGAAGTTTCCTGGTGCGGCCTCAATATCATTGCGCTTATATTGCATCTCTATTAGGCGAGCAAGCATTGCATCTCTATCTAGCTCCTGCCCCACTGCAACATCAAGCACCATCAGCATATAATCATCTGGCGAACCCAAGCCATAGATACAAGAAACGGATGCCACCACAATTACATCATCACGAGTGAGAAGCGAATTTGTGGCAGACAATCTAAAGCGCTCTATTCCCTCATTTGTGGCAGCGTCCTTCGCAATATAGGTATCTGTCTGAGGAATATATGCTTCTGGCTGATAATAATCGTAGTAGCTGACAAAATATTCAACAGCATTTTTAGGGAAAAATGCCTTTAGTTCACCAAAAAGCTGGGATGCAAGGGTCTTGTTATGAGAAATAACAAGTGTTGGCAAACCCATCTCCTTAATGACATTTGCCATTGTAAAGGTTTTGCCGGAACCAGTAACGCCCTCAAGGGTCTGAAAATTCATACCCTTTCTAAAGCCATCGCAAATTCTTGCTATTGCATCTGGCTGATCGCCTGACGGCTTATATGGGGACGCTAATGAAAAATCCATTTTCCCTCGCCTATTATTGGCTAATCGATAATGGTGGCACACCCTACCACCACGTACGAATTAAGCATTGCAGCTTTTGCAAATACCCTTGATGTAAACACGCTGTACATCAAAGCTATCCTTATCAAGCACAACAATATCTGCCTGATAGCCTGGCTCAAGCTTGCCAAGGACATTACCTAAACCAAGCTCCTCTGCCTGGTTTAAGGCAGTTGTGCGAACAACCTTCTCTATTGGTAGGCCTGTTACTTCTACAACATTCTTTAGAGCAACATTCATCTTAAGCACAGAGCCTGCTAGTGCACCATTTGATGCAAGGCGAGCCTGACCATCCTTTACGATAACATCCAAGCCACCCAATGAGGATGGGCCATCAGGAAGATGGCTAGCACGCATAGAGTCGGTAATAAGAGCAATCTTATTTAAAGGCTTCTTTGTAAATGCAAGGCGAATCATCTCAGGACATAGGTGAATCTTATCGCAAATCATTTCAATCATAACATCGTCATGAAGGAAGCCTGCGCCAACCAAACCAATATCACGATGATGAAGTGGTGTCATCTGATTGCAGAAGTGTGTTAGGTGGCGAAGTCCGCGCTTATTTGCTGCAGCAAATTCTGCATAGGTTGCCTTTGAGTGACCGCAGGAAGGGATAATTCCATTAGCAATGCAAGCATCTGCAAATTCACTACCGCCCTCTACCTCAGCAGCAAAGGAAACTTGGCTAACCTTGAAAACAGAATTCAAACGCATCACCTCATCAATGTCAGGGCTACGAACAAAGGCAGGATTCTGTGCGCCCAAGCAGGATGGATTAATATATGGCCCCTCTAGGTGTACGCCAATTGCTGTTGAATATTCTGAAGTCTTTGCATACTCTGCCACATACTCCATGCTCTTAGCAAGAGTTTCCTCAGGAAGAGTTAGCGTGGTTGGAGCAAAGGATGTGCAGCCCTCTGCTAGCTTTGCCTTAGCAACAGTGTAAATTGCTTCAGGAGATTCATCTGTAGCATCGGCACCAGCTGCACCATGTGTATGAATATCAATAAAGCCAGGTAGAACAAAATTACCTGCCGCATCATAAACAATATCTGTCTCTGGTAGAGGGTCTGCTGATGTGTATACTGCTGCAATCTTTCCATCCTCTACAAGGATAGCAGCATTATCAATACGAACCTCTGGTGAAATTAAAGTAGCATTTGTAATTAAAAGTGACTTCATTTTATATTCCTCACATTTCTTGTTTCTTTACCTAGAATTATACACCATCACTGAAAATAATTCAACAAACAACAGTCAATAATCATGTGCGTGCACGTAACAACTTATATGTCGCACGTGAAGAAAAGCGTGACAATTAGCTCGATACAGTGCATACACTTTTAGAATTTGTTAATGTGTAAAAAAAGAAAATTCTAAAAAGCATTTTTTACTTTTTAGAATCATCTGTTTCTTCTGTATAAATGTATACAGTCTCATTCGGATAAGCAAGACCTTGTTCTCTAGCTAACAACTCTAAATATGCAACATCTTGCATTTTTGCGAGCTCCTCGCGAATTGCATCAATTTCACTTTGAAGTTGAGCATTTTTTTGAAGCTCTGCATTTAATAGCTCATTAAGCTCTTGCTTCTTTCTGATATCATCACCGAACAACCAATAAAAAGCAAAAAGAAGCGCCCCTATGAAAACAAAACAAATAATTGTTTTACCAATTTTTTGTAGTTTCATTTGCGTGCGCTCCTTTCTCTTTCGAAAATGGTGGTGGGTCAACGATTCGAACGTTGGAAGGCATCGCCAGCAGATTTACAGTCTGCCCCCGTTGGCCACTTGGGTAACCCACCTATGTGCAAAAACATGCCGGTAAATTTATCATTTCTCGCATTGCAAGTCAAGCACAATTTAAAAAATTATTTTTTATTATTATCGTTTCTTTAACAATCTCATATTTTGCAAGCATTTACACTAATGCAGCAGCCGCAACTGACTGACCTAAACGCTTAGCTTTTTCATCTGGCATTGTGATTTGAACATCTTTTAGCTCAGGATATTCCTCTGCAACAACCTTGCGAGCTGTCTCAAGGATTATCTCACCACCCTGTCCTGTTGTTACTCGACCAAGAATTAGAAGACTATCAAAATCATAGAACTCATGATACCATGCCACATTGTGTCCAAGGTACATACCAATTGTCTTATAAAGCTCTTCAGCAATTGGAGAATTTTCCTTCATCATTGCCTGAACCTTAAGTAGGCGCTCTGGCAATGGCATATCTGCAGGGAATTCAACGCCAGCCTTAACTGCTAGGTGGTTTACTGCCTGCTGAGAAAAATACATTGCGCCAACGCCTGTATCGCCAGACCACTCATCTGCTGGTGCATTCTCATCAAGATCTGCTGTAGCAAATGCTAGCTCATTTAAGCGACCAGTTACTGCGCCATTTTTATCAATAAAGCCAACTGCCTCACTAGAGCCCATTGCAACGCCTAGCACGCCATTTGAGCCACTTGTCAAATATGCGGCAAGTGCTGTTACATCACCATCATTCTCTACATGCACAGGAACATTCCATTCCTTCTGCACACGCTTAAATAGCTGCTGAGCCTCCGCATACTTCTCTGGCACAATAGCACGGAAAAGTGATGCTACACGCATTTGATTATCTACAACAATACCAGCTGTGCTACCACCAATTGCATCAACACGTGGTAGATGTGAAGCTGCAAGCTTCAAGCCTTCATTAAGCTTTGAGAAATGATATTCTGGATCTGTTGCATTGCGTGGATCCCAAGGAAATTCATCGCTGAACTTCACCTCTCCATCCTCAACTGCTGAAATCTTAAAATCACTAGCACCTAAATCAAAACCAATGCGGCAACCCTTCCAAGAAACGCCTGCACCCTCTGAATTATCTTTTGTTTCAGGAATTTCTATTGCACGTGTGCGAACGATTTCCATTTCTTTACCATATGACTTAAGCATCATATCGCGGTCAAAATCACGAGCTCCACCTGCTGAATATTGTGCTTCAATATATGCACAAATCGCATCTGGTCCTGCCATATGTAGCTTCCAACCGCCTGCTGCCCATAGAACAAATTTTACAGCACGCTCTGCTAGAACAATAACCTCACGATCCTTCTCCATACCTGTTGGAACAGGAATTGAGAAACGAAAGCAGCGTCCATTATCACGCTCCCATGCAAAAACAAAATCAGTACCGCCTTTCTCTGCCTTAAGTGCACGAAGTTTATAAAGCTCTTTTGCTGGTGGAATAAAACTCATATTTTCTCCAAATCGTTAAAGGTAAATATCAAATTATAATTATGTAAAAATTTTACCATCTTTGGAGCACAAAAACAAGCAACATTACAAAATATGACAAAGATAAAAGTGTTATTTGCAAAACTAAATGCACCTGTTTTGGTGCGTTTAGTCGTGCGACAGGGATTAGAGTTGCATAAATATTTTAAAAGTAAGGGGTTTTAGTAAAAACACAAAGTTTTCTATGGAAAAAGGTGCATTTAGTTGCAA
>JAZNPC010000019.1:0-22402 GCA_045589455.1 Kiritimatiellia bacterium
TTATCCTAGACGAAAATTCGGAGGAAAATCTGCTAGACAAATGCTTAAAGAAGTATATGGAATTTACATCCCCCCTGCATCTACTGAAGATTGCTAAAAGTGAAATAAAAATCGTGCATTTAATCTTGCATTTTACGAATAATTTTATATATTTATTTTTTGTCAGATTTTTGATAATATAATGGCATAATTAGTTAGATTTGTCTATATTGATATTGAACACTTAGTTACGAGGCAAAAAAATGAAACTCAAATACTTAAACCTTTTTGCAATCCTATCATTATTATTAACTTGTAATGAACTGCTCGCTTGGGATAAGCTAGTGTGGGCAAACCGTTCATCAAACATGAATGATGCAGCTAGCTGGAATGACATTGATGGCAATGTCTCAACAATTGCTCCATCTAAGGACACATTGTTGATTTTCTCTTCCAAAGCCGTAGTTCAGCCAGTTTTAACAGCAGACCTTTCTGCAATTGGCTTATACTTTGTTGCTCACACAAACTCCACATTACCAAGTGTTCACTCAGCAGACGGGTTTGGTGGATATAATTACGACGGCTATAATATTACTGCAGAAAACGGAGCTAGTCTTTATCTTTATGGTAACCAACACAACAATGGTTGGACTAGAGATTTCTATATGGCATCTCTTGGAACAAACGTTATTGATGCACCAATTGTTTTTGCAGACAATGGCAACCAACATCAGGCACGTTGCTCTGGTGGAAGGCTTATATTAAAGCAACCTCTTGTAGCTACATCAAACACCAAATTTTTAGTAGGTGTTAATGCTAAGGGTTGTGTGGTATTTGGGGCAGCAAATCCAGATTTTAAGCCTAGCGAGCTTTATATTCAAGGACATCTTGAAATCATGAACAAGGAAGGCTTAATCGCTGTACCTAAATTTGCATCTGGCTGTTGGGGTTGGAGCACAGCTATTAATGGATTCCCAAGCGAAAAGTGCTGTCGCCTAAGAAACTCTTCAGGGGAGATTGCCACAATTACAGCGGCAACCTTTGTGTTAGACGATCATGATAACATGCTTTTTAATGGCGATCCATTTGATATGAGCAACACATCTCTGCAAGCTACAATGCGTGATGGAAAACCAATCGGTGCTGGTGAAACTTATGTTATTTTTAAAGAAATCACTTGTAGAGCTTCTGGGGATAGGACATTATCAATAAATGGAGATGGTGCCATTATTAACCTAGGGCAATTTTGTAGAAACACATCAAACACAAATAATCTGCAAATCAATTCTGGAACATATTTTGCAGTAACCCCTGAGGGTTTAAGCAAAAACTACAATAGACTACATCTAAACGTATATCCATCTACTTTGAAGCCAGCCAACCTAGGAATTAACTTTGACTATGCTCCAGACCCAAGTATGGATAATGAAGATGATTTTATCATGTACCATCATAATCGCCCTGGCGGTTTTGCTGCTTACGAAGGGGTCAGAAGGGTTAAACTCCTTAATGGAGAAATGCTTTATAGAAGCAAGTCTCATGCAATACTAGGAGGAGACAACAAGCAATCTATTTCACACAATCTAAGCTTTGGTTCTCCATATGCAAATGGAACGATTATTTTAGAAAATGACATCAATGTAAACCAAAATAATTCAGGAATGGGCTTTGTTGTACTAGATGGCTCTCCTTTTGTTGATGCACGTATTGAAGGCATAATAACAAACTCCTACAATAATGCAGAAAACCTCAATGCTTCAATAACAAAGTATAATGATGGCGTACTTGCTTTAGATGGACCAATTTATATTACCCGTGCCTCTGAAGTTCAAGGCGGTGGACTACTTGTTAACGACAAAGCAAGCTGCAAATTCAAGATTCTTGAAAATGCATGGATTGGTGGCACAGGCATAGCAAAAGATTTAGAAGTGCTAGCTGGCGGAGGAATTCGTCCTGGCGAGCAAGGAGGCGAAATGGAGATTGCAGGCAACATTACGCTTAAGGATGGGGCAAAATTCATAATTGATGTAAATTCCAATGGTTCTGTTGGAGCAGCAAAATTCACAGGCTCAAATGTAAGCTTAAAGGCAGAAGGCACTATCAAACTTGATGTGCGTGCTGTTGGCGAAATTACAAAAGCTGGCAGAACAAAAATATTAGATTGGAGCGAAGCTACTACAAAAGATACAACCGCATTTAATTTAGATAATTATGAGATAGAATTTGATGAAGAGGTATTCTCATTCATTAAGCTTAGTGCTGAAGACAATGCTATCTATATGACCCATTACTTCAACAACAAGAATCCAACAATGATTTTTATTTGGTAAAAGTAATAAACAACACCAAATTCAAATTTAATAGCACAAAGTGATAATACAAACTTTGTGCTATTTTTTTGCCCCAAGCCCCATATATATGTACTAAACGCAGATTAACGCATTACCACAAATATATAATGGCGTGTACTTGCAGTAGCACTCAGTACACGCCATTATATAAGCTATCTACTTTTCGTTACACCTTATTGCTTAGTATAAAGCTTCTGAATAAGATAGAAGCTCTTCTTAGGACTACGATAGGCATCTAGTAAGCCTGCAAGATTTGTACCAAATGGCTTGCAGCGTATCTGCCCTTGATTTACATAGGACTTTGAGTCAAAGAACTGCCATATAGCAATACCTGAAAAGCGTGGAGAATTTAATATAGGTGTTATCATCGCCTCCAAGAAATCGCACTGAAATTCCTCTGTCCACTGGGCATGACCATAATCGTGAGTTCCAAAAATTCCGCATGTACCAGTCTCACTCATGATTAGAGGCTTATCCGCAAATTTTTCTGTAAACATTTTTTCTAGATAAGGAATATCCTTTTTTACAAAATCTAAATAATTTACACCACCTGCACATGGACCACACCAGCCAGGATAGCGATTTACTGAAATTACATCAATTAAATCAAAGCATTTGTCATTTTCTGCATGATTTGAAGCATATGTCACAAGGCGAGATGAATCCATTTCACGAATTGTGCTTATAAGTGTTGTGTAAAATGGAATTGCTTCCTTTGCACCTGTATCTGCTTCATTCATGAAAGCCCACATAATGATTGATGGGTGATTGATATCTCTCCAAACCATTTCCTTTGTTGCGGCAAGAGCTTCTGCAAGCACCTTTTCATTTGCCAAATCATCTGGTGGATTTCCCCAGCCTAGGCTTTCTTCCCAAACAAGAATACCTAGCTCATCACAAAAATCAAAGACACGTGGATCGTGCGTGTAATGAACGCAACGAATAAAGTTGCAGCCCAGCTTCTTTGCCCAAAGAAGATCATCAAGCAATAGCTGTGAGTTTTGCACAGGACCTAGCTCTGGATGTGCTTCATGCTTATTTACACCCTTTAGGAAAACCGGTTCTCCATTAAGAAGAATCTTCTGCTTATCTGTTGTGATTGTGCGAATACCAAAGCGTGTGACAATTGAGTGGCCATTAAACCATACGCGTAAAATATGAAGTGCTGGAGACTCTAGTGACCACACCTTAAAATCTGGCACCTGTAGCTCAAGCCTTGCCTTACCATCAACTACTTCTAAAGAATATGCTTTTGGTGTAGCACCTTCACCAGCTGTTGGACCATCAAATTCAAGCTCAAATGAATATGTGCCATCTACTACACCTTCAGTTGCAATTTCTATTTCAACTGTTCCTGTTTCTATTGACTTTGTAAACACTGCTGCACGAGCAATTCTACCACCCAATGGTAGCTTACGCAATGTAACACTGCGATAGATGCCACCATATCCCCAGAAATCTGCCCAAGTATGGAAAAGGGTTGATGGCTGAGATTCAAAACGGCTATCAACTACAGCAACAATCACATGCACACCTGCTTCAAGAACAATAACAGATTTTATTGGTGAGTATGCTGAAAATGACTCTGCCACAAGCTTGCCATCAATGTAAAATTTTGCGACTAATCCTGCTCCGCCGCAATAAAATTCATAGGAACCACCCTCTGCAATCGAAAACTCACGCTGATAAACACCCACACCCTTTTCATTAAAGTGCAACGGGGTTGTATCAAAAACGCCAGGAACCGCACCCTTTTCATCATAGGCTATTGCATTTATATTTTCTGGAAAATCATTACCAAGCCATTTGAAATTCCAAAGACCGTCTAAATTCTCTACTGTTGCTTCCGGGAAAAATGGAAATTCCATATCATTTATCTCCTAATAATACGTTTGCTTTTGTTATCTCAATTATATAAAAAACAATGCGATACCTGCAATAAAATTCCGTATATTTACAAAGGAATATTAAAAAGGCCGAGGCACTAGCCCCAGCCTTTTAATTATATCATTTCTACTTTTTTCTTTTTGCCAATTACCCAGAATGAAGTAAACATTGCAATCAATATAAGAATTGGAACAATTATCCATAATAACCGCTGTGCAATAATTATCTGATAATATAGTGTTGCCACACACCATCCAAGCACTGTTAGATATCCAACAAATATTGACGCATAGAAGCGGCCAAGCTCACGATATGCGGCTCCAGTCGCAGCAATGCAAGGAACATACAAAAGGATAAATAGCAAGTATGCAAATGCCTGATGCTTACCTTGACTAAATGCTTTGCGAAGATTTACAAACACAGATACATCTGATTCAAAGGTCTCTGCAACCTCTGTCTCATCGGAAGAAATATCGCCAGCACCTACAGGGTCTGCAAATCCAACGAAAATGTCCTTGAGGTTTGTTGGAATAGTTGCAAATGCTTCTTTAATTCCTCCCCAAAAACTAAAGCATTCGCCAATAGTTGAAGGCTCTTTTATTGTATTAACAACAGCATTCTCGTCATCCTGTTCTCTAGCAAATTCAGAGCTTTGTGAATACAAAGACGTCATTGTGCCAATAACTGCCTCTTTTGCAAATAAGCCTGTAAAGATAGAAACGGTAGCAGGCCAATTATCTTTTTCCACACCCATTGGCTCAAAGATTGGAGTAATTGTCTTACCAACCTCGGAAAGAATTGAATTAGTCGAATCCTCATTACCGAAGGACCCGTCCTTACCAATTGAATTTAATATACCTAAAATCAAAATCATAGGAACTATTACCTGACCAGCTCGTGTTACAAATATCTTCAAACGTTCCCAAGTGCGAATAAATATTTGACGTGGATATGGGAAATGATATGCTGGGAGCTCCATAATAAAACGTGATGGTTCTCCTTTGAACAATGTATTTTTCATCATTAACCCAGTAAATATTCCCAGCAATATTCCTGCCAAATAGATGTAGAACACCATAAGACCAGGATTTTCACTGAAAAATGCGGCACCAAACACAACCCACACTGGCAGCTTCGCTCCGCAAGACATAAATGGCGTCATGAATATTGTTAGGAAGCGGTCGCGTTTGCTTTCAAGTGTTCTTGTTGCCATAATTGCAGGAACCGTGCATCCAAATCCAACAAGCATAGGCACGAAGGATTTTCCTGGTAAGCCAAGCCAACGAAGCAACCTATCCATAACAAAGGCAGCACGAGCCATATAACCAGAATCTTCAAGAATTGCCAAGCACATAAACATAAAGAAAATTGGCGGGATAAAGGTTGCAACCGTCTGTAAGCCAGCACCAACGCCATCAGCAAGAATAACCTTAAGCCAAGCTGGAGTACCAATAGATTCTAACAAGCAGCCGAAGCCATCAACAAAAATAGTACCTGCGGCAATATCAAAGAAATCGATAAAGGCACCACCAACAACCTGTGTAAGCCAAAATACTATATACATAATGAATAGGAACACAGGAATGCCAAAGAAACGATTTAGAGCAATTTTATCAATTTTCTCTGTAAAATGAGGCTTCTCCTTTGGAAGAACAATAGCATTCACGCATACGCTATCAATTGTTTTGTATCGGGCCTCTGCTAGCACAACATCGGCTGGCTTACCCAAACTCTTTTCGATTTCATTTTGAGCAGAACGAATTACTTTTTCATCATACTCACCACATGCCTTTGCTACTGTTTCAATATGAGGACCATTTTCTAGTAGTTTTGTGGCAACCGTGCGGGCAGGAATTTTCAATTCCTCTGCAGTCTTTGATAGCTTGCCAGCTAGCTCTTGCACTACTGCCTCCATTTGTGCAGGAAGCTTTGGCTCTACCTTACATATTGGCTTATTTTTTGCGAGCTCGACAACCATTTTTTTTAGGTTGTTGATATCAGATCTTTTGGAGCCATTAACGGTTACAATTGGCACACCAATACGTTGTGAAATCTTATTTAAATCAAGCTGAATTTCTCGCTTATGAGCGACATCCATCATAGATACAGCAATAGCTGTTGGGATATTTAACTCGCGAAGTAAAAGAGTCAGATATAAGCTACGCTCGATACAAGTTGCATCAACAACATTGATAATAACATCAGCTTCTCGCGAGAGAACGAAGCCAAGAGTAGCTTTTTCATCCTCGCTTGTTGCAAGAAGAGAATAAATTCCAGGAGTATCAACGACTTTTATAACAGTATTTTTATCGAGAGAGAAGCTTCCTTCTTTCTTTTCAACTGTTACACCAGGCCAATTACCAACATGCTGGCGTGCACCAGTGAGCCCATTAAAAATTGTTGTTTTTCCACTATTAGGATTACCTACCAAACCGATAGTTATTTGCTTTTCATTCATAGGAAATGACTTTACGTGCTATATTTTTTTAATTTGTAAAATATCTGCTTCATCGCGGCGTAGAGACAGGTGGTAGCCGCGAAGGGAGAACTCAACAGGATCACCAAGAGGAGCGACATTAACCAGCTTTATTTTTGTACCAGTAATAAGACCTAGAGCCAATATTTTTGCTCTATAGGTGGCGTTGCCATCATTATATCCGATGATTTCAGCGACATCGCCTAGCTTCATATCTGAAATTTTCATTTTAGTGAATCATCCTTTTATTTGTTAGACGCGTATAACATTATCATTTTTAAAAATGTAAATCAAGAAAAAAGTTAGAATCTTTTAACTTTTTAATAGAAAACCCACTATATTAATGATAATTTATCTTTATTCAAATGGATATTTTACGCCCCATTGAGCACGGAGTGCATCCATTATGCGAAGCTCATTGAGCGTGGTGCTCCAAGGGGTTTCCTCTGTCTCACATTTTCCAGCCTCAATGGCTTTAATCATACTACGAATTTCATACTCATATCCATTATAATCAAATGGGAAATTCTCCTTACGAACAACTCCATTCCCATTAGCAATTATAATTTCTTCACACTGCAATAATTTTTCACAAATTATGCAACCCTTTGTACAAGCAATACGAGCAGGAGCACCACCAAAGGCTGTCATTGAAGTGCCTAGCATCGCAATACGTCCATCTGCATATTCAAGAGTAAATGAGCTATGCTCATCAACTCCTTTTTCTGTTAACACCGCCGCACTGGTAATTTTTACAGGATTCTCCCCAAAATAAAGCATTGCATAATTTAATGGATAAATACCTAAATCAAGTAATGCTCCACCAGCAAGCTCTGGTGTTGACATACGCTCTTTCCAGCTTATAGGAACACAAAAAGATGCTTCAATATAACGTGGCTCACCCAATTCCCCACTAGACAAAATTTCACGTATGCGCTTCACACATGGCATAAAGCGTGTCCACATTGCCTCACAAACAAATAGACCACGCTCCTTTGCCTTTTCAAAAATAATTTTAGCTTGACGCTCATTAACCGTAAATGGCTTTTCACATAGTATATGCTTCCCATGCTCAATACACATAAGCATATGCTCATAGTGATGAGAGTGAGGAGTTGCAACATACACAACGTCTACCTCTGGATCAGAAAGAAACTCTTCATATGAGCCATACGCCTTTCTAAAATTAAATTTATCAGCTATTGCTTGTGCCTTTTCTATGGTACGCGATACCACAGCATAAGGTTCAATTTCATTACGTAAAAAATTATATACACCAGCTAGCTTTGTAGCAATGTGACCAGCACCTAAAATTCCAAGCTTTAACATAATTATATCTCCTCTCTCTATAAATTATATTCCTTAGTTTCTACCTTCCTCACCAACAATTAAATTAATTGTAATTTTGTTTTGTTGATTGATAGCTATTGATTGTTGTATTGTTTCTTATTTATTCCAATGGTATTGGTTGCTCTGGATCTAGCTCCGGAAGCGCTTCCACAGTATCATCAACAATAATCTGAACCGGTTCACCTACTGGTTTTTCTCTCAAAGCAATCTTAATTGTAAACAATGCTACAAGAATTATAATAATTGTTGTTAGTGAAACAATAAGCGCTGTTAACCTATGATGAGCAACACAAAAAGCAAAAAACGGATGTCCCATTAACCAAAGCATGCGCTTTCTCTTTCTAGGAGATATTGTACGAGGAACAGTTATTTCTTGTTTTGAATTAGCAAGTAAAACATCTATTACACGCTTATACTCTTCTAAATCCAAACGGCAATTGGTGCAGGTTTTTAAATGTGCCTCTACTTCTTTACGTGTGGCAGAGTCCAATTCATCAGCGCAATATGCAAATAAGGATGCCTTAATGGCAGCACATTTGCTATCACGTTTTTGTGTAGCTATTTTCTTTGTGCTATCCATTTTTCTTACCTCCCAAACTCATTGCCAATTTTTTCATTGCCTTATGCAAAATAAAACCAACATTTGTCTCACTTAATCCCGTCTGCCTTGATATTTCCTTATACGAAAGCTCCTCGTATATTTTCAACAGAACAACCTCTCTCTCTTTATCCTGAAGTTTAAGTAGCGCCTCTTCAAGCATTAAAACAATTTCTGGCGAAACTCGATTTTCTCCGCCATACTGCGAATGTGGCAATTCGTGCTCTCCTCGCTCCTTTTGATGCTCCTCATGAAGCTTATTTAACCGCACCTCTCGCCTAACCCAATCCACAGCTTTACCATGTGCAACCTTATGGAGCCAAGCACCCATTGCTGGCCCATCTACAAATTCTCCTTTCCAATCTGCAACAAGTTTAATAAAGGTATCTTGCACAATATCTTCTGCAACAGAAGGGTTTCCTGTTATTCTTGCAACATAAACAAGCAAACGTGATTCATAAGTTGCAAGAATAGCCTCAAGAGTATTGGGTGTTGGCTTGGGTCTACGATGAAATAGCATTATACGAACATCCTCAAAAAAAATTAATCTATAGAGGACGCCTCAAGGCTTCCTGACGAAGACGTGAATTTTTCATAAATTCGGCAAAGCGCCGCACAAAGCTTTGTAATTCTATTTCTGCAAAAGCATACTGTGTTGCTTTTGTCATGTCATGATAACGAGAAAGTCCTTCGATATACCGAGGTATAATTTCCTTAAATGGTTGATTTCTTTCCATCGGAGCTCCTCGATGTAAATAATATACGAGGCAATGAGCTAATGCATAGTTAAACTCAGGATTTGTTGAATAGAAAGCAAGATAATCCATTACTAAAAATTGAGAAATATATAACTCCAATTCAGAATCTGACATTTCTCTAATTACAGATTGAACTAATTTAAAATGTTCTGCATCTTCTTGAATATAAATTTTATCCCTATCAATCTTTGTATTTTCAAATGTACATGCATGGCCCTCATTAAACCATGGCGATGTTGTTAAATATCCAAATGCCAAATAAAAATATTGATGCAACCCTTCGTGCCTAATAATTGGGCTAATGATTGAATGCTTGTAGCTATCGCCATCTGTAACATTTCGAATTACCAACTCAACTCGGCCAGAGGTAAATATTCCCGCTGTTTGGCGTGGGTCTAAACCTATTAATGGCTCCGTTTCTAAGTATGCAACATACTCGTCAGTAGTAGCAAAAAACCGCACGACGCCAACATCCATTTTTTCCACACCATCAAAGGGCGGAAATAGTTCTATATAATAGCTACGCAAAAGCTCTAACTCATTAAGTATTTCTTCTGCTGCTCTCTCTGCTCGTGTATGATTGGAAAGCATAATAAAATTATCCGATTCCATATACCACCAATCATTTAATGCTTCTATACTTTTCTTTGCTCGTTCTCGAACAGGTGAATATGGATATTCTTTTATTACACGAGATCTATTTTGTGTTACTGGATATGGGCTAGTGGAGCTCTTCCCTACGGCAGAGATTTTTCTAATTAAATTTTCTTGGATATAACGATCTGTTTCGTTTGTTATTGTATAGCTAGAAGAAACCAATACACAAAACCAATTTTCTGGAGCTAAGCTTTGTCCGGGATAACGCTTATCTAACCTAAAAAAACAAACATAATAATTAGACGCTTTAACTTGATACTTATATGCCTCTACTAAGCGTTGATTACCAAATTTTACATCAATTGGGTTCCCTACAACCTCTAACCCAGAATAACAATATAACCAGCGAACAAGGCTATGCTTTACATTTATAAATCGATTATTAGATATCTTCTCGGCTTCATTAGAAATTATAAAATCAAATCCTGTTTGAAGCACATCGGCCCCCAAATATTCATTTGGTAATATTGTAGTACAACGAGCTAACTGCTGCACATTACCAGAATCATCTCTCCAAGTACCTATATGTTGTGTTCCAAACCAAAGCTCTTCAGCACTATAACGTTCTTCTAGCCATGTTTCTTGTCCTTGTCTAAACTCATAAACGGCCACCTCTGGAGTTTTGAGTGGCTCCTGAGTAGCTCCTTGCAATACAGGCAAAGAAACTCCAATCGCATTTAGTTGCTCTTGCTTACCAAATCGAAATGCAACAGCTCCAAATGCTAAATTACAAAACAATAATCCAGCAAATATTAATCCTAGCTGTATTTTTTGTTTCATAAAAACCTTTCTTAACTATTGCTTGTTTTTTACTTTACTAAATAAAAGTTATTCTTTATTTTGAGGGAGTTGCTTTTCCCAATATTTGGCATATTTTGCAAACACGCCAAAAGCTGATGCTGTAGCTATTATTAGTCCTGGTATACCATCTAAAAAACCACGCTTGATAAAATAACAACGGAAGAAACGGAATGGAGCTCTAAACATCATTCCCATGACTGCACGAAATGAAGCACACTTACGCTTTTTTATTGAAGTTGCTCCAATAAGTGAAAATCTATTTAATGTATTAAGCTGATCTGTAATATCATCATAAGTATAGTGATATAATGGAGACTTAAGTTTCTGTACTTTACCTAAAACTTCAATTCTCTCATGAGGCTCTTGACCACAACAATGACCTCTACTCTTACGGAAAAGTCTAAGCTTTGAATCAGGATACCAATCTCCATGGCGAATCCAACGATTCAAAAACCACACCATGCGTGGGAACTCAAATCCATCAATATTTTCATCAACACCTTTTTTAAAGGTCTCATAAATTTCATTATATAAATCAGGAGAAACAACCTCATCCGCGTCAACAAACAAAATCCACTCATTACGTGCTAGATTTCTAGCAATTGATTTTTGTCCAATATAACCAGTCCAACGATGCTTAAAAATTCTGTCTGTATATTCTCTACAAATTTCCTCTGTTGAATCCTCACTAAAGCTATCAACAACAACAATTTCATCTGCCCATTTTACACTTTCAAGACAGCGCCTAATATTTTCTTCTTCATTGCCAGTTATAATGCAAACAGAAATTTTTACAATACTATTCATAATTACAAGTTACTTTCCTACTGGAGCTGCTACTGCACCATCATATATTTCCAAGGACTCTATTGCCTCACCCAAAGCCTCTAGCTCTCTACGAAGCTTAAATGAAACCCCAGAGACAGCGCTATAATAAACTAAATCATCTCTAACATCAATTGTAATTGTTATTGAAACAAGCTTGTCTTTAACAGTTTTTTGAACCTCTTGAGTCAAAGCACCAGCAACAGAATTAACAAAATTTGATCTGCCATTTTTAAAATCATCTGGATTGTGTGGGCAAGAAAATTCAGCAATTTTTTTCCCGTCTAGCAAAACAGAGCCATTCATTGAGTCACCATTTCTATCAAAAACAATTACACAATCCAATAGCACCTTTTCTTTTTCTTCTGGTGGTGTTTCGTTTGGATCTTCAATCGGTTTTTCTTCTGGCTTAATTTCCTCTTGCTTCTCTTTTTCTAATTGCTCTAAGAGTGTTTTAGAGAGAAGCTCGATTTTTTTGATAGTACTTGGGAATAGTTCAGAATATCTTCCATCGTCTTCTTTACCTTCAGGAAACTGAACCACTATTAATCTTTCCTCTTTCCATAAAGCACCAACCTTGGAAACATATATTTGTATTATTTGCTCTATAGGAGGGAGATTATCCATGCTTTTAACTTCATTGCGTACTGCTGCAAACGTATTGTCTACCAAGCGATGCTGAGCAGTACGAGCTTCACTTCCCTGATCAAAGCCTGAAAAAATTGCATTAGACACAAGGACTGATGTTTCTTCAAGTATAACCTGTTGTTCCTCTACTCGAGCAAAATTTTCTAATCCACCTATTTCTCTCCAATTATCAAGAGTTTTTCTATAATTTGGAGATTCACAAACAGAATCTACTAATGTTGCTGAAGGATACCAAGATTTTTCAAACAACTCAACATACATTCCTTCAAACTGTTTTTGTGCACATTGCTTACGCACCTCTACCAACAAAGGCGTTAATTCGCGTTTCAATCGAGCAATAGCAGGAGCCTGACGCTTTTGCTCATCATGTCCCATAATAAATGCTGTAACTTCATCTTTCTCCTCTGGTTTTGCTGCAGCTAAAATTGCTTGAAAGCCTTGCTCGCACAATTGAGTCTGAAGCATAGGCATGAAATGCTTCTCGGAATCGGCTAGCTTTCGATGCTTTTCAGGAGAAGCTTCTAGCTCACGCAAAACGGTAGCAGCATCAAGATTGAGAGGGATTGTATTAATTTTATCTTCATATAGACCAAAGGCTCTTTGTCTAGAAATTTCATCTAATTGCTCTATGATACTTGGAAAACAATCATAAACATGCTGTCCTTCTGCAGCAGAAGAGCGGCGCCTTGTAAGCTCCTCGTTTAATTTTTTTTGAAGCTCAACAGCAATTCTTGATGGAGAATACCCATCTACACTTGTACGCTCCACATATTGACGCTGCTCTTCACGTTGTTTATATGCCTCATCAAGCATTGGAGCGACTATTTGCTCAGAAATAAATCCTAAATTTTCTTGATATACTGTTTCCGTTTGTGCCTTTGCCACACGATCTGTCATTCGCGCTGTAAGTTCTTCTCGAGAAAGCTCATCAACCTCTTGCACACTAGGACGTACTGTTGCAGTAAGCCGCTCTGCCTGTTCTTTGCAAGCCCGCGTACGTGCAGTGGTAAATACAGTTGAGTATTTCTGTTCAACCACATTTGTCAATAACTCTTCTGGGGGAAACTGTGCAACCTCAAGGAATTCTTCACTAAAAACCTCGGTACGTGATTTAGGCGCAGCTAATCTATCAAGTATTATAATGGCTTCAGCACGATATCGTTCTGTTATCGATAAAGTATATACCTCTTGAAGCTTTTCTTTTGATACTGCAGGATCAGCATGTGTGGCTGTATCTGAAACCATTGCTTCAAAAACCGGAGTAGAATTATCTGCCTCTGCATAAATTTCATCATTTAACTTTACAAGAACTAGACTTGCAGCAAGCTCTGCTGTTGCACGGTCATGCTCTAGACCAGCAACCTCTCCTGGATTTGTTGATGCGCATAATATACTACAATCAAAGCACAAAACTGTTACAAGTATAAATGCTACATATGTTAGAAAATTCATACGACTCTTTAATATATTCATTTCAACATCTCCACTCCGCCAGCAAAGCCTTGTAGCACGCTAAAACTATATGCACTCAAAGCATCAGAAAGCTCTGTCAAAAGCAGCATACGCTCTGCTTCATTTGCATTAGAATATTTTTCCAAAATTGCAGCAACCTTAGGATCTGAAATACTTTCAGGATTTAGCATCCAATAACGTTGTAACAAAGAAGCACATGAAAGCTGAACAGCACGGATTCGATTTCTATATGCATCTATATTCTGATTCGCAGCTTCATCTAACCAAATAGAATTTTCCTTTGAAAGCTGTTCTTCTGTAATACCAGCAACCTCTATTACACGAGCAAGCCATTCCTCGCGAAGCTCTAACACATTAGAAAAATCTTCATTGGCATTTGCTGCGCTTGATAAAAATGCGGCCTGCTGAATAGGATCTGTTGTTAATTTTCCATCTATGATTAGCTTTTTAGCGGGAGCTAACCCTTCTGCTGTTAGCTCGGTTGAATTAGACACAGAAACATCTACCATAGCATCTGGATAAAACACATTTAATCCATAGCGTACTCCATACTCTATATTAACCGCATCCACAGCTAGCTCAAGCTTTTGACGCTGAACTTCAAGAACCTGCTCCTCCTGTTCAAGTCGTGTCTCTGTGCGAAACATAAAGTATGCAATCATAAATATCATCATGATTGCAAAGGAGATTTGCAGTAGCAATCCTTGTAGCTCATCAATGCTAAAGGAAGAGGCAGACCGCACATCCGCAAAGCTTTTAAGAATTAGCTTATCCTTCTTTTTCACTTGCTTATCCTTAATTGTTTCCTACATCTAAATTATTCTACATTAAAAGCAGATTTAATCTTTGTCAACAGCTTCTCTGCTTTTGCTGCATGTGCTTCAGATTCCTCAAGCTGCTTTTGTGTTAGCTTTAAATCAGCCTCACGAGCGAGCTTTTCTGCAGTAAGAGCCTCTAGCTGCTTACGGAATTCTGCTTGTGCTTTTTCGTTTGCTTCTGCCACACGAGTAGCCTCTGCTTTAAGCTCAGAAATATTAGCAGTCAATGCATTAACCTTGCCACCAAGCTCAGCAGCTGTTGCACGAACTGCATTACCTGCCTCAACCTCTGCTGTTAATTTACCACGCAATGTATCGTTGTCTGCAACCACACGCTCTAACTCTGTTGTTATCGCTTGCTGAGTGGCTTGCACACCATCAACTAATTGAGTTACATCACCAAGCAATACAACCATATCTGAATGTGTCTTTTCCACTGCACCTAGACGTGTTGTAAATGCTTCTTCAAAGCGTTGCTGACGCTCTTCCATTCCAGTAGCAACCTGCTCAACATGCTTGGTCAAACCATCAACTGCCGTAATCATTCTACTTTCAAAAGTCTTACATGCTTCTTCACCTGCAGCACCCATTGCAACTAGCTTTTGCTTTGCCTCCTCTACTGCAGTAGAAAAGCTCTCCAAATTATCACGCTCTGCGCTCCATGCTTCATGAAGACCAGCAGCACCACCACGCAAGCGCTCCAATAAATCAATTAAATCTGCATCCTCAGCTGCAGCAAGCTCTTCCTCAACCAATAGCTTGCGTAGCATTGGTCTAAGAATAGGATGATCTATAACAAACACCCAAACAACTGCTGTTAAAGTTGAGAATAGAGCTGTGTGCAAGCACATCATCAAATCTGTCATTGCAACAGATTCCATATCATAGTAGCCAATAATAATGATACCCCACAAGGTACCAATCAAACCAAATGCAACATTGAGCTGATCATAGCCCTTGAAGAAAGGGAAATAATCAACAGCAGAAACCTCCTTGTGACGCATGATGCGCACAATTCCAATTGTAATTAGAAGGAAGCCTAAAAAAGGAATAAAGGTTGTTGCACCAGAATAGTCAACCGCAGTCCAGTCTAACCATGGTATGCATCCAGAGAAGCCTTCTGCTAATGCTTTCGCATCGCCACCGGTGCTTGAGAAAGCCTTCCACCACTTAATAATAACAGAAATATTATTTATAAAGGCAAGTCCAGACAAAACCGTAAGCACGGCACTTAATAATAAATATCCAAAATAACTTCTCTTTTTCATAATTTTATTTTTACTTCGATAGCAATTTTGCTATGATTTACTTAAGACAAAGGCCCAAGCGCAAGAAACCTGAATAATCTCTATTAAGTCCACATTCGCCTGAGCCTCACAACATTCTCTATTAAAAGCTTATTATTCAGCACAAGGCGTTACGCCTTTTTTAAGAATGATGTTTCCATATTTACGCGTTTCACCTGTTTGCACAATAAGAAATGCTTTTTTTGCTCTTTCATAAAATGCAAATCGCTCCATGCGTGAAAGCTTGAAATCTCCATTTCCTGTTTTTTTGAATGCCTCAAGATATGAACCTTCTACCGCTGGATCAAGAGTGTCTCCTGGAACAGCCTCCATTGTTACAATTGGAGAATCTACATATGCATCTAATTCAAACAAAGGAAGAATTGCATAAAGAAGCTGCTCAACAGTTATTCCATCTGCACGAACAACAACATTGGAGCCAAAGGTCTCTGCTGGAAAATGAGCATCAGCTAATACTAGCTCATCACCATGTCCCATACGATACATTGCTGATAAAAGCTCTGGACTGATTAGTGGGGAAATTCCTTTTAACATAGCATTCCTTTCTTAAAAATCTTTAACACACAAAATTATTCTGCATAGCCATTTGGGTGAGCCTGATGCCAAGCCCACGCTGTGCGAATAATATCCTCTGGATTTTTATACTCTGCCTCCCAGCCAAGCACGCGCTTTGCTTCTGCAGGGTCTGCAACAAGCATATCAGGATCACCAGCACGGCGTGGAGATACCACAGCAGGAATTGGATGACCTGTTACCTTGCGTGCTGCTTCAACAATCTCAAACACTGAGAAGCCAACACCTGTGCCTAGATTTAATGGACCACAATAATCCGCTGTAAGTGCTAGTACATGTGCACGTGCCAAATCTGATACATGAATATAATCACGAACACATGAGCCATCTGGTGTATTATAATCATCACCAAAAATCTTTACCTCAGGAAGCTTTCCTAGTGGCACCTTTAGCACATTTGGAATAATGTGAGTCTCTATTGCGTGGTCCTCACCTAAAGAACCCTCTGCGCCACATGCATTGAAATAGCGCAAGAATACAGGTCTAAAGCCATGTATTTTTTGGTACCAACGTAGCATCTGCTCATAAATAAACTTTGATTGACCATATGGATTTGTTGGACACTGTGGAGTTGTCTCAACAATCGGCATTTTCTCTGGCTGACCATAGGTTGCACAAGTAGATGAGAAAACAATACGCTTTACACCACAAGCCTGCATTGCATCAGCAAGATTGACACCACCTACATCATTGTTACGGAAATACTTTCCTGGATTTTCAGAGGATTCACCAACAAGTGCATATGCAGCAAAATGCATTACAGCATCTGGCTGTACCTTCTGCATTGCTCCAAGAATATCCTCGTAATTACGCAAATCTCCAATGATTAAGCTTGCTCTTGGATCAATTGCTTCCTTGTGGCCAAGCTCCATGCTATCAAAAATAACTACCTCATGGCCTGCATCTATTAGGTGCTTTGTTGTTACACTGCCAATATAGCCAGCACCACCTGTAACTAAAACCTTCATTACTTTAGCCTTTCTTCTAGCTCTTTAATTTTTGCCTTCAGAGCTTCAATTTCTGTCTTCATGCGATCTATCTGCTTTGGCATCATAACTAGCTTCATACCCTCGCGTGCCTCAACTGCTGGTGCACCAAAGTAACGGCCATTAGGTGCCAAATCCTTTGATACGCCAGATTTTGCCAATACCTCTGCTCTATCTCCGATATTCAAGTGACCTGCAACACCAACCTGACCCCAAAGCATTACACCATTACCAAGGTGTGTGCTTCCAGAAATACCAACATGTGAAACAATGCCACAATATGCACCTGTCTGAACATTGTGACCAATCTGCACAAGATTATCAATCTTTGTGGAATTACCAATACGTGTTACACCAAAACGAGCACGGTCAATTGTGGTGTTGCAGCCAATCTCAACATCATCGCAAAGCTCAACAATTCCAAGCTGATCAATCTTCTCCACCTTGATTGTACCATCTGGATTTACCTTTGTTGTATAGCCAAAGCCATCACCACCTATTACTGTTCCATTGTGAACTGTTACGCGATTACCTAGCTTGCAGCGTTCACGTATTGATACCATAGGATATAGATGAACATCATCACCTAGCTGGCAATACTCACCAACAAATACATGTGCTTCAATAACACAACGTGCACCAAGCTTTGCACCATCACCAATTACTGCATAAGGTCCAACATATACATCTGGACCAAGCTGTACATCAACTCCAATTACTGCAGTTGGATGGATTCCTGGCTTACGCACCAATGGAGGAGCAACAAACATTGGAACAATTTCAGCAAATGCTTTATCTGCTGATTCGACTACAACAAAGGTAGTATTTTCTGGTGTATCGTTAGCAAACTCAGGGCCTACCAAAACAGCGCTTGCCTTTGTATCTGCTAGCTGTGGTGTATACTTACGATTTGCTAGAAATGAAATGTGCCCCTTGTCCGCATCACGTAGTGCAGCCACACCATTAATTTCTATGTCGCCATTCTCTGCAGGAACAATTGTTCCTCCGACCTTTATTGCGAGTTCGCTTAACTTCATAAATTCCTCTTTGTCGTTGTAAAAAAATTATTGAGCAGCAGGAAGCTCTTTACGAGTACCACCTATAGCCTTAATTACATCGTCTGTTATATCTGTGTTTGGCGCATTATAGACGATAATTGGAATCGGTGCTCCTGTGCGATATGCAGAAAGATCTAAAACAAATGTATAGCCTTTTTCCTCTGAAATTTTCTTTACTGCTGCTTGAATATCTGCCATAACCTCAGCAAAAAGTCTACGTTCTTCACGAGACAACTCGCGTTGCATTTTTGCAACCTCTGTGCGTGTATCTGCTTCTGATTGTTGGTACTCTAAAAGTAGAACACGTATTTCCTCTGTTTTTTCTTTTTTTGCTTTCTCAGTATATGCAGGATTTGTACGTACATCTGTGTCAAGCTGCATAATTCTTTCTTCCTTAGCTTTTAGTTCAGCAAGAAGGGCGTCACGCTGTACTTCCAATTCTGCCTGCTTAGCACGAAGAGCCTTATCATTTTCCTCTGCCTTTGGATGTGAAAGAATTATGATTTCCATATCTACTACTGCCATTTTTTGTGCTTCTGTAGCCATTACCATAGAGGCAGCAGCAATCATTAAAAATGTAAATATTTTTTTAAAATTCATAATTTCTCCTTTGTTGATATTATTTATGGTTTAATTTTGTAAGAATTCTACCAAAAAAAGGGGGTTCATTCAAGTGGTTTACATAGTAAACCATTTATTAGAATAAACAATAAACAACCAACAATAAACAATACAACAAATAACGGAGCGCCAGATGGGCGCTTTCTCAAGTAAGAAGTTTGAAGTATGAGGTAAGAGATGCGGTAAATGCGGTGCGCGGATGGCTTTGCCAGCGCACCGCTTTAATTAATCTGCGCTTATGATTGTGGTTTATTAGCATTAGTCTTAAGAGTTCTTTACATCATTTAATATTTCCGCAGCATTGCCAACACCAACACTATCTCCCAATTTTAACATATCATTATCTGTTATGTTTGAGAATTTCCCATTTATAGACAATTGGTGAGACCCAGAAGCCACATTCCATGGATCGTTAGAATCAAACTTTGAACCCGTCAAATCATATGCTGGAGCCAACTCCCATGTCCCACCTTCTTTTAACATAAAGGAAAAGTTCTTTGTGTGATCATCAAATTCACCTATACGAACATTAAATGCCATTCGCCTAAAAATCTGCTCTATACTTGCATAATCCAAGCCTAATTCTTTAGCACATGCAAAAAGCTGCTCATAGCTCCTATTTTCTGGTGCTGTAATCATAGGTAAATGTGCAAGGGCAGAAAAAGAAATAACATGATGTCTTTTCCCTTTTTCTCTATCAAAGCGTTTTGTTATAAAATGAGATATACCATCTAAAACATATATTTCACTCTGACTCATGGTAATTCCAGCTGCAACCGCGCGCTGATAAACCTCAAATTCGGTTTTACCCCTATTTGGATACTCCTTTGGTGTAATTTTTAATAACCAATGCTCATATTTTGATGGTAATGCTTGGTCTCCAACCAAGAACTCATCAGTTTCTCTGTTCCAGCCAACTACCGCCTTTGCTTGAGCTCCTCCAGCAGAAGAACCAACTCGAATAATTGATCTTAATGCATCACCCCCACCCATATCTGCCAAATCAGAGTTAAATGCAAGACACGATGATTCAATAACCTCACGCATATCTAAAGCAAAAGGTTTCTCCCTAAATGGACTTCTGATAGGTTCATATGTTAATGCGCCTATCCCTCGTTGTCCTATATAAGCCAATTTATCTAACGGAGTAATATCATTTGAAGAAATTCCCTGCCCTCGCATCCAAGCAACAATTATAGAGGTTCCAAAGGCATCTGGCAAAGAATCTGCAAACACAGGAGGAAGAAAACTAAAGGCATCAAAGCTATCAAAACAATATATTTTTTTTGATAGCGGCATACCAAGAGGTGCAATTTCTATACCTGACTTCAAAAAATCCTTATCATAAGCAAAAACAAACGAATTTGTTCGTGTTGTTGCTGCGATTGTTCCTACTGTCCGTCCCCAAATAGACACTTTTATTTTATTAACATGTGTAAACATCGGTTTTTCCTATGATTGTTGTGCGATATTTCTACTTTGATTTTTTCTTTGGAGAGCTTGCTCTAATACGTTTTTTCAAGGGATCTGGTAATTGCATTCGTTCAAAAGTAAATTCAGGAGGTGCAATTTGCTGAATCCAGTCCATTTTATTTATTGTGCGACACACAGATATTAGGGTCAAGACACTAGTATTAATACCATCCTCAAGGTTACGCAATGACTTTAGCGAAACACCGCTACGCTTTGCTGCTTCCTCCTGCGTGATATTTTCTTCTAATCGTGCTGCACGAATGTTTTTACCAAGTATTTTTAATATTTCTGCTCGAGTTCCAAATATCATAATATTCCTTTTATTACCTACTTATGCCAAGAATAATATCATAATATACCTTTTAATGCCATAATAAAATACATATGATTTGGATGAAGAGAATGAATGAAGGACGCTGTGGGAAAAGTCCAACAATAAACAAATAAGAGGGAGCGCCAGATGGGCGCTTTCTTATTTCATCAGTTCTTCCTCGTATGATTGTGGTTTATTAGCATTGGTCATAAGAGTTTTGCACATATGATTCTGGTTATTTCCCGCGTGCGAAAGCGCGCTGTAAAAGCATGTGGAGAAGCGACTTCCAGTCGCTTTAGGCGCGCAAAGCGCGCTCATTGTGAAACACAAAGCGACTGGAAGTCGCTTCTCCATACTATTCACACACAACAAATTTCATCCGCTCCTCGTCTTAATAGCCTTGGTGGGTCGTACACATTAGCGCTTGGAAGTTGCATTATTGCTTCGTCAGATTTCGCAATAAGACAAGGCAACAACAAGCGGTAATGTGCGCATTCGCGCCCCAACACCACACCCATCACACCAGCTCCGCGTCCTCCGCGCCCTCAGCGTCTCGGCGTCCCTTCGGCGTCACGTGCATCACGCTAGCTCTGCGTCTCTGCGTCTCCGCGTGAGCTAGCGTCGTCCTAGCCACCACACTAGCGCGTTCTCTGCGCCGCACGCGGCGCAGCGCACAACCAAGCTTGGTGCATCCAAAACACCATCACGTGCATCACGCTCCTCGTCTCAAAAGCCTTGGTGGGTCGTACACATTAGCGCTTGGAAGTTGCATTATTGCTTCGTCAGATTTCGCAATAAGACAAGGCAACAACAAGCGGTAATGTGCGCATGCGCCCCAACACCACAACCATCACACAAGCCCCGCGTCCTCCGCGCCCTCAGCGTCTCTGCGTCCCTTCGGCGTCACGTGCATCACGCTAGCTCTGCGTCTCTGCGTCTCCGCGTGAGCTAGCGTCGTCCTAGCCACCACACTAGCGCGTTCTCTGCGCCACACGCGGCGCAGCGCACAACCAAGCTTGGTGCATCCAAAACACCATCACGTGCATCACGCTCCTCGTCTCAAAAGCCTTGGTGGGTCGTACACATTAGCGCTTGACAGTTGCATTATTGCTTCGAAGATTTCGCAATAAGACAAGGCAACAACAAGCGGTAATGTGCGCATTCGCGCCCCAACACCACACACCCATCACACCAGCTCCGCGTCCTCCGCGCCCTCAGCGTCTCTGCGTCCCTTCGGCGTCACGTGCATCACGCACGCAGCTCTTACTTATTACCTATTACTTCTTACCTATTACCTAAAATAAAAAAGGGGGCTGTTGCAAAACTCAATGTTTTGTGGCAGCCTCTTTTCTTTGTAATTTTTTAATTATTTTCTCCATATTTATTGCTTTTGGTTTTTCTGCTTCAAGACCTTTAGGGGCAACCCAATAATCAATTTTCCCTTTACCAG
>JAZNPC010000020.1:0-17791 GCA_045589455.1 Kiritimatiellia bacterium
GTGGGTCGTACACATTAGCGCTTGGCAGTTGCATTATTGCTTCGTCAGATTTCGCAATAACAAAGGCAACAACAAGCGGTAATGTGCGCGCTAGCGCCTCAACACCACACCCATCACACAAGCCCAGCGCCCTCCGCGTCCACTGCGTCTCCGCGTCCCTTTTTCGCACGCCTAGCCATCACACAAGCACCCCCAAAAACCCATCCGTGTATCCGTGTTTCCGCCTACTCACAATATACACATACGCTTGACTAAACAACCCAATTTTGATACCATTTTTAGATGTTGTTTCCATTATTAGTGTCTTTTATATAAGTATAGTGGAAATTGAGTAGAAAAAGTTAAGGAAAATCCAATGATCGTATCCACCAAATTGTTGTTCGAGCATGCATACGGAAAGTATGCTGTTGGAGCGTACAATGTAAATAATGCAGAGCAGATTATGGGCCTATTTAGAGGCTGCATGGATAGTCAGGCTCCGTTCATTATTCAGATATCCAAGGGTGCACGCTCATATACAGATAAGCGCTTGCTAGAAGCAATGATTCGCGCTGCTGATGATATTTTCCCTAATGCTATTTTTGCCGTACATTTAGATCATGGTGATGAAGAGACATGCCTTGATTGCATCGACAGTGGCTTCTACAGCTCTGTTATGATTGATGCATCCTCAATGGAGTTTGAAGAGAATATTGCCATCACAAAGCGCGTTGTTGATGCTGCCCACGCAAAGGGCGTCGCAGTAGAAGCAGAGCTAGGTAAACTAGGTGGAGTAGAGGAGCATGTTTCTGTTTCTGAGGCAGATGCTAAGCTAACAGACCCAGCTCAGGTAGAAGAATTTGTTAAGCGCACAGGCTGTGATTCCCTTGCCTGCGCTATCGGTACCAGCCACGGAGCTTATAAGTTCACTGGTACCCAAGGGCTTCATTTTGAGGTGGTTGATGAGATTGCACAGCGTCTACCTCGCTTTCCACTTGTAATGCACGGTTCTTCATCTGTCCCTCAGGACGAGGTTGCTCGCATCAATGCTCATGGAGGCAAGCTACCTGGTGCTAAGGGCGTATCCGAAGAGGATATCGCAATCGCAGGTAAGAAGGGCGTTACAAAGATCAATATCGATACAGATGGTCGTCTAGTATGGTGCCGTGTGCACCGCGAATACTTTGACGCACATCCAGAGAACTTTGATCTACGTCCAGTGGGCAAGGAGTTTATGGCTGAGTATGCTAAGTATATCGCAGGAAAGAACGAGATCCTTGGCTCAGCTGGTCAGTTAGAGTCAGTTCGAGATTATATCAAAAACGCAAAGGCTTAATTTTAATAATAAATAACAAAAAATGACGGGCTCGGGCGTTAACCTCCGAAGCTTGTCGACTTAAGGAGTAACACACAAATGGCTAATAAAATAATGGTTGACGGTAATGAAGCCGCCGCAAGAATTGCATTCAAGTGCAGTGAAGTTTGCGCCATCTATCCTATTACACCATCCTCACCTATGGCTGAGTGGTGTGACGAGTGGGCATCCCGCAAGGGCAAGAACCTTTGGGGTACAATCCCACACGTTGTAGAAATGGAGTCTGAGGGTGGTGCTGCAGGTGCAGTACATGGTGCTTTGGCAACAGGTGCTCTAACAACAACATTTACAGCTTCTCAGGGTCTTCTTTTGATGATTCCTAACATGTACAAGATTGCTGGTGAGCTTATCCCAACAGTTTTCCATGTTTCAGCTCGTGCTCTTGCTTATGAGGGTCTATCAATCTTTGGTGACCACTCTGACGTTCTTTCTTGCCGTCAGACAGGCTTTGCAATGCTAGCTGCTGCTTCCGTACAGGAAGTTATGGATATGGCTCTAGTTGCACACGCTTCTACTCTAGAGAGCCGCATCCCATTCCTACACTTCTTCGATGGTTTCCGTACATCACACGAAGTTCAGAAAATCGATGAGATTCCAGAGGAGACAATCCGTGAGATGATCGACGATAAGCTAGTATTCGCTCATCGTGAACGCGCACTTTCTCCAGACCACCCAACAATGCGTGGTACAGCTCAGAACCCAGACGTTTACTTCCAGGCTCGTGAGACCTGTAACCCATTCTACAATGCAACTCCAGCTATCGTTCAGAAGTACATGGATATGCTTGGTGAGAAGACAGGCCGCAAGTACAACCTATTTGACTATGTTGGTGCAGCAGATGCTGAGCACGTAATCGTAGCTATGGGTTCTGGCGTTGATGCAATCGATGAGACAGTTTCTTACATGGTTAAGGAAGGTGCTAAGGTTGGTGTTATCAAGGTTCGCCTATATCGTCCATTCGCAGTTGAGGCATTTGCTAAAGCAATTCCTGCTACAGCAAAGACAATCACAGTTCTTGACCGCGTTAAGGAGCCAGGTGCTCTTGGCGATCCACTATACTTGGATGTTCGCACAGCAATCGGTGAGGCAATGGAAGCTGGCTGGATTAGCAAGTGGCCAAAGGTTATCGCAGGTCGTTATGCTATCGGTTCTAAGGAATTCACACCAGCTATGATTAAGGGTGTATTTGATAATGCAGCTGCTGCAGCACCTAAGAATCACTTCACAGTTGGTATCAATGATGACGTAACACACACAAGCATCGATTACGATCCATCTTACGTTCTATCACACGCTGGCCGCAAGGAGTGCATGTTCTACGGTTTGGGTTCTGATGGTACTGTTGGTGCTAACAAGAACTCAATCAAGCTTATCGGTGATGCTACTGATAACTTTGCACAGGGCTATTTCGTATATGACTCAAAGAAGGCTGGTGGTATCACAGTTTCTCACCTACGCTTCGGTGCTGAGCCAATCCAGAGCCCATACCTCTGCACAAACGCAGACTTTGTTGCTTGCCACAACTTCTCATTCGTAGAGAAGTATGACATGCTTTCAAATGCAAAGGTTGGCGGCACATTCCTACTTGCTAGCCCATACTCTGCAGCTGAAGTATGGCAGCACCTCCCAGATGAGATCGAGCAGCAGATCATCGACAAGAAGCTTCGCTTCTACGTCGTTGACGCTGTAACTCTAGCTCAGAAGATGGGCATGGGTGGCCGTATCAACACAATCATGCAGACAGCATTCTTCAAGATTGCAGATATCATTCCAGAGGAAGAGGCAATCGAGCTTCTAAAGAAGTATGCTAAGAAGGCATACGGCAAGAAGGGTGATGAGGTTGTTAAGAAGAACTGGGATGCTATCGATGCAGCTCGCGATGCAGTTGAAGAGGTTGCATATCCTCAGCAGGTTGCAGGCGTTTACAAGATGCCAGCAATCGTAGCAGACGAGGCTCCAGATTTCGTTAAGAATATCACAGCTGAGCTAATGGCACAGCGCGGTGATGCTCTACCAGTTAGCGCACTACCAATCGATGGTACATGGCCTGTTTCTACAACACAGTGGGAGAAGCGCAACATCGCTACTCAGATTCCAGCTTGGGATCCAGCTGTATGTATTCAGTGCTTGAAGTGCTCACTTGTTTGCCCACACGCAGCAATCCGTGGTAAGGTTTATGACCCATCTAAGCTTGAGAACGCACCTGAGACATTTAAGTCTGCAGACGCTAAGACACCAGCATTCGCTGGCTTAAAGTTCACACTTCAGGTTGCTCCAGAGGACTGCACAGGCTGCGGCGCTTGCGTACACTCTTGCCCAATGACAGCTAAGGGTGCTATCAAGATGGTTAAGCAGATTGACCTACGTGCTCCAGAGGCTAAGAACTTCAAGTTCTTCCTTGGCCTACCTGAGGCAAATCGTTCAACTCTAAACGTTGGCACAGTTAAGGGTTCACAGCTCTGCCGTCCATTGTTTGAATTCTCTGGCGCATGCGCAGGCTGCGGTGAGACACCTTATGTTAAGCTTGTAACACAGCTATTTGGTGATCACACAATCATCGCTAACGCAACTGGTTGCTCTTCTATCTACGGTGGTAACCTACCTACAACACCTTACTGCACACGTGAAGACGGCCGTGGTCCAGCATGGGGCAACAGCTTGTTCGAGGATAATGCTCAGTTCGGTCTAGGTATGTACATGACTGTTGAGAAGTTCCAGGGCTTTGCTCTAGAAATCATCGAGAAGATTATCGCTTGCGATAAGGCTTGTGATGAGCTAAAGGCTCTTGTAACAGAAATCCGTGATGCAGATCAGCGTACACAGGATGGCATCGAAGCTCAGCGCGAGCGCGTTGCTAAGCTAAAGGAAATGCTAGCTGGTAAGGATTGTGACGATTGCCGTCAGCTACTCTCACTTGCTGATTACCTAGTAAAGAAGAGCATCTGGATTATCGGCGGTGACGGTTGGGCATACGATATCGGCTACGGCGGTCTTGACCACGTTCTAGCTTCTGGTAAGAATGTAAAGGTTCTTGTACTTGATACAGAGGTTTACTCAAATACTGGAGGCCAGGCTTCTAAGTCAACACCACTTGGCGCAATCGCTAAGTTTGCTGCAGCCGGTAAGCCACAGCAGAAGAAGGATCTTGGCATGATCTCAATGACCTATGGCAACATCTACGTTGCACAGGTAGCAATGGGTGCAAATGCTGAGCAGGTTGTAAAGGCATTCAATGAGGCAGAGGCTTATGATGGTCCAGCATTGATCATCGCTTACTCACACTGCATTAACCATGGTATCTCCATGACAACAGGTATGGATAACCAGAAGCTAGCAGTTGAGACAGGTCACTTCCCACTATACCGCTTCAACCCAGACAATCGTGCTGCTGGTAAGAACCCTCTCACAGTTGACAGCAAGCTTCCAAGCAAGGCATTCGCTGATCAGGCAAATGCTGAAAACCGCTTCAAGCAGTTGGCTAAGCTTGACCCAGAGATGGCTCAGAAGTTGGTTGAGGATGCAGATAAGCGCTTCAAGGCTAAGTATGACCTACTTACAAAGCTTGCATCTATCGGTCAGGACTAATTGAAGTAACTCTTCAATAATCAAAAAGGCTTCTCCGCAAGGGGAAGCCTTTTTTCTTTATATTGTAACTAATAGCTCAGGGTTAGGTGTGTGCGAAAAAGCTATAGCACTCATACTGTTTTATAAATTATTATATGATAGACGCTAGAAGTTTCTGCTTCAAAAGCACGCAAGAATTTGTGTAATTAAATTGATAATGCAATTTACACATCTCCCAACCATGTCTATCATGTAAGTTTCACAGTCAATAGACAAAGTAAATGCAACTATGGGCAGATTAAATGCAACGCATAACTTTAGAGGTAGTTGCATTTAGTATGTCTTTTCACCAAAAAGGCAAAATTTGATTGACGGGGGGGGGGGGGGTAAGTGTTAATATAGATAATGGAAGCGGATAGTTATTTTTTTCAAAATTTTGTACTTAATTATAGAAAATTTTTCTATATTTTTAGGTAAAGTTATATTTAATTAAAGCAACTCTATAAGGGTTACTTTACAAAGGAAATGTATGAAAATTAGAAAATTAAAAAACCATAAAATAATTGCTTGCTGCAAATTTGTGGCTATTGCTATTATCTCACTATTGTTTGCATTACCAGCATCTGCAGATTGGACATTGTCTGGTACATCTGGTTCTGTTTCAATGACAGATGGTTCTAAAACTTTATATGTTGCAGTTTTAGATAGCACCGCCAGAACTCTTATGCTTGGTTATCCTAATGGAAATAATAACAATCGCTCTACTGCTACAGGAGGTATTAATAAAGGTGGTTCGTTTGACCTTACTCAACGTATAGTTGATAAGGAAGGCAATGAATGGACAATTGTTGAGGTTGGCCCTTATGCTTTCTATAACAATAAGGGCGTTACTGGGACAATTGATATTCCTAATGTAACGAATATCGCTGAGTGTGCATTTGGATATGCTACTGGTATTACTGGCTTTACATTAGGAAAAAAGCTAGAACGTATTGGAACTAGTGCATTCAATTCAACCTTTGGTAATCTTTCCTTCACTCCAGCATTGCCACCATCAGTTAAGTTTATAGGTGCTGCTGCATTTGCTCATCACTCAAAATATGATAGCGGTCTTCCAATGAAGCTACAGGGCACAATTGAGCTGCTTGGTGTGGAAACTATTGAGAAGTCAGCATTTTATAGTAATGTAAATGTTGAAAAGTTCGTAATTGGTTCAAAATTAACTTCATTCTCTGAAACAGGTTCAAGTGTTGATTCAATGGAAGTTACGAAGGGAGTTTTTGAACGCTGTGATAAATTGCACACAATTGAGTGGCAATGTGATGCACCTTCATCATTCCCTAAAAATGCATTTTGGACATCAGATGCAAATGCTTGTGTGACGAACTATGTTTACATTGATTATTTAGAGAATTGGATAAGCTGCATCAATAAGTCTGGAATGATTGTTGGTAATCTTGTTTCTGGCAATGATCCAGCTGATATTGATCCAGCAGCTTATGATTTTACAAATCCAGCTGTCTATGAAATCAATCCAAATGATAATTCCCATAAAGGAAAAATCTATCTTTCTCTTCTAGCAGGACATCCAGTGGCAGAGGGTGCTCCTATCTTTAATTCTTCTCCATATGTTAATAAAGAGAATGGCAAATTTATGTTCTATGCCAATATGGATGAGGGTGAGGATTGTGATTTATTTGCGGTATTCACAGATTTACAGGGTAATACAATTACTAACACACTAGCTACTGGTGTTGATGGAAATGCTGATACATTTTACTCCTGCGAACCAATTGGCCTGATTGAGAATAAGGTATATTCATTCGGTATTCTTGGTAACAAGGGCTCAGACTATGTTTTACGCAATGGATCTGGCACCTTCTTTAATGGTGAAATTTCTGTTAGCACCACAGCCTCAATTAGTGAGAATGGTGGCTCTACAGTATTTACATTCTCTCGTGGGAATGCTGCTGATACAGCACAGCCAGATGGAGAATTAACAATTCTGTTTACGCCTTCTGGTTCCGCGGTTGAATTTGTCAACTTCAAGGAGGTCCCTCGCACAGTCACAATTCCTGCAGGAGTTGCATCTGCAGAGGTTGTAGTTGAGGCAGTGATAGATATTGCTGTTGGTGATAAGTCTTTATCACTTATTCCAGATTCTAGTGAGCTTTATTATGTTGGCTCTGTTGGTACTACAACGATTGAAAACTGGACTCCACCAGTAATTTCTGATTTTGAAAAAGAGTTTGAATATCAAGTTACAGGCTATGATGCTGCTAGAGGAGAGCTTGAAAACTTTCCTGTCCTTGTGCGTATTCCAGCTGGTAGAGTGGCAGATAATTCTCAGCTTGCATTTTTTGATGAGAATGGTACCTTTTTGCCATATGAGATAGATACATGGAATGCAAATGGTGAGTCTCTTGTATGGGTTTTGGTTCCATCTTTCTATCAAAATGTGAAGATTACTCTTGCTTCAGGAAATGAAGGCTGGACAGCACCAAATCTTGCTCATACACTTTGGCGCATGGCTGGGTATGTTGCTGTGCTTCACCTTGGTGAGGATGGACCAGAGTTTGCCGGCTCAACAGTGCAGAATATTGATGGTTTAGGTCAGCTTGCTAATGGTACAGATGCTGGCGTTGCAAATAAGGTTGCTGGTGCAGTTGGTCCCGCACGCCTTATTAGTGATACCGCTGGATGGGATAAAGCACGTATCAAGGTTGATAACTTCGAGGGATATCTTGATAATCTTGCAAATATGACAGTGTCTCTTTGGGCTAAGCATAGCGCTGAGCCACAAGTTGGTGATAGTGAGCGCATTTTTGGTAATCGTAGTAATTTGGAGGACCAAGCATCAGGCTTTAATGTTTCAACATATACTGGTGTTACCGATAAAATACCTGTTCTTCAAGCTCGTGGTAATACAACATTAAATAGTTCAGCAGGACTTGACCGATTTATTGTTGTTAAACCAAGTACTGGAACTAATGTATCTTGGTCTGATACATGGACACATTTGTCATTCTCGTTTAATTACACCCCAAATCCAACCATATTCCATATCGGTGGTGAACGTGCTGCAATCTCTCCAAATGGTTCTGGTAACGCAATACAGACAACAGCATTTGCTTCAATTTTAGCAAATGATACTCCAATATCATTTGGTAACTCCTATGATGAGGGACAGAGCGGATTGGGCTTTAAGGGGGCTATAGATGAAATTCGAATAAGAAATGGGTCTGTCTCTGATGACTGGTCATTTGCTGAGAATGCAACAGTTGCTGATAAACTTTTTATGGTTTCTGAAGCAACCATTGCAATTGCTCAAACGAAAGACAAGTATTTGAGCGGATTTGGAGATGAAGTTAAAATCTCATTTGACGCAAATCTATTAGGGTCAAAGGAAAGCCTTCCTGCAGTAGTCACAATAGATTGGGGTGACGGCACAACAGACACTGTAGAGCAAACATTATCTAATTTGGTAAGTGAGGTATTTGCTACTCATACATATAGTGAGTCGGGTGAATATATTGTTACGGCTACTGCCTCTTTATCTGGTTCAGAAAGCTCTGCTACAGCTACAGTACAGGTTATTGTGACACCTACAAATCTAAGAGTTTCACAGGATGATACCTTTACCCGTTATGCATTGACATATGTATCAGGCTATACTGGAGAAACAGAGCTTACAGATTTCCCTGTACTAGTACGTATTTCAGAAGATAGCATTGATGGCTTTGACTATGATGAGTGTGCTGAGGGTGGTGCAGATATTTCCTTCTCACTTGCAGATGGCACAGTGCTTTCACATGAAATAGAGCAGTGGAATACTGAAGGTGAATCTCTTGTTTGGGTGAAGCTTCCAGCTCTTGATGCTTCTACAACCTTCTTTTATATATGCTGGAATGATGAAACTCCTCCAGAAAATAATCCTAGTGATGTTTGGTCAAGCTATGTTGCTGTTTTACATGGTGGTAATGCAATTACAAATGCTATTGAGGATGGTGTTGAAGCAATCGCTGGGTCAGGCTCGGTTATAGCTTCAGATGATTCTGGCTTTATTGGTGGCGGCATTAGAAAGTCAGTTAATAAGGCAATCGGTATCAATGTTGTTAACCCATATTCTAAGTTGACATCAGGTAAGCAGTTCTCTGTTTCTGCTTGGTTTAAGCGCAGTGGAAATGGCGGAAATAATAAAGGGACACATATTCTTGCAGCAAACCGCCCAGCATGGGATTCAGAATTAGGCTTCTTGTTCCTACAAGAGCAAGGTCAATATATTTCTGTTGCTTCAAAGGGTGCTCATAACTGGAGCAATGGTAAGTATATTCTTATAGATCAGGCTTGGGGACATGCTGGTTTTACTTATGATGGTGAGGTAGGTGCTCTAACCTCCTATTATAATGGTACTGCAGACCAGTCTAAAAATAATACCCCACAACTTTATAATGCTAATGTTGCTTATTGGACATTTGGCTCTTATATGAATACTGCAAGTGATGACTCATATAAGGGTGATATTGATGAAATACGCATTTATAATGGAACTGCCTCTGCAGATTGGATGAAAGCAGAGTATGATTCTATGGCAGATGATTCATTCTTGTTGTTTGGTGTTGCTCTGGAATCAACACCTGTTTCTGGTGTTATGTTTATCATTTACTAAATTAGAGGAACATATAATATGAAAAATTCGTTTATAAAGAATACTTACAAAGCGTGGATTAAAAATCTCCGCACAGTATGTAATGCTCTTGCTATTTCAGTTATGGCTTTTGCATTACCAGCATATGCAGATTGGACACTATCTGGTACATCCGGAGAGGTTTCTATGTCAGATGGTACTTATACGCTCTATCTGACCGTATTGGATTCAGATGCTCGCACCCTTATGCTAGGTAAGACAAGTGGTGGTAGTGGTAAAGGTGTAAGATCTTTAGCAACAGGCGGTGAGAGCATTGGCGGATCTTTTGATTTTAGCCAACGTATAGTCGATGCTAATGGTGATGAATGGACAATTGTTGAGGTCGGTCCTTATGCTTTTTATAATAACAAAGTTGTAACAGGAACGATTTACATCCCAACTGTAACTAACATCGCAGATGGTGCATTTGGTTATGCAACATCTGTCTCAAGTTTTACATTGGGAAATAAGCTTGAGAGAATTGGTGCAAGTGCTTTCAACTCAACCTTTGGTAATATTTCTTTCTCTCCTTCATTCCCATCTTCATTGAAGCATATTGGTGCAGCAGCCTTTGCACATCACACCAAATGGGATGAGGGTCAAATTATGAAGCTTCAGGGCACATTGGAGCTACGTGGAATTGAAACAATTGAAAAATCCGCATTTTATAGAGCTGAAAATATTGAGAAAGTCATCATTGGTTCAAAATTAACTTCATTCTGTGAAACAGGTTCAAGTGTTGATTCAATGGAAGTTACGAAGGGAGCTTTTGAACGCTGTGATAAATTGCACACAATTGAATGGCATTGTGAAGCCCCAGCAACCTTCCCTCAAAACACATTCTGGACAGATAAAACTTCCTTTTGTGTAACAAATTATGTTTATATTGACTACCTAGATGGATGGAAAAATCTTCTTACTACTTCTGGTATGACTGTTGGTGAGCTAGTATCTGGTAATGACCCAACGGGTGTTGATCCTGCTGATTATGATTTGACTTCACCAGCAGTTTACTCAATCAAGTCAAATCTTGCGACAGCCAAAGGAAAAATATATCTTTCCCTATTACCAGGTCATCCAGCTGTAGAGGGAGCTCCTGTTTTTAACACAGCCCCAGAAGTAAAGCAGGAGAATAATAAATTCATCTTCTCAGCTAATATGGACGAGGGTGAAGCATGTGATCTTTTTGCTGTCTTTAAAGATTTGCAAGGCAATGCTATAACAAACACTCTTGCAACAGAAGTTAATGGTGATTCAGATGTATATTATACCTGTGAGCCTACAGGACTTGTCGCAAACAAGATTTATTCTTATGCTGTCCTTGGTAAGAAAGGTGATATCTATGTTGAGCGTGCAGGAGCAAATACATTCTTTAATGGTGAAATTTCTGTTGAAGCTTCAGCTGCAGTTAGCGAGAATGGTGGCGAGCTGGAATTTACATTTACTCGTGGGAATGCCGCAGATACTGAGCTTGCAGACGGTGAAGTAATCGTTCCATTTACACTTTCTGGTACAGCAACTGAGTTTACTAACTTTAAGGAAATTGTGCGTACAGTAACAATTCCTGCAGGAGCAGCATCAGCTACTGTAACAGTTGAAACAGTGATTGATCTTGCATCAGGAAATAAGACTTTATCACTTATTCCGGCTGCTGGTATGCCTTATTTTGTAGGAGCTGCAGAGACAGCAACTATTGAGGATTGGATTCCTCCAGCTATTTCAGATTTTACAAATACAACTAAATATACTGTTTCAGGATATGATAAGAACAAGAGCACACTTTCAAATTTCCCAGTTCTTGTTCGTATTCCAGCAGGTCAAGTAGCAGACAATACACAGTTGGCATTTTTTGATGCCAATGATACATTCCTTCCTTATGAAATAGATACATGGAATGAAGAAGGAGAGTCACTTGTATGGGTATTGATGCCATCCCTCTCGCAGGATGCCCAACTTACAATGGCTTCTGGTAACGAGAATTGGTCAGCACCAAATCTTGCATACGCATTATGGCGTACAGCTGGCTACGTTGCAGTTATTCACCTAGGTGAGGATGGTCCTGCATTTGCAGGTTCAACCATTCAAGGTATCAGTGGTGTTGGCCAGCTAGCCAATGGGGCAGATGCTGATTCAGCAAATAAGGTGGACGGTGCTATTGGTTCTGCACGTCTTATAACTGAGGCATCAGGAGGAAATAAGGCTCGAATCAAGGTTGATAATTTTGAGGGTTATGTTGATAATCTAGCTAATATAACAATTTCATTCTGGGCTAAACATAGTGAAAATATTACTCCTCAAGCAAATGAGCGACTCTTTGGTAATCGTGGCAATGTTAGTGATCAGGCAACAGGCTTCAATGCTATGACAGTTAGTGGAGTCAATATAACTACACCTATATTTGAAGTTCGTAGTAACCCAACACAAAGTAGTGCTGTTGGTCTAGATGCGTTCGTTAAGGTTCAGCCTTCGGCGGGCACAGAAACATCTTGGTCTGATACTTGGACACATATGTCATTTACATATAATGTAAGTCCAAATCCAGCTTGGTTCCATATTGCTGGCTCACGTGCATCTATCTCTGGCAATGGACAGGGTGGTTCAACACAGTCAACATCTTTTGCTGCGATATTGCCTAACTATGCACCAGTTTCATTTGGTAACTCTTATGATGAGGGTTCAAGTGCAATAGGTTTCAAGGGCTCTATGGACGAAATTCGCGTAAAGAATGGCTCTGTTTCTGATGACTGGGCCTTTGCTGAGAATGAGACAGTTGCAAACGCAAAGTTCTTGGTCTCAGGAGCAGATGTTTCCTTAACTGTAAACACAGATAAAATTCTGTGCACTAAGGAGTCTTCCGTTGATCTTTCCTTCCAAGCACAGTTGCTAGGAACTTCTGAGAGTGTCGAAGGAAACGTTACAATTGACTGGGGTGATGGAACAACAACAGTTACAGATATTAGCTTAATCGCAGAAAATGCAGTTGAGGTTCCTGCTTCTCATATATATACTGCAGTTGGTAACTATATTGTTACAGCTACAGTAACACTTAATGGATTTACTTCTAGCGATATCGCAACAGCCAAAGTTGGTGTACTTCCTAAAGACCTAAGCTTTGTAAATGATGATTCATTTACTCGCTATGCGTTGCTATATACTCAGGGATATACTGGTGATTCTTCACTAACAGACTTCCCAATTCTCGTTCGTATTTCAGAAAGCACTATCGAAGGCTTTGATTATGATGAGTGTAACGAGGATGGTTCTGATATTTCCTTCTCACTTCCAGATGGAACAGTTCTTCCATATGAAATTGAGACATGGGATACAACAGGTGAATCTCTTGTATGGGTAAAAGTTCCTTCTATTACAGGCTATGCCTCAGCAATTTATATGCGTTGGAATGATACAACACCTCCAGAGAACGATCCATCAGCAGTTTGGTCAAGCTATGTTGCTGTTATCCACGGTGGTGATAATATTACTAATGCTGTTGCAAATAGCATTGTGGCAGAATCAGGTTCTGAGTCTACTGTAGCATCTCCTACTTCTGGTTATATCGCTGGTGGTGTAAATAAGTCAGTTAATAAAGCTATTGGCTTGAATATCACAAATCCATACTCCACACTAGCAAATGGGAATCAGTATTCTGTATCCGCTTGGTTTAAGCGAGATGGTAATGGTGGAAATAATAAGGGTACACATATCCTCGCTGCATCTCGCTCAGATTGGAGCGTTGGAAGTGGTTTCTTGCTCTTGCAGGAGCAAGGACAATATATCTCTGTTGCATCAAATAATAGTCACAATTGGTCAAGCGGTACAGGTGTGCTTGCTGATAAAACATGGGGACATGTTTCATTTACATATGATGGTGATGCGGGTCTGCTGAAATCTTATTTCAATGGTGATTTTGATCAGATAAAGGTAAATCCTGGATCACTTGTTAACACAAGCAATCCATATTGGACCTTCGGTTCTTATATGAATAAAGGTTCTGATGATTCTCTTAAGGGTGATATGGATGAAATCCGTGTTTACAATGGTGTAGCAACAGAAGATTGGCTGAAAGCAGAATATGACTCAATGGCTAATGCAGCATTCATTAACTATGGTGCAGCTACAGAAGCAAGCACTGCTCAAGACCTAATTGAGGCAACATTTGCTGTTGACGCAGAAACTATTACACTTAATGCTGCAACAATTTCTGGTACACTTATTACAGCTAGCACAAATGGACTAAGCTCTGCCGATTTATATCTGGCTTATGGTCCAGCTTCAGAGCCTCTTCCTGAATATGAGTGCTATACAAATGGTTGGGAGCAGGGCAGTGTAATTGCAATCCCTCTTACTGAGCTATCCTCAGGAACCACATATAAGGTGTCTTTCATTGTTTCTAATGCAAATGATGTATCTGTTAAGTATAATTTAGACTTCACGACAAAGTCTGAGCCAGCAGACCTACGCATTAGCGAGGTCGGTAGTGCTATAACTGACCCATGGGACAACACTTCAAGCTTTGTTGAGATTTACAATGCTGGTGAGACAACAGCTAACCTCAATGGCTTTGTTCTTCGCCGTGCTCAAAAGGGCAAGACCAAGGATATGGTTCTTCCTCCATTTACATTGGCTCCAGGTGCTTATGCTGTTGTCTGGGGTAGCGATGATAATGAAGGATATGAGAATCCAGCAGAAGTTGTTGGTTCTGTTATTCGTCAAGGTGTTATGAAGTTTAAAGCAACTAATACACCACTTATTACATTATTAGATGCAGATTCCAATGTGCTTGATACCTTCCAGGTATTGGCAGGTCTCGCAGATGGTCAGTCAATGGGTCCATCAGCAGACTTTGATGGTGTGAACTTGTATTACTTCTCTAAGAAGAAGATTACTCCAGGAGCTGCTAATAATTATGATGGTGCAACAGCACTTGGTGCATCCTTCGTTTCAGAGTCTCACTCTGAAGATGAGGTTGCTCCAACCTCTGATCTCATAGTTAACTCTACATGGAGCCCTCTCCCTGGTTCTACAATTGCTAGCGTAAAGATGGTTTATCGTCTTGCATTCAGCAACGAGGTTGAAGTTGCAATGACAGATTCTGGCGATGGCGAAACTTGGACAGCAACAATTCCTGCTTCTGTTTATGCTGATGCATTGCCTGGCTCTCTCGTACGCTGGCGCTTTGTTGCAACAGACTCAGAAGGTCGCTCTACAATTGAGCCAGCATTTGGTTCTGCTGATGGATCACCAAAATACTTTGGTACAATTACTGCACCAGATTTTGAGTGTGAGATTCCAGTATTCCACTTGTTTGTTGCTGCTCCTGACACAGGTACAGATCTCCCAGATGATCCAACTGATGATCAGCGTAATCTTGCTGCAATGGATATCGATTCTGATGCATTAACCAATAATTCTGCATATTCTGATATGGATATTGGAGCTCGTGCTACGATTTATCATAATGGTTATCTCTATGATAATATAACTATAGACCTAAGAGGTAATACCTCAGCTGGCTTCCAAAAGAAGTCACATGGCTTAAAGTTCAATAAGAGCAATAAACTAATCTATGTAAATCCATATACAGGAGAGGAAGGTGAAGTCCGTAAGACAAGCTTTACTAGTGAATTTATGGATCCTTCATTCCTTCGCCAGAATGTAGCATTCCAATTCTTGAATAATGTTGGTATTAAGGCTCCATTCCACTACCCAGTGCGCCTACAACGCAATGGTGAGTTCTATCAACTTGGCTTCCACTCAATTCGTTTTACAGATGAAATAGTGGACTACTATGGTTGGGATGAGGATTGCGAGCTAGTAAAGAATGCTGGTTCATTACGTACAACTCAATCAACTGCTGGCTTTGAAACAAAGATTCCTGAGCAGGATAATGAAAGTCTCGCAACAGATAACTTCAAGGCTCTTGTCTCAGACTTAACTTCTAATAATAAGTCTGTTATCGCATGGGATATACTTGATATCGCTAAGTGGATTAACTATATGGCTGCAACTCGTATCACCCAGGAAATGGATGATGTTTGGGGTAATATTTGTGTATATCTACATAATGAGACAGGCACTTGGTGGCCAGGTGCTTACGATATGAATCTCTCATTCGGTCAGTACTACAATGAAGCTGGCTGGGATAATGGTATTATTGCTGATGCTGATACTCTCAAGTCTCACCCTCTATATGGTGGCTCTCAAGTTAGAGTATATAACAAAGGTACAGCAAATCTGTTCACTGGTGGTGGCGGTGTAAATGCTAATTACAATGGTGCTTTCGATGCTATTTATGGCGATGCAAAGCTCCGTGGTATGCACCTAAGACGTCTACGCACACTTATGGACGCATATTTGAAGGAGCCTGGTACTCAACCAGCAGATACTCCTCTATGGACATTTTTCTCCTCTCAAACTAATGCAATCCATGATACTGCACTCTTAGATCGTGCTAAGTGGACAAATATGGGAACTGGTAACAAGATTGACAATTGGACAAGTGCAGAATGGAATACTTTCCGCGCCAACCCAGCTGCTGGTGTTGATGAAATTTGGGATAAATTTATTGTTCCTCGCAGAACACATCTATATGTAACACACAGTGCAGTAAATGCTGATTATGATTCAGCAAATGTCTTCACAGCTGTATCAGATGGTAAGGTTGTTTGCTACAATGCAGGTATCCCAGATGCTCAACCAGCAGGACTCAAGGTACGTATTTCTCGTCGTATCGTTGATGCTAATGGTGTTAATTCTTATATCAAGGTGGACAATCCTAACGCAATCTTCCTTGATGTTTCAGATTGGACTATCTCTGATGGCACAACAATTGTCATACTTGAACCAGGTACGGTAATTCCACCTGCTGGAGCTCTATATCTTGTCGTTGATCGTAAGGCATTTACTGCTGCACATCCACAAGCTCAGGTATTGCTTCAGGGTAATATTGCAGCTGATCTACTAACATCAGATGCAGCTATTACAGTAACTGATACAGCTGATTTTGTTGCTGCAACTTACTCTTATTTGGCAACAGCACCAGCTAATGAAGCAATTACAGGGGATGCTGATCCATTTGCTGATCCAACAAAGCCAACAATTGGTTTACTATCTGACGGAAGCTATGCTTCACTATCTATTGAGCCAGGCGAGAATGAAGGGGACCCATCTGTTCTTGTAATTCCGTTTGCTGCAGAAGCAGGTTTCACTTATACGCTTAAGATGTCAACTACTCTTGAGACACCAACGGATGAGTGGGCAGCTGCAGAAGGTGTTGAGCAGATTATTCCTGCTGTTGATGGTGATGCTGCATTCCGCATCCCAATTACAGAGGATGCTGCATTCTTCATAATTTCTGTGGAGTAAATGAGTAAGACTATTCGTCATTCACACAAAATGAATGACGAATATCTTTGGTTAGAGTGAGCACTTACGAGTAACACAAGTATCATTCTAAAAATGAGTGCAGAGAGCTAAATGCTTTCTGCACTTTTTCTTTTGTCCTCCGTAAAAATTACACTATGTGTGTCCGTGTTAAGCGAAAGCAACGAGTGCGAAGAAGGGACGCAGAGACGCAGAGGACGCGGAGGTCGCAGTGACGTGACGCCGTAAAATACACTAGCGGAATGAGCTTTGCCTTAATCATTGCTTTTTCTTTCGAAGCAATTGGCAAATCTCATCCACTAGTGTGCTAGCCTAGAAGCTTAGTGAGATGCGGAGGCTTGCTATGCAAAATGAAGCTATGCTTCGCTTCATGCACATTTATGAGCGCTTCATAGCACGCATGTGCTGCTTCATCCCAAAACACAACTATCAAACTCGCATACTCGTAAACTCGCAAACTTGCAAACTAATTTTATTATTGTATAGTTTGATAGTTTGACAGTTGGCGAGTTTGAAAGTTTGACAGTGCGGATGAGGGTGGCTCTGCCACCCGGTGTTGCTGGGGCTCAAGGTGGCAAGGTGATAACCCTTTGCCTCCTTGAGCATTCCCAGCCTTCGGCGAAACACGGAGCACACGTAGTGTGATTTTCCTGAGAACGGAGACACGGAGAGTTGCTACGCAATATTTTAATAAGACTTATAGGACTTATAAGTCTTATGAAATGGCTTGTTAGCACGCACACTGATTGTCGCTCTCGCTATAGCCTTCGGCGAAACACGGAGGATAAAGAGGCTCAGAGACA
>JAZNPC010000021.1:0-58242 GCA_045589455.1 Kiritimatiellia bacterium
AAATTAGTAAAATAAGCCATGATTTTCTCCTGTCATGACTTATTATACGTAAATTTTCAACTCAAACAATAGAAAAAGGCTGTTGCAAATCTTTTGAGTTTTGCAACAGCCCCTTTTTTTTACTACTCTTGTTGTTTGTTATTTCTTACGAGCAGGAAGAATTCCCATTTCAATTAGCTCATCTCTTGGACGCAAGCGAATGCTTTCTAGACCAATATCCTTTTGTACTACCATAAATATATTGCTATTTAGTGGATGGAAGCCATGAGATAAGCAGTCATCCATTCCTTCAGGTGTAGGTGTGTAGCGCATACATGCCTCGCGCTCAATGCGGTGGCCCGCACCGATGCAATGTCCAAGTGCTTGAAATAGGCGCTTGCCCATGCGTAAATTTGTTGTTGCCTCATCAGCTTCAACAGATGTTACCCAGCTGCTATTCATTACTGCCCAATATTCGTATGGAGCTGTAATAATTGCAGGTGCATTCTCATCAGCAGTTATAATTAATAGTATCTTTGCATTACCATCTGTCTTTGCTTTTTGAGCAAGTGCAAATGCGCGAGCATCTGTTCCAAAATCATCGGATGTATTTAGGACCTTAACGTTTACATTAAGTTGTTTTTGAAAATGAGCTCGCTCTGTCTCTAGCCATGCAGCATCAACAGCATTGTTGTGGTTGATAATTAGGACATGAGACTCTGGAATGATATAAGCCTCTGGTGGAAATTTTGGGACGCGGCGGCGTGGGGTATCTTGTTCTGCGGTCTTAGGCTCTCCTGCAGGTGTGTTAGTTGCGGTTTGAGCAACTAAATCATTTGTTAGCCCACAAATAATCAACGCTATGCTTACAATTCCGATAAATTTTTTCATATTATTCTCCAAATTTGATTATACACAAATAACAACAATTTAATCTTTTCTTATTTAAATTAGTTAAGATATGTGTTGGTTGTTGATTGTTATATTAAATAAGCAGAAGAGCACACTTTTTGCACACTTCTGCTTATTTAATATTATATAAAGGGGCTAGGCTTCTGTTGAAGCTTCTGCTTCCTCTGTATTGTCAGTATTCTCTGCCTGCTCAAGCTCGTTGAGTAGGTGAAGCACATTGTCGCCTTTTTCAATAGATAGGGTCTGCTTAAAGAATAGCTTTGGCGTATACTTTAATGAAACCTTATCTGCAATTACCTTCTGAAAATCTACGCGGTGGCGACGTAGCCACTTCATTAGTTCTTCAGATGTAATATCACCAGTTGGCATTAGGGAAACAAATACAGAGGCAGAGCGCAAATCTCTTGAAAGCTCAACACTTACAAAAGAGATTGCACCAGTATCCGTAGGATCGCCCAAACCAATATGGTATATTGATAGGGCGAGCTCACGGCGAATCATTTCACTTACGCGTGCAATGCGATCTACATTACCCATAGGTGAGGCCTCTCGTTATTAAAGAACCTTTGGAAGCTCCTCGTAGGTGAAGCACTCAATAACATCACCCTCGTGGAAATCCTCGTAGCTTGTGAGAAGAATACCGCATTCCATTGCTTGACGTACCTCTTTAACTTCATCCTTGAAGTGGCGGATAGTCTTGATATCACCAGAATGGATAATCTTCTTGTTTCTCAATACGCGTGCCTTGCCTGTAACACTGATTGTGCCATCTGTTACTAAGCTACCTGCTGCAACACCGATGCGGTTAAGCTCGAATATCTGTTTAACCAATGCATGACCAATAATGACCTCCTTGTGCTCAACAGGGAGAAGGTTAAGCATTTCTTGCTTAACATAGTCAAGAAGCTCATAGATGATGCGGAAGGTCTTAACAGTTACGCCATAGTGGCGTGCCTCAGAAAGAACACCAGCCTCAGGTGAAACACCAAAGCCAATGATGATAGCAGAGCCATTGCCTGCACTCTGTACGTCATTTGATGTAATTGCACCAGTGCCGCTATGTAGAATATTGCAGGAGACCTTCTCACTCTTGATTTCGGCGATAGAAGCTTCAATTGCCTCAATAGAGCCCTGTACATCACCACGTAGGATTAGATTTAGTTGTAGCTTCTCTGCATCGTTAATCTTCTTGAATATATCGTCGATTGAACGAGCATGTGAAACAGCACCTAGGCTTTCAAGCTTCTTCTGCTCTGCATTTTGTTCAGCAAGCTCCTTAGCGCGCTTCTCGTTTGGTATAACTCTAAATTCTGCACCCGCCTCTGGAACTCCAGACAAGCCCATAACAGTTGCTGCACGAGAAGGTCCAATTGACTTTAGACGCTTACCTGTGCTTTCTGTTAGTGCACGAATCTTTCCATAAAACTCACCGCATAGCATGATGTCGCCAACATTCAATGTACCGCCGGTAACAAGAACGCTTGCCATTGGACCACTGCCTGGCTGCATCTGTGCTTCAACAACAGTACCATTTGCGCGACGATCTGGGTTTGCACGTAGCTCAAGCACCTCAGCCTGGAGTAGAATCATCTCAAGTAGGTGATCAACGCCTTCACCAGTACGTGCACTTACCTTACATACGATTGTATCTCCACCCCAATCCTCAGGTGTTAGACCCTCAGAAGCAAGCTGCTGATAAATTAAATCAGGATTTGCTGTTGGAAGATCGCACTTGTTGATTGCTACCATGATTGTAACATTTGAGTTACGAGCATGCTTAATAGCTTCCTTTGTCTGTGGCATGATACCATCATCTGCTGCAACAATAATTACAGCGATATCAGTTAGGTTAGCACCACGAGCACGCATTGCAGAGAATGCAGCATGACCTGGTGTGTCTAGGAAGGTAATAGGCTCATCATTGATTTCAATTGTGTAAGCATTGATGTGCTGAGTGATACCACCAGCCTCACCAGCTGCTACCTTTGCCTTACGGATGTAGTCCATCAAAGATGTCTTACCATGGTCAACGTGACCAAGGAAGGTTACTACAGGTGGGCGTGGCTTTAGCTGCTCAATTGTATCCTCTGGAATGTCGTCATCTGCAGCCTTATCCTTCTGAACAGGACGGTTCTCTGCAGAGCGGCGGCTCTTCTCAACCTCAACTGTGAATCCAAATTCCTTTGCTAGCTCAATAGCAACCTCTTTATCAACAGCCTGGTTGATAGAAGCAAAGATGCTCTTCTTCATTAGTGCTGCAATAATCATATTAGGACGCTGATCAAGCTTTGTTGCGATATCCTTAACAAGCATTGGTCCGTGAATGCGGAAGATCTTTGCTGCGATATCTGCTGCTGCTGGATCTAGTGCCTCAGTAGCCTCTGCTGCTGGAGCAGGAGCTGGCTTACCATGCTTATCCTTGCCCTTGTTGTCGCGCTGATTACGATCGTTTTTGCCAAAGGATTGAGAATCGCGTTGATTTCGATCATTCTTTCCGCCTTGCTTGCCGTTGCTGCGAGCGTGCTTACGGAATAGTGCATCCTCCTCGTCCTCATCATCTGGATGGAAACCACGAGGTGGCTTTTTCTTGTCCTTGTTAGGCTTATCAACGTCCTTATTAAATTTTGGACCTGCTGGCTTTTCTGGAGCAGGAGCAGGAGCTGAATTCTCTGTAGCAACAGGAGCTACTTCTTTCTTTGCTTTCTTCTCAGCTGCTGGTTTTGCAACAGGAGCTGCAGGCTTTACCTCTGGGCGAGGAGCCTGCAAAGGACGCTCTGGTAGGGCATGCTTGCTGCGCTGTGCAGCAATCTGCTCTTGAACACGCTTTGCTGTTTCTGCTGCTTCTGCAGCTGCAGCATCTGCGGCTTCTTTCTCCGCCTTTGCCTTTGCTTCCTTTTCTGCCTTAGCTTTTTCTGCCAATGCTTTAGCAGCAGCGTATTGAGCAGATGTGCCATCGTGCTCAGCCTTCATCTGCTTAGAGCGTTCAATAGCTTCTGCGAGCTTCTCGCTTTCAGCTTCAAGCTGCTTTTTACGAGCTGCAACAATTTTGCCTTTCTTTATTGCTTGACGCTCAGCATTTTTTTTCTCTTCGTCTGCTAATTCTACGGATGAACGCTTTTTAAAGCCGTTGCGAATAGTCGCAACATCATCATCGTCAACCTTTGAGACATATGATGAAATATCAACACCCAAACCTTTAGCTTGAGCTAATAGCTCCTTGGAGGAGGTGTTTAGTTCTTTTGCTAATTCAAAAAGTCTCATTATTCACCTTCTATTGTATTTTCTTCTTCCTCTGTCTCTGGCTCAGGTGCCATGATGCTGTTCCAAACGCGAATTGGTAGCTCTGGATCATCAGCGATGCTTGCTGGAATGAATGAGTTGATAAAGCCTTCTAGTCCACCATGATTTGCAAAGCTTGTGATAATATCTGTTGAAATGAAACCATTGCTTACCAATACCTCTGCATCGTGCTCTGTAATTCCAGGAAGCTCGGCAAAGTGTTTAATAGCATTTGCTGTGCTTTCCTCAAATGAGCGGATAGGTGCAGGCTTATCCTTTTGGATTGTAATCTTCCATCTTTGTCCAGCAAACTGGAAGTCAGCTAATAGCTTTGCTGCTAATTCAATATTATCTCCCTCTCGACCAATTGCAGGTGTTCTCTTAGAAGGATCAACACGAACTAATAGTGTATTGTAGTCTGTCTCAGAAACCTGAATTGACTCGATTTCAGCAGGAGAAAGTGCATTTTCAGCATATTTTAGTAGGTCTGAATCCCAACCAACAATGTCAACCTTTTCAAACATTTTGTTGTCGTAGTTGATCTTGGACATAATGCTCTTAATGCGAGAGCCACGAGAACCAATACATGCTCCAATAGGGTCAATCTGTGGATTTGAAGAACGAACAGCTACCTTTGTGCGGCGACCAGGAATACGTGCAATCTTTACGATTTCTACAGAACCATCCTTTATTTCAGCAACTTCGTTTGCAAAAATTGCCTTAACAAAGCAATCCTCTGTGCGGGTTAGGCGAATGCCAGGAATATTCTGCTGCTGAGAAATTTTTCTCTCAAATGCTTCAACCTTCTTTGCATCTGGCTTCTTGCCATTGCGGTAAAGGATATTCTCTTTTAATTCTTCTTCGCTCTCGTTGATACCAGCAATGCAAACGTATATTACTGTCTCACTGCTATATGCATCTGAAGAAGGGTAGTCTTCCTTGAAAAGGATTGCTTCTGTATCTTCAATGTTGCAAATGTAATCCTTGCTACGTGTAAGCTGCTTTACTGTAACAGGAACGATTTCTCCAACGCGTGAACGGAAACGCTCAGCAATAGTAATTTTTTCTGCATCGCGTAGAATGCGAAGAAGCTCCTGTCTAAAAATTTGAACAGCCTGACGATTCATTGCTGATTCAGGAACAGGTACCCAAATTTCATCACCTTCTTTAGCATCCTCGTAGCCAGGAATGTTTTGTGCTTCAGCAACCTTCATAAAACCAGTTCCAAAGGTTGTGTCACTAACGTATACCTGTCTTTCTGCTACAATTTTCTTATAGTTTTCAAATTCAACACGAATAGGAATGTTGCCAATAGACTTACGCATTGCAGTTGCATATGCATTCTTAATGGCAGAAAGAAGCTCTGTCTTAGAAATTCCTCTGCTCGATTCAAGTGTATTGATAACCGAGAGTAAATCAACATCATTAGCCATGGGTACCTCCGTAAATGGGTGTAATATTGTCAAAAAACAAAAGAAGCGGAAATCTCCCCATCTCTGGGAATGACTCCACCACTAAATTCAGCGCTATAATACTATATAATTAATAAGGAAGTCAACAGATATTTTAAAATATTAAACAACAATGGTTTTATAATGCTATTGAATATTCAATTTGTGATTTATTAATTTTATTCATAGGATATAGTCTAGTATTGGCTTGGCATTAATATTGTTAAATACCTTACAATATAAATACTGTTGCAGTATGCAAAGTAAATGCAACTTTGCACGACTAAACGCACCAAAACAGGTGCATTTAGTTTTGCAAATAACAAGTTAAATAATTTGTTGACTTTCACAAGGCATTTATGGCAAAATATTTCTACTTACAAATTTAAAGGATTTTTAGGGTTTGTTTTAAGTTAAACAAAACCCTACATGTTTTATTTATAATTAATCGGAGTATTTATACCCATGTCAGCATTTGCAAATATTTGGAAAATCAAGGATCTAAAGTCAAGAATCTTGTTTACACTTGGTTTAGTTGTTATTTGTCGTTTTATTTCTACTGTGCCAACACCTGGAGTTAACATTGGCCCTATCCGTGACATGATGGAAAGAAGTGCAGGCGCTGGCTTTATGGGTATGTTTGATGTTTTCAGCGGTGGTGCATTAGAGCAGTGCTCAATTGGTATGCTTAGCATTTGGCCATACATTACAGCATCTATCGTAATTCAATTGATGACAGCAATTATACCTTCTCTTCAGAAGCTATCTCTTGAGGGAGATGTTGGTAGACAGAGATTGAATCAGATTACTCGCTATTTAACATTGGTTGTTTGTGCAGTTCAAGCATATTTCTTGGCTCTAATGCTTGAGAACCCACAAATGCTTGGTGTTTCAGGGCAGATTGTTGTGGCTAAAGGCTTTGGTTTCCGTATTTTAACAGTTCTTGCTGTTACAGCAGCAACAATGTTAACAATGTGGCTTGCAGAGCAGATAACAGAGCGTGGTATTGGTAATGGTACTTCTATTATCATTATGGTTAACATCATTGCTGGCTTGCCTGGTGCTATTTTGCAGTGCGTAGAAATGTTCTTCCCTTCAGCTGGTGGTGCTCCAGCATGGAATCCGTTCTACTTGGTATTTATTGTGGCACTTGCATTCTTCGTGTTTGCTGGTACAATCGCTCTAACACAAGGTGTTCGCCGTATTCCTATTTGTACAGCTCGTCGCTCTGTTGGTGGTAAATCAGCAATGGCAGGCACAAACACCTCTTATATGCCACTACGTGTAAACTTCGGTGGTGTTATGCCTATCATCTTTGCTGGTCCTATCCTTCAGGCTTTTGGTTGGTTGTTGAGCCGAATTAAAATTGATTTCATCGAGAGCTTTGGTAATTCTTTACGTTTAGGTCAGGATGCAATCTTCTTGATAGTATACTCAATTCTAATTATATTTTTCTCATTCTTCTGGGTGGCAACTCAGTTCCATGCAATCCGTATTGCTGATGATTTGAAGAATAGTCAGGGTTATATTCCTGGTATTCGCCCAGGACGTCCAACAGCAGAATTTTTGGATATGACAATGACTCGCGTAACTTTAATCGGTGCAATTGGTCTTGTTATCATTGCTGTATTACCACAAATATTGCAGTCAGCAACACAAATTCCAGTAGGTTTGGCTCGTTACCTAGGTGGTACATCTCTTTTGATTATCATTGGTGTTGCACTTGATGTAATGCGTCAGATTGAAGCATATCTCGTAATGCAGAATTACGATGGCTTCCTAAAGCACGGCAAGCTACGCGGCCGCCGCTAATAAAACAAAAAAAGCGTCCTTCGGGGCGCTTTTTTTGTTTTATAATGAAGAATGAAGAGTGAAGAATGAAGAATGAAGAATGATGAGGGAAGAGTGAAGAATGAAGAGTGAAGAATGATGAGGGAAGAGTGGAGATGGAAGAGGGAAGGACTTTGGTAGAAGACGTGCTTTTGAAGCGGGTGGCATAGCTGGAGATTACTGAGATTGTAATCGAGAAAAATCTATATCTCCATCCTGTTCTATAATGAAAAGCCCAGCAATATGAAGTGCTCCCTGACTATATAATCCAGTTTCATCATCAGCATAGTCTGCACCCGTTGCGGATTCATAAAATCTTTTCAATGCTTCGTCTTCATCAATGCCGTAGTAGCTACAAAGTATTTTGACAATATATGGAATATTGGTGGCTCGAACTAGACTATGTTCTATCATTTCTACTATTCCTCTACAATGTAATTTGAAATGTATTTGAGAAAGGATAGCGAACGCTCTGTGCAGAATGCAAGTTGATTATTTATGTGCTGAAATTTTAGGCGTTCAATAGCGTCCTCTTTACGCATAATACCTGCTAGTACATACGAAACGGTTTCTCCTACACTATCATTGGCAATTTTGCCAGTGACAATATCATAAGGATGGGTGAAGTGTCTATCCGAACGGCAGGATAAAATCAAATTGAGCCAGTCCATTGTTGCCTCTGGAAAATTTTTAAACCTTAAATCCTTTTTTGCTGCTTCAATATCAATCTCATATATTGACACAATAGCCTGAGCTTCTATTGTTCCATTACGCAAAGCAGAATGCTTGCGTCTTAAAGCCCAACGTTCAGCTTGCTCCTTTATATCCGTTGTGTAGAAACCAAAACCAAAATCACGACCTATGGCACTACGAATAATTTGAGGAGTTTTAATAGGTAAGGTGCTCCCGAGATACAATCTCATTAAGCCAGCTCCTTTGCTAAATATTCGTCAAAGTACTGCATCAATGCTTCCATGCCCATACCATGTAAATCATCATAATCTGTTTTTAACAGCTTAAGTAATCCACTATTAAAAAATAAAGCATAAACCTCTGTACTTGTCTTCTGAATATGCTTGCTATAGAACTCTATACAAAAGGCTTGAAACGATAATTCACTCATTTTTGTTGTCCTTGGCTTTTCTCTTCAATTCCATTATAGTACAAATAATTTATTAGTTTCAAGTAGGTTGTATGGAATTTTTTTAAATGAACTTTATGCTCTAAGTTTATCCTAGATAGGAGCATTAAACAATGGAATTGTTACTTAGCATTATTTGCTTAAGTAATTCTTTGCTAGCGAAAAAACTTTTTCCACGCTGAGCTGTGTTATGCAATCGCAGCTTGTACATGGCTTAACGCAGCCAAAGATGGAGCAAGGCTGGCATGGTAGCTCTTGCTGTGCCACAGCACCATAGCCTTTAGGAGGACCCCATTTGCGGCTGTCGCTTGGGCCAAACATCACAACAACTGTTAGTCCCACGGCTGTGGCTAAATGAGCTAGCCCAGAATCTGGACCAATCAATAGGGTGGCAGTTGACATTTCCTCTGCCACCTCGGCAAGATTCATGGTCCCGCATTTATTTATTAAAGGAATGTCTCTGCAAGCCTTTGAGAGCTTTGCCGCTGCACCAATATCCTCTTTGCTGCCTAGTAGCACAAGCTCAATCCCCTGACACTCTGCCACAAGCTTCCTACAAAGCTCAGCATAGTTTTCAATCGGCCAACGCTTTGCCTCTACACTACCACCAACATGTAGCAAGATTCGTTTGCTAGAGGATAAATTATCATTGCTTGCAAATAGCGGAGCTAAAAGATTAAATTTTGTAGGGAGTTTTATCTCTCTACCCACGGCTGCATTTAATAACCGTCCAAACTGTATGTCTTCAAGGCCATCAAGATCATAGCTAACAAGATGTGTGTAAAGACCTAGTCGGTTGGTGTTAATTTTATATCCAACACGCATTGGTGCGCGTGTTAGTGCTGTCATTACACCAGAGAGATTATGAAATTGCTCACTATCAATAACAGCAGCATATTTGCGCCTTTTTAATCTTCGGAAGGCACCAAATGGTGCTTTGTCATAAGTGAATACTTTTGCTTCTGGAATAGCTAAAGAAAACACCTCTGCATTGCGGCTTTCACATAGAATATCGAGCTCGCGAGTAGGGCAGAGTTCCTTTAGTGCCTTGAGCATAGGAAGTAGCATAATAGCATCGCCAATACCACCAGGTCTAATAACTAAGATAGGCCCTTCACCTAATGTATCAAGTGTGCGATACTCAACCTCACGTTGAGCTCGCTTTAATGAGGCACATAGCAAAGGACCTATAATGCTATCTGCATGCTTTAGCAATGCTGATTTCAAGCCCATGGCTTAATTCCTAATGCGGTTATTTTGCAAATTATTTGCTTGCTAAATATTCGTTCATTGCCTTAGCTGCCTTACGACCTTCACCCATAGCAAGGATTACAGTTGCAGCACCAAGAACAATATCACCACCAGCATAAATGCCGTCGATAGATGTCTTGTTGTTCTCATCAACAACAATATTGCCACGCTTGTTTACTTCTAGACCAGCTGTTGTCTGTGAAATTAATGGGTTTGAGCCATTGCCGACTGCCACAATTACTGTGTCCATTTCAAGAGTAAATTCGCTACCAGGAATTTCAACTGGACTACGGCGACCAGATGCATCTGGCTCACCTAGCTCAAAGCGTACGCACTCAATTGCCTTTACGCGATATTGATCATCACCCAAAATCTGCTTTGCATTTTCCAAGGTGTGGAAGATAACGCCTTCCTCCTTAGCATGGTGCACTTCCTCTGCACGAGCAGGCATTTCCTTTTCGCTACGACGATAGATAATATGTACCTCTTCTGCGCCTAGACGTAGAGCCATACGTGCAGAGTCCATTGCCACATTACCACCACCTAGCACAGCAACCTTCTTGCCATGGTAGTATGGAGTATCTGCACGATTCTCGTCATATGCCTTCATAAGGTTTGCACGTGTCAAATACTCATTTGCTGAAAATACACCAACTAAATTCTCTCCAGGGATGTTCATGAATTTTGGAAGACCTGCACCTGTACCAATAAATACAGCATCAAAACCATCCTTTTCCATCAAATCCTGAACGCGGCGTGTACGGCCAACAACAAAGTTTGTCTCAACCTTTACGCCCATCTTTACCAAATTGTCAATTTCGTTTTGCACAATTGATTTTGGTAGACGGAACTCAGGAATACCATAAACTAGAACACCACCAGGCTTGTGGAATGCCTCAAATAATACAACCTCATGGCCCTCACGGCGAATATCCGCTGCAGCTGTGATACCTGCAGGACCAGAGCCAATAATTGCCACGCGCTTACCTGTTGCTGGCTTAACAGCAGCAGCCTCTTGGCTTCCACTCTCACGCTGCAAATCTGCGCAATAACGCTCCACGCGGCCAATAGCAACGGCCTTGTTTACGTCCTTAAGTACCTTGCCCATTGTGCAATATGCTTGGCATTGCTTCTCCTGTGGGCAAACACGGCCACAAACTGCTGGTAGTAGTGAGCTTTCTTTAATAATTGCAATTGCCTTGCCAAAGTCTCCTTCAGCAGCAGCGCCTAGGAAACCAGGAATATCAATCGATACAGGACAGCCCTGCATACATGGAGCATTCTTACACTGTAGGCAGCGTGTTGCCTCGAGCATTGCTTGCTTTGCTGTATAGCCTGTTGCTACCTCGTCCATATTATGGCGGCGCACCTGTGGCTCTTGCTCTGGCATTGCTTGTGGCTCAATAGCCATCTTCTCTTTAGGTGTCATAAATAAATCTCTCCGTAAAAATTATGCATGAATACCAGAACGGCATACGTGATCACGTGCACGCTCTTCCTGTGGTTTATATGCACTTAAACGCTTCATCATCTGATCGAAGTCTACTTGATGTGCATCAAATTCAGGGCCATCAACGCAAACGAACTTTGTCTCACCGCCAACAGTGATGCGGCAACCACCGCACATACCTGTGCCATCAATCATGATTGTGTTTAGAGATGCAACAGTTGGTACATTGTATGGCTTAGTTGTAAGTGCGCAGAACTTCATCATGATAGGAGGTCCAATAACAATAGCCTCATCTGGCTTGTTGTTTTCGCTCTCGCAAAGCTCCTTAAGTGGCTCTGTTACAAGACCCTTGCGACCATATGAGCCATCGTCAGTAACTATTATTAGCTCATCTGCGATCTTGCTCATCTCTTCTTCCATAATTAGAAGCTCTTTGTTGCGAGCGCCCATAATGATTGTAACCTTGTTGCCTGCAGCCTTCATTGCCTGAGCAATAGGGTGCATAGGAGCTACGCCAATACCGCCACCAACACAAACAACATGACCACGCTTCTCAACATGAGTTGGCTTACCTAATGGGCCAAGTAGAGCAGGTAGGCAATCTCCCTCATTAAGCTTTGCAAGCTTCATAGTTGTTGCGCCTACGGTCTGGAAAATAATTGTAATTGTTCCTGCAATTGGATCTGCATCTGCAATAGTTAGTGGAACTCTCTCGCCATATTCTGTGTTTACCTGAAGAATGATGAATTGGCCAGCCTTGCGCTCTGTTGCAATTAGAGGAGCCTCAATGTCCATTCTATAGACATTTTCTGAAAGCTGCAGTTTTTTTACAATTTTGTACATAGTTACTCTGTCGTTTGATTGTGTGTGTGTGCAAATGCACTTGTTTTATATGATTTTTCTAAGCTAGATAACAAAATTAGTTTACGCGCTCAACAACGATTTCTGGATCTACAGTTACGCGAAGGCTTTCCTCAACATAACCCTTTAGTGTTGCCATAGCGTGAGGGCAGCAACCACAAGCACCCTTTAGGCGAACCATAACAGTCTTGTCCTTGATGTCAACAAGCTCTAAATCGCCACCATCATTTTGTAGCATCTTGCGTAGTACATCAAGCTTCTCGCTGATTGTCTTATGTAGCTCTGTATCCATAAATTTCTCCTTAAATATTATAGTTTAATGTAAATTGTTGAAAATAAGCACCTAGCAGTGGCGCATATTGAAAAAAGATTTAGTGAAAAATTTTACCAAAAAACTTTTGGATTTACAAGCAATACAATAGTTGTTTTTTTGAAAAAATCATAAAAAAATATGATTTAGATAAAAATGTTTATTTAATAAAAAATAAGAGCAACCCATTAAGGCTGCTCTTATATATCTAATTTCAAGCTTTTTGTTTAACCTTGTAATTAATCATTGCTTAACTTCTGAGGTAAAATTTCACTTATTGTATCTCCTACAGTGAAGCAAGGAGCATAACCCTCATAGAATGAATTGTTGAAGTTGATTTTTATAGAACCATTTTGGGTGTTATACTTCTTAAAAATAACATTGTCGCCATTTACTTTTGCAGCGCCAACGCCGATGGTTATAGCTTCATCGTTGTTAATTTTAATTGTTACACCAGCATTTTCGTTCATAAATGAAGTAGTATATCCTCCTGTGAAAGAAAAATCTATGCTATAGTCTATGTCTGATAAATCAGAATTTAGAGCGTCTACGGATCTACCAGGGACGAGCATAAACATTTTGTCGGTAGGATTATATTCTAGGCACATTACGCTAGGGTTTGCAGCACGAAGAACGTTTCTTGTTCCAACTGGAATTTTAAAGCGAGCAATTAGCTTGCCATCTTCCATGGTTTGTTCTGATACCTCTTCCTCGTATTCTCTGATGCTTCCTCCGCCTCTAACTGTTCTACTTTCTGTTCTTTCGATTTCAATTACTGCATCAGGACCTAAATATGGTAGTGCTGCATTTCTAACTTTGTTAGGGATGCTAGGATCGTCAGAATTTATTTCAAACACCATTTCAATAGTAGCGGTGCCTAATTCTCCGTTAATAGCTTTGTTTAGTTCTGAGGCATTTACCAAAACGTATGTTTCTTCTGGTTCACAACCACAAAATACAACTGCTAGAAACAAAAAAGCAATAATATTTAATTTTTTTATCATAATACAGTCCTTTTTTATATTTACATAGTTTGGTTTTGTTCTTATTTAAGAGAAATTAACTTCATATTAAGAAATAAACACATAAAATAAGAATGGATTTTTATTAACTAGGTGTTAGTTATGTTATCACCATACATTTTGAAAATCAAGAATTGTTTAATTGATTTAAGAATGTAAAACCATAATTTTAGATTAATATTTGTGTTGAAAGAAGGTTTTTAAACTAATTTATTTTTGTACTGCAATGATTGCTGTGTCTTTTTTTTCTTGTCTTTATTTATTAATTTTGATACCTTTAAGGTATCTTAATATTTCCTAATAAACTTATTACAATAAAGGTTGGAGCTTGTATGATTTTTTTATACTGGTTGATTGTAATTATTCCTATTGCAGGAATCATTTATATGGCATTTTATTCTAAACGGTATGTTAGAGATATTGCTGACTATTTAGCTTCTGGTCGAGTTGCTGGCCGTTATGTTCTTTGTGTAGGTGATTTAAGTACAATGCTTTCAGTGCTCGTACTAGTGGGCATGTGCGAGCAGCTATATAGAAGTGGTATGGCTTTAAGCTTTTGGCAAGAGTTATATAAACCAGTAGGAATTGTAATGGCCCTAACTGGTTTTTGTGTGTATCGCTATCGCCAGACACGATGCCTTTCAATGGGCCAGTTTCTTGAAATTCGATATAGTCGTCCACTTCGCTTCTTTGCAGCAACTGTTCGTACATTGGCAGAAATGATTACAAATGCAATTGCTCCTGCTATTGCTGTTAAATTCTTTATTTATTTCCTTGGTTTACCAAATTCTATTGATATATGTGGTTTTGTGATACCAACATACATAATACTTGTTACTGTTATCTTGATTTTTGCTCTCTCTATTATTTGGCCAGCAGGGCGTATTTCGTTGCTGATTACGGATAGTATTCAAGGAATTATCAGTTATCCAATATTTGTTGTTTTTACGATATTCATTCTTACAGAAATTTCATGGTTTGCAGATGTTCAGCCTGTTATGGTCAATAGAGCAGCGGGAGAGAGCTTCTTAAACCCATTTGACGTGTCAAAACTTAGAGACTTTAACTTGTTCTCCGTATTTGTCGTCCTATTCTCCTCTGTTATTGGACGCCCTGCATGGATTGGTAATGATACATCTACATCAGCAAAGAATCCACATGAGCAAAAGATGGCAGGTATCCTAGGTACTTGGCGTAGTGGATTTGCTTGGACGATGATGACGGTAATCGCAATTTATGTGATAGTGTTCATGAATGGAGAAAAATTTGATCTTGAATCTAGAGAAATACGATTAGAATTGACAAATCGAGTTGCAGAGGAAGTTTTTCATGACGATAAGCCTTTCCAACAACAATTAGAAAATGCTGTCTCCGAATTGACATTTATTCCAGCTGCTACACCAGAAAATCCATACTCACAAGAAAATAATCGTGATACTATTGTTATTGAAACTCTTCGAGAACAATTAAGGGTAGCAAATACAGATGCTACTGGAGAAGTATCGAATGATAATGTTGGTGAGACTTCTTTGAACGAAGAGGATGCTAAAAGGGTTCAAGAATTTCGCACAACCTATAATCAAATGATGATGCCAGTTGTGTTAAGAAATAAATTCCCACCTGCCTTAATTGCTTTGTTTACATTATTGATGCTTATGCTACTTGTTTCTACTGACGACTCACGTATCTTTAATGCATCAAGTACGATAATTCAGGATTTGGTTGTCCCATTAAAGAGGCGTCAGCTTTCTGTTGAAGAGCACATTAAGTATTTAAAAATAGGAACTGTTGGTGTAGTCATTTTCTTCTGGATTGTGGCATTGCTATTTACCCAGCTTGACTACATCAATATGTTTATTCAAATTATGACAGGTATATGGGTTGCAGCTGCAGGTCCTATTATGCTTGGTGGTCTATATACTAGATTTGGCACAACGGCTGGTGCTTGGGGTGCTCTAGCATTTGGTAGTGGATTTGCAACTCTTGGCTTGATTGTACAAAGAACATGGACATCCATCTATAAGTTCTTAGAGAACAATGGATGGCATGAGGCGGTGTACGATTTTCTTGTTAAATGTTCATCTCCTTTTACACCATGGATAGATTGGAGCTGTGGTGCAGCAGAAAATGGACGCGAGGAAGCTTTAAAGCTATTTGCAGAAAAATTCCCAATTACATCTATTGAGCTCAACTTTATTGCAATGATATTGGCAATTATTGCATATGTAGTTATTTCCAAACTTACTTGTAAGGAGAAATTTAATTTGGATAGATTGCTACATCGTAATAAATATGCTTATGATGAGGATGTCGCAAAGGGTCATAGTTTGGTTTCAAATTCTATATGGAGTAAGTTGTATAAAACTCTAATTGGTATTACACCTGAATACACAAAGGGTGATAAGGTAATTGCATGGAGTGTATTTGCTTATTCAATAGGATGGAATTTTATTTGCTTGTTTATAGTTGTATTAATATGGAATACTTTTAAGCCTTTCTCAGGAGAAGAGTGGAGTATATATTTCTTTATTACAACAATTGTGGCAGCAATTTTGATTGGTTCTGTATCAACTGTGTGGTTTTTCTGTGGAGGAATAATGGATTTGCGTCGACTTTTTAAGGATTTGAAGGCTCGAGTCGTAAATCCACTTGATAATGGTCAAGTTGTAGGTCATACATCAATTGCCGATGCAGAGAAATTTAAAGATATAGATAAAGAGGCTGAAAAATAAACGAATTAAGTCTCTCGGTAACTAAGTTTCTAATACAATTAAGAATGATTGATTTGCAAATTTCGGTGGCAAATCAATCATTTTTTTTATAAATAATGTTTTTTTGTAATTGCTATAAGGTTTATGCTAGAAAAATACTAAGATTAATGTTAAAATGAAAAACTATTTAATCAACAAGTTGTTTGAATTTAATGGATATTATATATCAATTCAAGTTCTGAATTTTGGAGTTACACATGAATATTGATCCAACAAAGATGTCGGACAGTGAAGTTGCTGAGGCAGCAGAGCAGTTTCTAGAGCCAATCTCAAAGATAGCAGAGAAGTCAGGAATTCTACCAGAGGAGCTTTCTTGCTATGGTGCATTGTATGGCAAAATTGATGCACAAGCGATTCTAGCTAGAAAACAGGATTCAGAGAAGCCTAAGTATATCAATGTTACAGCAATTACACCAACACCACTTGGCGAGGGTAAGACAACAACAACAATGGGCTTGCTAGAAGGTCTAGGTAAGCTTGGTCACAATCCTGTTGGAACAATTCGTCAACCATCTGGCGGTCCTACTTTTAACGTTAAGGGCTCTGCAGCAGGCGGTGGCTTGGCTCAATGCCTTCCCCTTGGTCCTCTGTCTCTTGGCTTGACAGGTGATATTGATGCCATCACAAATGCTAACAATCTTTGTATGACAGCTCTTACTGCACGTATGCAGCACGAGAATAATTATGATGATGAGCGCCTAGCAAAGAGCAAGCTAACTCGCCTAGATATTGATCCAGAGAAAATCAATATGCGTTGGGCAATGGATTTCTGCGCACAGGCACTTCGTAATATCACAATAGGTAAGGGCGGTAAGATGGATGGTCTAGAGATGAACTCAGGCTTCTATATTACTGTTGCTTCTGAGGTGATGGCTGTATTAGCAGTTTCTAGAGATTTGGCAGATTTACGCCGCCGTATGGGCAAAATTGTTGTTGCATGGACTCGTTCGGGCAAGCCAGTAACAGCCGCTGATTTAGAGGTTGATGGAGCAATGACAGCTTGGATGACACGCGCTGTAAATCCAACACTTATGCAGACACTTGAAGGTCAGCCAGTGCTTGTTCATGCTGGTCCTTTTGCAAATATTGCAATTGGCCAGAGCTCAGTAATCGCAGACCGCGTTGCTGCAACAATGGGCGATTATATTGTTACAGAGAGTGGCTTTGCTTCTGATATTGGTTTTGAGAAGTTCTGGAACATTAAGTGCCGTGCAACTGGTCTAACTCCAGATGCAGCAGTTGTTGTTGCAACAATTCGTGCACTTAAGAGCCATGGTGGTGGTCCAGCAGTTAAGCCAGGTGCAAAGCTTGATGAGGCATATACAAAGGAAAATATTGGTCTAGTTGAAGCAGGCTGCGAAAACTTGCTTGCTCACATTGATATTGTTCGCAAGGCTGGTGTAACACCTGTTGTATGCTTGAATGCATTCTACACAGATACAAAGGCAGAGCACGATTGTGTCCGCCGCATCGTAGAAAATGCAGGAGCAATTTTTGCTGTGTCTTCTCATTGGGAGCATGGTGGCGAGGGCGCTCGCGAGCTAGCTGAGGCAGTTGTTGAAGCAGCTAAGCGTCCAAACAACTTTAAGTACTTGTATGAGGAGACAGATTCTCCTCTAGAGAAGATGAACAAGATAGTTACTGAGGTTTATGGTGGTGATGGGGTAGAGCTACTTCCTGAGGCTGCAGAGAAGCTAGCAGTAATTGAAGCATCAGCCGAGTTGCGTTCTCTTCCAGTATGTATGGCAAAGACACAGTACTCTCTATCACATGATCCTCTATTGAAGGGACGTCCACGTGGCTTTACAGTGCCAATTCGTGATATATTAACATACCAGGGTGCTGGCTACATTGTTCCAGTGGCTGGTGATATTAAGTTAATGCCAGGTACCGCATCAAATGCCGCATTTAGAAATATAGATGTGGATGCAAATGGTAGAGTAGTTGGTTTGTATTAAAAATAAAAAAAGCGTCCTTCGGGGCGCTTTTTTTATGATTATAAGCGATAAAATGTCACACAATGAGATTGTGGTGCATAACTTATTGTCTTATTTTGTGTCCAAAGGCAAAACAAGTATTGTATATATATTTCTTGTGTGCTAAAATATTGTTAAGTTAATGCAAAAGATAAATATTTGTTAATTTGACAAGGTAGACTATGGACAAATATACATTACAAGCAGATTTTTGTGTTGTTGGTGGCGGATTGGCTGGTATGGCAGCAGCAGTCTCAGCTGCACGTCATGGCGTAAAAACCGTAATAATTCAAGATCGTCCGATGTTTGGTGGCAATTCCTCTAGTGAGGTGCGAATGCATGTTTGCGGAGCTCATGGAGAGAATCGGCGAGAGACAGGTTTTGTTGAGGAGCTTCTTTTAGATAATTTTTACTACAATTATAGCGAAAGCTATTCGATTTGGGATGCTGTGCTTCATGGCAAGATGAATTTTCAGGATAATCTCACCGTTATTATGAATGCGTCAGTAAATGCGGCAGAATGTGATGGAAGTCACGTCAAAAGTGTTACCGCGTGGCAATTAACCACAGAGCATTGGATAACAGTTGAAGCAAAGCTTTTTGCAGATTGCTCTGGAGATGGTATTTTAGCTCCACTTACTGGTGCCGATTTTAGAATGGGCCGTGAGGCACGCCATGAATTTAATGAAAGCATTGCACCAATAGAGGCTGACACAAAAACTATGGGCTTGAGTTGCCTATTCCAGGCTCGCGAATATGCAACACCGCAGCCATTTAAGCCAATGCCATGGGCATACAAGTACACCCAAGCAAATATGTTTAAGCGCTATTGTGATGTGCGCTACACCAATATGTGGTGGATGGAGGTTGGAGGCATGGGAGATAGTATCTCTGATACAGAGAAGTGCCGCCATGAGCTCTTGCGTATAGCATTAGGTGTTTGGGATTATATTAAGAATGAATCTCCAGATAAGGAGCGCTTTGAGAACTTTGCTCTTGATTGGCAGGGCTTCCTTCCTGGTAAGCGCGAGAGCCGCCGCTACTACGGTGAGCATATCCTAACACAGAATGATGTTGAGGCAGAGGGTCGCTTTGATGATGTGGTTGCTTATGGTGGTTGGTCAATGGATGATCATTTCCCAGAGGGTATTTACCACACTGGCGAGGTAGGAACAATTTTCCACCCAGCACCAACTCCTTTTGGTATTCCATATCGTACGCTTTATTCTAGAAACATAGATAACCTGTTTTGTGCAGGACGCTGCCACAGTGCCACGCATTCAGCAATGAGTGCCACACGTGTAATGGCAACCTGCTCAATGATGGGGCAGGCAGTAGGTACAGCTGCAGCAATTGCAATTCGAGATGGCTTAAATCCAGCAGGTGTTTATCAGCGTAGTATTGCAGAGCTACAGAAAATGCTTATGGATGATGATGTATGGATTCCATGGAAGCTACGCGAAATGTCAAAGCCAGTTCAAGAGGCAGAGCTAATCGCAAGTGCAGGCGAGGGCGTGGAAAATGTACGCAATGGCTTTGACCGTGATTGGGAAGGCAAGTCTAATGCTTGGGAGGCACCTCTTGGCTCCTCAATTGAGTACCGCTTTAAGACATCGGTGGATATTGATAAGGTGCGAATTATTTTTGATAGTAATTTGAATCGTAAAGATCCATCTCGCCCACGTGAGCGTCCAAAGAATATGCGTTATTGTAAGCTTGAAGGTGATGAGCCATTTACCCCACCAACAACAATTGTTAAAGCATTTCGATTGGAGGTAATGGATGCAGCTGGCAATTGGCAGATTGTGGCTGAGGAAAATAATAATTTTCAGCGACATGTACGTGTGCCAGTTAATCAGCATGCTTGTGGAATAAGGCTTACACCACTTCAAACTTGGGGTGCAGAGAGTGTAAGAGTATTTTCTATTGATTTGATTTGATTTATTAAATTTTTTTGAGGGGAAAGCTATGCAAGTAATTGTAAAGGATGAGATTTTTAAGAGAGGCTTTACACATCGCGATCAATGGGCTTGGTGTGAGGTTGGTTGGGGTAATAAATGGGTGACAGACCCTAATTGGAATAATGAACACACCTGGAATTGTGCATTCCGTTTGGTCTTTAAGCTAAAGAATAATATTAAGCTTAGATTCCATACAACTGCTGCTCAGCGTTATCGTCTCTATCTGGATGGAGAACAAATAGCTTTTGGACCAGATAGAGGAGATGATGGAAATTGGTTTTACCAGACTTTTGATGAGAAGCTTTCTGCTGGTAAGCATACAATAGTCGCTTTTGTTAGTTATGCGATTGGTTCGGGGTATGAGCATAATGGGCATTTAGGTGATTCGCCTGCCTTTATGCTTCATGCGGAGGATAATTTAGAAGACTTGCTAGATACAGGTAAAGCTAATTGGGAGGTGCTGACAATTACAGACATAAAACAAAATCCCGCATTTGGTTTAGGATATTTTCATTGCGTAGGAGCTCGCACAGCATTCCATGCTTCAGAGCAAACAACATATTTTGCCTCGGGCTCAGATAAGGCCGGTGTGTGGCTGCCAGTAAGAATCCAACGCAATGTGGAAAATGCAGCCTTGCATCCAAGTGAATTTAATCCACAGCGATTGGTAAAGCCAAGCACAATTCCTCCAATGCTTCGCGAACCACGTAAGGTGGGTAAGGTTATTCATGCGGAATACCTTGAGCAAGACACTCTAAAGGATGGTATTGATTCATACTATTTTGTGGCAGCCAGCTCAAATGAGAAGGCTGCTATTGCAGCAGAAGAGCTTCTGAAAGGCAATAAAAAGCTTACTGTTCCAGCGAATACAAAGCTACGCTTATTGGTGGATTTGAAGGATTATTATTGTGCTTTTGTTTCTCTCAATACATCTAATGGTGCTGGTAGTAAAATCAGTGTGTATTGGGCTGAGGGGCTTTACCTAAAATCAGATTCTATTTGGGACCAGTCTAAGGGAAATAGAAATGAATATGATGGAAAGCAATTCCGTGGCTTAGGAGATTGGTTCTATCCCGATGGAGCAAAAAATACACCAATGGAAACTATTTGGTGGGAGGCTGGGCGCTATCTCCGTATATACATAGAGACTGCTGATGCTCCTCTGACTATCAATGATTTTACATTGATTGAAACACATTATCCAACTAGCTTTAAGGCGACTCTAAAGTGCTCGGATAATAATTGGAAGTATGTTGAGAAGATTTCAAAGCGTGCCCTTAATATGTGTTCTCATGAGGTGTATTTTGATTGCCCATACTATGAGCAACTAATGTATGCGGGGGATACTCGTTTAGAGATTTTAATTACTTATGTATTAAGTCATGACTCACGCTTGCCTGAAAAAGCAATAGCCCTATTTGATGCGTCTCGTCAGTTCGACAATATCACTCAAGCAAGAGTGCCGAGCCGTCTGGTTCAGCACATTCCAGGCTTCTGCTTGTGGTGGGTAATGATGGTGCATGATAATTTTATGTGGAAGGATAACCTTGCCTTTGTAAAGCAGATGATGCCTGGGATACGTCAGGTGCTTAATACCTTTATTGATAATATAGACCCTGAGCTTGGTCTATGGCGAGCAATAAGGGGCTGGAATTTTATGGACTGGAGCGAGAAATGGGTCAATGGTGGTCTTGTGCCAGGAGGGAATATTGGAGGCATTACAGCGACCCAAAACATACAGCTAATTTATGTTTTAAAATGTGCAGCAGAGCTAGAGGACGCTTTTGGCGAAAAATATTTGGCAATGCGGCTTCGTGACCATGCAGAGCAGCTTTCAGTTGCTGTGGTTAAGAGCTTTTGGCGTGAGGATAAAGCGATGTTTGTTGAAAATCTTGACCGAGAGATTTATACAATGCACGCTCAAAGCCTTGCAATACTTGCTGATATTGTTCCTGCTGGAGCAAGGATTGTTGAGGCAATGAATAATGAACCTAATATTCATAAAACAACAATTTACTTCAGTCACTACTACTTTGAGGCACTTCGTAAGACCAAGCGTATGGACTACTTCTTTAAGAGTATGCCACTATGGTTTAATCTTAAAAAGCTGGGACTGTGCACCACAGTAGAGCAGCCAGAGCCAACACGCTCTGATTGCCACGCATGGGGAGCACATCCGCTATTTCATTTCCATGCCTCAGTTTGCGGTGTGCGCCCGGCAGCACCAGGTTTTAAAGCGATTGAAATTACGCCACAGCTTGAACAGCTTGAATTTGTAGATACGACAATGCCACATCCACAAGGTGAAATTAAGGTTTGTTTAAAGAATGTTGCGGGGAAATATTCTGGCACAATTACTACGCCAAAAGGCGTACCTACAAAATTAATTTTACCTGATGGACGAACCTTTGAGTGGGGTGGAGGCGTTTATAAGGTTAAATAGAGGTGCTATTAAATCAAAGTAACAGCTATGTAGCAATAATTTGTTGTGCGCTGCGGTGCATGCGTCGCATTAGTCATATAGAAAAGGAGAAGGTATGAAACTAAAGGTATTATTTTTATGTGTTGTAGCAATGCTTACTCAGCTTGTGTTTTCACAGACTGTAGCTACTGATGCAGAGAAGGCAATAGCTGATGGAGCAAAATGGCTAGCATCTATGCAGAAGGAGAATGGTTGTTTCTCTCAGGAGCAATTTCCTGGGTTGACAGGACTTGCTCTTTGGGCTTTGATTTCAACCGGTGATGAGGCTTATCAGCCAAATATAGATAAAGCGGTTGAATTTCTAAAGACTATGGTTCAACCAGATGGAGGTATTTATTGTGCGGTACCTGGTAGAAAAGGTGGAGGTCTTGCTACCTATAATACCGCAATTTGTCTAACCGCATTGGCAGAAACAAAGCGTACAGATTTGACAGAAATAATACTTAATGCACGTACATTTTTGGCAGGCTCACAGATTTCTGGTGATGAGACATTTAATGGAGGTTTTGGGTATGACAAGGCTGCTCCTCGTACATATGCAGATTTAATGAATACCCATTTTGTAATGGAAGCAATGCGTCGTTCCCAAAGCTATGAGGATATGCGTCCTACAGATCAAGAAAAAGCAGATATTGATTGGGGAAGTGCATTAGAGTTTGTAGAAAGCTTACATAATGATGAAAATGCAGGTGATTCAGCAGGAGGCTTTGCATATAGCCCCGCAGATGCAAAAGCAGGCACAGAGGAGCAGGAACAACAAGAAGAGAAGCCAAAGGATGGAGAGAAGATAGTAATGCGTTCTTATGGAAGTATTACATATGCTGGTTTATTGGCGCTTGTATATTGTGAACTAGAGCCAACAGATCCACGTGTGCGTTCAACATTGGATTGGGCATCACGCCATTGGACCTTAGAAGAAAATCCTGGAGTTGGTGATCAGGGACTATATTTCTTTTATAATGTAATCGGACGTTCTTTAACAGCAGCAGGTATTGAGCATATTCCTGTCGCAGGGGAAGATGGTAAGGTAATTAATTGGAGCGAAGAGCTAATAAAGAAAGTCAACTCACTTCAAAAGGAAAAAGGGAATTGGGTAAATTCTAATGGTAGATTTTGGGAAAATGACCCAGTCTTATCAACATCATATAGTATTTTAAGCTTAACTTTTGCTACTGGAAAAGCAAAATAGGGTGAATAAATTACTTGATAAAGATAAATTTGATAAATAAGGCGTAAGGAGAAATATCCTTACGCCTTGTTTTATAACAATAACAGAATGAATAAGTTATATATATAACCACAGAAAGAATAATGTATTTGTACTTATACTAAAAGCTTGAATTTTATTAGGAATAAGTGCAACATATACAATTATTTAATAATATATTCGTGAGGTATTATTATTATTAAAAAACATGGTAGTTTAGTTGAGTTCATATAGAGGACAGAAAGAAGGCAACAGAGGAGTTTTCTAAGTCAATGGTCTATCTCATAGGAAATCCTTTGTTGTGTTTTAAATATGGAAATCAAGCAAGGCTAACAGTATTAAGTAGATGTGTGTTAAATACTCAGTATTTTTTTTAGAGTGATTTTATTTAAATTTAAGCCTTTTTGATTTGAATAAATAAAGCAAAAACATAGAAATTAATTGTGTTGTTTCTATTTCTTAAAAATGATATAATCAAAGCAATTTTTTTATTAAACCTATCGGAGAAAAACTATGAAAAATAAATTGACAGCTTTGTTTGGGCTGTTTTTGGTTTCGTTAACAACAGTGCTTAATGCAACTACAACTGACGCAAATGCTACACAACAAGTTGAGACACAACCACCAACAATAACAATAGGTGAAATTTTTGGAAATGGTGGTCTCATAATGTGGTTGTTAGTTGTTGTTTCTATTTTTACACTGGCTACAATTATATACTTAATTATCGCTCATCGTTCAGAAGCGATTGTTCCTAATGCTCTTAGACGCGATGTTGTTGAGAAGATTCGTGTTGGACAGCTTGTAGAAGCTCGTAATCTTTGCGATGATAAGCCTTGCGCATATTCATATATTGCAGAAGCAGCGATTTCTAAGGTGCTTTTTGATTCAGAGCGTAATCAGCAAGTTATAGAGTCTGTTATTGCTGGAGAAGGTGAGCGCCAAGCATCAAAAATTAATAGTGCAGCACAGTGGTTGCTAGATATTTCAACAATTGCACCTATGATTGGTTTGTTCGGTACAGTTGTTGGTATGTTACGTGCTTTCAGTGCATTAGGTGAAGGTGTTGCTGCAGCTAAACCAGTTTATTTGGCACAGGGTGTTTCTCAAGCACTAGTAACAACTATCGCGGGTCTATGTGTTGCAATTCCTGCATTGATTTGTTATTCTTTCTTCCGTCGTCGCGCTGCACGTCGTGTTTCTGATTTAGAGCGTTCTGCTAATGAGATTGTCTCATCTATCGTACAAGGTTAGGTTGAGTAATGAAGTTTAGTTCACATAAAAAAGCAGAATTGCCATCCTTCCAGATTACATCTATGATGGATGTTGTCTTTTTGTTGCTTTGCTTTTTTGTAGCAACTTCTGTTTTTTCTCAATGGGAATATGAAGTTGATATAGCATTGCCAACAGCAGAAAGTGGAGTTATGCCAGATCGCCTACCAGGTGAGATTATTATCAATTTAGATAAAGAAGGTGTAATTCGTGTAAATCAAGTTGAATTGACAGAAGCAGAACTTCTTGATAGATGTAGAAAACTATCTAGCATTTATAAAGGTCATCCTGTTGTTATCCGTGCTGATAAAGAGACAGATTACGCTGTTGTGCTAGGAGTTATTGATATTTGCCGTCAGGCAGATATTTGGCAAATTTCATTTGCGACAAATATGACTGGTACATCTGGAACAGGAGCAGAGATAAGTGTTGCTCCAACAGAAATTCAATAGTTTGAGCAAGATAATTTGTTGTTGTTGTTTGAGTAATTTAGACATTTGTTTAATGTAAAAAAATTGCAAAAGTTTAGATATGAAAAGTAATTTTCAAAAAAGAGCTGTTTTCGCATTTTGTTTAGTGCTTACGTTTGCTGGATTAGCCTTGCGCGGTGATGATGTGCTTTCTGGAGAAGATAGGAGACTCTTCGCAGATGGCTTGTTTAATCGTCAACTATATAAGCAGGCAGCAAAAGAATATGCTCGATATCTAGAAGATTATCCAAATGCAGAAGATTATGATGCATTGTTATGTCGTCTTGGAGAATCATTGCGCCTTTCTGGAGATAAAGAAGGCGCTTGCAAAGTTTTTTTTACATTAGCAAAGCATAAGGACTCAAAGTATAATACAGAGGCATTACTAAAATTAGCTTCAATGCTATTAGATATCAATGATGTAGAAAAGGCTGAGCAAATTTCCGATAGTTTGGTAAAGAAAAATCCATCAAAAGATATTTTGGCAGAAGCATTGTATTTACATGGTAGTGCCTTGGTTAGACTTGGAAGAACAACAGATGCAATAGCTGATTTTGATAGGCTTTTACGTGAATGTGGCACTAGCCATTATGTTCCGTATGCTAAGGTTGCTTTGGGCAGTATTTTGGCAGATTCAAAACATGAACAACTACCTAGAGCAGAGCAACTTCTAAATGAAGCGTATGCATCTAAATTACCAGCAAAGACTCTTGAAGCAGAATGTCTATTTTATCTCGGTCATGTACTTTGTGAAATGCAAAAGTATCGAGAGGGTGCAGCTAAATATTTAGAATTAATACAAAAGCACCCTGAAGACACACGTCTTAATGATGTTTACATTAAGCTTGCTTGGTCATACTTCCGCGCAGGTATGTATACTGATGCTAGTACAATAGTTGTTGATATACTTCAGTCTCGTGGTGGATTTACAAATTCTCAATTATGTGAGCTACGTTATATTGCGGGATGTTCATTTTTTGAGGTTTCAAATTATACCAAGGCAATTGAATTTTATGAGTCTGTAATTAAGGTAGATCCTAAAAATGTGTTTAGCTCAAAGGCTCGTTATAATCTAGCACGCGCTCACTATAATTGTGCAAATTACGATAAGGTTATCGAAATCCTTCGTCCGATTTTACATGATAGTTTGCTACGCGAGGATGCTGTATGGTTGATGGCTGAGGCAGCAATGGCTACGAATAACACAGAGCTAGCAATTCAAAATTATCGTATCTTTTTGAATGAATTCCCTAATAGTGAATTTGCTGACGATTCTATTTATCGAATTGGCTGCGTATATCGTGCTGCTGGGCAGAGAGAAGAGGCTGCGGCATCATTTCTTCAGCTCACAGAAAAATATCCAAAAAGTGAATTTGCTGCTGATGCATTGTTCTTTGCAGCGCTTTCATATTCAGCATCAGAAGATGAACGTGCTTTAGGATTATGGAAGCGATTTGTAAAGGAACATTCTGGCGATTCTAAGATTCCTGTTGCCACATATCATATAGCTGTGGAAGAAAATCGTCGTGGAAATGTTACAGAAGCCTTGGATGCTTTTATATTAATCTATTCTGCATATCCTCAGTCAGAATTTGCAGGTGAAGCATGTATCTGGGCTGGTAATTTATTAATGGTTAAAGGTGAGTTAGTAGAGGCAGAGAAAACGCTTCGTAAAGCTCTTACTTATAAGCTTTCTATTGATTTAGAGCAAAAAGCAAAGTATACACTAGCCATGGTTCTCCAAAAACAAAATAAAGAGGAAGAGTCTATCAATATGATGAGGGGCTTATTGGATAATAATGTCTCTGAATCATTCGCTCCTCAGCAATTAGATTGGCTAAGTAGAAGCTTGATAGATAGAAAGCTTTGGCTTGATGCAGAGAAGGCTGCTTTAAAATTGGCTAACGATTTAGAAACATCACCAGAGTGGAAGCAAACAGGATGGGCTCTTGCTGCAAAAGCTGCATCAGGAGCAGGTAGATTTGCAGATGCTGAAACGTACTATAAAAATGCACTCAATTGTGGTGCAAAAACTAGAGAGTACATAGAATGCTGCTATTTCCTAGGTGAATTATTGATGCAAAGGAAAAACTTTGCTGAGGCAGAAGAGCGCTTTGCGGAAGCCGCTAAATTAAGTGCAGATATGCCTGAATTTACTGAGTTGAGAATTTATTCTTATATAGGACATGGTCATAGTGCAATTGCACGAGGAAAGCGTAAGGACGGAATTCGCATTTTGTCCGCAACAATATACTTGTTTTATCATGAGACACTTCTCCCTCCAATAATGAAGGAAGTAATTGGATTATTGGAAGAGGAAGGACGTATGGACGAAGCAAATACTATGCGTGAGGAATTGAAAACAATGTATCCGCAAAGCGAAGAAGCAAAGAGCTATGCAATGGAGACAAAGTAGTTTATGAATAGAAAGAAGCGTAAAAAACAATACTCATGTGAAGATGCTGGCACAATGATTCAAATAGCAATCGTGTGTGGTGCTATCGTTTTCTCTTTGTTTATACATTTTTTAGGTATTGCATCTATAAGAAATCTAGAAATTTCTTTGTTCAAAAATGTTGAAGTACCTGAAATTAACTATGAACAAAAAATGTTTCCACCAATTCAGGTTGATGTTGAAAAACCTCAGGAATTAATTGATGCTGAGAACTTGGAAATAGCAGAAGCTCTTGCAGCAGAAGAAACGGAAGATTATACAGATACTCCTCAACCTATGCCTGAGACGATTTTTGAACCTAAAAATGTGGCAAATCAATTTTTACCTGGTACAGGTGCTCAAACTGTAGAATTAAGTGAAGTAGATTTGAAGCCAAATCCTGATGTTTGGCTACCTCGAGTTGAGATTGTAGAAATAGATAGAAAAGAGGTTGAGAGCCGAGATATTGCTGACTTAACTCGTTTCGTTGTTCCAGAAATCGAAAGATATGAGGATGCTCCAGATGTTGTTTTTCAAACACCGCGCATCACTGTTGAAACAATAGAGTTCTCTCCAGTGCCTAGTTTTATTCCTTCTGCTGCGCCAACAGGCTTGGATGGTTTAGATCAATATGTTGAAGGAACAACTGCAGCTGAAACAGCACCAGAACCGGTCTCAAGTAGCGCTTTAGCAAACCCTGAAACTACAGATGAAATTGTTGAACGAGTAATTTCAGTTCCAGAACCAGAGATAGTAATGGAGCCTATTGAGAATGTTTTAAAACCACAACTTACTGTTTATAGACCAGGAATGTTTAGCTCTGATGATTATATCTATTTTAGAGTTGATATTTCTAGAAAAGATGAGACTTCATTGCCTGTTATAAATCGTGATGTTTTGTTTATTCAAGATGCTTCCGAAAGTATTGGCCCTATACGTATCGGGCTAGTGAGAAACAACTTAAAGGAATTAGTGTCTGCACTTCAGCCTTCTGATAGATTTAATATCATTGCATTTAATGATGAAAGTTCTTTGTGCTTCCCACACGGATGGATGTCTTCTAATGAAGAGGGTGCAAAAATTATGGCAGATAGATTTATTGATAATATCCAGGCTAAGGGAAATACAGATATCTATCGAGCAATTGAAGAAATCCTTGATTTACCAACAGATCCAAATCGTGTATTGATTGTTATCCTACTAACTGATGGATCCACTACTTCTGGTAAAATTACTCAAGACACAGAAATTATTAGTGCCTTTTCTAGTATGAATAGTGGAAATGCATCTGTATTTTCTATTTCACCAGGACGTAAGGGAAATAATGATTATCTTCTATCAATGCTTTCATTCCTAAATCGAGGTGGTCCAGCAACAATTGCAAAAGACCGTTTTGAAGCTGATGATGCTTCTATGGGCGTTTTTTCTGCAACAGCAAGACCAGTTTTAACAGATGTCTCATTTATTTTTGATACGCTTTCTGGTGCAGAAGTAGCACCTCATAATACCCCTCACCTTTATCTTGATACACCTTTATATATATTTGGACGTGTAAAAAGTGATGTATCAACGATTACCTTTCAAGCAAAGGGTAAGTCATATGGTAAGGATTATGATATGATTTTTGAATTGCCATTAGATTCCCCAACAGTTAAGGATGGAGATTCTTCACTACGTAAGGCATGGGCAAGAGCAAGAATGTTTGATTTATTTGCTGAATATGAAAAAACAAAGAGCTCTATCCTTGCTCAAGAAATGAGAGAATTGTCAAAGCAATATGATGTCACAATTCCTTTTGAGGAAAGAGTAAGATAATTTTTTTAGTAAGTACGAAATATTAATGGAGATTAAAAATGAGTGCTAAAACAGAAGTTCGTCTAGGCGTTATAGGTCTAGGTAATATGGGTTCAGAACATATTAGAAACATTGAGGCAGGTAAGATTGATAGTCGCCTACGCATCACAGCAGTATGCGATATTGTGCCTGAGAAGCTAGAGCGCTACAAGGATAAGTATAAGTGCTACACCTCAAGCGAAGAGTTAATTCGTTCTGGTGAAGTAGATGCTGTTATCGTTGCGACTCCACACTATTTTCACACAACAATTGGTATTGATGCTTTGAATAATAATCTTCACACAATTGTTGAGAAGCCAATTTCTGTCCATAAGGCAGATGCAGAGAAGCTAATCGCTGCTCACACAAACAAGGATGTTGTTTTCGCGGCAATGTTCAATCAGCGTACAGACCCACACTACATCAAGCTACGCGAGATTATTCAGAGCGGCAAGCTAGGTAAAATCACTCGTATCAACTGGATTATCACAAACTGGTTCCGTACACAGGCTTACTATGATAATGGTGGCTGGCGTGCAACTTGGAAGGGCGAAGGTGGCGGTGTTCTTCTAAATCAGTGCCCACACCAGCTTGACTTGATGCAGTGGCTATTTGGTATGCCAAAGAGTGTTCGCGCATACTGCAAAATCGGTAATTTCCACAATATCGAGGTTGAGGATACAGTTACAGCATACCTAGAGTATCCAAATGGTGCAACAGGTGTATTTATCACGACGACAGGTGAAGCTCCAGGAACAAATCGCCTAGAGGTTTGCGGTGATAATGGTCGCATCGTTATTGAGGATGGTACAATCAAGTGGATTACAAACGTTGTTGGTCAGGAAGAGTTTATTAAGACTTGCCCTAATGGCTTTGCATCTCCTGAGCATTGGAATATTGAAATTCCTTGCAACAACTATGGCCCACAGCATGTTGGTATCTTGAATAACTTCGTTGAGGCAGTTCTTGATGGCAAAGCTCTTCTTGCTCCAGCAGAGGAGGGTATCAACTCCGTTGAGCTAGGAACAAGTATGCTTTACTCTTCATTTAACGACGTAACAGTACAGCTTCCACTTGATGGAGCTAAGTACGAGGCAATGTTGATGGACTTGATTAAGAACTCAAAGTCAACTAAGGACATCAATCAGGCTGCTAAGGTCGTTGCTATGAGCGGCTCATATCAGGGTAAGTAATCCTTTGATATTGACCTAAATCATATGGCAAGTGCATAGTTTAGGTTAAAAGAAACAATTAAAGGCGATGTTGGAAGAAATTTCTTCCGGCATCGCCTAATTTTTTTATTTAACATTTGCAACAAGTGGCGTAGACTTAGCTGATTAGTCTTGTCCTCATTAGTTGGAAATATTTGTAAAATTTTCGCTCATTGTATTGCAAAAATTGGCTTTATGATAAAGAAAATGTTTTGGCTACTGTATTTGCTAGATTGCGTACAGAATTTTCGCGAAGCATAGCTTCCTCTAGTGTCATTCCGTGCCTATCTATTTCAAAAGCCCCGTCAAAAGCATTTGAACCTTCAACTGTGCTCCTGTCCTCAACAAGCCCAGCATAGGCATAAACCTTTTTGCCATATTTGCGGGCAAGCTTTGCAATTGTCACAGGAATTTTACCCATCGTGCTTTGGGCATCAAGCTTTCCTTCCCCAACAACAACAATATCAGAATCCTTGATATGCTCTTCAAGCTTTGTTTCACGAATAACAATTTGCGCTCCAGACATTAGCTTACCATTGAGCATCATAAGAAATGCAAAGCCAATGCCTCCAGCAGCGCCAGCTCCTGGGGTGTTGCGGTTGAAAGGGAAGCTTTTATTGCTTTTATTACAAAAGGCTTCTACAATAGAGGCAAAATCATTCATCCAACCATCCATTTGCTCTACCATTTCAGGAGTTGCTCCTTTTTGTGGCGCAAATATTCTGCTACAGCCACGTTCGCCAGTGAGCGGGTTGTCTACATCGCAGGCAATAGTAAAATCACATGAATATAGCTCCTTTGATAGAGGAGAATCTGAAATTGACGTTGCTACTTCAAGCCCAGCTGCTCCAAATGCAACATTTGCTCCATTTTTGTCTGCAATTTTAAAGCCAAGAGCCTGTAGCATTCCAATTCCACAATCATTTGTGGCGCTACCTCCGATACCTATAATAAAGTGCTTGCAATTGTTTTCTAAAGCGTCCTTGATAAGCTCTCCAACTCCAAAAGTCGTTGTATGCATCGGATTGCGTAAGTCTTTGTTAACAAGAGTGATACCTGCAGCTTCTGCCATTTCTATTATGGCTTTATTATCATCTGTGATGATGTATGAAGCATTTATATTGTTGCCTAATGGACCAGTTACTTCTATAGTCCGTTTTTCAAAGTTTTTCCCATAGGTTAAAGCACCTATTGTGCCTTCACCACCATCGGCAACAGGAATGACATTTATTATAGGATTTTTTTCGTTAATTGCTTGTAAAATGCCCGTTTTTACTGCGTTACCGGCGTCGATAGAAGTCATACTCCCTTTAAAGGAGTCCATTGCAATTGTTATTTTCATAAATTTACAATTTGATTGTATTGTAATGATATTTGCGAAGTTTATTTCGTGTTTTATTAGGTATTATAAATTATTTTTTAACAAAAAACAATCTGTAATCAACCTACACGGTGGTTGCTGTGGTTGCTTGTGTGTTGGCTAGAGGTGCGAGATTCAAGAACACGGACACACGTAGTGTGGTTTTTAACACGGATGGACACGGATGGGTTCTGGGATATCGGAGCAGCGTGCTTTAGCGCGCATTGTGCAATAGCACATTTCAAAAACACGGATGGACACGGATAGAGTACATGCATAATGAAATGGATTACGTTGGGAGAACAAATTTAATGCTTTTTTTGATTCATATAACAATAGTGGAATATAAGTATAAATAATTGCTTTTTTTGTACTATTTTGCTATTATTAATATGTTTAATAAGTGATGAAAGATTTATGGCCTTTTTTAGGCTATTTTTATTATATGATTTTAAGGGAATAAAATGAATCTATTTGCAAAAATATTTGGAACAAAACGCGCTCGCGATGTTAAGAAGCTACGTCCATACGTTGAAATTATCAACAAATTTGATGAGCAATATAAATCTCTTTCAGATGATGAACTACGTGCAAAGACTCAAGAGTTTAAAGATCGTCTAAAGAATGGAGAGACTCTTGATGATATCATGTGTGAGGCATTTGCTGTAGTCAAGAATGCTTGTCGTAGAATGTGTGGCAATGAGTATGAAGTATGTGGCCATAAACTTAAGTGGGAAATGGTTCCATTTGATGTACAGCTTATGGGTGGTATTGTATTGCACCAAGGTAAGATTGCAGAAATGCAGACTGGTGAAGGTAAAACGCTTGTTGCTACATTGCCATTATACTTAAATGCGCTTTCAGGTAATAATGTGCACCTTGTAACAGTTAATGACTATTTGGCATTACGTGACTCTCAGTGGGTAGGTCAGGTATTCAAATGGCTAGGCCTAACAGTAGGTTGCATTCAAAACACAATGAATCCAATGCAGCGTCGTGAGCAATATGCTTGTGATGTTACATATGGTACAAATTCTGAGTTCGGTTTTGACTATTTGCGTGATAATGGTATGGCTACATCTGCTGTTGAGCAAGTACAGCGTGGATATACCTTTGCTATTATTGACGAGGTCGACTCAATTCTTATCGATGAAGCTCGTACTCCATTAATTATTTCTGGTCCCGCTCCACAGACAAACCAGCAATATTCATTGCTACAACCAAAGGTTGAGCGTTTGTATCGCAAGCAGTCTCAGTTAGTAGAACAGTTGTTTACAAAATTGGATGCTGCAATTAAAGAGGAAAATCGTGATGCCTCATTGAAGTATATGTATCAGATTTTCCATGCAATGCCAAAGCACCATCGTTTGTTACAAATGTTCGAGGATCCACAGATTCGTAAGATACACGAAGATGTTGAAAACATGATGCTTACTGAGATGCATAAGGAGGATGCTCGTAAATTTAAGGAAGAGTTGTTCTTCACAATTGATGAGCGTACTCGAGAGGCAATTCTTACTGATAATGGTTGCACAGAGTTAAATCCTGCAGATCATGAAATGTTTGTTCTTCCAGATATTGTAGCAATTATGTCAGCAATTGATGCAGAAGAATTGTCAAATGAAGAGCGTCAAAAGAAACGTCAAGAAGCTCAAGCTGATTTTGCAGAGCGTAGTGAGCGTATTCACACAATAGACCAGCTTTTAAAAGCATATTGCTTGTACGAGAAGGATACCGATTATGTTGTCATGGACAACAAGGTTCTTATTGTTGATGAATTTACTGGTCGTATTCTTCCAGGACGCCGTTGGTCAGATGGTCTTCATCAGGCTGTTGAGGCAAAGGAAGGCGTAAAGATTGAGCGTGAGACTCAGACTCTTGCAACAATCACAATTCAGAACTACTTCCGTATGTACAAGAAGCTTGCTGGTATGACAGGTACAGCGGAGACAGAGGCATCAGAATTTAATGAGATTTATCGTCTTGATGTTGTTGTTATTCCAACAAACCGCCCAATTCGCCGTGTAGACAGCAATGACTTGATGTATCGTACTCAGCGTGAAAAGTATAATGCAATCATTGAGGAAGTTAAAGAATGTCATAGAAATGGTCAGCCTGTGCTTTTGGGAACTGTAGCTGTTGAAACATCAGAGATTCTTTCTCGTTTATTTAAGCAAGCAGGAATACCTCACAACGTGTTGAACGCAAAGAATCATGCACGTGAGGCAGAAATTGTTGCTTTGGCTGGTCAGCCAGGAGCTGTAACGATTGCAACCAATATGGCTGGTCGTGGTACCGATATTAAACTAGGCGAGGGAGTTGTATGGACTCCTCGTGAGTTAATTCATTCACAAACAAGCTTAGAAGACAAGCCAGAAGGCAACTCAAAAACATTGCGAGAATTGCTTGAAGAGCGTCCATGTGGTCTTCGTGTGATTGGCTCTGAAAGACATGAATCTCGCCGTATTGATCGTCAGCTACGCGGTCGTTGTGCACGTCAGGGTGACCCAGGTTCATCTCGCTTCTATGTTTCTTTAGAGGATCCATTAATGCGTTTGTTCGGTTCAGATCGTATATCTGGATTAATGCTACGCCTAGGATATAAAGAGGGTGAAGCAATTCAAGCAGGTCTATTAAATCGCTCAATTGAAACAGCTCAGCGTAAGGTAGAGCAGCGTAACTTCTCTATCCGTAAACGTACCCTTGAGTATGATGATGTAATGAATCGTCAACGTGAGGTTATTTATGGCTTCCGTTCAGATGCATTGTCTAATGAGAATGTACATGAGTTGATTCTTGATATCTTTAATGACATTGTTTTGACACAATGTGAAAAGTTTATCGTTTCTGCGAAGGATTCACGCATAGGCGAGCTAGTAGAGTGGGTAAATAGTGTTTTCCCTGTGCCAGTTTCAGAATCTGATTTGGAACAATATAAGGGTGATTCAGAGGGTGCTTCTAAACACATAATGGGATTAATTGAAGAAGCATACAAGTTAAAATGCTCAATGGAAACACCTGAAAGATTGAAGGATTTAGAGCGCTATGTAATGATTCGTAGTGTTGATACAGAATGGCAGACATATTTGCGCTCTATAGATGATTTACGCTCTGATGTGCGCCTACGTTCTTATGCACAAAGAGATCCTCTTGTTGAATATAAACGAGAAGCATCCATTATGTTCTATGACTTGATGGAACGTATAAAATTGAACATTTGTACTGCAGCATTCCGCTCCGCAACTTCCTTAGAAGCTATGCAGGGCTTTATGATTCGTATGGCATCATCACGTCGTTTGAAGACAAATAATCCAGATGCAGAAAATTCTATCCTTGCAGAAGCGGCTGCAGCTCAAGCTGGTGCAAATGAGCGAGTAGCAAGAGCAGCTCAGGCAAACCGTGTCTCTGCTTCAAATGCAAGCGCAGATGCTTTTAGCAAGGCAATGGCTGTGGCAGAAAAGGTTCGTGCAGAGCGTGCGGCTGGTGGAGGAGATGGTGCAAATAAAGCCAGAGGCCCAATTAAGGCTGCACCTTCTGTCGGTCGTAATGATCCTTGTCCATGCGGAAGTGGCAAAAAATATAAAAAGTGTTGTGGTGCTAATTAATTTTGTAGATTTTAGCTAGGAGCAATATGTTATGCAGCTTATTCATGGCCAGAAAGTTGGGCAACATAAAATTATTGATTATATCGGGACCAGTGTTTTTGGTGATGTTTATTCTGTAATTTTTGGTTCAACGAATCGTAAATATGCTCTTCATATCATTCCTCAAGGTAGTGATATCACAGAGGAAGCATTGAAGAACTATATCAAAAAATTACGAAACATTCAGAGCCCATGTATTATAAAAGGATTTGCTGTTGGTGAGTCAGACGGGTATCGCTGGATTCGAACAGAGCGTCCATCTGGATTAAAGCAGGCACATCTTTTTACAGATATAAATTGTCAAACACCACAAGAAAAAGAGCATAAAATAGTTTCTGATTTAGATTCGCTTATTAAAGAAAGTGCTTCAACCGGTGGTTTAGCTGTTGATGATAGCGTTTTAGTTCTATACGATGTTTTGGAAACAGTTTCAAACCTACATGCATATGATATGTATGTGGGAAATCCTTTTTCTAACCCATATCTTGATAAGCAATTAAAGCCAGTTGGCGTTGTTGTTAAGATTCCTACAATCATGTGGCCAGTTAGGGATGATGTGGCGGAAGCACTTAAAGCGGATGTTGTTGAAGCAGGACTTTTGATTGAAAAGGTTGTTAATGCAACTAATCCAAGCAATCGTAATTTTGCTAATGCAAAAGCAGATTTATTGAAGATAGCAGAAAAAGCAAAAAATCTAGAGGGTTATGAGGCTGTTTGCCAATTGTATTTAGATGTTTTAGAAGTGTTTTCTAAGAATAGTATAAAATATTATGATCGTTGTTCTGTAGAAGATTTTATTTTTAATCCATCTAAAGCAACATCTAACGAAGAAGAAGAAGAAACGAAAGAGGCAAACGAAGAGACCCAATTTTCAAATCGTGTAGCCAAGGTTCGCAAGCATAAGCATAAGAGTGCTTTTAGTAGACAGCGTAGACATTCAAACAAAAAACATGATACTTTGAATCGTCAGATGGTGCGAAATTCAAAATTTGTTTTAATACTTGTTCTTTTGGTTGTTTTTTGTGGTGTCTTAGCTTATTTACTTCATAAACGAGAGCAAGACCAATTGATTAGTAAATCATTGACCGAAACTACAGAGTACTCAGCAATTTCAATTGTAGGAGAGGATAGTGTAAATGTTGGAGTCGAAAATCTTCCAACATATGTTGAAGACTATTCCGTTGAGCAATTAATGACACACAAAACAAATAATCCTCTAGTAGCAGCAAGATACTCAATAATGCTTTGGTTTGGATTAGAGGGTGTTAAGCAAGATAGAGAGCAAGCGGTTGCTCTTGTAGAAAAAAATAAAAGCTATTATGATGAGCAATACCAGTACGATGTAGAAATAGAATACTGGAGAGCTTATCTAATGCTCGTTGGTGTTGGATATGAACCACAACGCGTAGAAGCTGAAGCAATCCTTGATAAGCTTGCTAATAATGGTTTACCTAAGGCAGCATTGATGCTTGGTGATTTGTATGCTCAAAAAACTACAGGTGATCGTAAAGAAAACGATAGACGAGCAATGGTTTATTGGAGGATGGCTATTAGGGCAGAGCATGGCTATAAACGAGAGTGTGTTTTAGCTATGAACCGAATCCTTCATTTTATCAATGAAGATAGAGGCATGCCTAAAGAGAAAGAATATGAGATGCTGTTCAATGCAGTAGAACGCTTTGCTGATAGAGATCATCTTCCTTCTGTATATTTGCTAGCTCGTTATAATTATGAAGGAAGATATATTCCTCAAAATTATTCAAATGCTGTAAAATGGTATAGAAAAATAGCCAATGGTACTCACGTACATGAAGTTCTTCGTGCAGATGCAATGGTTAACCTTGGTACAATGTTCTATAAAGGAGAGGCAAATCAATCAAATGAGGCAGCCTATCATTGGTATGAAAGAGCAGCAGAGTTCGGTGATGCTACAGCTATGCAACACTTAGTGGAGTTACATGAAAAGAATGTGCCAAGAGAATTTGCAAACGAAGAGGAGCGAATTAAGGCTGGAGACGCGGAGTTTTGGAAAAAGCAACTTTATGGTGTTGATATAATTGAAATAAAGGGTATATCAGAGCCTAGCTATATAATATTTAACGATGACCAAATGGCGAAGTTTAAAGAACAAAAGCCTTATCCATTTACGCTTCGAATACACTATGCTGGCTCTCGACCAAATCCACGTACAGCGGAATTAATTGATATCTTTAATGTTGTAAGAGTGGTGAAGACAAAGAGATAACTTTGAAGCTAATAATATAAAAAAAGCAAATTCTTGTTGCTGTGCATGTATATTACTTTTTAATGTGAAATTGAATATATTTTAGGTGAGAATTGTTTTATTTTGAGAGTGAGAATGAAAAAAGGATATATATTTGATTTAGATGGTACGCTTTTAGATACCGAGCTTGTGTGGATAGCAGTGATGGAGAGATTATTTGCTACACATGATATTTGTGTTACACACGAACAAGTTGTTAAGATAGTTTGTGGCCGCGCTGCAAGTGATATTTATCTTGATACGATAGCAATATCAAATGGAAAGCTTTCAGATATGGCTGCAATTGCTATGGAAGCATATTCTTATTTTGAAGAAATGAAGGAAGCAACAGATATTCGTATTAATGGTTCTATTGAGCTACTAAAGCGTTTGTCAAAGACTGCTCCAGTTTGCATTGCATCGGGATCTCCTCGTGCTGTTATTGAGGAAGGAATCAAGCATATGGGAGTTGAGGAGAATGTTTCTTTCTTTCTTGGTTCAGAGGATTATGCAGAGGGCAAACCAAATCCAACTGTATTTTTATTAGCAGCCGAGAAACTAGGTGTTGAGCCAAAGGATTGTGTCGTATTTGAGGATTCTTGCCCTGGTGTTACAGCAGCTAAGCGCGCAGGTATGAAGTGCGTGGCTATAGTTCTACCAAATCATCCAAAGCAGGATGTTTCTCAGGCTGATGTTATATTAGACGATTTATCAAAATATACGGACGAGCTGATTTAATTATGGCAAAGGCATGGATGTTGGTTGGTGCAACCGCTACAGGAAAAACCGCAACAGCAAATGAGCTAGCACGCCGCACAGGTAGCATTCTCATTTCTGCTGATTCTATGCTTGTGTATAAAGGAATGGATATTGGCACAGCAAAGCCAACCATTGATGAGCTTGAGGGAATTGATTTTCGTGGTGCCGATTTAGTCGCTCCCAACGAGCCCTTTAGTACAGGTAAATGGTTAGATGCAGCAAGAGCTGCTTTTGCAGAGGCAGAACAGCAGGGACGTACAGTAATTGTTGCTGGTGGAACAGGTCTATATATTAGTGCTCTAATCAAAGGAATTGATGTCCCTGGTGCAGAGGATGTAGAGCTCCGTGCAAGGCTAAATACAGAATATTCGACAGGAGGAATTGGGGCTTTGTGGCAGCGTCTAGCAGAAGTATCAGATGTGTTAGATGCAATGCCAGATAAAGAAAATCCTCGACGAGTTATTCGTATGATTGAGGTTTTTGAAGCAAAGGGTGCAGAGGGTGCTAGGAGCTTTGCAGCACAGCTTGTAGCTGAGGCTGCAGCAGATGCCTCAACGCAACCAGCAATTGCAGGGCTTTGGGCAGAGCCAGAGCTATTAAAGCTACGCATTGAAAAGCGTGCTCGCGAGATGTTTACTAATGGACTACTCGATGAGGTAAAAGCACTTCGTGAGCAATATCCGAATTTTTCTTCTACCGCAGGCTCAGGCATCGGTTATCAAGAGGCACAGGATGCGCTTGATGGAAAATGCTCAGTAGAGGAAGCAATTGAGCGAACAATTGTCAGAACCCGCCAGCTAGCAAAGCGCCAGCGCACGTGGTTCCGTCATCAAAATAATGTAAAATGGGTGTCAGCGCCCAATATGGCTATAGAAGTAAGTAGAGTTGCAGATAAGATCATGGAGGTTTGGAATGAATATGGCCCAGCTGAGGTTAAAGTATGACGGTAAGGAGCACAATGTCTCTCATTGTGTAATTGCATCACACGCAAATAAATCCCACAAACTAGTTAAGCCACAAATGGCAAATGCCGATAAAAACAATCCGGCAGCTACCGCAGAAAAAGAAAACGCTTCTTTTTCAAATATAGTGGCAGAAAAACCTGAAAAAATAGACTATAATGGGGTTGGCTTTATTAAAGGCCAGCATGCATTAGCTTCAATGCTTCCAGAGGAAGCTAGACCGCGCGAGCGACTGGCAAAATTTGGTGCAAAAGCATTGCTTGATGAGGAGCTTCTGGCAATAATGCTACGAACAGGCTCACATGGCAAGAATGTACTTGTGTTAGCACGTCAATTATTAGATTCATTTGGCTCGCTACCACAGCTCATGAATGCAGGAGTTGATGAGTTAAAAAGCTATGGTGGAATAGGGCAAGTAAAAGCAATAGAATTGGCAGCCATGCTAGAGCTTTCTCGCAGAGTAATGCTAGGAGATGTAGATAAACGTGAGGTGTTTAGAGAGCCAGAGCAGGTCGCTCGCAGAGTTAATCTTATAAAAGCAAATTCGCAAACAGAAAGCTTTTTTGTGTTCCCCTTGGATAAACGGTGTAGGCTTTGTACTCAGCAACCAATAGAAATTTCTTCTGGGACATTAGATTCTTCGTTGGTGCATCCACGAGAGGTTTTTCGCGAGGCAATTCGATATTCTGCTGCGCTTGTAATATTGGCGCACAATCATCCCTCTGGTGACTCTAGTCCTTCTCGCAAAGATATTGAAATAACAAAGGATTTAGTGGCTGCAGGAAAACAGCTATCTATTCCTATTGTGGATCATGTAGTTGTGGGGGATGCTGAGGTTTTAGCACCAGGGTTTTTCAGTATGCACCGTGAGAATATAATTGCTTTCTAGAAAAGTAATTAAACGATACAACAACCAATAGCCAACAACAAAGAAAAAAAAGGTGGTGTGAGGTAACAGTCAGGATAGCTGTGAGCAAAACTCTTAATTATGAGTGGGACTAATAGGATAAAAATGAATACGATTCCACATTTTTCCTTAGGTGTAAACCTAAACAAGGATTGCTTAACTAGTCTAGGCTGATTTAGAGTGCAATACCATCACATTTGTTGTATTAACGTTTGTTGATTGTTTATTCCTAATTTATTCCTAAAATATACAATTTTCTGTAGATTTTAGGATTTTTTTGCTTGAACCAAAACCAATAATAATGTAATATACGCAAATATCAAATGCATATAAAAGATTATGCTTTGCGGAGAGGTGGCTGAGTGGCTGAAGGCAGCGGATTGCTAATTCGTCGTACAGTTAATTCTGTACCGGGGGTTCAAATCCCCCCCTCTCCGCCATTTTTTTTGTAGTAGTGTAGTGAAAGGTATCGAAATGGAAAATAATCCAATTTGTATTGCTGGTTTCGGTGAAGTTATGCTTCGTTTATCTCCTTCTGGTAGCCTACGCTTTGCTCAGGCTATGCCGGGAACACTACAAGCTGTATTTGGTGGCGGCGAGGCAAATGTATGCGCAAGCATTGCGCAGTTTGGCCTCTCAACACGATACCTTACAGCCCTTCCTTCTAATGCAATCGTAGATGCGATGCTATGCGAAATGCGTGGTCTTGGCGTAGATACAACAAAAATTCTAAAGACCTCTAAAGGGCGACTAGGAATCTACTTTGCTGAGACGGGAGCAAATCAGCGTGGTTCTTCTGTTGTTTATGATCGTGCATTTTCATCAATTTCACTTGCAGAGCCAGAGGAATATGATTTTGAAGCAATGCTAGCAGGTGTTACTTGGCTACATATCACAGGTATTACACCATCCCTTTCAGAGGCAGCATTTAAGTCAACTCTTGCTATCACAAAGCTTGCTGCGGAGAAGGGTATTAAAATTTCTTGTGATTTGAATTTCCGTAAGAAGCTTTGGAAGTGGCGTGAAGGCACAGCACCAAAGGCATTGGCTGCTGAGTGTATGGGTCAGATTGTTCCTTATGTTGATGTTATCGTTGGCAATGAAGAGGATGCTGCAGACGTATTTGGTATTTCTGCAAGTGGTACATCTGTTGAGTCTGGCCAGCTAAATATTGGTGCTTATACAGAGGTTGCCCAAGCTCTAGCAGCACGCTTTCCTAAGGCTTCTAAGATAGCAATCACTTTGCGTGAAAGCTACTCCGCAGATCACAACAATTGGGGTGCAATGCTATATGATGTTGCTGCAGCAAAATCTTATCTAGCACCACTTGCTGCTGATGGTGGTTATTGCTCTTACAGAATTGAAAATATTCTTGATAGAATTGGCGGTGGAGATTCCTTCTCTGCTGGGCTAATTTATGCGCTTAATACTCCAGAATATTCTGAACCACAGAAGGCTCTTGCATTTGCAGTTGCAGCAAGCTGTCTAAAGCACTCAATTTATGGAGATTATAATCGCGTTTCAGTTAGCGAAGTCGCTTCTCTTATGAATGGTAATGCTTCTGGTAGGGTGATGCGGTGAGAATATTTAAGATTATTTTAAAAGTATTAATTTACATTTTTGTTGTATTGCTAGTTCCTTATATCATAGAGGGTGTATTACACTTTTATGATAGTCAATATAATCCAATGACTCGTCCGAATGCTATCATTACAACAAGTAAGAGTGTTCATGAAGGTGAAAACATTCGCTTGTTTAATGAGATTCGATTTAGATCAGAGGGTGTGTCTGTAAGTCTCCGCTGTAGAGGTTTAACAGAGGTTGAGGCTAATTCTATTGCTAATCGTATTACTGGTGTGTTTGTTGTTCTTACAGAAGAAGAATATAAAAACAATTTGCCTGGTAAATCTTTTAACTTCAAACTAGAAAAAAATATAGCAAAGCCACTCAATCGTGTTCATACACGATATGGAACAAGTAATGTTAATTTGACCACAAATTTTGAGGTTGAATGTGATATTGAACCTCTTTCTTTTACAGACGAAGCTATACAGCGTGAAGCTCTTGCCCGCGAGTTTGAACTAGGCGAAAAGGTTTATTTCAAAATTATTTTAAATGGCCGTGTTCCTCCAGAAACAGAATTTGTGTTTACTTATTCCAGAAGTCCACGTTCTATTTTGCGTGGTACATTTCTTGATCGTTTAGACAATAAGGTATTAAGTGCTCTAGGAATATCTTTATAACATAAAAATATATTGCCTAGATTTTAATTAGATATTAAAGAAATATAATCTATAGGTGTTTAAATCTAATTATTCATTTCGACATTAATTGTAAAGGGAAAACTATGAAAGCAATTGTTCCAGTAGTAAGTGGAGTTGAAGAATTAGAAACCGTAACGATTATTGATGTTTTACGCCGCGGAGGAGTTGAGGTAATCGCTCTTTCAATAGATGAAGATGCTGGGCTTGATGTTGAGGGTTCACGAGGTGTTGGCCTTGTTGCTGACGAAATGTGGAATGACGAGGCTATTGAAGACGCTGATATAATTATTCTTCCTGGTGGAATGGGTGGTATGGAAGCTTTTTGTGAAGATATGCGTGTGCAAAACACAATTTCTCGATTTGCTTCTAACAAAAATAAGTTTGTCGCAGCAATTTGTGCTTCTCCTGTTGCATTGTATGAAGCAGGTGTACTAAATGGCCGTCGTGTTACTTGCTATCCTGGCTTAGAGGAAAGAATGCCAGAGGCAAAATATTCTGCTACAGATAAAGTGCTTGTAGATGGAAATATCATCACTTCACAGGGACCAGCGACAGCACTAATGTTTGCTATCCTAATTCTTGAGCTATTGCAGGGCCACAAGGTGGCTAATGCGGTTGCTGAAGGAATGCTTATTTGCTAAGCAATTTTAATTTGTTTTCAGGAGGAAGCTATGCCAATATACGAATATAAAGGGTATACTGCTAAAGGTGAGGCTTGCTCTGGAACAATAGACGCAGGTTCAGAGAAGCAAGCTCTGCGTGCTTTGATGGAGAAAGGAATTCTTGCAGAGCATGCTAAACCTGCAAAGCTTTCGGGGCAAATTTCTCCTTCTAGAAGAGCTGCAATATATCGAGAATTAAGTGCTCTTCTCTCAGCAGGAATACAGTTGGATGCCGCACTTGAATTGTTAATTAAATCAGAGAGTAAACAGTCTGCAAAATTATTGTCAGGTGTGCTTCAAAGAGTACGAGAGGGCGTTGATTTGTCTTCCGCTTTAAATGAATATTGTGGAGGAATTTCAGGGTTCGAATTGGCAGCAATAGCTGCAGCAGAAAAGGCTGGTAAATTACCTGAGCTTTGTTTAAAGGCTGCAGAATTTATTGAAGCAATGGAGTCGGTGCGTGATAAACTACGCTCTGCATTGATTTATCCAAGTTTCGTTCTTGCCCTAGGGTTTATTATCGGTATTGTAATGCTTGGATTTGTTGTTCCTCATACAGTAAATATGCTTTCAAATTCAGGTGCCGAGCTTCCAATGCTAAGCAAGATTGTAATAGTGATTACGAAGGTGATTGTTGTGGGCTCAGCAATTGGTTTAATAGGCTCTCTTGTTGGATGGATAGTTGCTCGTTACTATGCAAAGCACAATACTGCATTTGCTGAGCGCTTTGATAAATTTGTCTTATGTCGTTTGGGTGGTTCAGCTATGGCTGGGCTTGTATGTATGCGCTTTGCTGCAATTCTTTCTGTGCTTTCAGATGCAGGAATGCCAATTGTTAGTGCGCTTCCGATTGCGGGAGAAGGAACAGGAAATCGATGGCTTAAGAAGCTTGTAAATGAGCAGACAGAACGAGTGCGCAATGGTGTCGCTGTTTCAGAGGCTATTGATGCTGTGCCAGTTTTACGCAATGAATTAACAGGGTGGGCGCGTGTAGGTGAAACGGGCGGATGTTTGTCTCAAATGTTAGATGTTGCAGCAAATAAAGCACGCCGAATGTGGGAAAAATATATGTCGGTAAGGCTTGCTTTGCTTGAACCGATTATGCTGGTTTCTATCGGTATTTTTGTTTTTCTTATAGCAATTGCCGTTCTACTTCCTCTATTACAAATGACAAAGAGTTTTGGCTTCTAATAGAAACAAGCTCGCCTCATATCAATGATAGATTAATTTAGCACTTATGAATATTGTATTAAAAAAAGGTAAAGAAAAATCCTTGCTTCGTAAGCATCCATGGGTGTTTTCTGGTGCTATCGCGCACTTCCCACAGGGTGCAGCAGCTGGAACAGTAGTAGATGTAGTTGCTAGCAATGGAGAGTTTCTTGGTCGTGGTTTTTATTCGCCAAATGCTCAGCTTGTAGTTCGTATACTTTCATTTGATAAAAGTGAAACAATAAATAAAGCTTTTTTGAAGAATCGCATTTCTGCTGCATGGGCAATGCGTGCAAATCGTTGGGACTCTGCCACACATAATGCTGTTCGCATCCTGCATGGTGAGTCAGATGGTTTGCCAGGACTTATAGCAGACCGTTTTGTAGATGTTATTTCAATTCAGATTCTTTCTGCTGGCTTTGAGGCAATGCGTGAAGAATTAATTGAGGCATTTAAAGAGCTTTTCCCAGAGTGTCGCTTATATGAACGCTCAGACACACCAACTCGCGCACTAGAGGGGCTAGAGGAGCGCACAGGGTCTCTTACAGAAGATTTTGGTTCTCCTTTGGTGGAGGTTTCTGTTGATGGTGTGCGCTGGTTAGTTGATGTAGAGAAGGGCCAAAAGACAGGCTGTTATTTAGATCAGGTTGACAACTGGCAAGAGGTTGGAAATATTTGCAAGGATGCAGATGTGCTAGATACCTTCTGCTACAATGGTGGCTTTACTCTTTATGCATTAAATGGTGGGGCAAAATCGATTTGCTCTATTGATTCCTCTGAGGAGGCAATAGAGAATGTAAAACGCAATGCTGCGCTCAATGGCTTTGACGAGTCAAAGCTTGAGGTTCAGTGCGCAGATGTATTTGCTGCATTAAGAAAATTCCGTGATTCAAGACGCACCTTTGATGTCATTATTCTTGATCCGCCAAAATTTGCTGATTCTAAAGGTCATGTTGAGCGAGCCTGCAGAGCCTATAAGGACATTAATCTGTTAGCATTTAAGCTATTGCGTCCAGGTGGCTACCTTGCCACATATTCTTGCTCTGGAAGCGTAATGCCAGAGCTATTCCAAAAGGTAGTGGCAGATGCCGCGCTTGATTCAAAGCGTGTTGTACGTATGGAGCGTAGATTCACGCAAGCACCAGATCATCCTGTGGCAATGTCATTCCCAGAGGGCTTGTATTTGAAGGGCATACTCTGCCACGTGGAATAATGTTTTTAGCAAAATAATTACATACAAGAGTTGCCTTAGTTGGCGTTTACTTTTTATTTAGCGGGTGTATTATGAAAAAGATTCTTAACATTGGTTCCCTAAATATTGACTATGTTTATCAGGTTCCACACTTTGTTCAGCCAGGGGAGACTCTTTCCTCAACAGGATATGCTCGCTATCCAGGAGGCAAGGGGCTTAATCAAAGCATTGCGCTCGCTCGTGCTGGAGCAACAGTACATCATGTGGGTCATGTAGGTGCAGATGGAACTTGGCTAGTAGATTTTCTTAAGGCAGAGGGTGCTGGGACTTCATATTTAACTGAGGTTGAGGGTCCAACAGGTCATGCAATCATTCAAGTGAATGTGGAAGGGCAGAACAGCATTTTAATTGAAGGTGGTGCAAACCGTAAGGTTACTGTTAATGATGCTGCCACAGCAATTGATTCGCTAGGCTTTGTAGCTGGTGATTACATGCTATTGCAAAATGAAACCTCAGCTGTACGTGAGCTTATAGCCTTAGGAGCTGAGCGTGGGTTAAAGGTTGTATTCAATCCTGCACCGATGGATAAATCTATCCGTGAAATAGATTTGAGAGCTGTTGAAGTGCTTGTAGTAAATGAGGTCGAAGCAGCAGAGCTAGTTGGTGCTTCTTCTAATATGGATTATGAAGCCTTGCTAGCAATGCTAAAGCAAAGCTATCCAACAACTAATGTGTTGTTAACTCTTGGTTCTCGTGGCAGTGTATATAGTGGTGTGGATGGAGTATGTCATTTTGAGCCAGCAGAGAAAGTTGTTGCTGTTGATACAACAGCAGCAGGAGACACATTTATTGGCTATTTCTTAGCAAAAATAGCCTCAGGTCTTAAGATACCTGAGGCCATGCAAATAGCAACTCATGCCTCAGCTATTTGTGTAAGCAAGGCTGGTGCCGCACCATCTATTCCAAAGCTATAAAATATTATTCTTCTACAACTTCACCATAAAGAGTTTGTGGTTGAACAGAAGTTATACGGACCTTTACAAAGTCACCAATTGAGATTGCTGTTTTTGGCTCAAAAATAACAATCTTATTTTGTGAATTTCTTCCAGACCACTTTTCTTGGTTGCGTAAGCTTGGCCCCTCAACAAGAACCTCAGTTATTGTGTCAATTAATAGATTGTTAATTCTCATTGCTCTTGCATCTTGATCTGCCAAAAGAACTTGGTTTCTACGTTGCTTTTCTTCATCTGTTACCACATCTTCAAGTAAAGATGATGGAGTGCCAGGACGTGGAGAGTATTTGAAAATAAATGAATTATCAAAGTTTGCCTCTTCCATTACTCGGCGTGTTGCCTCAAAGTCTTCTTCTGTTTCCTCAGGGTAGCCAACAATGATATCTGTCGTGATGGCAATGTCGGGGAGAGCCTCGCGTAGCTTTTTAAGTGCAGCAAGATATTTCTCTGTGTCATACCCACGGCGCATATGCTTCAAAATTCTGTCAGAGCCAGATTGCATTGGTAAGTGTACATGATGACATAGCTGAGGAAATTCCTTTAAGGCTTGAACTAGTTGATCTGTTACACCAGATGGATGACTAGATGTAAAGCGAATGCGCTTTAGCTCTGGTACATTTTTGATAATGTATTCAAATAAACGAGGCAATGGCTCAGTAAAGCCACGCTCAGACTTTATTTCTTCTGGCCACGTGAAATTAATGCGACCATAATTCATCACACTTTGACCAAGTAAGGTAATGTCCTTAATTCCTGCGTTAACCAATGCAATAATTTCTGGAAGAATTTCCTGTGGTTGGCGGCTAAATTCAGGGCCACGCACGTCAGGAACAATGCAATATGCACATCTACGATTGCAGCCTAACAAAATTGTAGCAAAAGCGCTAACCGGTTGCTCTGCACCAGCAAAGCACTCAGGAACAACCTTAGGGAGTTCATGGTCAAGATTTGATAATTCACAAATCCTTTGCTCGCCCTTTAGAGCGCGAGCAACAATATCAGGTACAAGCTGCTCACAGCGAGTGCCAACAGAAAAGGATAGGGTAGGAAGACGCTTAAAAATTGTTTCCTTAAAATTCTGGGCCATACATCCCATTAGACCTACGACACGATGAGGCTTTTCTCTGCGACCAACTGTGCAAAGAAGCCCTAATTTACCAATAGCCTTGTCCTCGGCCTTGCCGCGAACACTACAGCTGTTAACAATAACAATATCTGCCTCATTTTCGTTAGAAGTATGCTCGTAGCCTGCTGCGATTAGGCGGTTTGTTAATACCTGAGAATCGCGTACATTCATCTGGCAGCCGTAGGTGTGAATATGAAATTTATACATCGTTAATACTTTTTTAATTTATGGTTACTTGTGTCTTCTTTTTTTTAGCATAATTTAACAAAAAACATAGTTTTTATCAAACGTAATATTTATTTCCTTAGTGAGTAAATAAAATGTAGTTTGTAACACTAAACACACCATTGTACGACTAAACGCACCAAAACAGGTGCATTTAGTTTTGCAAATAACAATGGGTAAATAAAACGGTAAAGATATAATACTGTAATTGACTCATTATGTTTAAAAATGGTATTATTTATACAAATTACAACGATAGTGATATAAGTCGTTGTTTTGTGTTACACACCTTAACTTAGGAAAAATTATGGATATAAATATTCTAGGTCGTCCTTGGGAGACACCAACTCTTCCACATATTGGTCGCTTGCGTGCTCGTGCAACTCTTTTCCCTTTCAAGACAGAAAAGTCTGCACTTACTTTAGATAGAACAAAGTCTACATGGGTTCAATCACTTAATGGTAAATGGGCATTCTCTTTTCATGAGAGAGTACAGGATGTCCCAGATGCAGAGCTAGTAGATGTTAAGCTTAATACATCAAAGTGGGATAAGGTTGATGTTCCTGGTAATTTTACTATGCAGGGCTATTCTATCCCTCACTATACAAACGTAAAAATGCCTTTTGAGGCTCAAATTCCTAATGTGCCAGAGGAGAATCCAACAGGTGTTTATCGTACAGAATTTGAAGTGCCAAAGGCTTGGCTAAAGCGTAGAACAGTTCTTCACTTTGGTGGTGTAGAGAGCGTCGCTTATGTTTTCCTAAATGGTAAGCGCATTGGTATGTTTAAGGATACACGCCTACCTTCTGAGTTTGATATTACAAAATATTTAGTAGAAGGAAAGAATGTTCTTGCTGTTATGGTAATCCGTTGGTCAGATAGCTCATATATCGAGGACCAGGATCATTGGTGGCAGGCTGGTATCTATCGTGATGTTTATCTATATAGCCAAAGCAATGATATCTTTATTGAGGATGTTACAATACAAGCTGGCTATGATTACAACACAGGTGCAGGTGAGTTAGTTGTAAAGACAAAGACAAACTTTACTGCACCACCTGAGGCAACAAAGTATTACGACATAGAGGTTATGCTTTATGATATGGAAGATAAGCCAATTCTTAAAAAGCCTCTTGTTGGTAAGGGTTGCACTGATTATCGTGTGTCAGAGAATATTACAACCGTTTCCACAACAATAAAGAAGGTTGCTCCATGGTCTGCTGAGGTGCCAAATCTTTACAAGGTAGTGATAACTCTAAAGGATATTAATGGCAAGATTGTTGAATATACATCTCAGCGCACAGGCTTCCGTACTATAGAGCTTAAGAATCGCGAGCTTCTTGTTAATGGTTGCCCAGTGCTAATCCGTGGTGTAAACCGCCATGACCATGATTTCAAGCTTGGTAAGACAGTTCCTTATGAGTGCATGCTTCAGGATGCAATCCTAATGAAGCAGTTTAACTTCAATGCTGTTCGTTGCTGTCACTATCCAAACGATCCACAGTGGCTTGATATCTGCGATGAGTTTGGTTTGTATGTAGTTGATGAGGCAAATATTGAGGCGCATGCATATTACAATTACACATGCCGCTCAGAGGATTTCCGCCTAGCATATCTAGAGCGTGGCTCACGCATGGTTATCCGCGATAAGAATCATCCATCAATTATCTTTTGGTCATTGGGTAATGAGTCTGGCTATGGTGAAAACCATGTAGAGATGGCTCGCTGGATTCGTAACTATGATCCAACTCGTTTGTTGCATGGTGAAGGTCCAATGCATACCACATGGCACCAGAATGGTGGACTATTTGGTTCCCCAATTAGCCATGTTGCAACAGATGTAATCAACCCAATGTACACAAGCATTGAGAATTGCATTCGCTTTGCTACAGAGGTGGATGATGATCGCCCAATGATTCTTTGCGAGTACTCTCATGCAATGGGTAATAGCTGCGGCTGCTTGAAGGATTACTGGGATGCATTCTACAAGTATCATGGCTTGCAGGGTGGCTATATCTGGGACTGGATTGATCAGGGTCTTTTGAAGTATGATGACAAGGGTCAGCCATTCTGGGCTTATGGTGGTGACTTTGGTGATAAGCCAAATGATATCGATTTCTGCTGCAATGGTATGGTTCAGCCAGATCGCCTACCAAAGCCACAGATGTATGAGTTTAAGAAGGTGGTTCAGCCTCTAATGTTTAAGCTAATCGATGCTAAGAAGGGCATTATTGAGGTAAAGAATATGGACTTCTTCCGCAATGCAGATTGGTTAGAGGGTTCATGGTACATTGAGATTGAGGGTAATCCAACAACTAAGGCACCAGTTCCAATGGGACACTACCACATTAAGCCACAGGAAACAGTTCAGATTAAGCTACCAGGCTATGACTATGATAAGCTCCCTCTTGCTGCTGCAGAGCAGGAAGCATTCCTTGTTGTAGTTGCACGCACCTGCGAGGAGCAGATTTGGGCACCAGCTGGTCATGAGGTTGCTTGGGAGCAGTTCCCAATCCCACTAGAGATTTCTGAGGAGCTAGAGCTCCCTGAGCCAAATTGGGATTTGGAGCAGCCTCTTGATGTTAAGGCAGAAAATGCTTCAACCTTGACAATTACATCTGGTGAGCTAACTCTTGTCGTTGACAAGAAGGAAGGTAAGCTAGCAAGCCTAAAGCTTGGTGAAACAGATGTTATTACCTCTGGTCCTGAGTTTAACCTATGGCGTGCTCCTCTTGATAACGATGGTGTTAAGGGCAGTGCAGAGCAGTGGCGTGCTCATTGGAAGCCACTAGGACGCTGGAGTAATGATGGTCTAAATAAGCTGACAAAGAAGCTTGTTGAGTTTAAGGCTGATGCAACAAAGGCTGGCATTGTTATTAAGGCAAAGCACATCTATACACCAGATGTGAAGAAGGATAAACCAATTACAGTTGATAGCCAGTACACAATTGGTCTAGGTGGACTAATTAAGTGTAAGCATACCTTCAACTATCCAGAGGGATTGGCAGATCCTCCAATGCTAGGTATGGCAATGGCAACAGGAGAGGGCTTTGAGGAGCTAAATTGGTTTGGTCTAGGTCCAATTGAGACTTATGCTGACCGTAAGGCTGGTGCTCTTGTTAGTGAGTGGGATAATCTTGTTACAAATGAGTACTTCCCATACGTACTACCTCAGGAGAGCGGTAACCACGAGGATACTCGCTGGTTTACTCTTGTAAATGAGGAGGGTAAGGGCTTCCAGATTCAGGCTGTGAAGAAGCCATTTGGCTTTAGTGCTCGCCACTATGCAGTGGATGATATCACCAAGTGCATGCACCATAATGAGCTAACTCTCCGCAAGGAGACATTTGTCCAGATTAATGCAATTCAGCGTGGTCTTGGCACTTCAAGCTGCGGTCCTGACACCTTGGATAAGTACAAGATTAAATCAGGTAAGTATGTTCTAGAATATTATATTCTACCAATATCTGAATAAGATAATCAAAAAAGGCGTCCTTCGGGGCGCCTTTTTTATAGGCTATGATGAGCAATGAATAATCATGGGGTGGGTTGTGTCTATTCTTGCTTGAATTTCTACCTTGAAAAGAGTACTTTATTTGTGTATTTGTAAAGGGGATACATTATTATGAAATTTAAATTTGACCATGACCTTCATATTCATTCTCATCTCTCTCTTTGTTCTAAAGATCCAGAACAAAATAAGGATAGAATTTTTAAGTACGCAAAGGATAATAAGCTTCATACAATTTGTGTGACAGATCATTTTTGGGATGATGATGTTCCTGAGGCAACTGATTGGTATAGAGCTCAGAATTTAGACCATCTAAAAGAAATTAAACCATTGCCTTTTGATGATGAAACACGCTTCTTATTTGGCTGCGAAACCGAGTTTAATAAGAATCACACACTAGGTATTGCAGATAAAACATTTTCTGAGTTTGATTTTGTGATTATCCCAACCACCCACATGCATATGAAAGGGTTTGTAATCTCAGAGGAGGATGCTCAAAGCAATTTACGCCGTGCACAGCTTTGGGTAATGAGACTAGAGGCTCTTGTTAAGAGAGATTTACCTTTTGAAAAAATAGGTATTGCCCACCTAACGTGTCCCCTAATCAATCATACATCTCGCCAAGATTATCTAGAGACTCTTGATTTAATCCCATCCGATGATATGGAGCGAGTTTTTTCTGATTGTGCGAGGGTTGGTGTGGGTATAGAGTTAAATATGAGCGACATGAGCTTTGAGGATTCAGAGGCAGACCAGGTGCTTCGTATGTACCGAATTGCTAAATCCTGTGGTTGCAAATTCTATTGTGGTAGTGATGCTCATCACCCAGAAAAATTTGATACTGCTGCTGAGGTATTTAATCGTGCAATTGATTTGCTTGGATTGGTGGAGTCAGATAAGTTCCTCGTTAAATAAATACAGATATATGTAGAAAGTCTTCAGCTTTGTAAAATTTAGTAAATATAATGTTGTCTACCAAAGTAAAAGCAATCTTGAGTGCCTAAACGCACCAAAACAGGTGCATTTAGTTTTGCAAATAACAGCAAATAACAAATTAAATATTTTTCAAAAAAGTGCTTGCATTGGGTGTCGGGTTTGTGGTAATATATGCGCATCTTTTTGGGGAGGTAGCTCAATTGGTTAGAGCTCCGGACTGTCGATCCGGAGGTCGCGGGTTCGAGCCCCGTCCTTCCCGCCATTTTCTAAGCTGGGTCTCTTAATGAGCTCAGCTTTTTTGTTTTTCTATAATTATCGTAAATAGGACTGCAGTTTGGATTGGTAATTTTTTCGCTCCTTTGCTATAGTTATAAGAAAAGATTTATTTAATTTGCTCAATTAAGGATAATTATGATACCTCCAAGTATTCCTACAGATATTCAGGTTTTCCGTGCTCGTATGGCAGTTCCTCGTGAGGAGCTTGATGATCTACTAGATGCAATGGCTATTATGGATGAGGCTCCTGGCTCTTGGGAGAATGTTGATACAGGAGAGGCTTGGATTGAGGCATTTGGTATTGACGAGGATGAGCTTTATCAGCGCGCTCGTGAGATGGCAGATATTGCTGAGAGCGTAGACGGTCGCGTGCATGTGGCACAAATAGAGCCATTAGCTCGTGAGGATTGGACAGAGAGCTGGAAAAAGTTTTTTCATATTATTCATGTCACTGATAAAATTACTATTCGTCCAATTTGGGAGGAGTATGAAGCATCAGAAGGTGAGATAGTAGTTGATATTGAGCCAGGCATGAGCTTTGGCACTGGTATTCATCCAACAACCCAGAGCTGTTTAAAGCTTTTAGAGCGGCTTAGTGCAGAAAAGCCAATGCTTGATAGCAAGGTAATTGATATGGGGTGTGGCTCTGGTATTCTTTCAATCGCTGCGCATAAGCTTGGCTATCGTGAGGTGGAGGGCTATGATTATGACCCTGCTGCAGTAAAGGTTTCTAAGGAAAATGCAGAGCACAATGGGCTAAAGGATCAAATTCCATTTGATGTTGCTGACGTTACTGCACCTGAGCCACTACCACGTGGCAATGTGGTTGTAGCAAATATTCTCGCTGTTGTTCTAATAGATGCGGCAAAAGCCATTGCAGCATCAGTAGATACTTCTGCTGAATATGGTCATGCATTGATTCTTTCTGGTATTCTAGAAAATCAATATGAGGACGTTAAAGCAGCATACCAAGCAGAGGGCTTTGTTGAGAAGCAGAATATCCAAATAGGTGAGTGGAAGAGTGGCCTCTTTGTAAAAGCCTAAGAAGTTAACAATTTGTCTCGTGCTGTGGCATATCAGTGCTATTCACCTGTTAACCTTCGCACTTTTAGCCACCATGTGTTGTATTGCGCTCCGTGTCTTAAAAGCCTTGGTGGGTCGTACACATTAGCGCTTGGCAGTTGCCTTATTGCTTCAAAGATTTCGCAATAAGACAAGGCAACAACAAGCGCCAATGTGCGCGTCAGCGCCCCCACACCACACCCATCACGCACGCCATCACGCACGCCATCACACCAGCTCCGCGCCCTCCGCGTCCACTGCGTCTCTGCGTCCCTTCGGCGTCACGCTAGCCATCACCACACCCATCACACAAGCTCAGCGCCCTCCGCGTCCACTGCGTCTCCGCGTCCCTTTTGCGTCACGTGCAGTAATCTCCATCTTGTTGTATTGTAATTTTTTATATACACTAGTTTTAGTGTGGGTAAAAATTAAATAACACTAAACCTAGTGTGATAAATTTTAACTGCTGTTTTTTAAAAAATCTTAATTTTTTCCAAAAAAGGCGAAAATTTTCATTTTTTTTCGAAAAATTCTCTTTTTTTAATTGAATTATTTTGACATCCCCCATAGAGATAGATTATATTTTAAATTATTGAATTGGAGATGGTTTTTTCTTCAATCAATTATCCCTAAAAAACTATAAAAAATCCCATATAAAAAGAGTAAAAAATGAAAATTAAATCGCTATTATTAGCATTCGTGTTTGCTTTCGCAGCAACAGCATTCGCTGAGACAGTTACTGTCTATCAAACAAATTTTGATGATCTACCAGGATCTAATGCTGTAGAGCCATCAGAATATCCAAATCTAATAGCTGAATCTACATTCCTATATCCAGAAGTCTTGACAACAGGTGGCAGAGCTTTACGTATTGGTTCTTCTTCTAAGCGTGGTAGCTTTACTTCAGTTGCAATGAATTGCACACCAAATGCACCAATTACTTTTACCTTTGATGTTGCAAGACACGACGATTCAGTTAATAATACAGTTCGTATTACAATCAATGATGTTACAAGAGACATTCTTCCTACTGAATTCCCAACACTACTTGCAGATTCCTTCACAACAGGACTAAGTGTTACATTTGAGGATGGTGTTCCTACTTCAACTTTTACTTTCACAATGGAAACAGTTGGCGGTGCAGCAGGCAAGGCTCGTACATATTTTGATAACTTTGTTATCACACAAGAGCTTCCTGAGCCAGATCCAGATGTTCCAGCAGTACAGCTTGCAGCACCAGCAGACCTTGCAGTAGAATTTACATATGAATCAGCAACTGTTTCTTGGACAAAAGTAGACAATGCGACTAAATATTCTGTAGTTCTTGTTACTGGTGAAACAGAAACAACATTTGAAACAACAGAAACATCTATCACTTTCGAAAATCTATCTGCAGAAACAGCTTATTCAGTTAAGGTTGCTGCAGTTGGTAATGGTACAACACACCTAACTTCAGACTATTCTACAGCATTCTCTTTCACAACAGAAGCAGCTCCTGCTGGTGAGTGGAAGGTTCTATTCTTCGACGATTTTAGCCTATTAACAACAGGTGATCACACAAGCACATCAAACAGCGGCAAGCTAACAGCACAAAATGCTCCTTGGGCAAAGCTTGAGGTAGAAGGTGAAACAGGTGATTATTATAAGGTTAATCAAGCTGGTGGTGCTGTTAAGTTCTCAACAGATTCTATCCAAGGCTTTGTAACAACAACCAATCTTGTTTTCTCTGCACTACCTACACGCATTACAGCATATGTTAAAGGTTGGACAGATGCAACACCTGATTCATTTGATGTTGTAATCAATGGTACTAAATATTCTGCAGCATTCCCACAAGCTTTTAGAACTGGTTCATTTGCTGAGGTAGTTATTGAAATTCCATCAGTAACACCTGGCTCATATCCTATTAAGATTACATCTACAAAGGGCGATGATATGCGCTTCTTCCTTGATTCCTTCAAGGTTGAGCAGTTCGCATCATCTACTCTAACCCAGCTACCTGCTCCAGCAGAAGTAACAGCAACAGTAGCATCATGCTACAGCGCAAATATTTCTTGGGCAGCAGTAACAGGTGCAGCTAGCTATTCTGTAACTATTCAGGCAGTTGATGCAGATGGTAATAATGTTGGTGATCCAATTGTTAAGCCAATCGGCAACACAGAAACAAGCTTGCTTGTTGAAGGTCTACAGGATGGTACAAGCTATAATGTATCTGTTGTAGCAATCGGCGATGGTGCTGCAAGTCTTGATTCTGATGCAGCAACAGCTTCATTCGCAACAGCAGCTGACATTTATAAGCCAACCTTCACAGTGACAGATGTTAATGGCGAAGCAATGGAAGCATTCACAGCTCCTCTAACAGATCCAATTGTTGTAAATGTTTCTGCAGTAGTCGGCGAAGAGGCAGCTACAGTTGTTGCTGGCACAATGCCAGAGGGCGCAACCTTTGTTGATGGTGTATTTACATGGACACCAATGACAGAAGAGGTTGGCACAGTTGTTACAGTTGATTTCACAGTAACAAATGAGGGTGGCACATATACAAAGACAATCACAATCACAATTGCTGAAGCACTTCCTCTAACAATGGGTGCAATCACAGCTTCTGATGTTGATGCAACAGGTGCAACTCTATCTTGGGATGCTCTTCCAAAGGCAACAAGCTACACCTATGATATTTGGTATGGTTCTTCAATTGTAACAAATGGCGTTGATATGGAAACCTTCTTCGACTTTGAAGGCGTAAGATTGGGCGTAATTCCATTCGATGTAACAATCAATGGCGCTAATGGAACATATGCTGATAACAAGGATTTTGATTTCGATCATAATGTTATTTGCTTCAACGATGACACAGGCTATGTTATCACAAAGCAGTATCCAAAGGCAGTTACAAATCTAAGCGCATACTTCGTAAAGAAGTCTGCAGGAACAGAGGAAGGCTTTACAGGTAATCCAGTAACTGTATATGCATCTTCAGATGATGGTGCAACATGGGTACAGGTTGCTTCTTATGCAGCAGCAGACTTGGCAGCAGATGAGGTTCGCGTATTTGAATTTGATGCAGCATTGAACTATACACGCTTCAAGTTTGAATGGCAGAAGGTTGAAATGAACTTTGGTATCTCTTGCATTGCAGCAACATATACAGGTGCAGGTGTAAAGATGTTTGCTGAGAATCAGACAACCACAGACACCACAATCACAATTCCAAAGGGATTGGTTGCTAATACAGAGTACATTGTACGCATAAAGGCATCTAATGATGCTGGCGATAGTGCATATCAGTATCTCCGTTTCGCAACAGAAAAGGCTGATAAAACAACCTACATTATCATCCGATAAAACAAAAAGGGGCTGTTGCAAAACTCAAAAGATTTGCAACAGCCTTTTTCTATTGTTTGAGTTGAAAATTTACGTATAATAAGTCATGACAGGAGAAAATCATGGCTTATTTTACTAATTTTCAAGGGTATTTATTCCTTTGCTCAGACATTCCGTTTGAGGAAAAGCAAAAACTAGACAATTACCTTCAACTTTTGGAAGACTCTGGGGTTGGAAAGATTATAGAAGAATCGCTTGAAAAACATTTTGGAAATGGCGGACGACCATCTTATAATCCATATCGTCTATTTGCTGCTATTCTTTATGCTTTCACCAAACATTCTGGTAGCTTACGTCGTATTGAAGAAAGTTTAAGGTTCGATACTCGATTCATGTATTTGATGGAACAAAAGGTTCCATCATATTCTACTATTTCGAGGTTTT
>JAZNPC010000022.1:0-6539 GCA_045589455.1 Kiritimatiellia bacterium
TTATCCTAGACGAAAATTCGGAGGAAAATCTGCTAGACAAATGCTTAAAGAAGTATATGGAATTTACATCCCCCCTGCATCTACTGAAGATTGCTAAAAGTGAAATAAAAATCGTGCATTTAATCTTGCATTTTACGAATATGAAAACTTGACAATTTATACCCTTTTGAAGTAATATAAAAGTGTCTTTATCTGAATTATTGAAGAAGCACAATTTTATTTATTAAACACACACACTTAGGAGCTTAAAAATGGCATTTAATATTGTCCAAAAGATTGACGACAAGGTTCAAATCAAAAATGTTCTAATCAGCCTTTTTGATAAGACTGGTTTAGATACACTTGTAAATGGTCTAATTGAGACCTGCCCAGACGTAAAAATTTACAGCACCGGCGGAACATACAAGGCAATCAATGAGCTTCTAGGCGATAAAGCAGACAAGTATCTTGTTTCTGTTTCTGACTATACAGGTCAGCCGGAAATGCAGGGTGGTCTTGTTAAGACTCTTGACTTTAAGATTTATCTAGGTATCCTTGGCGAAAAGTACAACGAAGCGCATCAGAGTGATTTAGCAAGAACTGATGCTGTGGCATTTGATATGGTTGCAGTTAACCTATATCCATTCCGCCAGGCAATTACTCAACCAGATGTGACACCTGAGCTAGCACGTACAAACATCGATATCGGTGGTCCTTGCATGATTCGTGCATCCGCAAAGAATTTCATCCGTGTAGCATCTGTAACTGATGCAGCAGACTATCCTGCGCTATTAGACGAACTACGCAACAACAATGGCGCTCTTTGTCTAGCAACACGTGTAAAGCTAATGGCTAAGGCATTCGCTCATACAGCCTCCTACGACACAGCTATCGCAACACACTTTGCAGGACTAAACCCTGAGCAGGTTGGCGACACATATTCAGAGATAGTACGCTAAAGCATAAGCCTGGCGCCAATTAATTCGCCAAGGCGCTTCCTCGGGTAAGTAGCAAAGTATGTATGCTTATCCGATATTTGGTGTTCGCGCCAACTAGTAACAGAACATAAACACTGCATTTAAACACACAATTTAAACGAACCAAGTAATGATTGATCTACATTTTCATTCCACAAAATCAGATGGTACAGTCTCACCACGAGAGCTTGCCCTTCTTGGTAAGGAGCAAGGGCTTTCTGCCATGGTACTAACTGATCATGACACCCTCTCTGGTGCCGAGGAATTTATAAATGCAGCAACAGAGCTCGGCATACGTGCAATTCCAGGAGTAGAACTTAGCGCAGATGTCCCAGGAAAAACCGTTCACCTTCTTGGCTATGGCGTAGACATTAACGATAAGCCTCTCAATGAAGCATTGGCAAAGATTAGGAATGGGCGCAAGATTAGAAATAATGAAATTCTTGCTAAGCTAACAAAGTATGGCTGCTTCATCACAATGAATGAGGTCATGGAATTTGCTGGTGACAAGGATTTAATTGCTCGACCACACTTTGCGGCAGCTCTTATCAAAAAAGGCTATGCCTCTAGCAAAAATGATGCATTTGCTCGTTATTTAGGTCGAGGCGGCATTGCTTATGCAGATCGTTATAGACTCTCACCCGCAGAGGCAATCAATCTAATTCACAATGCTGGTGGCGTTGTATCTCTAGCACATCCATACCAAATAGGCTACTCCATATGTGAATTACACGATTTTATTGATGAGCTAGTAAACCTTGGTCTAGATGGTATTGAGACTTATTACTCCCACCACTCCTTTGATATGCTTAATGATTATAAGGCACAGTGCTACAAGCATAACATTATTCCAACAGGAGGAAGTGATTTCCATGGTGACAACAGCACCAACATTAAGCTTGGTGTAGGCTCTGGAAGCCTAAATGTACCAGATTCATCCTTTGACTCAATTTTAGATCGTATTAACCTTCGTAAAAAGTACACTAGCTATCTTTCGGAGAATTATTAATTTATGAAAGATTGGGCCGAAATTATCGCAAATTTAATTGCTACTGCATCAACAAAGCTTCCAGAGGATATACGTGATGCACTTTCTAATGCGGCTGATAAAGAAACAAATGCAGGAGCAAAAGCAATTTTAAACACAATCCTCACAAATGTAAAAATGGCAGAAGAAAAAGGCGTGCCTATGTGCCAAGACACAGGCACACTCTCCTTCTTAATCAAAGCCCCTCATGGCACAAACACGCTTGATATTGAGGAAGGCATTTCCGCAGGTATTGAAAAAGCAACAGCAAGAGGTCTGCTACGCTTGAATACAATTGCTGTTCCAAGTGGCGCTCAAGTATCAGAGAACCATGCGCCAGGAAATCCTGCAATACATTTTGAATTTGAGAAGCGCGACAATATTTCTATTCAGCTTATCATGAAAGGTGGCGGCAGCGAAAATATGAGCTGTCAATATAGCCTACCAGATTCAAGGCTTGGCGCTGGGCGAGATCTTGATGGCGTAAGGAAATGTGTACTAGATGCGGTTCATAATGCACAAGGGAATGGTTGCGCTCCTGGCATACTTGGTGTATGCATTGGTGGAGACCGTGAGGGCGGCTACTCACATGCAAAGCTTCAGCTCCGCCGTAAATTAACTGATAAAGCTACTCTTCCTGAGCTTTCCGAATTAGAAGAACGTCTTCTACAAGAAGCTAATTCTCTAGGCATCGGACCAATGGGATTAGGTGGCAAGACAACACTACTTGGCATAAAAATTGGCTCATTAGCCCGCCTACCTGCATCATTCTTTGTTACTATTGCATATTGCTGCTGGGCATGCCGACGAGCAGAGGCTATTATAGATGCTGCAGGATAATTGTGGAATCTGTAAAACAAAGCAACTATAAACAGCAAAAAAATTGGTACATGCCTTTTAGACATGTACCTTATTTTTTCACACTGTAAAAAAAATGCGCCCAACCTGTGGACGCATATACGAGAACAATCTCACAACACAAAACAATTTGTTGTTTGTTGTATTGCTTTTACTCCTTATCTGGAAGTAGAAGGCCAAATATAGCCATTGTTTTACACTGATTGTTTACCACACCCTCATCCATTGCAATTGCAAAGTGTGCATCTACAAAGTTGTGTAACACAGCATGGTTCTCTTTAACTGGATACATTGTGTTTGCAACATTGTAGCCACCAATCTTTGTGTAAGGGCCTTCTACCTGCTGACCAATTGTAGGCATACCTGCAGGACTATAACGGCTATTGTGGAGAGGTGCATGAACTGTGCGCTCACCCAAACCAATAACCCATGAGGTACACATTGGATTTGCACCTAGTGTATTATCACAAGTTCTAATCAACCAATCAAAATATTTTTGGTCATCTGTTAGCTTCCACATAGCTGCAAAAGGAAGTGTATAGTTTTGATATGCACCAGTGCCCCATGAAATTGGAGCCCAAGGATGGCGAATAAATTTATATGCCATCTGCTTTGAACCCCAAATATATGATTCAGCTTCTTCACGAATTGAAGCAATAACACGCTGCTTAATTGTTGAATCCGCAAGTTTATCTGGAATAAATGCATATGCATATGCTGCCCATGAGAGATCATACCCTCCATGCTGAATCAAAGCAACCTTCTCCTGTGTTGTCCAAGGAGCATTTGCCTTAAAGATATCGTGATACTTTGCTTCACCAGTGGTACAATATAACTCTGCTGCAGCATAAACAAGGAATGGTGTACAATCCTGTTTCAAGCCAAGTTTATCACCAGCTTTACCATTCATATTTGCCACACCCCACTCAAATGCTTTTCTAGCTCTAGCGAGATATGCTTCGGCACTTAGCTTTGGCTGTAATGCTGCCTCCTCTGCACTATCATAGCTTGGCTGCTTAGTAATTCTACATGTCTTAAGAATACGTGCTGCGCGAGCCATAGTTGCTGCATAATTAAATGCTGCTCTAGAGGATTTACCCCAAGCAAAATCGCCCTTAGGATCAAGCCCTACAGTTTGAATAAAGTTTGGATCTCCATCTGACTCTGTTCCCTCATATACAGAACCATCCTTTTCGTCATACAAACCATTCCATATACGAAGTGCCCACAAAGCCTCATCGACAATATCAGGAATACCATTTGAATTCTCTGGAATATTTAGCTGTCCATCATAAAACTTTTGTGGAGCTAGCTCATATGCCATCAATAGAACCTGAGCAACATCTAGATGAGAACGTGGATTATAGTCACCAGCATCATGATGTCCACCACGAATTGGTAGTGTACGAAGCTCTTGACCAGCATGCTCTTTAGCAAAATTGCCTAATAGGGAGAGATTACGCGTATCATTAGGGACAATATCTGTTACTATCACACCCTTTGTGTGACATGCAATGCGTTGCCAGGACGAATATGGATAAGATAGCTCTTGTCCACAGCGCTGAGCAAACACACCATATGACTGAACCTCAAATGCATGCTTATAAACATCAGCAGCAATATCAAATGGAAGGCTACGACCTACGCCATCAACAAAGATATAGTAAGAACCAGGTTTCTTAAAATTAGAGAAATCTAGTTCATACGCATCACTACCAGAATGATTGATTCTTAAATCTGTTTTATCTGCAAAACCAACCTGTGTTGCTTTGCCTGTAAAGACAACCTGATGGGTCTTTGCATCGCAAAGCTTAAAGCTAGGTGGGTTTGAAAACTGCAATGAGCTATCCCTTAGAGATTTATTAGTAACCTTCTCAACTACTGCACCACCATCTGGACTATGCGCTACTGGACCTTGCTCATAACGGCTAGACATTCCACTATAAGAATTATCTGAACCACCCTGCATCTTATATTCAGGGAAAGAGCCTAGCCAACGGCCAAGATAAGCAACCTTTAGTCCATCAGTTAAATATCCTATTTGATTTACCTGAATTGCATCAGAAAAAGCTGTTAGTGACTCACTTTTAACATCAAAATTTAAGGTTGCTTTTTTATTTCCGGCAGTGACCTGCTCTGCCACAAAAACAGAAAGCTTATCACCATTTTTAAGTGTGATTGGTAGCTGAATAAAAACATCATGAGTTAACAATGCCTTATATGGCCAGCCTTGAGGATAATAAACATCAAGACGTGTGCGGCGACCAACTGCTGTTGGCCTGATTATATTATCATTATAACGGAAGGCATATGATTTAAGGTTATTTCCTCCATTAGGTGAATAACCAGCACCAAATTCTAATAGAACTATTCCATTACCTACACTTCTAATTCCACGCAAACCAACCATACGAGCTGCAAAGCCATCATTTGGCTCAAATGTCTGGTTTGCTGAATATGTAAATGTATGAGCAGTATGAGCTGCAGTTACCATCAAATCTCCATTACCCTGAGCGATGATTGAATAACGTTTACCTTCCTTCATTGGGTAAGGAAGTGTAACCTCTACCTCTGTACGCATAAGCTGTGTCAAATCGCCTCCCTTTGGCAAACCAGCATTTTGAGGCACTTCAAATTCTACATCCTGAGAAATCTTCTTAGCGCCTGTTGCATATACAAATTTATCGTAAGCATAATTTGAATCATCTGGAGAAACAATTCTATATGAAGCACCCTCAAAAGCCTTATGTGTCCATGAGCAACCGATTATCACACGAACAGTCGTTGGAGATGTTGCACCAGCATCACGCAAACCATACGCCTTCATAACATAAGGCTTAAGATCATACATATTTGGTTGTTGTGCAAAAATTAAACCAATTGTACTAAGAATTGAAAAAAACGAAACAACAATTTTTTTCATAACAAAACTCCCTAAATATAAATATAAAATATAAATTGTTAAAACATAATATCGCATTAACAATAAATTGATTGTATCAAAGAACTTATACCATTCTCAAGATTATTTTTACATATGAAAAAAAATAATGGGCATTTGAGTTATTCACCCAATTCATCCAAACCTAGCAATCAACAGCTGATGCACGTGAGTGATGGCTAATCCTATGCTAGCTCCCGCCCATAAGGAAGATTGTGAGCTAGGGAGGATTGGTGGCTTATGTTATGGTTAGAAATGTTAAGTTTAATAGATAAACAGATTAAATAGACCAAATAAAATAAAAAATGTTATTTGCATAAAGCAAAAACACTACTTACAATAGAATCTAAAATTTGTTTTGTGTGGATTATACTTAGACTTCAAATTTTCTTTTCTCTCTTTATAAAAAAAGAAAAATTTCTCACTTGACACCATATAACTTTTTTTGCTAATATTTCCCGCATTACAGCTACATATGTGGCGGGTTAGCTCAGTCGGTAGAGCAACGGAATCATAATCCGTCTGTCGGGGGTCCGAGTCCCTCACCCGCCACCATTTTTTTATAAACAACCATCGATTGGTTGTTTTTGTTTTTAAAACGAATTAACGGTTACATAAATCGAGTAGGAGGAGTTTTAACTCCTCCTCTCACACCACCGTACGTGCCGTTCGGCATACGGCGGTTCAACCCATTTTTTTTCTTTTATATACTTGATGTCATAGCTACTTGTCTTTCAAGATAGTAATCTAAAAGGCT
>JAZNPC010000023.1:0-26807 GCA_045589455.1 Kiritimatiellia bacterium
GGGTTAAAAAAGATTCCACACAAACTACTTTACTGTCAGGCCACCCTCCCACTCAGCTAAGCAATCTCTCGCTTTTCTGATATCGGATGCGTGGCCCGAATGCGATTCTGTTTTCAAAGAACAATTTATAGTCGCCTGATTGACAGGTCCGTCCTATAACTGCATCCACATTTAACGTGTCCCGTTTTGTGGCGCATGGGTGATAATTTAGCAAAATTCGGATTTGAAAGTCAACACTATTTTAAAAAATTTTTTATTTTTTTTGCATTTTTTGCTGAACCCCCTTATTTTACTAGGGGTTCAGAGATGATATTTTTTTTGAAAAATTATGAAATTTATGGGTTTTTCAAAAAAAATATTTTTCAAAAAATATACGAAATCCATAAAAATTGGGTAAGATTAGGCGCTTTGCGGAATATTTCTCTTGAGCTAGTGGGTGGGTTGCTTTCACCAAACGGGTGTAAATCCTTCACGATAGATGAAGGACGAGAGCCGTCCCCGGTTTTCACAACTCCGGGGTACGAGTGGGCTCCGCTCGTACTGACTACGGGGTGGCGGATTTTTAATGCGCTACTTACGGCGCAAGGGCGTTCGCCGCCCTATGCGGTCACGGGAGACAAGGCGTTCACCGCCTTGTGGCGGGACGAGGAGCGTCCCGTAGCCCGAGCTCGCACTGAGCGATGAACGCTCGGTGCGCCGTAAGTGACGGGCTGGAAGCGCGTCACCCCGCTGTCAGTGCACGCGGAAGCCCGCCTACACCCCGGATATGTGAAAATCGGGGACGACTGCCGCCCTCTTTCGCTACGCTTGAGGGTTCACACCCGTTTCCGAGAGCAAGCCGTATTCTTGCGCAGGAGAGAGTTATGCTCAAGCACCACATGGACTATGCAAGCAAACTTCATAAAAAAGTAGAGTTTTTTTAATTTTTAAGATTACTTTATTTTTTATGTATGTTATAATTGTTTCGTTGCTTGGGTTAGTGTTTTACTTTTTTATTTGTTTTATACCCAATTTGCGAATTTCCGGGAAACATCATGGCTTTAAAAATTATTTCAAAAACGAAAATTGAACAATTAGCAGACGAATTAATAGAGCTTCTCTATTCTGATACTGTAGCGCAGGATCCTTTTGTTGAGCGCCAAATAATTGTTCCAAATAAAAACATAGAAAAATGGCTTAAGCTTCGCATCGCCCAAAATCAAGGCGTATGCGTAGGTGTTGAATTCCCTTTCTTTGATAATTTCCTTTTTAAAACTCTTGCACACCTTGCAGACCCAACAGAAGCGTTTACTCAAGTATCTGAGGGAAACCTTCAAATTGAAATTGCTAAGCTAATTGTTTCTGATGACAATGATATTCTCTCCCCTCTTCGTGATTATGTATTTGGTGAAAATGGCATAATTGAAATAAAGCAAACACAAACTGCTCGTAAGCTTTGGCAGCTTGCAGGAAAACTAGCAAATTATATTCGTGAGTACGAATTTCGTCGCCCAGATTACATCAATGCATTTTTATCCGATAATTGGATTGAAAATACAAAAGCAATTATATTTAATAGTGATGCTAACAAGGAAAGCCTTATTCTTGCCCAGGCATACTTATGCCGCAAATTGTATCAAGAAAGCTTTCCTCTCAATGGGAATGTTCTCTCCCTTCGACAAGTGCTTTATCACGCAACAAAAGCAACTCCTTCTACAAACAAAAAAACGCTTTATATTTTTGGTCTTTCAACCTTCTCTCCTCTGCATGCAAAAGCGATACATTTATTAGCAAAGTATTTTGACATTCAATTCTACCACATTAATGTATGTATGGAATATTGGGGCGACACAGAAAGCCCATGGGAGAAGCTAAAGCATAGTAGATTAAGCGAGGAGAATGGTCAACTAATTGATGACAATGGAGCAATCGTTGACAATGAATTGCTCAACGCATGGGGTTCTGCAGGTCGCGAAACAATGAAGCTTCTCGTTGATTTGGAAGAGAGCGATTCTAATACAGAATATTTTAATGATGAAGTTTTTGATTTTGAATGTGCTTCCGTCTTAGAATCTCTACAAAAAGGAATTAAAACTAGAACAAGTGATAATATAGAAAAAAAATCTCAAGATAGTTCTATTCAGATTCTTGCATGTCCAGATCAAAAGCGCGAAATAGAGACTATTTATAATTCTATTTTAGACATACTATTTGATGGGCAAAAAAAAGAAACAGATTCACAAGGAAAAATCTACTCTCCTACCCCACGCACAGATATTTCTCTTTCTGATTTTGCTATTCTTGTTCCGAACATGGAAAAATATCGTCCTATTATTGAAACCGTTTTCAATTCTAGAGGCGAGCTACCATATGGATTATTGGATTCTTCTGCTGCAGCAGAAAGTCATTATCTTCGTGGCGTAATTGAGCTTCTAACAATTGCACAATTCCGCTATACACGTTCTAGCATGGTTAGCTTACTCTCAAATCCATGCGTCATGAAAAGGTGGAATTATTCTGATGACGATTTAGCTATCTGGATTGAATATATAGATAAGCTCGGCATACATCACCATTACTCTCAAGAGGGTTTGGCTGAAGATGGATTAATTGCTGGTGATGAATTTACATGGGATTATGCTATATCACGCCTAAGGCTTGGTCTAATAACTATTGATGAGGCAGACACAAATTCTATTCCTTTATACAAAACAAATAATATGTACAAGGAAAGAGTTGAAAAGCTTTCTGCTCTAATTGAAACGATATACCATGCCACAAGTCCATTTAAAACAGAAAAGCTTTCTATTAGCAAATGGATTGAGATTTTTCAAGCTGCTGCGGAAAACATTTTAGGCAATAATGACGAGCGGATGCAAAGCAATATTAGTTCAGCCCTAACAATGCTAGCTGATGTTTTCTCAAGCGACACAGAATTCTATTCCGCGTTTATTTTGGAATACCTCAAAGACAAGCTTTCGAATATTGGATGCAATCGAGGATCTTTCCTTACATCAGGAATAACAATTGCTGCGCTGCAACCAATGCGTCCTATCCCTTTCAAATACATTTATATTGTAGGACTTGGCGAAGGGGAATTTCCTGGAAACAATCAAGAATCAACTCTTGATATCCGAGCACTTAAGCGCATGATTGGAGATACAAGCTTTGCTTCACGTAATCTCTACCTATTTCTTGAGACCGTTATGTCTGCAAGAGAACGACTAGTTCTTTCATATGTTGCAAAGGATACAAAGAAGGATATTGAAAAATACCCGTCATCAGTTATCAAACAATTAGAACGATTTCTAAATAAAAAAATCTTAAATGGAAGCTTTGAAGAGTTCAATGTTCAACTGCAAGAATATCTTCTTAGCAAACAATGTGGTGAAAGATTTAAAAACCTTAATCAGAGTTATAATAACTTTATTGCTATTGGGAACAACATAAAATCTAATAGTGAATATAAAGATGAAATTCTCTCTGCAATTTCATCAAACGAAAAGTTACAGAATAAGATTTCTCGTTCGATATATAATCTTAAACCAGATTTTGAGCAGCTAATAAAAAATCAAGAACTACTTGATAAAAACGAAGACATCTTTTACTGGAATGCAAATGTACTTGCTGATTTTCTAATAAACTCACGACAGGCCATTCTTAAACATAGGTATCGTGTGGCAACACAAACAGAAGAAATAGACACATCAAAGGACACTGCACCAAAAGCAATTAGTGACGAGAATGGGTTTATCTCATATAAAATAAAAAATATCCTGTTTACAGAAGCGTTGAATCGCATAAAAAAAGAAAACACAAGTCCTCTAAGCAACAAAGATGCTGTAAACATTATAAAGACAGAATATGAAAACTTAAAACGACAATCTATGACACCTGTAGGTGTTGTAGGAGAATACGATATTGAGGTTCAAATTAAATCTGTCCTTAACAGCGACTATGCAGAGAGTCTAGACAATCCTTGTCAACAAAATACCATAATTGACACGTTAGTAAAAAATCTTCCTACTGGAGGAGAATGGATAAAAATAAACATTGGCCAACAGAGCAATGAGGGTAATCTTGCTGATAGAATTGAAAAGGAAATTAATCTATCTCCTTTCGTTTATAATTATAATTTAAATGGAATAGAAACATCTGTTGCTTTAAATACAACGTTAAACAATGTTTACGAGGTAGAAAAATCTCTTTTCTACATTTCTGAGAAAGTAGCAAATAGTAAAAGCCTCTTCCTAAAAAATTCTTTATTAAGTTCTCTACTATCACTCATCATGTATGTGGCGACAAAAGAAGACTCTGAAGAAAATGATTATACAATATGCATAAGAAGCATTGTTGAAAAAACAACAGATTGTCCAAAGTCTTTTTATATACAATTAACACCTAAACAAGCATCGGAATATATACACATGCTTGTGAGCGATATTATTAATCCTTTATCTATCGTTCACAAATATGAATATCATTGCTTAAGCGATGTTGTTATGAAAAAAATATTAAGCAATGCTGATAAAAATGCAATCTCTGAGAACACTAATCTAGAAGCTAAGCTTAAAGCAAATGGAGATTCACTGATTGATTCAATTATTAACTTCAAACCTGAGTATAACAAAGAATATAAACTAAACATTTCCAATCCACCATATTGTGAAGGAGCGATTGAGGAATTATTCTCAGAGACAATAAATTTTGAGGAAAATCCATTAGAGCGTTATATTAACATATTAAATACTCGCTACTACTATCCAATAATATTCCCAGCAATACAAAACGAAGTAGCAGAACAACAGGGTTAGGATTTTATAATTATGAATGATGCCACAAAGACAAACATCTGGGAAGAAATAGATTACTGCCGACATGCTGTAATTGAAGCATCTGCAGGAACGGGTAAAACCTACACTCTTGAACATATTGTGCTAGAGCTAATTTTAAAGCACAATGTTCAGGTTAACGAGATTTTGATTGTTACATTTACAGAAAAAGCTGCTGGTGAAATTAAAGACAGAGTTCGTAAAATCATTACAGAAGAATTAGACAACGCTCTTGTTTCTGGCAACACATCTGATGCATTACAATTAAAAAATGCAATAGACATATTTGACAGTGCTGATATTTCTACTATTCATGGTTTCTGTAAAAAGGTTCTTTCTCAATATGCATTTGAAAATGGTTCTGCTCTCTCGCAAGAAATAAGCAATAAGACATTTACTACAGAAGCATTTAATAATGTTATTTTAAGCAATGAATTTTCTGCATGTGGAGGAATAAAAATTCTTGAAAGCTTTTTCTCTGGAGAAGAAATTTCTGACATGGACGAAAGCTTAGGCTTGATTGAAGCATTTAGAGAGAATGCATTAAATAATATTGTTCTTGCAGATTATCAAGAACTAGATCAAACAGATTTAGCAATTATTGATGATTTTGACAACCTTTGCATAGCCATTAAGAACGACATCACGAACATTCTTGGACTAGGAAATTACGACCCAAATCAACACTACCGAATTACTACATTCTTTGATTTAGCTCATGGGTTTGGCGTTAATGGACAAAAAATTAAAAAATACCCAGAAAACTTAAAGAAATATGATCAAACCTTAACAGATATTTTAAACAAAAAAACAGCTATTGAATTCCCTCCAAGCAATGGTGCTTTTGACACAAATTTCACAACCGGAGCTCTACTTTACATTGACAATGGTCAAAAGAAAAGAGACTATCAAACGCTTGAGCAACTTTGCCCTCAGCTTCATTCCATTTATAAAAACATAAAAGAATCCTGCCAAAAGCTGGAAGAATTATTTAAAAAAAATAAAAAGACATTCCAAAAACGTCTAATTGATTTAGTACTTAAAGAGCGTAAACGTTTAAAGGAAGAACATCAAACTATTTCTTTTGATGATTTAATTATCAACTTTGACAATGCACTCCAACCAAGCGCAGCAAATTCTGTTGCACTAATTAATGCATTACGCGAAAAATATAAAATAGCATTGATTGATGAGTTCCAGGACACTGATGCTCTACAATGGGATATTTTTAGTCGAATCTTTACTACATTTTACAAAAATGAATATTCTGATGATTCTTTTAATGTAGTAAACAACTCTCTAATTGTCGTTGGTGATCCAAAGCAAGCGATTTATAAATTCCGCGGAGCAGATCTTAACACATATTTTCTAGCAAAAGACATTATTGTAAACAAACTTAATGGCCAATTGTTTAATCTAGATACAACCTATCGTTGTACAAATGAAATGGTCAAGGTTTACAATACGTTTTTTGGAGGACAAGATTGGTTCTCTATTAGTGGTGCACCTGAAAGCTTTAAAACTAATGATATTGAATACATAGATGTTCTATCTCCTGAAGAAAACAGCAAAACGACCTCTTGGTTTCCTCCAGAATTCTCCACAGTAAACATAGTTAATTGTAGATACAAGAATTTTAACGAATACATCAAAGGGTGTGCTTCAGCGATTACCCAACTAGTAAACATAGAAACAGATAAGGGACCTTGCACCTATGGTGATTTTTGTTTCCTTGTTCGTGGAAAAGGAGAAGCTCTTCAAATTGCCAACATTCTAAAATACTACAAGCTTCCTTATTTGTATCAAAAGGATTCTTCTCTATATGAGTCTGACGAAGCGACTAACATAATTATTATTTTAAAATTTTTGTTAGAGCCAAACAATCGCAAGCTAAGGAACGCTGCACTACTTACTGACTTCTATGATGCTGACCCACGCTCAATTCATGTATTAGCTAATATCAGTAGCCTTGATTTACCTTGTTTCCAAAAATGGCTTGAGTATTTACATGCTAACAAATGGGAAAAGCTATTCCATTCTATGCTATATGATAGTGGGTTATACTATAGGCTTTGCGATAGAATGAAGGACAACGTAGCAGCTGAGATTAAGCTTGGCACTTATAACCAACTGTTTGAAGAGTTATTGGTTGCAGCAAAGGAACAACAGCTATCCGTTTACGAATTCCCAAATTTCCTCAAGGGTATTAAGCGCCAAACAACAGATGAGGAAATTGAAAACTCTCTTAAAAAGGTAACGGATGATCCTCGCATTAAAATTATGACAATGCACGCTTCAAAGGGATTAGAGTTTAAGTTTGTGTTCTATTGTGCTGGCTTCAAAAATGAGCCAACGGCAAAGCATTGCACCGACCACTATTCTACTTATCATTCATCTGACGCAAATGCAATTTCTAAAGTCCAATCCCTTTATTTTAACAAGAAATTTATTCCTCCAAAGGATCAGGATATAATTATATACGATGACAGGTGTGAGTTACGTAGATTAACATATGTGGCGATTACTCGCGCACAATACATGATATTCTTCCCATGTGGAAAAGACACAGATTCAGCGGCGACTACAGATACCACACTGCATTTGGTGTACTCAGAAAGCAACCCCATGAATAACTTTGTTGGGCCAGCTTTGATGCGTTTAGCTACTTCAGAAGAAACCAATGGCTTAATTAAAATTTATGCACCAGATTTTTCAAAGCTAATTACTTATACTTCACAACAAGAAGGCATTGATATAAGTAATGAAAATAATCTTAATGGAGAGCAAGTATATTATCCTATTTGGGATTTACCAAATTTGATGAGAAACAAAATCTCACTTGATAGCTTTAGCTCAATAAACGAACATCACAAAGATGCCCAGAGAGAAATTTCCTTTGATGATGAGAATGAGAAAGAGAATGACGAGCCAGAAAACAATGAAGAAGCAAAGGAGAATGTAGAAAAAGCTTCTACCCTACTACCTCCTGGAGCGACCTTTGGTAAGTGCTTCCATGAAATTATGGAGCTCCTTGCTAAGGGAGCGAATGGAATCGATTTCAGTTATGCCGCTCGCATCAAACACGAATATGTCTACACAGACAGAAAATTGGATGAAATAGTAAGAGCCGCAATGTTGAAATATGGAATACAAGACCAGTTCTGCCTCAACGATGCGAATAAAATTATTGATTCCTCTTCTAATGAATTAAAGCGAATGGTTTGGAATACTCTTAATATGCCAATTCCATTACTTGGAGAAAAGAAGCTTGGCGATTTAAAAACCTCTGACATGAAAGCTGAGTTAGAATTCTATATCAATAAAAATGATTATCTAACTGATGAAGAGAAAAACAACATCATGATTGGTTTCATCGACCTTCTTTTCCGCGTAGACGGAAAATACTACATTCTTGACTGGAAAACAAACATGCTTCCAAGCTACGACTCTGCCACAGTTAATGATGCTATGAATGACGCAAATTACACTTTACAGCATCAGATTTATTCAGTAGCAACTATCCAATGGTTTTCAAGGTTATTCGGAAATAACATTGAAAAGGCAAAGGAAATGCTTGGTGGCACGGTCTACCTATTTGTTCGCGGCGGAGCAAAAAATTTAGGCGACAATCCCGGCTCTTATGAAAAAGCATGGACACCTGATGATTTCAGTGAAACGTGTGACCGTATTAAAGAAGAAATTGAACAATCAATTTCTTTTGCTCAACTAAATGATTACTAATTCAGATGAATACATTCACATGCGGAGAATAATTTTATGAAAAGCATAGCGATTTCAATGATTGAGAATGCAGAAGACACTCTCAAAGCATACACAGAAAAGCTCTTCGAAGAGAAGCAAATTGATATTATTGATATTCAATATATGCGAGACTCTGCCACATTTGTGGTAGATGGCTCTCATAAAATTAATACCATTGCAGGAATTCTTGCTTACCAGCTTTTAATTGAGAGAAAGAATGGAGGCTCTGCGATAGACATTGCCACAAATGACATTGCTTCTCTTAACGCTCTTTTTGTAGAAGCAAAGCTTTCTTTTTCTAACCAGGATGAATTCTATAGCAAATTAGAAGAAGGCAATCCAATTCAAATTGTAGATTTGAATAAGAATAATATTCCATATAGCTTTGAATCAATTAGTTCAAATTCCGCTATAATAGAAGCTCTAAAAAAAGAAACAAAACCACTTATCTATTTTAAAACAGCTGCTGGCAAAGACAAACTTTGCTTTAGAGCTGATTTCTTTAGCGAATATAATACTATTAAATCTTGCTACGAACTAAAGGACAATGTTTCTTCATTTGAAAGCATTGAAGAAGCCGGTGACAAAAGCATAGAAGCATTTGTTAAAGAAAGTAAAGGTGATATGATTAACGACGAGCAGTTAGCTGCTATTGTTAATGGATGTAAGAATCATATATCCATCATTACTGGAGGTCCAGGCACCGGCAAAACCACCACAATCACAATGCTTCTACGTGCACTACTCCACTTTGGTGATGCACAGGAGATTGCAAAGCAAATTGTTTTAGCGGCACCAACTGGACGTGCAGCCCAACGCATAAGCGAAGCCGTGCGCAATGAGATTGGTTCAGAGGATTTTGAGCACGCAGATTTACTTCGGACAATCCCTTCAAAAACAATCCACGATTTGTTACGCCAAAGTTTTTCTGCTGAGGTAACCTTCCGTCACAATGCAACAAATATTCTTCATTATAAGACAATAATCATAGACGAAGCCTCTATGATTGATAATAAGCTTTTTGAAGCTTTCCTTGCTGCTGTTGATAAAAATTCGCGCATAGTTATTGTGGGCGACCCACAGCAGCTCCCAAGTGTTAATGCAGGTAATATGCTTCAAACACTTATTAAACAATTTGAAAGCACATCAATTGTTACACGACTCACCAAAACTTACCGCGCAAGTGGTGGCGTTGGTGACATCTACGATGTCGCAAATGCAAAGCAATTACTTGAGCAACAAAAATCAGACGCTCCTTTTGATGGGAGGCTTGAATATATTTGGGACGATAAACAAAAGCCATATTGCTTCTATGATTCTACAACATATCGTTCAGCAGACTATGTTAAGGCTGTTGGTAGATGGATACAAAAGCTAGTTAATGAAACAGAGCTATGTGAGCTAGTAAAGCAGCAATACAATCCATCAGAAAAGAACGAAGGCGAAGCCCATGAAAACCTTGTGAAGCTATTAATGCTATTGGAGGAAGCTCAAGTACTTTCTGTTTTGAGAAATGGGCTTGAGGGTTGCAATTATTTAAACGAAAAGCTATTTGAAGCATTCTGCCGTCACGAGAAGCAACGTTTCCCAAGCTTTTATCCTATTATCATAACATCAAACAATTCTGCACTCGGGTTAACAAACGGACAGATGGGAATTGTATTACGTGGAGAAAACAATCGTTATCACGCTTATTTTCTTGTTGGTGAGCAGGTTCGATCAATTCCATATGAAAATTTACCAGGCTTTGAAAAGGCATATGTCATTACTGTACACAAGAGTCAGGGCTCACAGTATAAAAATGTGCTACTACTGCTTCCAAGCACAGGAGATTCTCCATTGCTTACACGAAGCATTGTGTACACAGCAGTTACCCGTGCAAAGCGCACGGTGACTGTAATTGGTGGCCAAGCCGCACTTGACGCGTACGACAAGAATGCAGGCACCCGTGTGACTGTGTGGAGCTAGGACTGGGATGAAAGCTTGCTCACGCTTCGCACAGGCTCACGCTTCACGCAAAGACGCAGAGGGCGCTGGGCTTGTGTGATGGGCGCTTGTGTGAAGGACAAAGGAAAGATTTAAGAAAACGAAGGAAATATTATGTTAAAAAAATCAGAGTTAATTACAAAAATTGGAATAGCATTAGTACTTTTTGCATATACAGCAACAAGCTCTCAAGCTGTTGAATGGAAAATTACAGCACTTACTCCTGAATATATTTTAGTGCAAGCAGACACATCTAAGGATGAGCAAGCAGCATTTTTTGCTGATGAAAGATATAAGGATGATTATGGCAAAACACCTGATTGGAAAATTGCAAATCTCTTTAGGGATATATTTGCCGATGTACGGAAGAACGTCCGTGAGCCAATGGCTGAGCAGATGAAATCAATCCCTGGCTTTTGCTCATATTGGGCAGAGGCTAATGGTGTCAAGAGGTTTTACAAACCAGATGGTTCTCATTTCACTGTAAAGGATGCAGACATAATACATAATGCATTTATAAAGGTTTCTCCTATGAAAAAAGGAGATTCTATTGATTTAGGAATTGCTGGAAGCTTTACATACGATCCACAAGTACCTACCCCAATATTCAAAGTAAACCAAGTAGGCTATGCACCAAATGCAAGAAAATATGCATATGTGGGTGGATGGCTCGGCCTTTCTGGTCCATTACCTCTTAAGCAATTTGCAGACGAGTCATTTTATGTGGTCAATGCGAAAACAAAAAAAATAGAGTTCGAGGGTACATTATCTATGCGTAGGGATGACCCTTCACGGAATGGCACTCCATTCACAGGAGAAGAAACTTTAGAAATAGATTTAACTTCTCTAACAACTGAGGGAGAATATTACATTTTTGTTAAAGGCATTGGAAGAAGCTATACTTTTTCTATTTCAAACCAAGCGATAGTAACTGCCTGGGGGCACCACATGCTTGGCCTATTTAACAAGCGCTGCGGTATTGAGAAAAAAGAGCCTTGGACACAATGGTCTTCTCCTGCATGTCATCTTGATGTATATCGTGGCTTAAATCCATCAGATCAATGGCAATACGAAACTTGTATCACTCTTCCTAATGGTGAGCCATATATTAACGATCAAGGCAAGCAGCATAAATTTAAACACTTCCCTACTATTGCTGCAAGTAAAGAGCTATGTGATTTAGATTCACCAATTCATATTCCTGGTGGTTATCATGATGCTGCAGACTATGATCGCCGCCCAATGCACTTAATTATTCCACGTGCACTTTGCCTTGCATATCTATTACATCCAGAAAACTTCTTTGATAATCAGCTATGCATTCCTGAGTCAGGCAATGGTATTCCTGATATTCTTGACGAAGCACTATGGGGAATTAAACACCTATATGCTGCACAGCAAGAAGATGGTGGTGTTGGCACCTGGATTGAAACAACGGGCCATCCTGGAGGAGAAAAAGATTCTCCTCAAGTAGATAGTGCAAATAGATTTTACTTCATTGCTACCCCAACTCATAACTCTTGCTATGACTATGCAGGTACAGCAGCTCTAGTAGCACGTGCATATCGCGCAGCTGGACAGGAAGAAATTGCCAACAAGCTTTTAGAAAGCGCTAAACGCGCATGGGATTGGGCACAAAACAATCCTCCTGTAAAGCAGCCGCTTAAGAGCTATGTAACTCATCGTTGGCATATGGATCCAGCAATTGATGTTCTTTATACTGAGCCAGAGAATTATTCTGTAAAGCAAATGCTTACAGCGGCATTAAATCTTTCTGCTATGACAGGAGATTTATCATATTTTAATGAAGTAATTAAGCGTTTGGATGATTTAAAGCAAGAAACAAATAAACAGAGCTGGGGCTGGAATCCTTTTGATTTTCTGGAATTTGCACTCGAAGATCAGATTATACCTCCTGAGCTTGAGGCATATCGCACAGACTACATACGTCGCAGAGTAAATGAAGCAAATGCAATGCTTGATGCACAGGAAAATGCTTATCCATATCGAACACCTTGGTTCCCATCTGACCATGGATTTGTTCACACTATGAGTTGGGGCAACTCACACCCATTAAAGCGTGCGCAGACATTAGTTGCAGCACATGTTTTCACAGGTGAAGCACGTTATCTTGAAGGCATTTATCTAGCAAATGATTTCCATAATGGAGCAAATCCAGAAGGTGAATCATTAACAAGTGGAATGGGTATTGTATATCCTGTAAAATTCCTTGAGCTACAGAGTGTGGCAGATAACATTCCTGAGTATGTTGGAGGCATTACTCCATATCGTTGGACTTATGGAGTAAACCAGGACGCGAAGAAAATGGTATATGGTTTTGACAATCTTGAAAAATGGCCAACATGGAGACGTTTTGCAAACGTAGAACAATATTCTGTTGCAGCTAGTGAGTATACTGTTTGGGAGACAATTCTTCCTCCTGCAGCAACTCTAGCATATATACTACCAGCGCCTCAAAAGGTTCCAGAAAAAGTATACAATAGAGAGCCAGCACAAGACATTAGTAAATTACCTGGTTATTGGGTAAAGCCATAACAAAAAAAGGCTGTTGCTTATCCCTAGTTGGTTCGCAACAGCCTTTTTTTTTAATTTTTTTAATTAGATTAACCGCAGTGGAAATATTCTTCCACTAGGGCAAGAATCTTTGCTTGGTCATTACCGATGTCAGCACGCAAGGTTCTATCATTGAATGCCTTCAAGCCAGCGATAATTCCATCAATCATTGCAGGAGCAAATACGCCCTCAGCCTCATAAATTGCACGCTGCTCTGCTAGGCAATCTGCAGATGCTGCGCAGCTATCTGGTAGAACGCTCAAGCGATCAAGGATTGCTTTATTTTCATCCTTATGAATATTAACATTAACATAAGTTTTCTCTGCAACCTCAAGTGCATCTGCACTTTCAAAGCCGTGACGGCAAGCAACTGCCAAGCCAGCAATTAGTAGATATACATTTGCTGAACCATCTGGTGAACGCATCTCAACTGTCTGCTTCTGAGTTGTATCATACTTAGCAGAAGGCTCACCAGGGTTTGCCTGACTGCAGAGATCCTTCTTACTTGTCCAACCAAGAGGAACGCGAACAAGCACTGAGCGATTGCGATCACCCCAGCAAACGTTTGTTGGAGCCTCCTGATGAGGAACTAGGCGGAAGTATGAGGTTGGATTCAAATTGCCGAATGCTGTGATAGATGGAGCTAGCTTCATCAAGCCTGCGATTGCACGCTTTGCATCATCAGAAAGCACACCATCCTTTAGCATCTGGTTCTTTCCGTCCTTCATTACACGGAAGTGAACATGCAAGCCAGAGCCAGCCTTACCAACTGTAATTTTTGGAGCAAATGTTACATTCAAACCATTCTGATATGCAAGATTGCGGATAATCCACTTTGCAATAGTTAGCTGCTCTGCAGCTTCCTCTGCATTTGTAGGAAGGAACTCAATTTCATTCTGCTCATAGATTTTGCCATCTAGAGTGAAATTACCCACCTCAGAGTGACCATACTTAATCATACCACCAGCCTGAGCAATGTAGTTCATGCAAAGCTGACGGAACTCACCAAATTTTGCATAAGGAGAAGACTCATGATAGCCCTTCTGGTCAACTGCCTGATAAACAGCCTCATCCTCTGCAATAACATAGTACTCAAGCTCACCCATTGCCTGAAACTCACGGCCGGTTGACTTACGGAATGCTTCACATGCCTTATGAAGAGTATATTCTGGAGAGCTCTCTAGAGGGTCGCCATCCTTATTAAAGAATGAGCATAGGAAATTAACTGTTGGGAGCTCACAGAATGGATCCATATAAGCTGTTCTAAAACGAGGAACAACATATAGGTCACTATTATTTGCCTCAATGAATGGGAAAAGGCTTGAACCATCTACGCGCTCACCGCAGGATAGTATCTCTTCTAGGTAATCCTGATTGTTGATTACAAAATTCAAGGTCTTTAGGCGGCCATCGCCTGCTGGATATTGAAAATTAACATGGTGAATATCATTTTCGCAAATAAAGCGAACTATATCGCTCTTTGTAAAATCTTTAGGGTTTTTACCTATCTCTGCTGTTAAGCTACGAATGCTAAAAGTTTTATTTTCCATAATACTATCCTTATAGATGTGAATTAAATATGCGAAATAGTGTAATTTTATGACCCCTTAAAGTCAAGATTTTTTTAGGGAAAGAGAACAAAACTAATAATATTTTAAGGATAGGTTACTGCGACAATGTAAAACATTAAAATAATTGCTTTCATTCTTGACTTAGGGTTGGGCGTATTTTAAACTATTTAGCAATAAAAACATAACCCATTTATTTTAGTTATTCTTAAGGATATTTCTTTATGAAAACCAAGACCAATAAAGCAAAGAAGCAAGTTGAAGTACCTCTTTACAAAAATCCAAAGGCACCTATTGAGGAGCGTATCAAGGATTTGATTTCAAGAATGACAATTGAGGAAAAAGCAGACCAGCTTTGTCAGGATACAATTGGTGTAGATCCAAACCCAGACAATTACTCTCTAGATAATCCGTATTGCCCTACTTGTGGCTCAGTGTACCAGTTTATGGGTGGCTCAAAGAATCGCAACAAGTTTCAGCGTCAGGCTATTGAGGAAACTCGTTTAGGAATTCCTCTACTTTGGGCTATTGATGTTATCCATGGTTGGAGAACAATGTTCCCTGTTTCTTTGGCTCAGGCAGCTTCATTTAATCCTTCTTTAACAGAGAAATCACAGAGAATTGCAGCAAGAGAATGCTGGCAGGATGGAGGCATTGATTGGTGCTTAGGTCCAATGGTTGAGGTTGGCCACGATCCACGCTGGGGAAGAAATGTTGAAGGCTATGGAGAGGATCCATACACAGCAAGCTGCTTTGCAGCTGCAGCAGTACGTGGATACCAAAAGGATGGTCGTGTTACAGCATGTGTTAAGCACTTTGTGGGCTACTCTGCATGTGAGGGTGGCCGCGACTACTCCTACACAGAGTTTTCTGATAGAGCTCTACGCGAATGGTATCTTCCTCCATTTGAAGCAGGTGCAAAGGCTGGTGCATACACAATGATGAGCTCTTTTAATGAGTGGGACGGAAAGCCTATTCCTGCAAATCGTGCATTGCTAACAGATGAGCTCCGCGGCAAGATGGGCTTCAGTGGCTTTGTAGTTTCTGATTGTGGTGCCCTACATAGAATGGGCAATATGGGCTACACCTCAAACCCACTTGAGCAAACTGCGGAGGCTCTATATGCGGGCAATGAGATGGCTATGGGTGATGGGTTATATAGAAATATCCCTGAGGCAGTAAAAAAAGGCGTTCTATCAATGGAAACTGTTGATGAAGCAGTGGCCCGTGTGCTCCGAGTAAAGTTCAAGCTAGGCTGCTTTGAAAATCCTTATGCTCCAGAACTACCAAGAGATAAGACATGTATTCTTCCTGATGCGGAGGATTTATCACTAAAATTTGCTCGAGAGACAATGGTTCTTTTAAAGAACGATAATAAGCTACTTCCTCTTGATCCAAAGAAGGTTCGTAGCATTGCATTCATTGGACCATCTGCAGACGAGATTCATCCACATCTTGGTCAGTGGCGTGCTGCGGCTGAGCCTACACCAGAATATGGTGAGACCATTTTCGGTGTGGCGAAGAAATTCTTCCCTAAAGCAAAGCTTTCATTTGCTCGTGGTTGCGCAGGCTGGGATTATAAAACAAATCCAGATGATGCAGCAGAATGCGAAAAGGCGGTAGCTGTTGCAAAGGAAGCAGATGTTGTGATACTTTGCTTTGGTGAGCTTCCATGGATGGCAGGCGAAATTAAGTCACGCCGTGATATTTGCCTACCTCCAGGTCAACGCGAACTAATTAAAGCACTCTCCTCTATTGGTAAGCCAATTATTGGACTTTGCTGTTCTGGTCGTGCTCTCGCATTCCAAGAGGAGCTTAAAGCAATGGATGCGCTATTGTGGATGTGGCAGAGTGGCCGCAAGGCACCTACAGCAGCAATGGAAATTCTTGTTGGCAAGGTAAATCCAAGTGGCAAGCTTCCAATCACCTTCCCTCGTTCTGTGGGACAGATTCCTATCTACTACAACAATCATGGCAAAATCACTCCAGATGCTCACGATTATCAGGACATACAGGAAGAAGATGGTCCTTGGTTCCCATTTGGCTTTGGCTTGGCTTATAGCACCTACAAATATGGCAAGGTAAGTGTTAAAAAGACAAACAAGGGCTTAGAAGCACGTGTTTCTGTTAAGAACACAGGCAAATATGCTGGTAAGGAAACCATTATTTGGTATTTATCTGATGTTGAAGCCAAATTTACACAACCAATTCGCAAGGTAATTGCATTTGAAAAGGTTGCCATCAAGGCTGGTGAAACAAAGGAGATATGCCTAAAGATTGATCCAAAGCGAGATTTGGCATATTCCCTACCTAATGGAATAAGAATACTGGAGCCAGGCAAATTTGTGCTTTCTGCTTCTATGAAGAGCAAAGCAGAATTTTGGTTTGACGAAGATTAGACTAAATTCGGCGTTTGCCCACCAAGGCTTTTAAGCAAGGAAGCGTGATGCAGATTGTTCCGTACTGCGGCATCCTTGTCGCAGTGCGCCATCGGGGCAGCACGTTCAAATTCATATTTGTTCTGCGCTTATGATTATGGTTTTTCCGCACGCGAATGCGCTCATCTGTGAGTGGTGCAAGGCTAAAAGGCTTGCACGCCCAGTTTAATGGACACGCACCTGTCGAAGCAGGTGCAAGCAAAACTCTTAAAAACAATACAACAAACAAGAGGCAACCGCAGTTATAACCTATTACCTAACAAAAAAGGCGTGGGACTCGCCCACGCCTTTTTTAGATTACTTGCACTTAATTGCTGCTTGTGCTGCTGCCAAGCGTGCGATAGGCACACGGAATGGGCTGCAGGAAACATAATCCAAGCCAATCTTGTGGCAGAACTCAACAGAGGTTGGATCACCACCATGCTCACCACAAATACCTGTGTGGATTGTTGGACGAGCTGCGCGACCTAGCTTGCAAGCCATATCCATTAGCTTACCAACACCAATCTGGTCAAGCTTAACGAATGGGTCGTTCTCGTAAATCTTTGTGTCATAGTATGCACCAAGGAACTTACCAGCATCGTCACGGCTGAAGCCAAATGTCATCTGAGTTAGATCGTTTGTACCAAAGCAGAAGAACTCAGCTTCCTTAGCAATATCATCTGCTGTTAGAGCAGCACGTGGAATTTCAATCATTGTACCAACCTCATACTTGAGCTCAGCACCTGCTTGACGAATCTCCTCATCAGCTACAGCTGTAACGATATCCTTAACAAACTTGAATTCCTTCAAATCACCTGTTAGAGGGATCATAATCTCAGGCTTTACATTCCACTCTGGGTGTAGCTTCTGAACCTTGATTGCTGCACGGATAACAGCCTTTGTCTGCATCTTAGCGATTTCAGGGAAAGTAACTGTCAAGCGGCAACCACGGTGACCCATCATTGGGTTAAACTCGTGCAAGCTTGCAATGATTTCCTTGATTCTTGAAACTGGCTTATTCTGTGCCTTAGCAAGAGCCTCGATATCAGCCTCCTCTGTAGGAACAAATTCGTGTAGAGGTGGATCTAGGAAGCGGATTGTTACAGGAGCACCCTCAAGAGCTGTATATAGCTGCTCAAAGTCATCCTGCTGATATGGAAGAATCTTGCCAAGTGCAATCTCGCGCTCCTCTAGAGTATCTGCGCAAATCATCTCACGGAATGCAGCAATTCTCTCTGGCTCGAAGAACATGTGCTCTGTACGGCATAGACCAATACCCTCAGCACCTAGCTCGCGTGCCTTCTTTGCATCACGTGGAGTATCTGCATTTGTGCGAACCTTTAGTGTGCGGAACTTATCAGCCCAAGCCATGATGCGGCCAAACTCGCCACCGATTGTTGCATCAACTGTTGGGATGATACCATCATAAACACAGCCTGTTGCACCATCGATTGAAATCCAATCACCCTCGTGATATAGCTTACCAGCAAGCTTAAATTCCTTGTTATCCTCATCCATAATGATTGCATCGCATCCAGAAACGCAGCATGTACCCATACCACGAGCAACAACTGCTGCGTGAGATGTCATACCACCACGAACTGTCAAGATACCCTGAGCAGCCTTCATGCCCTCGATATCCTCTGGAGATGTCTCTAGACGAACAAGAACAACCTTCTCACCCTTTGCCTTCCATGCCTTTGCATCGTCAGCAGTGAATACTACGCGACCACATGCAGCGCCTGGAGAAGCAGCTAGAGCGCGTGCAACTGGTGTTGCAAGCTTTAGAGCTGTTGTATCGAACTGTGGGTGAAGCAATGTATCAAGATTTCTTGGGTCAATCATCATTACTGCTTCTTCCTCTGTGCGAACGCCCTCGTCAACTAGGTCGCAAGCAATCTTAAGAGCAGCACGTGCAGTACGCTTACCATTACGAGTCTGAAGCATGTATAGGTGCTTATTCTCGATTGTAAATTCCATATCCTGCATATCACGGTAGTGAGACTCAAGAGTCTTACATACGTCGCAGAACTGAGCATAAACCTCTGGCATAATCTCGGCCATCTTTGCGATAGGCATTGGAGTACGAACACCAGCAACAACGTCCTCACCCTGAGCGTTCATTAGGAACTCACCCATAAGCTGCTTTTCACCAGTAGCAGGATCACGTGTGAAAGCAACACCTGTACCAGACTCGTCATTTAGGTTACCAAAAGCCATCATCTGTACGTTTACAGCAGTACCCCAGCTATATGGGATATCGTTATCACGGCGATAAACGTTAGCGCGTGGGTTATCCCATGAACGGAACACAGCCTTGATTGCCTCAAATAGCTGTACCTTTGGATCTGATGGGAAGTCCTCACCAATCTTTGCCTTGTACTCTGCCTTAAACTGAGAAGCTAGCTCCTTTAGGTCGTCAGCTGTTAGATCAACGTCATTTGTAACGCCCTTACGCTCCTTCATTTCATCGATAAGCTTTTCGAAGTACTTCTTACCAACCTCCATAACAACATCAGAGAACATCTGAATGAAGCGACGGTAGCAGTCATAAGCCCAACGTGGGTTGCCTGACTTCTTTGCAAGAACTTCAACTACTGTCTCGTTAAGACCTAGGTTTAGAATTGTATCCATCATACCAGGCATAGAAGCACGAGCGCCTGAACGAACAGATACAAGCAAAGGATTCTCTGCATCGCCAAACTTCTTACCAGCAGAAGCTTCAAGCTTAGCGATATTTTCCATAATCTGAGCCTGAATATCTTCTCCAATTTGCTTGCCGTCATCATAATAACGAGTACAAGCCTCTGTTGAAATTGTAAAGCCTTGAGGTACTGGAAGGCCAATTAGGCTCATTTCTGCAAGGTTAGCGCCTTTACCACCAAGCAAATTGCGCATCTCTGCATTACCTTCTGTCTGACCTGCTCCGAAGAAGTATACAAACTTTGATTTATCTGACATTTTTTATTCCTATTTTTAGGTGTTACAACAATACAATAACAATGTAAACAGTGCCCTATTGCCTCATTTACATGCTATTTTATATAACCTATTATAATATTAAACATTTATTTCTTTTAATGATGCGCCTAATTCTAATATAGATTAGTTACAGAGTCAACCATTTATTTTTTGCAAGGTTGATAGCTTGCAAAACGATACAACAATCAACAGCCAACAATCAACAAATTGAAGAGCGCCGGAGCGCGCGCAACTACTTTCGGTTGATGGAGGTGCCATGAACGATTGTGACAGGGCTCCTCCATCCTTTTGTCTGGTGCTAGCCAAAATGCAACCGCGTTTTGTGACTCGCAGTGCTCAGTGACCAGATTGGCGTGGCAGCGCTAGCTTTGCGAGAGAGAATTATGCTCAAGCACCGCAGCATCCGCACAAATCCGGTGAATCCTGTCAAAAAAACGCGCGCTTATGCGCGTGGCGGGTACCACCACCGGGACCGCCATCTGGAGGAGAAATTATACACTTCCAATCATTTGAAGCCAGCCACTCTACTCCGCTCATTCTAAACCCACGGATTTCCCAGCCTGCTAATTGTCTACAATATGTGCAGTTTGGGAATAGTCCAGATGGACTAGCTTCCATATATACGGGTAAATGATATTCACGATGGCACGCCATTTCATATTAAAGCTTCCTCCATCAGGCGATATGAGATTGCCTCCACGCGCATAACAGAATCAGAGCCTTGATAATTATACTCATCACGTACATCGCCCTCAATTGGGAAGAATGTATCTAGCATTGTATTCCAACGTCCACTTGTTAGTTGGTTTAATCCTATTCTGTAACAAAAGGCATAGGAAGAACGGCTCCATTCTGTTGAGCCCACTCTAAGGCATCTGCCCTATCCTCATCATACCACCAATAAACTATGGCATCATCCTCGTTACCATATCTTGATAGAATCTTTTCTGGGACACCAAATTTATTCCACCAAAGTAAACGCGTACTTGCTGTATTCCACAAAAGAATATATGGGCATTCTTTAGCAACAATGCTATCAATCTCACGGCATATCTCATTACGACGAGCCAAATCAAAGCATGTTTTTTGCTCCTCAATTAATTCATCTACTCGTGGATTCGAAAAACCGGTAATATTTACTCCACCATTGATAGCCGCATGCTCTGAAGACCACATTCCCTCTGGATCCTTAAATAGCCCAGCACCCCAAGCACACCAAGACATCTCAAAGTTATAGGAATCCATATCGCGCGACCAAGCAGACCAATCCTTTCTATCGATCTCAAGTTGAATACCAACCTTCTCTAAATCAGCACGATACAAAGCAAGGAACTTATCTGATGTTCCAGAATCATTTGATAGAAATGTGATTACAAATTCCTTCCCATTCTTTTCTAACCAACCAGTTTCTGGATTAATTTTCCAACCGGCTTCACTCAACAATTCCACAGCCTTTTCTGGATTATAATCATAGCTTTGATTTAAACATGGTGTATTTTCATCATACAAATCCTCATAGTATGATTTATGGAAAAAATATTGCCCAAACATCATTGTTGAATTCATTGTTGGACGATCTAGAAGATAAGCTAAAGCCTGACGAACCCTTACATCATTATATGGCTCACGGCGCATATTCATTGCAAAGCCTTGAAAGCCTATTGGCTTATTATTATTTATAGCTTTAGCAACAATCCAATTTTTGTCAAAACGCTCTCCTTGAATTTCTTGGACCCAAATTCTAGCAGAGTAAATTGGATAAAGGTCAAAGCCACCCTTTCTAAACACCTCCCAGGCATTTTCTCTGTCTGTATGAAAACGATACTCAATAAAATCAAAATTATATAGATTTTGATTGGATGGGCGATTATTTTGCCACCAATCATCACGACGCTGCATTGTAAGTGAAATATTTTCCTTTATGCCCGCTAATTTATATGGACCTGAGACAACTGGAAAATCAAAATTTATCTTATTAAAATCTTTTCCTTCAAAGCAATGCTTGGGAAGAATTGGAAAACCGCTAATTGTACCAAGATTCCTCCAATGGGTTTCTGTAGCTGTAAATTTAATAGTATAATCATCTATTACCACAGGTGGTATTTTTAAAAAAGTTTCTAACCCTATTTTGTATGATCCCGTTAGATTTTTAGGGTCCATAATAGCATTAAAGCTCCAAAGAACATCATGCGCAGTGATAGGCATTCCATCACTCCATCTTGCAGCTGGATCAATTTTGAAAATAAAGACCTTGCCGCAGCATGGCGACACACTCCATTCGCTAGCAAGATTAGGTACATAATCTGCTGTAATTGGATCTCGACCAAGCAAGGTTTCATACATCATATAAAACACTTGGCTTGAAAATGAATTATTATCTAAGAGAGCATTGAGACTTTTAGGAACAGCACTACCCCAAATTGCTAGCTTTCCTCCACGCTTTGCATATGGAGACGCATATGGATTTGGCTGTTCAACCCAATCCTCCTTTGGGAACCATTCCTGGGCACACGCCGGAGCTGGTGGTGCATCAACTACATTTGATGCCAATGCTATAGCCATTGGCAATACGATTAATGCTGTAAATATTCTCAATTTCATAACCATTACTTCTTTTGATCGTTAACTAGTTCTAAAGCAGGTAGCACCTCAGCCTCTAAATACTCTTCATAGCTATATAACGAAATACCCATAAGCTTTTTAAAGCCTGCAAAGCGCAACTGATGGAAAACATCAGTAACACTTAGCATTCCTTCAAAAGAATTTACTCCAATACCTGAAACAATTTTATCTCGATATTTAGGATCTGCTTGCGCACTCACTAATTCACGATATAGTTCTATATCATGAGTGTAATTCATAGCAACAACAAAGTCAACGATTCCTTCGTCAATCCAAGCCTCCCAATCCTGGCCAATTGAATAAATGCAGGTTGGATATCTACCAAAAACAGCTGTAGAGAACAAGACATTTGGAGCTTCTTTTTTTAACTCTCCTTTAACATGACGAACGACCTCTGTCACATTTTGTGTCCTCCATCGATCATACTGAGTACGATACTTTCCCTTGAAAGCAATATCTGCAGGCCAATTGATGCTTTTTAGTTTAGCAAATTCCATGAAATCGGCCTTATCATTTGGCGATTTGATATAATTAGTTGGGAAATCTGGGTATCTAATATAATCTAAGTGAATACCATCAAAGCCATAATTCTTTGCCAAATATACCACAATATCACCCAACATTACTCGTGTCTGTGGATGGTTTGGATTCAACCAATGGATAGAAGAATTATTTGCAACTCCTTCCATTGTCATCCCACGCTCTTTATAATCAAGCCACCTTGCATCTGACATAAATTCACCATTGAGCGAATAAATCCATGCATGTGTTCGTATACCTGCCTCCTTGTATAAGGCAATCATCTCACGCACATCATTTTCTAAAGACTTTTCTTTTAACAAAGGAATATTAGGAAGAGGAACAACACTCCAGCCTGGAGCAGCCATTTCCATAAAGACATCAGTTACTCCAGCAGCCTTCAAATGCTCAACCGCTGCTTGCTTATTTTTTGCGTGAGCTGCCACGGTTGATTTATCCCACACAGCTACAACACGTAGCTTTATACGCCCATCAAGCAATGCTTGTGTGAGTTCTAGCTCTTTACGAAGCTCACAAAGCTGCTTCACTGCTTTTGCAAAAAGTCCTTGAGAAAAGCTTATGTCTATCTCTGCATTTAAAGCACGCAAAAGCTCCATCTTTTCTTTTAACCTTGGATATGGCGTATTTTTATAGTGCTCATAAAGAGCTGGAACTGATTTTTGAGGGATTGTCCCATTTATTTCCATACGTAGTTTTTTGGCTGCAGAACGCCAAAGTGTTGGATTTGTGCCTCCTACTATAGAAGCAACAAAGAATGTATAGTCTGTTGGATTTGCATATTCACTTGGAAGAAAGCTTACCCAATAACCATTTTTTGTTTCTAATATACCAATCGGTCCCTTATTACCTGCAGTACTCTCCCAAGAACCGATTGCTCTAGCATCACCTTGTGGGATTAGTTGTATAACAGAAGGTATCACATGTTCATAATCATCTGGCATATGTATGGGGCGAGGCCATGTGAATACAAGACGCTTCCACTTTTCATCCTTACTCTCTGGTTTAACAAATCCATCTATCTTTATATCCATGAGCTTTGCTAAAGCCGCAGAGTCTGAAAAAAACACACAAATCTTACCGCCACGTTCAATAAATTTCTTTAACTCGGTAACAAATTCTTTACTTGGATTTTGGCAAAGCAATAGGTTTACAGTTTTACATTCCTTAGGAAATGCATTTTTAAAATCTTTATCCGAATATACTTCAGCATCAAAGCCAACCCTAGAGAGATGGCGCTTCATTCCATTTGCTCGTCGTTCTGCAAATGCAACTTCCTTTTTGTTCCAAAGTGAATTTTCTCCGTAAATAATAGATACCTCTGCGGCACGCAATAGAGGTGTCACTAATAAAAACAACAAACAAAAAAGAAATAATTTTCTAAGCATTTAATCTAAATTTCCAACAAAGCTAAGCTACTTAAAAATATTAGTCCTAAACGGCGGCAGGCGCCGTCGAATAGGACATAATCGAATTACCTAATTGGTAATATTGTGTGCCATAAAGGCAACACACCTATGCATTAAAATGCAGCATCATTCCAGCGCAATTCATTGCGGAAGCCACGTATTGTTGTAGCCTCATCAATGTATACGCACTCGATACCCATAGCTGCAGCCCAATCGCCCATCTGCTCTGCAGTTAGGTCATATGAGAATGCTGTGTGGTGAGCACCACCTGCTAGTAGCCAAGCTTCAGCACCTGTGATTAGGTTTGGCATTGGCTTCCATAGAGCAGTTGCTACTGGGAGCTTAGGCATTGGTGTATCCTGTGGCAAGCACTCAACATCATTTACTATCAAGCGGAAGCGGTGACCAAGATCAACAAGAGAGCAAGCAACGCCACGGCCTGGCTTTGATGTGAATACCAAGCGAGCAGGATCCTCACGCTGACCCATTGATAGGAACTGCACCTTCATTACTGGCTTCTCAGCAGCAACTGTTGGGCAGATTTCAAGCATATGAGACTGAAGTATTGACTCATTTCCAGCAGGAAGATTATATGTATAATCCTCGAAGAATGATGTACCCTTTGCATTCTTAATGCCTGTTGTCATAATCTTCATTAAGCGAACCATAGCTGCGGTCTTCCAGTCGCCCTCAGCACCAAAGCCATAGCCCTCTGCCATCAAGCGCTGAATTGCAAGACCAGGAAGCTGCTTCAAACCACCAAGCATCTGGAAGTTTGTTACGATTGCATGGTAATTATGCTCTTCTAGGAAGCGGCGGAAGCCAATTTCAATACCAGCTTGAACCTCAACATGCTTACGGAATTCTGCTGGCTTGCGACCCTCTAGAACAACGCCATACTGCTCATAATAAAGATCTGTTAAATCCTTAATCTCTGACTTTTTAACAGCATCTACGTATTCTGCAATATCTGTTACGTTATAAGCATCGATTTCCCAACCAAACTTAATTTCTGCCTCAACCTTGTCGCCCTCTGTAACAGCAACATCGCGCATATTATCACCTACGCGAAGCACACGAATATGGCTGCTTTCCATAACACCGATAGCTGTGCGCATCCAAGAAGCAATACGCTCTTGAACATTTTCATCACTCCAGTGACCAACGATGATTTTGCGCTCGATGCCCATGCGGCTAACGATATGACCAAACTCTCGGTCGCCATGTGCAGATTGGTTTGTGTTCATAAAATCCATATCGATTGAATCGTATGGAATTTCACGATTAAACTGTGTATGCAAATGAAGTAGTGGCTTACGATATTCTTGAAGACCTAGAATCCACATTTTTGCTGGGGAGAATGTATGCATCCATGTGATAACACCTGCGCAATTTGGGTCTGCATTTGCATCATTAAAGCATTTACGGATAGATGCTGAATCGATAAGTGTTGGCTTTAGCTCAACCTTGAATGGAAGCTTCTTAGAAGCATTAAGTGCTTCCACAATAATCTGAGAATGCTTTGCAACTTCCTTTAGGCACTCATCACCATAAAGATCTTGGGAGCCTGTTGCGAACCAAAACTTATATTTTTTTGTCTTTAGCATAGGGAAAACCTTTCGTACAAGATTGTTTTAAATTTGATAAATCAAATTGTACCTAATTAGAGAAAAAAAAGCAACAACCAACAGATGGAAGAAAACAATACAATTACCACAACTATCAACATCCAAACAAGAAGGTGTATGGCAAATAAAGGCATGACGAATAGAATAATGCAAGACGAATATACAAAGACACGCTAACTAACACAAAATTTAATAGCCGAAAAAATGTGCTTGCTTTTAGATAAAGTATTTGTTAAATTATTGTCACTTTTTTGAACGCGGGTGTTGCTTAACGGTAAAGCCCCAGCCTTCCAAGCTGGTCACGTGGGTTCGACTCCCATCACCCGCTCCATTATTTAACTCTGAACAAGAGTTATTTTTTTTGCCTAAATCGAGTAGGAGGAGTTTTAACTCCTCCTCTCACACCACCGTACGTGCCGTTCGGCATACGGCGGTTCAACCCATTTTTTTTTCTTTTATATACTTGATGTCATAGCTACTTGTCTTTCAAGATAGTAATCTAAAAGGC
>JAZNPC010000024.1:0-26574 GCA_045589455.1 Kiritimatiellia bacterium
CTGTTCGTTAGGCTACGATTTCGCTATCCCTTCTTCTCGCCTATGCCTCGCAACATAAACCTTGGGAGTCGCTATTGGGTTGGTCGGTAACTACCCCCCGTTGGACTTTCACCATAGAACTATGACATGCCCGTCATACAAAAAGGCTGTTGCAAATCTTTTGAGTTTTGCAACAGCCCCTTAGAAATTGGGGTGAATGACGGGGCTCGAACCCGCGACAGCCAGAACCACAATCTGGAGCTCTACCAACTGAGCTACATTCACCATCTCGAAAAAAGATGCGCATATAGTAACATAAGCACGGGCATCAATTCAAGCATTATTTTTATTTTTTATTACATTAATTTAACTTGTTATTTGCAAAACTAAATGCACCTGTTTTGGTGCGTTTAGTCGAACCTAGGTAAGCTTGATAATTGCTTGCACAATTCTCCCTTCCACCAGAGAACCACACCATTTGTAATTTTCCAGAGAACGGATACACGGAGGAGATGTTGGTAGATTGTGGAGAAGCTACTTCCAGTCGCTTTGGCGCAAGTCATTCTTGCGCGTTACTCCCCCTTTTGGACAATTAGACGATAAGACAACCGTGACGCGAGACGTTTAGACGATAGACAACCCGTGACATGAGACATGAGACGTGAGACGTGAGACAAGGTCGTTAGACCCAAAGACAATTAGACATAGAAATGACATTAGACATTTAGACGTTAAGAACCCATTGTTGGCTGTTGTCTTATCGTCTAGCGTCTCTCGTCAACCAGGTCACGTCTATTGTCTCATGTCTCATGTCCAAGGATGCGTGTCAACGCGAGAAAAGCACACACTGTGTGTCGCGTGTCAACGCGAAGCGGAGAAAATAGAAACAATACAACGATACAACAATCAACAACCAACGATACAACAAATTAAAGAGCGCGTGGAAACGCGTTGTAAAAGTTTGTGGAGAAGCGACTTCCAGTCGCTTTATGCGCGCAAAGCGCGCTCATTGTGGAACGCAAAGCGACTAGAAGTCGCTTCTCCATACTCTCCTCGCACAACAATTTGTTTCACGCTCCGCGGCTTAATTATCTTGGTGGGTCGTACACATTAGCGCTTGTAAGTTGGCCTTGCGACAACGAGAGCAAGACCATGTCCAACGTCAAGCGCTAGTGTCGTGCGCTGCGCACACACCCAAGCAATCCTGCCCATCATGCAAAATCATGAGCATCCTGTTCCTGCGCGAAAGCGCACTCGCGTGCCCGCACGCCAACCCCCACCACGCCTTCGCACTTCTAGCCATCACGCTAGTGCTTGCGATTTGGATTGGGATGTGCTAAAATTTATGGAAAATGCTTGAGAGACTTTGATAAGAATGAACTTTTTGTTTCCGACACCGGTAATTTATGATGGTAATGAGTCACGCTATCTACAAAGAGATGGCGCACGCTTTGCTACATACTTGTCGGAGCACGGTCATTGTGCAAAAAAGATTATCATCGATAAAGGTAAAGACTTGCCGCAGCCCCAATCGCTATTATTAGAAAAAGCTAGCATTACCGATTGGCATAATCCAGAATATTGGAGGCAGCACAATGCCGATGTAGTTTTACTTTATGGAGGATTTGCTCCTCGTATGCTACCTATTGCCAAAGCAATACGTAAAGCGACCCCATTCTTGGCACTTAAGTTAGATTCTTCTCTTGGCGTTCATAGCCCATTTTACAAGCCTTGCTTAATGATAAAAAAGAAATATCACATTTATCATCAAAACAAGCCATGTATTGTTTCTGGAATTTTGGCAATACTTTGGTGGATAAAGCAAGCTATTATCTCAAAGAAATCATTCTACCGCGAATATTTCCCTCTTTTTGACCTAATCACTGCAGAATCTTCCATTGCAGCAGAAAATACACGTAATTACTTTAAAAAGATTGGTTTAACAAAAGAAGCAAAAAAGGTTACTGTTCTACCCCACCCAGTATCAGCAGCATTTTCAGAAACAACACAATGCAAGAAAGAAAACCTCATAATAGCAGTTGCAGCAGATTGGTCGAATCCACTTAAATGCGGCAAACTCCTCATAAAGTCTCTAACAAAGGTGCTTGCAAGACACACTGATTATTCCGCAATAATAGTCGGAGACAATTTTGACGGACTAAAGACACTAGGCAACAAAGCAGGCGATAACATTGCTAAACGAATTCAATTCCTTGGCAAGCTTGATTCAGATCAAATTGCTCCATACTACCACAAATCAAAGATACACATAATAGCATCTGGAAGCGAAAGCGGGCCAATTTCAGCTAGCGAGGCACTAACTTGTGGATGTTCCCTTGTTTTCACAAAGAATCTACTCCAGCTGCAACCAATAGCAGACTCTGGCTTTGCAACTATTTCAAGCCACCGCTCACATTCTGCATTAGCAAATGCCCTCTCAACAGAAATTACCAAATGGCAAAACCAGCAAAACTACCAGCAAAACATTCAACAATCTCTTCTAAAAAAAATTAACATTAGCGATTTATCTAATGAATTGATTCGCCATATTAAGAGCACACAATAAGTCTTCATTTAAATAATGTTTTGTAGTATAATATGGTAAAAACATCAATCTAACCTTTTATGTCAAAAATTAACGATTTTACTTTAATATTGAACAAAATTATTTACCGGATTCGTTTAAAGTTCGGCAAATTGTTTTTTAAAAACACCCAAAGAAAATCACGTACAATTCTCGCAAACAATTGTATAAGTGGTGTTATTAGTCATGATTTAAATTGGCAATTTAAAAGTCCAACTATAAATCTATTCACTAGAGCAGACGATTTTATTACTATGCTTGAACATTTTCCATTGTCTTTTGAGGCAAAAATCGAAGAGCTTCATGAAAACGGCATAAATAATCCACTTGGATTAGTATCACTACCAAATAATAAGACTGCTAAAATAAACTTTCTGCATTACAAGACGTTTGACGAAGCCAATGATGCTTGGGTTAAACGCTCAAAAAGAATTTCCACAGATAATATGAAAATCATAATTATAGACAATTGTGATATTACAGATGCAGATATGGAACGTTTTTTAAAGCTTCCTTTTGACAAGAAAATGATAGTTTTCAACAAAGACAAATATGAATTTCTTGGAAAAGAGAATGCATATTTGTTTGAAACACAAGATTCTAAGCCTATAAATATTTTAGAATTTAAAAACACCATAATTCCATTGGGTAATCGTATTTACAAAGATAGACCTATCATTAAGTGGATTTTATCCTAATACAGGAGCTTACTCAACAATGAAAATAGTTTTCCCTACACCTGTTGTATATGACGGGAATGATTCTAGATACCTACAACGAGATGGTGCTAGGCTAGCCGAATACTTTACTAGCATTGGTCATACTGGAATCAAATTAATCCTTGATGATGGCAAAGGTCTTCCTCAACCACAATCTCCCCTACTAGAAAAAGCATCATATGAAGATTGGTGTTCCTCAAAATTTTGGCAAGATACAGCAGCAGATGTTGTTTTACTTTATGGTGGCTTAGCTCCAAACATGCTACCGGTTGCCAAAGCAATTAAACAATCTAATGCTAAACTCATTTTAAAAATGGATTCTGCTTCTGGAATTACTAGTTTTTTCAACAAAACAATTACCCATACAAAACAAAAATATTGGTTTTCTAGACAAACTAAAGGAATCTGCTACTCTATCTTAATCGCTATAGCAAAACAATTGTCTTCACTCATTACTACAAATCGCAACAAATTCTTAAAAGAATACCTAGCAAATTTTGATTTAATTACAGCAGAAAATCCATTTGCAGTACAAGGGACTCAAAATTGGTTAATCAAAAATGGGTTAGAAGATATTAGTAAACGTGTAGAATTCATGTCACATCCTGTTCCAGAGCATTTTCTATATACTGAGGATAATCCACAAAAAGAAAATTATATTATAGGTGTGGTCATGAATTGGGCAAATCCTCTAAAACGAGGCAAGCTATTAGGTAAATCAATTTCATTGTTTTTAAAGAAAAAACCGAATTGGAAAGCAATTATTGTCGGAAACAATACTGATATAATAACAAACAATATTTCTAAAGATGCTTTAGCTAGATTAGAGATTCATCCTCCAATGCCTTCAAAAGACATTCAACCACTTTATTCAAAATCAAAAATCTTTATATTACCATCTGGGTCAGAAGGAGCACCAAATGTACTTACCGAATCGTTGTGTTGTGGTTGCTCTCAGGTAATTGCTCCTGAATTATTACATTTAAGTTACATCGAAGCAAATGGTGACGGCTCTCTAGCCCCAAAAGCTACACCAGCCGAATTTTGCAAAGCAATTCTTTTAGAAGCAGAGAAATGGGAAACAAAGCACTATGACCCTATTTCTATTTCCCAAAAATATTGCTCTAAGTTTCATTTATCAAAGATTGCTAATCAAATTGAAAATTTCTTTAAAGGTATATAACTCAATATGTCAGTAGGAAGAATTTCATCAAACATTGTAACAACATATTTACAGAACTTTATATCGATTGTTCTTGCCCTATACTCTACCCGTTGGGTATATGGTGCTCTTGGGGAAGTACAATTTGGTCTTTTTGCCTTAGTAGGCTCCTTAATTGCATTTGCAGGCACACTTGGTTCCATAATGGTTGGAGCAAGCTGTAGATTCTTTAATATTGCTATTGGACAAGAGCAAAAAGACCCAAAAATCAAATCACAACACCATTTAAATAAATGGTTTAACACAATTTTATCTGTAAACATATCAATTGCGATTATTCTTTGTACAATAATGTTTCCAATAGGAGAATACCTTGTTCGATACAAATTAGAATTTCCTAGAGAATTATTACCTTCCGCCCTAATTGTTTATAGAATATCGCTTCTTTCAACATTTTTCACAATAGCAACTACTCCATTTGTTTCTATATATACATCAAAGCAATTAATTTTTGTTAGAAATTTTGTTGGCATCTTGCAAACAATCTTATGTTTTTTTGCCGCATATTATCTATTGCATTATTCAGGAAATAAGCTTGTACTTCATTCTTTGTTGACTTTTTCTATTCTAATGTTTACATATGTTATATTCACAGTTGGTGCACTTAAAAAATTCCCTGAATGTAAAATCAAATTAGAGTATTGGTTTGAGAAATCAAAGCTTATAGAGCTGTTTACCTATACTGGTTTTATGATTTATGGCGTTATAGGTAATATTTTAGCAACATCTGGCGTTGCTGTTGTCTTAAACTTATTTTGTGGTCCAATTGCAAACACAATGATAGGCATTGGTCATCAGGTTTCAAGCAAGCTTAATATTCTTGCAAATTCTGTTTCAAATGCTGTTGCACCAGAAATTATGACTAGATACGGCAAAGATGATAAAATTGGTGCTATATCGTTAGGTTGTGATCTTTGCCTCTATGCTTCTGTTCTCTCCTTATTTATATTTTTCCCAATATACTTTTGGATGCCACAAATTCTTGACCTATGGCTACAGGATCCACCCCCTAGAACTTCTATTGTCATATACATCATGCTAATTGACATGCTTTTAATTAATTTAACTAGTGGTTTTATGAATTTAGTGCATGCCACTGGAAAAATTAAAGCGTACCAATTTACTTTAGGAACAAGTATTATGTTAAGCGTGGTAATTCTATATGTATTATTATTTTTCAAGTTTGATTTCTTATTAGCTCTTGCGTTTGCATGGATTTTACCACACTCATTTAACGCTATTTCACGTGTTTATTTTGCAAAAAAGCTTTTAGATGTACCTATAACAATGTACCTAAAGAGAGTTTTAATACCATTTATTATTGTTTTGGCAATATCATATCTTGTTTGTTTTTATTCATTTATGATATCAACCTCGTTGATTTCATTTATCATATGTGGTATAATTAACGCAGTATTCGTGGCTATTACCACGTTTGCTTTAATGGGCTCCGAGCGCCGCAAAAAAATATTTACTACAATAACACAAAAATTTACAAAAGCTAAATGAAATTTGTATCAACTCTAAAAAGAAAACTTGAGAACAATTGGTTTCTCGGTCCCAAATTCTATAAATTCACACAGCAAGAGAAATTTAGTGTTTTAAAGAAAACTTTTGCATTAAAAGACACTTATAAGGGTGAACGGTGCTTTATAATTGCCAATGGACCATCTATAAACAAACAAGACCTAACACTTCTTAAAAACGAGTACACATTTACTGTTAACCAATTTGCAAGAAGAGAAGATTCCCCTATCGTAAAAAGTAAATTTCACTTTTGGGCAGATAGAAGCTTCTTTGATCTTGATTTAAGTAAAGCGGAAGATATTGAACTATTAAATGTTGTCAAAAAGATAAAAGAAGATAGTCCAAATGTTAAATGCTTCTTCCCTCTGTATTTGAAGGAAAAGCTTTCAAAATATAGTTTAGATAAGGAACTAGATTGCTATTTGCTTCCCCCTGATTGCTTCTTTCAAAATTTTTTAGCAAAAAAGCGCAAAGAGACATTTAAACACAAGCATGTTTTATATGGTGATACAGTTGTTCATTTCTGTATCCTTACAGCAATTTATATGGGGTTTTCTGAAATATACCTTTTAGGATGTGATAACACTTTTATTGTAAGTTATATCCAATCAATGTTTGGTGATGAAAATTCTAATTTTGGATATGGATATAAAATCTCAAAAAATGAACAGATCCGCTTAAAGAAGCAAAACACTAACAGAACCTTTGAGCAACATCTACGTAGCACATTAAAAACATTTGAAGAATACCGAGCAATAAATGATTTTTGTAATGATTGTAATATAAAGCTTATAAATTGCTCAGCAGAAACAACTATTGAATCAATCCCAAAATTAGATTATAATTCAATAACCTTTAAAGGGATATAATTTATGAAAGTTTTATTATTTGATACAACGCAATCTTATTTCTTTCCTGGAGGAAAGCTCACCCATGCTAAAATGCTACAGAAAGAAATTTCAAAGCTTGGCGTAGACATACAATTTGCTAATTGGTGGGATCCTACACAAAAGGATTTTGACTTAATTCATTTTCTTTCTCCCAATGTGGGCATTGCTGCCGCAGCAAAGCAATTTGGAAAGAAAACATTCTTTAGTATGATTTTTGACTTTGAAACCAACAAGTCTTCAAAAGAACAAAATAAGATGATGCTTAAGAATAAAATTCTTGATAAATTTCCTTCTACCCTAACAAACTCTTTATATTGGCATGCGCTTCCATACATGGATTGCATACAATTTATGCACAAATACGATAGAGATACTGCACTAAAATATTTTCCTAAACACATTAATTCAAGTAAAACGATTATTATTCCTCATGGGCATTCACCGGAGGAAATGAATATATCCATGGATTTAGATATTTCCGAAATGAAGTTTCCACAAAAATATCTAATCTCTTGTGCAAACATTTCAGAACGCAAGCAAACTGTTTTATTGGCAAAATATGCTAAACTTGCACAAGTTCCAATTGTTTTCATGGGAAGCGCTAATAAAGAAAGCGCATATTTTAAAGCCTTTGAAAAAGAAGTTGATAATAAATATGTTTTCTATCCTGGCTTCGTAAGTAAGGAATGGAAAGACTGTATAGAGAGAAATGCTTCAGGCTATGCCCTTCTTTCTTTAGGAGAAAGCGGGTGCATTGCTGTGTATGAAGCTGCTGCATATAATATGCCTTTATTTTTATCAAACCTTCCATGGGCATGGGGATATGAAGCACCTACAGACATATATTTCTGCGACTATCGTAATGAGCAAAAAGCTGTTGAACAATTAAAAGATTTTTACCAAAAAGCTTGCAAATTGGACCATATGCCTTTCTGCTCAAGAACATGGTCAGAACTTGCAAAAATGTATGTTAAAGAATACGAACGTTTACTTAAAAACTAAAAGGGAAAAGCAATGAAAATAGTAGCCATTGTTCCAATGAAGCTTAACAATCAAAGACTTCCACAGAAAAACACTAAAGCTTTTACTAATGGAAAACCTCTATGTTACTACATTCTTTCTACACTTTTAAAGACTCCTCTAATTGATGAAGTGTATGTATTTTGTAGTAATCCTGATATTCAAGAATTTATTCCTGACGGAGTAAAATATTTGAAACGTTCAGAATCTCTTGATCAAGATACAACAAAAATGAATGAAGTTCTCTGTGAATTTACAAAACAAATTCCCGCAGATGTATATGTAATGACACACACAACATCTCCTTTTATATCTTCAGAAAGCATATCTAAAGGTATTGATGCCGTAATTAATCAAGGATATGATTCAGCTTTTGCCGCAAAAAAATTACAAGATTTTCTATGGAAAGATGGAATTCCATTTAACTACAAATTAAATAACATCCCAAGAACACAGGATTTGCCTCCTTTATTTGAAGAAACAAGTGGTTTTTATATCTATGAATCAAGGGTTATGACGGAATTAAATAGGAGAATAGGTGAAAATCCTGCGATTATTGAGGTTAACCAAATTGAAAGTATAGATATTGATGAAAAAGAGGATTTCTTGATTGCCGATGCCATTTACAATCACATAATTCTCAACAACACTAAAGTGGACTAATTCTATGCAAACCTATAAAATACCAGAAAATTTTCGAAATAAACTTAATAACAACGAAGTAGTTTTTGGTGTGTTTTGTAAAGCAACTACACCAGAATGGATAGAATGCATAGGAAATGCAGGCTTTGATTTTGTTATTTTAGACAGAGAGCATGCTGGTCCGAATTGGACAGAACTAAAATCTCTAATTATGGCTTGTGAGCTTACTAATATGGCTTCATTTGTACGAGTTAGTGAACCTCTGGCTTCTGAAATTGGTCATAGTTTGGATTTGGGAGCAACTGGTATTGTTGTCCCTCAGGTTTCAACACTAGAAAAAGCAAAGACAGCAATAGACTCTGCAAAATTCGCACCTGTTGGACTACGTGGTGTTTGCCGATTTGTTCGTGGTGCAGATTATTCACAAATGAATCGTGATGTTTACTTCAAAGAGGCAAATAAGAATATTGTTGTATTACAGCTCGAGGGTACAGACTTAAATTCATATGAAGAATTCCTAGATTTTCCTGAAATTGATGTAATATTTATTGGTCCATATGACTTATCCCAGAGGCTCGGAATGCCAGGTCAGGTAGACCACCCTACTGTAATTCAGGAAGTTAATCGTTTAATCTCTTTGGCTAAGGGCAAAGGTAAAGCCATTGGCATTTTTGCAGACACAATAGAACAAGCGAATAGATGGATTTCCGCAGGCTGCCAATTTATTGCATATTCAGTAGATGTGGGTATCTTCTCAAATGCTTGTACTAAACTAGCCTCTGAACTACACAATTTACGAAAATGACAGATAAGCCTAAGGAAAATTTCCTTAGGCTTTATTATTTAAATCAAATTAAATTGCTTTAATGTCTGAATATATTTTTGAGCAATTGCTTTGGCTGAATAATTTTCAGAAATGAAATTGCGAGCATTTTGGCGCTTTTCTTCTCTTTCTACATAATTAGTCAAAAGCGTCCTAAATGCTTCTACTAGTTCTTCCTCAGAATCAACTAAAACACCATTGTGCTCAGAATCAATTAAAACATGATTATATGCTGTAGCATTAGTAACAACAGCACACCCCGCAGCTAAATATGTTTTAATTTTATAATTTCCTTTAAATTCAGAATAAGCTCGTTTTTCATAAAAAGCAAAACCTATAGATGCACCTAGAAATTGCTCAGCATAACTAGTTCCAACGAATGGGATCCATTCCCAATCTGTTTTAAGCGTTAAATTAGGTTTATCTTTCCCAGTAACAATTCGTAATTTAAACTTATATTCTGCCCCAACCTTTTGAAGAATTACATCTAAAAGTTCTACCTCTTCAAGTTTTACTGGAGGTCCACTCCATAAAACTACTGGAGTATACTCGCAAGATTGTTCCTCAAACGAAAATGCATCAAAATCTATTGATTCCTCCATTAAAGCAACATTTGAGTTTGGGTATCTCTCGCGAAAAGCCTCAACCAATGTTGGAGTAACAGCAGCAAGAACATCGCTATTAGCGACCCTACACTCAATACCCTTCTGTAAATTTGGAAAAGATAGGTGCCAAGCATCTGGAATTAAACTAACAACCTTTCCACCTAACCTACGAATTAGCTTATGTACCCCACAATCATAAAATTGAGATATTGTATTTGCTGATTCATAAATAATAAAAACATCACCAGGCTTAATTATTTTCTTAATTTGATGCTTAGTAATCAGCATGTTTAAATAAGGATATATTGCATTATAAAACCTTTTAGCAGGTAAAAACCTGCGACAAAGCTTTTCACAATGTTTACTACCAACACACAGAAATTGCGTTGGAACACCTGCTGAAGTCATTTCTTCAGCAAGCTTTTCGTTAAATATATTTATTAAAAAATTAGCATCTTGGATTAAATATACCATCAAAACCTCGTTAGTTATTTGGCTAACAATCTTAGATACAATTGTCTACTCTTTTCTGCAACAGCCTTTGGGGACATATAATCATTTATATTCTGACGTGCTTTTTGAATCTCCTTTTCAGTTGGAGGAGATTTTAATGTCTCTATCATCGCATCAGCTATAGCACAAGAGTCTCCCTGAGGCACAATTGTTCCATTACCGAACCTACGCACATTTTCAGCCATAGCAGTTTGATCTGTAACAATTCCATGGCAGCCACGCATCAATCCTTCTATTAGCTGATTCCCAAACATTTCTTCTGTTGATGGTGCAACAATTGCTACACACTCATCTAGGACCTTAAATAATTCATCAGATGGAACTCTGCCATGAAGAATAAGATTTTTACCAAGTGTTTCTCGTAAATCTTTAATCACAGATTGCTCGTATGATGAGCGATTCCCTTCCTGATTATTTCCTGCGATATGAAGTTTAATATTTGGAAATTCTTTTACAACAATCTTTAATGCTTCAGCAATTAAATGAACACCCTTTCTATCATTGACCGAACCAACAAAAGCAAAGGCTTGTTGCTTTGGAAAGACTATCTCTTTAGCAAGGGGTGGTTCATAAGTATTAGGAATAAGCTCAAGCTGCAAATGGGGATATTTTTCTGCAAGAGCATCACGAACATATTCACTCTTGGCTATAACATGCTTTGCACGTTTAAGAACAATATTTTCTCCCCATTTAAGAAATTTTTCGTGAATTGTTGGCTTACGCTTTAGTGTTGGTATGATTTGGAAAAACAAACCTTGCGCTGTAATGCAATAAGGTAAACCGGTTCTTTGTGCTGCCCATCCATAAGCCTCTTCTGTTCCATGAGTATGAACAAAATCTGGGTTAAGCTTTTTTACATACCGTGCCACACGCATCCGATCTATCGCATAAAAAGTTAAATGACGCCACTTGTGTGCAGTTTTTAGATAATGAACCTTAATTCCTTCTACTTCGAGTACGTAATCCTTTTTTGCTCCATGGACAAGCGTAACAACCTCAACATCAAGTCCTATTGACTTCTGAGCCAATGCATGATTAAGCACCCAACGACCAGGATGACTTGTTTTTATTAGCTCTTTTTCAGGATAATCAGCCGGTAGTTTAACCCATCCTAAATGAACAATTTTCATATATCAACCTTATGCAATTTTATTAGTATCATTTAATAATGCTAGCTGCTTATCTTGCTTCAGCCCATTCTCTAAGGCAACAATAATTCCTAAATTATACATAAATCCCATTGTTGTAAATGAACTGTGTCCTGATGTATACGAGAAAATTGCAGAAATGTAAATATTTAAAGTAAAAAACAACAAACAAATAAAAGACCATGAACCATAACGCATTTGTTTTAAAACTTTCACACTATAAAACAGCATAAATATCAATGCAATATAATATCCAATAGCACAAGGGATTCCAAAGTCACAAGCATAAGCATACCAAGCGCTATGCCAATTTCCAGTAAAGGCATGACCACCATACAAATCAGAGCCAAGGCTTTTTATCCATATTGCTTCTCTAGCATCAATTGCAAAACCTTTTCTACCAACCCAAGGAGAATCTTTTATAATTTCGTTTCCTATGCGTCTAATTTCATAACGAAATATATCTTGTGTGATTTCTGTTTCTCTATATTTAGGCACAACAACTGACAAAGAACGTTGAACAGAAGGAGGTAATTCATAAAAGGCACCATCTGCTGCTACAACAAAAACCAACACAAAGCTTGCGGTGCAAACACATGCAAATGTTAGCATTTTGTCTTTTCCAGTAAAGAAAACTCGCAAGAGTGGCAACAAAAGCAAGGTTCCGATTGCTTTTCGTTTGCCGGTATAAATAGTTAAAAGTGCGAAAAAAGCAACCACAAAAAATTTCCAACCAGACTTGAAAACATCTGATAAACTATACCGGCAAAACATAATTGTATAAATGGACAAAGCAAATAGATATTCATATCGTCCTGTACCACGATCTTCATCAGCCACCTCAGTAGAAATAAGTCCAGCAGCAAAGATGGAAATAAAAGATTGAATTATTTGAGCAGCAACTATAACAAAAAACAATTTTTTTGCATCATTTTCATTTATTGCTTTTGTGCACATTATACACCCAGCAAAAACACCAAAAATAATTTTTAGATAAAATCTTGCACCAACCGTAGTACTACCAAACATTGCTAATCCTGTTGGATTTAAGCACCAAACCATGAAAATCCACAACAAAAACGGCAATGCCATGAGTAATGGCGTGCATGGCTTCGTTGTTTTTTCTTTTTGAAGTGTCAATCTTAATACATAAATAACAATCAATAAAATGCATCCTATTTCTTTCCCATCAAAAGGTAAACCTGGTAACTTTATTTCTAACAAAAAAAAAGCAGGAAGCATAAGCCAATAATTTTTATCTAGGGCAAGTGTAACACCTCCAACCACGACTAAACCACCAAGAATCTTAACATTACTTGCATTTCCGTAGACCATACCTTTAACTGCAGAAAATGCAACAACAAACAAAGCCAAACCAAAAATAATTGGTAAAAATTTTGTTTGAAGAGATGATAAATTAGCTTTCATTATTTGGTTATCCTACTTTATAATAAAATTCGAAGCTTTTGATGAATAAACAACACTGCCAGCAGGAATTATAGCTTCATCAGGAATTACTACGCCCTTACAGATTATTGCATTTGTACCGATAAACACATTATTTCCAATAACTACCGGTTTTTTCTTAACATCATCAGGAGTTTCTTTACCACTTGTACGAACACTAGCATCTGTAGAATGGAAATTTGTATCAAAAATCTGCACACCACCACCGATCATTACATTGTCACCAATTGTAACAGATTCTTGAGCAACGATAGTTGCATTGCTCATTCCTACATTATCGCCAATCTTAAGTACGCCTGAACGTCCAACAAGAATACGTGTACCAACTAGACCCACTTCTGAATTTTGTACACCTGTTCGTATGCAAAACTTCTTACCAATAAAGCATTTACCACCAAGTGAAACATTCACAAAAGGGATGCCGTAAGCAATAATATCGTGGTGCTTTATACCATTACCCCAGAAGATGACATGAGTACAAAAAGTCGACCAACCACGATTTACCCTCCGGTTGATTGCTTTAATTACTTTGAAAAACCTTTGAACAAACATAAAACTTTTTTAGGGATAAATGAAGTTTAATTTTCTAAAATTTTACCAAACTATCATTTTTTATTCAATACCATATTATTATACTTCTTGCGGAAGTGAATTTATTTTATTTCACAAATTTTTTAGTCAAATATTTTTGAATAGGTTTTTCAATATACCTGCCTAAAATAAAAGTAACGATAGGAGTCAATATTATTGCTATTGAAAGAGTAATCCATAATGGGAATTGCGCTAATCTTATTCTTTCTAAAACAGTATGAAATACTAAGCCATGCCCTAAATAAAAAGTATATGAATATGCATCTAAACCATCAATTACCGATTGTATGCGTGGGGAAACATGAAACTCCTTGCCATTCCCTAATAAAAACAAGAGAACAATTCCAAAAACACAAGCAAAAGCATAAGGATTCTCAAATTGTTTACTAACAGAGGTAATGAAAAAAGAATCTTTATAGAGAATCGATAGGATTGTAAAAAATGAAAGTATGACACCGGCAAACGTTTCCTTTTTTTCTTTTATTGCCACAAAAATAAATACACCCAAAAAGAAATAATTAATATGTCGCAACATTAAACAAGAATAATGAGGAAGAATTATTTCACAACCTATTAAGATTGACAACCATAGTATCAATGCAGAATATGTTCCTTTTACTAATTTTAGCAAGAAAGGGGCAATTAAATAGAAATATACGAATACACAAATAGACCAAGTAAAACCAACATTTTGCCAAAAATCATTTCTTGGAGGATAAGGAACAAATGTATTAAGAAGGAAAAGATAACCAGACCAACCCAATCCAACATCGTCATGAGGTATAATCTTGTTATTCAAATTCATATTGAGAACATTTTCAACAACATAATGCAAAATATTATCAGTTATAAAATAAAAAGCTATAACCAAATAGTATAGTGTCAATATTGAGATTGCTCGTTTTGTATAATATTGTCCTACATTAACACTATCTCGTTTGTAAAATGTTTTCGTACATAAATATCCACTAATAATCAAAAATACGTGAACACCATAGGCACCAAAGTAGACAAAGTTTTTAACAATTCCCTCGAAACCAACATCTTGTAAATCTCCGCCACCAGCAATTTGCCCAAAATGAAGAACAAAAACCAACAAGCATGCGAGTATGCGTACAATTTGAATTGAAACATTTCTTTGAGGCATCAGTTTACCTTTTTCCATAAGCAAGTCTTTTATCTTTTCTCTAAATTAACTCATCAGAAAACGCTATTTAACGTGTGAATAAGTCACATTTATTACTCTCATAAATTTTATGACAAATAATAGCAAAAAAACTCTTTTTTTTCAACACAATTGAAAATTTTATAACTTAAAAACAACCTAGGTGGGAATTACTTACTTGTGGTCACATAAAAATTTGTCTCCAGCAGCGAAACACGGACACGGGGTTGGCGTGCAGAGCACGCGAGTGCGCTCGCGCGCAACAACAGGATGCTCAGGATTTGTCAGGATGCTCAGGATGCTGATGAACACGACACTAGTGCTTCTTGTTGCCTTTCTTATTGCAAAATCTTTGAAGCAATAAGCCAACGCCACTAGAATGAAATACGCTCTCGCTTTAGCCTTCGGCGAAACACGGAGGAAAAAGAGAACGGAGGCACGGAGGGTTTCTAGGGGAATTGATGACAATTGCTAGCAGTTTTTCTCCTTTCTCCGCGTCTCCGTGTTAGGCGTAAGCAATAAGCAACGCGATTCGTATTAATGTCGCTAACGCTATAGCCTTCGGCGAAACACGGAGGAAAAAGAGACTCAGAGACACGGAGGGTTTCTAGGGGAATTGTTGACAATTGCTAGCACAGTTCTCATTTCCCCGCGTCTCCGTGCTAGGCGTAAGCAATGAACAAAAGTGATTTAATCGCTATCGCTATAGCCTTCGGCGAAACACGGAGGTTAAAGAGAACGGAGGCACGGAGGGGATTCTAGGGTAATTGTAATGATGGCTTGCACTTTTCTCCGCGCCTCCGCGTCTCCGTGTTAGGCGTAAGCAATAAGCAACGCGATTCGTATTAATGTCGCTAACGCTCTAGCCTTCGGCGAAACACGGAGGTTAAAGAGAACGGAGGCACGGAGGGATTCTGGGGGAATTGTAATGACTGCTTGCACAGTTCTCCTTTCTCTGCGTCTCCGTGTTAGGCGTAAGCAATGAACGAAAGTGATTTAATCGCTAACGCTCTAGCCTACAGCAAAACACAGAGGTTAAAGAGAACGGAGGCACGGAGATATCTTGGGGTAATTGTAATGATGGCTTGCACTTTTCTCCTTTCTCCGCGTCTCCGTGTTGGGCGTAAGCTATAAGCGTTAGCGCTTTACAACAATCTCCGTACTCCAATCATACAAAATCCTGAGCATCCTGTTGTTGCGCGAAAGCGCACTCCCACACCTAATCGCACATTTTCGTGTGCCAAAACAAACATAAAATAATACATGTTGAACAAAATCAAGGTTTTTTGTATAATAGTATAAATAAAAGTCCGTATTGTATTTACACCTTTTGAGCCACTAAAATGAGTAAAATCCCTCACAATTGTACATCCTGTGGAGCCTGTGTTTACCTATCAGAAAAAACAGGCGCTTGTAACCCATGTATGGTTATCACGCCTAATGGATATAAACCTAAATTTGATGATTTTAAAAAAGCAGATTTTTCTTGTTGCCCAGCTATGGGCATAAAATATCCTAGGTTGTATAAGGCACACTATGGCACTTATCCTTCAAGTTGGCTTACTGGTATTGTTCAAAAGGTTAGAACAGGTCATGCAACCGATCCTAATGTGCGTCTTGCTGGAGCATCTGGAGGAGTAATCACTAGAGTACTTCAATATCTACTCGAATCAAGTCGCGTTGATGCAGTAATTGTTGCAAAACAAGGAATCCCTGTTCCACTAGAGGCTTCCCCTGTTATAGCTACCACCCCTGCTAAGGTGCTTGATTGTGCTGGATCTGTTTATATCAATGTTCCTATGCTTTCAGTGCTTTCAAAGCTTGAAACAAGCAAACGCTATGCTATTGTTTGCACCCCAGAGCATGCAGCTGCTCTTCGAGAGCTTCAACGCATCGGAGATGAAAAAGCCAAGCTAATTAAATTTGTCCTTGGTCCTTATACCGGAACAGCACTTACCCCTCAGGCTCTCAAATATTACTTAAAATCTAACCGAGTAAAAAAAGACGACGCTGTAACCTCTGTTAAGTGGCGTGCTGGCACTTGGCCTGGTTATCTTGAAATCAAAACCGAAAGCGGTGTTGTTCTACAATCCCCAAAGGTATACTATAATTTCCTAATTCCTTTCTTTGTTTCTAACACAAGCTTATACTCAATGGATTTCTGCAATGAATTTGCAGATTTAGCCGTTGGCGATGCATGGTCTCCTAAATTTGAAAATGCGGGTCAAGGTGGTGTATCAGTTGTTGTTTCCAGAACTGCAGAAATGGAAACAATCATTCAAGAGCTCATAGAAAAGGACGAATTAACTCTTAATGAAGAAGACCCACTAAAAGCTGGAGACATGCATGGACATATGCTTGATTTCAAAAAGAGAGGTGGTTTTCTACGAATTAAACGCCGACGTTTCTTCTTTATGAAAGCCCCAGACTATGGCTACAAGCCAGAAAAGATTGCTTTTTCAAGACGAATTGTGGAGCTCTTTATTAGCACATGCTTCTGCATTTGTAGAACAAAATTAGCTAGATGGCTTGTATGCTTTATTCCAGAAAAAACTTTAGGTCCTCTATTTAATAAACTACGCCTCAGTTGGAAGGCAATGAGTCGCCCAACGAAGCGTAAGGGTCTAACCTCCTACAACGTTATCATCACTGATGGATCAGACAAATAAGGCTTTTATGAATAGTTTTAACATTCCTACAGCAAAGCAAGAGTTTACCACTCTTTTAGAGAAAATCCTTCCTCGCATACTAACTCAGGTGTGTCGTGACCCATCAAATCCATCCTTTGGTTGCTTTGATAGAAATTGGTGGCACTATCGTATCAGAGATTTCGCTTCTATTATTATCCAGCAAGGCGGATATGCTACTCTCAAGGCTTCTGAAGCACTTAATAATGAAAAGTTAATCCCAAATTTATTTGCGAAAGAGATTGCAAAAGGCTCTGCAACGTTTTGGAATAAAAGGGCAACCCGTTTTAGAGCATTTGAAGAATATTATCCATGGGAATGTGGTTATCCTCCTGTTGCATTTACTTCACTTGCCGTAGCTAAACTTGTTTCTGAAGGCATATGTCCTATTGAAGAAGTTTACTCAGGTCTAAAGAAGGCGGCTAAACAACTAATAAATCGTTTTGAACCTCGTGCTGCAAATCAACAAGTGGCAGGACTTGCCGCCCTTGCTTGCATAAAAAAGGTTGCTCCCAAGCTTGTTTCAGATAGATCCTTTAAGCGTGTTACAAAGAAAACACTAGCTCTTCAATCTAAAGAAGGCTGGTATATGGAATACGATGGACCGGATGTGGGTTACCTATCTGTTGCTCTTGATTGCTTATGGGACATAATTGATGCTGAGCTTGCAGAAGAAATAGGAAAAGACATTCGTTCTTCTGCAGATAAAGCACTAGACTTTATTTACAAGACCATTTGCCATCCAATGCATGGGCTTGGAATGTTTAATGCTCGTAACACAGACTATGTTGTGCCTTATGGTATCATCCGCTATATGCGCGATGGCACCTCAGAGCAAAAGCAACAAGCTGCTGCAATTTGCAATGTTTTATTTACCAATATGGCAGATCCAAATCATTTCTTTAATGCGGTTGACGACAGATATATTTGCCACTATATTGGCCATTCTATTGCTAGAGGCTTAATTGAGCTAAATAAGCTCATTGTTGAAGAAATTCAGGTAGCACAAATAACTGCTGACATTTCTTTCCCTGAAGCAAACTACATATTTCTATCTTCTACTGAGAATGCACGCGCACTTGTTGCTTGCAATAAGGGTGGCGTGATGCATATGCTCTACCCTAACGGGGAAAGCTTTAATGATTTTGGCTGGATTGTAAAACACGGCAAAAAGCAATTCATTTCACACTGGTGGTCAACAAAATGGGAATCAGAAAGAATTGATGATGCAGATGGAACACAAATTGTAATTAAAGGCAAACTCTTCCCTCATAAAGAAATGGACTCTACCCCATTTAAGCATATGGTTCTTCGTGGAATAAGTCTATGTCTAGGAAAAACAATTATCAATATGCTTAAGGGAGTGATGATTTTCAAGACAAAAGAAAGTCCATACGGCTTTGAAAGACGAATTAAGTTTTACAACAACTCTATATGTATAACAGACACCATTGATGGATTACCAGATGGTAATGTAGAAATCATTCCGGCAACTCGTATTTCTAAACGCCATGTAGCATCTGCAGACAGCTATAATTTAGAAGATGCTACACTACTTACAACAGGAGTTGAAAAAGATTGTAATTTTGGCAAAAATGGTTCTATATTTAACGCTATTACAACATATCAACTAAAAAGCGATAAATAATTTAATTTATGTTAAAAAACAGTACAAAATCTAAATTACTTATAAAACTAGGTAAAGAACTATTTCTTTTCTTAGCTGTAGGTTTGCCTGCTTTTGCAATCGCATTCCCATTAAATTTTATCTTTGTTGACATTCTAGGACTTAACAAGTCACTTGCATACGCTATCGTACTATTCATCCAAGTGAACATAAATTTCCCATTATGCAGAAAATTTGTTTTTAGACCAAACCAACAGAAACCAATCCATAAGCAATACCTCGAATTCATGGCATCAGTTATTGTTTTTAGATTTTTTGATTGGCTTTTCTATACATTTTGCGTAGAAGCTATTAAATTTGAGATAATTATTTTAGGGAAAAACTGCTACTACTTAATTTACCAACTTTTAAATGTTATTATATTCTCGATAGCAAAATTTTTATTCTGCAAAAGAGCGATTGAAGGGAAAAATAAATGAAGCTCATAATTCAAATTCCATGTCTTAATGAAGCAAACACACTAGCAGCAACTATTGCTGATTTGCCAAAAGAGATTCCTGGTATTGACATCATTGAATATATGATTATTGATGATGGCTCTACGGATGATACTGTTAAGGTGGCAAAGGAATGTGGTGTTCATCATATCATTTCACACGGAAGTAATAGAGGCTTGGCGACAGCCTTTACCTCTGGCCGTGACTATGCTCTTGAGCATGGAGCAGACATTCTTGTTAATACAGATGCCGACAATCAGTATTACGGACCCGACATTGCTCTGCTTGTTCAGCCAATCATAGAAAATAAGGCAGAGATTGTAGTGGGTTGCCGACCAATCGTAAAGCACCCAGAATTTAGTCCTATCAAAAAGCTTCTTCAGCTCTGTGGAAGCTGGGCATTAAGAAAAATTTCAAAGACGACAGTTCGCGATGCTCCATCTGGCTTTAGAGCATTTTCTCGCCAGGCAATGGAAAGAATTTTTATTCACTCAAAATTCTCATACTGTATGGAGACGCTTGTTCAGGCTGGAACAACGGGAATGCGCGTTGCCTCTGTTGATATAAGAGTTAATCCTAAGACAAGAGAATCTCGTCTTTTTAAGAGTATTCCACAATATCTTAAAAAGACAGGTGGAACTATGATATCCATGTTCCTTCTTTATAGGCCTGGTGCATTCTTTGCATATTTATCAATTCCATTCTTCCTATTATCAACAGTTTTAGGTGTAAGGTTCATTGTACTTACATACTTTATTTCTTCAGGTGCAGATAGAACCTATATTCCATCCTTAATTCTATTAGCTATTAGTGCTTTTGCTGGATTTGCATTACTTCTTCTAGGCATCGTAGGCAATTTATTTAGATCTCAAAGAAGACTCGCAGAAGAACAGATTTATCTCACAAGACGACTAATAAACAAGAAATAATCCATCATGGAAGACACAACAAAAACAAATTTTGCTAACAATGATTTATGTTTCATTGCTTCTCTATGGGTAGAAGCAATGATAATAATTATTTTATGTACTTCATTGGCATCACTTGTGTCTCAATTTCTTTGGGGCGCAAGAGTAGGACTTGTAGTTGCCATCTTATGGACTATATATCGTTGCAAAAAGGAAGCATTCAAGCCAGAACTTCTCTCATATAAGCAGGGCGGTTGGATGCTTTGGACAATAATTATAGGATGCTTTATATCCTTAATTGTCCAGCCGCATTGCTTCCTTGATTCTTATAGCTACCGTATTCCACAAATGATGTTCTGGATACAAGAGGGACACCCTTGGAGCGTTCCTAATGTAGATGAACGAATAAATCAAATGCCCCATGTTTGGCCAATGCTAAGTGCTTCATTCTATTCTATTTTTGGAGAGAAAGGTATAGCGTTACCAAACTTTATTAGTTTACTTCTATTCATTTGGCTACTAAAAGACACGGCAAAAAATGCGAATGTTGGCGATTCTTTAGTAAACTATGTTGTCACTATTTTTATTGCTGCACCAGTTGTTGTTATGGGAGCATCTACTAATGACAATGTCATTACTTGCACAACTTTTCTATTCTTGTCATATTTCTTTGCTTGTAGGACAGAAACTACACCTAAAAACATATCCTTGAGTGCTATTAGCTTTGCACTAGCGTGTGGAATAAAGCCACAATATCTTACTTTAGCACCACTGTGGATTGGTTGGTTCTTCTTATACGGGACAAAGCCTTACAAGCAGCTAAAGCTTAGTCACTATTTATATTTAATTCCACTAGCTCTTATTTGCTCCCCTATTCCTACTTTGGCAGTAAATCAATTTTACTATGGTAATTATAATCTTCCTGAAGTTACAGATGCATCTACATATATTTTCCCTGACAACACAGCAAATAGTGGAAGAAGTTTTGGAAAATCAATAGCAATTTTATTACAGCAACTATTAGATATTCCTGTAAACCCATTATTCAATAAGCTGAATTCAATGCTTCCTAAGCTAGGTATTGAGATTATTTCATTTAGTCCTCTTATACTTGCAGAGGGTGCTTCGTTAGGACTATTTGCTTTTATACCTTTGCTTTGGGGCTTATTTAAGAAAAAAAACATAAAATACTGCAGCAAATGTATTTTACCTCTATGCGCTATCATCGCTCTTCTTTTAACAACATATATAACGAATGCAGAAACCTTAGGACGTTCTTTTATTGGGTTCTTTTGGTTAATGCTCCCATTTGTATTTTTGGGACTTGCAAAGTGTTCTAAAAAACTTATTATAGGTTTTGCTATTTTCTCATTTCTTGCAGGATTAGCATGTATTGTTTTAGACCCATCAGCTCCTTTGTGGCCAGCAAAGACTGTTGCATCAAAAATTAACCATCCAACACTAAAAGCTCAATTAGAAGATTATGCACACTATTCAAAAAGGCAATATGCTCTTACTGAAACAATAAGCAATTTACCGAGTGGTGTAGATACTGTTGGTATTATAATTCAACCAGGCAATCCTCTTGCCGAGTTATGGCTTAACGAAAGAGATTTAAAGAAAATAATTCCTGTAGGTCTTAATTTTTCTAAGCAATATATTGAACAAAAAAACATAGAATATCTCATTATAAAGTTACCAATCCTTCGAAATGAGGAAGAAGCACAGGAATACATCAATAAAATTGGTGCAAAAGTATATGCAATAAACACGTATACCACATATATGCAAAAGGGGCAAGAGCCTTGGTTCCTTTGCAAAGTGAAGGAATAATTTCATGAAAATTTCAATTGTAACTCCAAACTATAATTATGGAGAGTTCTTAATCAAAGCCATAAAAAATGTCTTTGCTCAGACAGAGTCTGAGGACTCTCCTATTGTAGAACACATTGTAATTGATGGTGGGTCAACCGACAATAGCGTTAAATATATGCAGGAATGGGATAGCTTTATTGCAACACTTCCAGATGAGAGAAAAGCCCGCTATTCATTTTCCTGGGTATCAGAAAAGGATTGTGGACAAACAGATGCTATCAATAAAGGTCTACGTAAAACAACTGGTGATATAGTTTGCTGGCTTAATGCAGATGAAGAATACAAACCAAATGCACTTAAAGAAATTTCTAATGCATTTGAAAAGAATCCAAAAACTGATGTTATTTACGGAGAAATTGAATTTACAAAGGAAGATGGAACTCCTATCCGAGTAAAGAAAGACCATCGCTACTCCTTTGGTGTCCTACTTCACTATGGGTGCTATATCCCTTCAGCAGCAACATTTTGGCGCCGTAGAGCCTATGAAATTGCTGGAGACTTAGATTTTACCTATAAAGTAACAATGGATTATGAATATTGGGTAAGACTTGCTAAATTGGGATGTAAATTTAAACATCTACCTAAAACAATAGCATGTTTTGCTTGGCACGAAAACAATATCTCAACCGTATTTAATGAGAAGCGCCTAGAGGAATGCCGAAAGGTTAAATTGCTATATGGATCAAGATTCCCTTTTGGTAATTCCTTCCAAGAATTTTATTTTAAAGTTGCGAATAAATATTGGTTAGTATGGCGACAAGTTTTAAAAGCTTTAAGGAGTTTTTATTAATTTATGCAAAAGATACTTTTATCTGCTTATTCATGTGGTCCCAATAGAGGCTCCGAGCCAGGTGTTGGATGGAATGCCGCAGTTGCAATGGCAAAGCATGCAGAAATTCACGTTCTAACATCCTATGAATTTAAAGAATCAATTGAGGCCTTGATTGCAAACTATCAAATGCCTGCAAATTTGTTTATTCATTTTTTTGATTTACCTTGTGCAAAGTTTTGGTGGAAGCATCCTAAACTCATTCAATTACATTATCACTTGTGGCAATTACTTGCAGGCAAAACCGTTAGAAAGCTACATAAACAGCATAATTTTGACTCCGCACAACATATTACTTTTGTACGTTATTGGTCACCAAGCTGTCTAAGGAATTCTGGTATTCCATATATCTTTGGCCCAGTTGCTGGTGCAGATTTACCACCAAAGCCTCTTATCAAGGAAGGCTCATTTAAGCGAAAGCTAATCGAGGTTGCTCGTAAAATCATACGTTTTGTTGGCGAACATGATTTTGCAGTAAAGACAACACTTAGAAAAGCAAATTATGTTTTAGCAGGAACTCCTTACACAATGGAGAGATGTATAGAGCTTGGTGTTAGTAAAGACAAAATAGCCATTTGCCCAGGAGTAGCTCTTTCTAAAGAAGATATAGCAACATTAAATAATATTCCCATCAGCCCGACTCCTTCCTTTTTCTGTCTTGGTAGACTTGCCTTTCTTAAAGGATATTCATTGGCAATAAAAGCTCTTGCAAAGGCACAAAATGGTGGACAATGTGGGCTAACACTCATTGGCGACGGACCAGAGCGAGCAAGCCTTGAAGCGCTAGCCAACGAACTCGGAGTAAAATTAAAGATTACTGGATTTATTCCACGCGATCAAGCCTTGAAAGAAATTTCCAACGCTTCTATTCTACTCCATCCTTCATACTTAGACTCTGGTAGTTGTGCAATCCAAGAAGCTATGGCTGCAGGTAGACCTATAATTTGTCTAAAATTAGGTGGTCCTGAATGTCTGGTCTCTGATGAAACTGGCTTTAGAATTGAGCCTAAAGACCCAGATTTTATAATAGATGAAATGGCAGAAGCAATAACACAGTTATTGTCTTCTCCAGAGAAAATCTTAACAATGGGAAAAGCCGCAAAAAAATCTATATCTGATTATCATTCTTGGGAAACAAAAGCTAAATATTATATTAGTTTACACGAAACAATAATTTAATGGATATCAAAATTATTTTACCATTTAAATCTATTAATTAACCTTTTGCATACTTTTTTTATACCAAACCTTTGCTTTTTATTAAAAAAAATCAACATTGGAGTATATCCGATTTTTTTATTGAGAGCAACCTTTATTCCGTATTTTTTTACACATGCCATAAAATCTTTATGTTTTTCATAATTTTTTTTTATGAGATTCATGCGTATAATTTTGACTTTTAATTGCGAGCTGAACTGGTAATTCTTGTAGAAAAATATATTTGCTGATTTTCCTAACAATTTCTTCTCCTTTTTTGAGTTTGCACAAACAACAAACTCATTCCTTTTTCATCTTTTGGAATTTCAAATGATGAATACCCCCAAAAATCAGAAAGCCTAATATCTGCTTTAAAAACATTATCCATTTTACACTTATAGCATGATTCGTTCAAAAAGGGTGCAAAGAGTTTTTTATGCAAAATATTAGGAAAAATGCTTGATTTTTGCATACACATATATTATAATATATGTATTATGAAAAAAGAAATATTATCCTCTAGTCGTTCTCGTGAAGAGATACTCGCAGAAATTGCTTCACTACCTCAATCTGTTCAAGGTACAATTTCATCATATAAGAATACTCGTAAAGATGGTAGTATTGTTGTTTATCACAATTTGCAATACACGCATAAAGGTAAAAATCATTCCTTCGCAATACCAGTAGACAAGGTTGATGAATTTAAGTCTGCCGTAAAAGCAGGAAAAAAACTGCGAGACTTAATTCTTGAATTATCATTAGTCAATACTCGAGACATAATAAATTCTCAATCAAGTGTAAAAAAAAAGCACATGAAATAATAAAATTAGGATGTTCTTCACTTCAAGAAGTTATTGATTCAGCAATCGATTCTATAGAACAAAATGGGATTGCATGTACTAGTAAGCTTGAATATACAATGTCAGACATAGCAAATAATATTTGTTTGCAACTAATGACATTGCTTTTATCTAGTTCGTCTAATACTCATTTGGATTACACCCCAACAGAGGACGAGCGAGACGGTGGTATACATAAGAAAAAGGTGGTTACTCTTTTTGGAGAAACAGAACCTATTTCAAGAAAGTATTATTGGAATAAAATATCTAAAACAGGGCATTATCCATTTGATGAGAAGATAGGTCTTGTTGGCAGATATTGCCCGACAGTTGTTGAAGAAACACTTAGATATGCTTGTAAAAATCCATACAAGGAAGCATCAAAAGAATTTTCGCATAATCATCGGTTTAATTTGTCGCCAGATGTTATGAGGGAATTGGTTTATTCCCAGCAAACTATAGTGAATGAGTTCTTTAAATACGACGATGGGAATTCTAAAGAAGATTTGTACAAACCAATAGAAATCGTTTATGTTTTAGGAGATGGAACTGGTGTATGTTTGCGTCCCGAGCATTTAAGAAATGTAAAAGGCAAAAATGGTAGAGCAAAAACTCGAGAGGTAAAAGTAGGAGCAATATTTATTGGTTCAATGTCTTCTAAAAATGAGCCACATAGGGTTTTGGATACAACAACATATGTGGCCACAACACATAAAAAGGTAAAATTTGGGAAATGTTTAAGAAAAGAATTTGATCGCCGATTTTCAAAGAAGCCGATTTTAGTAATTTACATAACTGATGGAGGAAAGTGGCTGAAATCTGTTCATGATAGTGAATTCCCTTTTGCTATAGAAATATTAGACATATACCATGCTATAGAACATTTAGAACCACTAATATTAGGATTAGGATTTAAAAAGGGTTCATCCCAATATAAAAGGGTATATCGGGTATGGAAAAACAAAATTAAGGAAGGGAAGATAAAAACATTACTTGATTCAATAGAAAAGAAATACAAAGAGAATTTGACAGGTGAAGCACGTAGGGAATTTAATTACTATAGACAAAATCAAGATAGAATGAAATATGATATTTATAGTGCTAATGGATGGTTTATTGGTTCGGGAGTAATTGAAAGTGGTTGTAAGACAATTGTTTGTCAGCGTTTTAAACAATCAGGAATGATTTGGTCACTTAATGGTGTTAAATCACTATTACCT
>JAZNPC010000025.1:0-3208 GCA_045589455.1 Kiritimatiellia bacterium
ATCCAGCCTCAAGGATATACTCTGCGCCAATATTTGATACGCAAACAATAACTCCTAGCACACCAGCAATTACGCCTACTAAGCAAAGCGCTGTGATTATGCGTGTATAAATATCCTTTGTTTTATCAAGGACCTCGTCCAATAGCAAATGCTCAATTCTGCAAAGTATTAGTGCAACACCTACTGTTGCCATTAAAAGAATTAGTCCCATTAAGTACTTATACGCACCACCAAGGTCATTAGCACTAGTTGGATCAATAACCTTGTCTAGCGCTGCTAGCAAAGCAATGACTGCTGCTAAGCCAAATGCAATAGGGAACACACTGAAACGCTTACCCTTTACCTTGATGCTCCACAATGCAAATGGAATAAAGCCCAATGGAGCAAGTACAAGTGTAAACTGCATACGCAAATCAGAGAAATAACTTCCTAACTGACGTACAAAGTTTGGTGAAAGAACCTGAGACAATGTAATTGGTACAATCTTTTCATACTGTCCACGAGATACAGCATGCTTAAAGCCCTCCCAAGTTTTTGGGAAGCCCCAGTTCATAGGTGGATCTGTTAGAGAGGCCAATGGCATATAACCATAGAAGGCAGCACCTAACTCTGCAAAGAAAACCGTACCGGCAACTGCACGACCATTAGGAAGCATCAACCATGCCATCAACAAAAATACAAAATTTAAAACAACATAAAACCAAAAATAACCTGTTAGAGGATGTGTCAATCCGAGCATACATCCCTTAACAACAAAAATTAAAAGCGAAATTAGTATTGAAAAAATAGATATTGAATACCACAAACCACCCTTATAACAAAAGCCAAGTCCTATCAAAAAAACTAAACCAATAGCAAAAATAAGATATACATCCATAAAAGACATTATTGCTTCTTTTGGAGCATAAGCAAATTCTGGTGGTGGTTTAATTGGTGAAACATTAAGAGCAACAAATACTAGTGCTATTACAAAAAATGACAAAGCTATTTTAAAAGCAATAGCCTTGGACCTTAATGGCATTAGAAGACGCGTGAGAAATGACTCTTTCTCATCATTTTTCTCCAAAGTAGCCAAAATTATTCCACAGACACAAATTGCCAAAATTAGAATAATTGATATGATATAGTAACCAATTAGTCCCTCAAATTCAGCTTGAGGAACAATAGAAGGAACTCTAGAATTTAAATTTGAATGATCAGGATATAACTTTGCAAAACCGGGCTCAGGGTATTTTGCACCCAGCTCCATTAGTTTTATTGTTAAACCAACAGGCACAAATAAAAGAACAAAGTCTCTAAATAAAGGTATACTATGTAAAAGCACGGCAATAATCATCGGTACTGCCATGAACAAAAGAACCTGATAATTCGTAAAGCCTAGACCAAACAAAAATGCAACAAGCCACAATAGCTTTACACTTGGCTTACACAACCACTTGAAAATAAATAAGAAAATTAACATCAAGAAGAATGAATTAAGCGTGTAAACCTCAATAATTGTTGATTGAGACCATTCTACTGGTGAGAATGCAAATGCAAGACTTCCCGAAACTGCTGAAACTAAACAGGTAATTGAAAGAACATTAGGTGACAACAGATCTCTATTTGATGAACCCTTAGATACATGAGAAAGCAATTCCTTTGTGCACTTATTAATTAGCATAGCGGTAATACCTGCTGCGAATGCTCCAAAGAAACCAGACATTAATCCAATTGCCCATGCTGGATTAGGCTGCCCCATATAGGTTACAAATCTAAAAATACGCGTGAAGATAAAAGCACAAAGTGTCCACAAAGGATATCCAGGAGGATGTGGCACACCAAGATAATCACCAGCAACAGCAAGCTCACCAGAATCCTCAAGTGTAACTGTTGGCGCCGTTGTAATAAAATAAACGACAAATGAAATCAAAAAGCTTATACCAAAAGCGATATAATCCGTACGGTTAAAAAAGAATTTCTCAAGCCTACGCCTCTTCTTTTTTATCACATCTGAATCTACATTTACATCTACATTGTCTGCTGAGATATCTTTAATTTTACTCATAGTAGTCAAAATCCAAATTTAAACTATTTCGCGTTAACACGATCCAAAATTATTACTATTTACATTCTGTCGGCGGGTGACGTCTAAAGCGATTTTTCCACCCAAGTCTAAACACCATACCAAAAGCCTCGCGAGCAATCGCCTTACTTAATTTAGAAAAGCCATATCGACGATCTTCAAAAACAATTGGAACCTCACCAATAGAGAAGCCCTTCATCCAAGCAATGTGCGTCATCTCTATCTGAAAAGAATAACCATTAGAAACAACTTTATCTAACTCTATTGCCTCAAGAACTTTTCGATTAAAACATTTGTAACCACCTGTCGGATCTGACACCGGCAAAGCAGTAACAATACGTACAAACAAGCCAGCGCTCATGCTTATTATTAAGCGATTCAATGGCCAGTTAATTACACGAATGCCACCCTTATAGCGAGTGCCAAGAACAAGGTCACATTCCTTTGCTTTCTCTAAAAAGGCAGGAATCTCCTTTGGATCATGAGACATATCTGCATCCATTTCGAATAAATACTCATAGCCCTGCTCAAGACCCCATTTAAAGCCTGCAATATATGCGCGTCCCAATCCAGACTTCTCTGCTCTGTGAAGCACATGTATCTGAGGATTTTTTGCACAATGTGCATCAATCAAATCGCCTGTGCCATCTGGTGAATTGTCATCGACAAAAAGAACATTTACCTTAGGTGCGGAAGCAAAAATGGCGCCTAAGATTACATCAATATTCTCTTTTTCGTTATAAGTAGGTATAATGATTAGTGTTTTCTCTTGCATAATGTTGAAATTATAGCAAAAAAAAACACTGATATCAACAAACAACAAACAAAATCAATAGCCAACAATCAATAGATATTGAAGTATGACGCTTTGGCGCCATCAAGCGTTAGAGCATTTCAATAACACGGATGGACACGGATTGGCTTGAAACCACGAATAAACACGAATATACACGAATGCATACTAGGGAGGCTTGTGTGGTGGCTAGGAGTGCGATTTTCAAAAACACGGATGGACACGGATATACAAGTATGTATTCCTGTCAAGCAAAAAAAGAGGCAAATTTGATTTTTAGACAAAAAACTCTACCGCAGATATATTTTCTGCGTTTTTATGATAAATTGTAAAATTTGTTGGTGTTATTT
>JAZNPC010000026.1:0-21794 GCA_045589455.1 Kiritimatiellia bacterium
GGCAAGAGTTCCTTCAACAGTAACCTTAATCAATCCACCGCCAAGATTCTGATCATTGCCATCATTTGCACCGCCGTAGGAACCTGGCATATTAGGATTTAGAATTGAACCATACACACCATTTGTGCTCATAGCTAGCTGGCCACCATAAGCATAAGCATCTCCATAATATTCACGGGACCAGTCATAACCACCATGTGTATGTCCTGTTACATCAGCATACATAAAGCCAGTTTCCTCAACTGTCATATCACCATCCACTTTAATGTCACATCCATAAACAATATTTGTTATCTGGCGCAAACGGACGCAACCAACAGCTCCTTCATCTTTAACAATTAGATTACCAGGAAAGACAAATTGTTCATTTGCTTGGAAAACCCATTTGCTTTGAATTATGGCAGTATCAGTTGCTTCATCCGCATCTGCAGCAACAATTGTTCCGCCATTATAAAGAAGACCAGCCTTATGTGAGCTGCCTGAGATAGAAGCAAAACCTTTTGGAAGAGTTAATGTGGTTCCTTCTTGAACTGCCAATATGCCTTCATTTGCAAAAACAATTCCATCAACGATCCAATTTTCTCCCTCAGGGATAAGTGTTACCTCGTTATGACTTGGGTAATGGTTTATAAAATAATTACCTCTAACAACATTATCTATATACAAAATACCATATGCTTCAGCTGTTGTCTTTACAAGGATTGTTCCTGCTCCGCCTCTGGTATCAGGCACATTTCCTTGAGCATTAAGCTTTGAGCGATCCTTTGCTAGCTTATTGTCTCCAGTTACAACAAGTGAGATTCTTCCGCCTGAGGAGCGTAGATTATTTGAATTAGCAAGAATTTCACCTTCGCCAGAAATGGTATTTGCCGTTATATAGATTGAGCGTGGTGCACCACAATAGTCACTATTCTCCTTCTGAGATTGAGTTGTAATCAAGCCCTCAAGAATTGCATCTCCACCAACAACAAGGTGAACAGCTCCACCACCAGCATTTTCAGAGCCACTTCCTAGGTTAATTGGCTCATACAAGTCACCATAAACCTTGTCTCCTTTTGATGAACCACCTGCATGAACACCTAGCCCCGCATTAGGATAGCTTTGTTTTCTAGCAAAGCCCTTCAATCGAACATCGATTTTTGCAGTAGCTGCTAAAGTAAAATCACCTCCAACATCTACAGCCAAACGATAAACCTCTTCAGCATTGTTTGCAGAATGTGTCCAAACACCATTTAATACCTCAACATCTCCAAGCACCTTAACCTGTGGGAGAGTGTCATCAAAGGTTGTCTGAAATTCAATAGTACCTGTATAGCCTTCCTTTTGTGACCAGCTTGCAAGCACAGCATCAACATCCCAAACACAATCCTGTGTTGAGAAATTGTGATCAAATAAAATTGCATCGCCATCTTGTGGGATATGCCCCTTGGACCAATTATTTGGATCTGAGGCAAGACCTTTTGTTGATGCAACCCATGTATTGCTACCCTCTGGAGCTTTTACGTTGACAACTGTCATTTCCACAGAAGATTGGGAAGCATCAACATTATATGGACCATCTGCTAATGTAACATTTACCATCGTGTCTGAATTTACTGCAAAATCAAGCATTGGCTTAACCTCCACATCAACATAGGTTGAACCAGCTGGGATTATTACAGTAGAAGGAAGACTCTCGTAGGTTTGACCAGCAATAGCTGTACCAGAGCAAGCAATATTTACTATTAGATCAAATGCTGTATCTTCACGCGAAATACGGAATACACCTGGAACCAACCCAAATTCCTCCGAATCAGAAAGTTTTTCAATTGATATATTACCATTATAGAAGATAGGTCCCTTAACTAAGGTCTCTGTTCCTATAGAATTCTTTCCGTATGAGCAAAGCATATATGTTTTGTTTACTACTAGGTTTTGTGGAATTTCTGTAACAAAGCCAGCACCTTCAACCTGTGCAACAATATTTGTTATAGCTAAGTCATCTGAAAGATATACAAATCCAACATCGCCAGAATTTTCTATAACCTCAACTGACGCTGTAAATGAACCATCCGCATTCGTTACTATAGATGGAACACTTAATTTTAATGCACTTTCATCAGTCGGTATTGCTTCTCCATATACAAAGAACTCATGATCTGCCATTGTTGCATATTCAAGAGCTGTTAACTCTGGAGAAGCAACTCCATTGCGAACACGATATTCACGTACAGCACAATTCGGTGCAGAAATTTCAGCTTCTTTACCACTGGCCTGTATTACATAATTATCCTTCTTTGTTGCAGGAGAGCTAGAACCATTGATGTAAACCTTTACACCTGTTCCATCAGAAACAACATGGAAATAATTCCAATTTTGGCTAACATCATTAAAATACAAGGTAGAGGTATTATCTAAAACAAGATTTGCTTTAGTTGTGCTTTGACTCATTTCAATATACCAACCCTTTCTATCATTCCAAGAACTGCCATTCTTTTTATAGAAGAAAGTAGCATAGCCATTGCTCTGAAGTGGTAATTTAAACCAGCCAGACACACTGAATTTAGATAAATCATCTAGATATACATCATAGTCTGGAACTTTTATTTTATTTGTTGTATAAAGAGCACCCATTCCAGCAACTGAATCCTCTCCATCATAAACAGAAACTTCTCCTGTAATTGCTCCAACAAGACCATTTCCTGTTGCATCTAAAATTTCAGTTGCATTCACATCAGCGGGAGAATAGTGCCAAACACCAGCATACTCTGTCCATACATTTGCTGAATTATTTTCATAATTGTCAATTCCTGAATAGAATACCTCCAGCTCTGTAGCAGCAGAAAAGCTTGGAATCTTTACCCAAACAAGTGTTTCTCCATTTGGATTGAATATATCTAAATCAAATGACAACTCCTTGCCTTGTTCATCAAGAATGAAAATATCTGTTCCATTACTTGAAGTTAACATATTAGAAACTTCTTTTGGCAAGCGCAATAGCACTGGGAAATCTTTATATTCATTCTCTCCAATAAGCTCCTTAATTGCTGCAGATGGAGTGAAAATGCGCTTTAAAGAATAGAATGAGAATAATATTTTTTCCTTATTATTAAGAATCAACTCACACTGAGCTGGAAGCTCGTAATTTCCCTCATTTATGCTGATAAATAAGCTAATATCCTCACTTATATTTGTGTCTAGCAAAGGCACAACTGGTATATCAACACTTGTTGAACCAGCAGGGATTGTAACAGAAGCTAGTGGTGCAGCCCATGTTACACCCTCTGCTGCTGATGCCTCAGTAGATGTTATTGTATAACTAAATGTAATAGGATATGGATCAGCATTTACACGAGAAACTGTTATACTTCCTGGTTTTAGACCGATTTCATCTGGATTTACTGGATTACTAAATTTTAAAGCACCTGTATAAATAATACCTAAAGGCTTTTCTAAATCAAAAATACCAGCATCAACATATAAAGAAACAGCATAGGTTTTATCGGAAGATAGCCCCGATAAAGCACCAGAGAAAGAATTTCCCGCCTCTAAACCTGCTTGAATAATATTTGTTACTGATGTGCTTCCATCATTTGCAATAACATAAATGTCAGCAGTCACTCCATAAAGGGAACCTGAAACCGTATAAGCTCCATTGCTATTATGAAGCATAGAAACGTTTTCAATGATAATAGGATTCAAACCAGATTCTTCTATTGAAAACAAAGAAGAATATCCATAAGTTGTATTCCATTCTGAATCTGAAGCATAAGCCTCTGATAAGCCTGTTGTATCAATATTTTCTGAATAAATAACGATATATGGGTCATTAAGCCCATTACAATCAACTGTAAATACTAAATTTTGTGGTTCTCCAGTACCTATTACTTCTTGAGCAGCTGTTGCTACCGACCATTTTGCTTTTGGAGCATATCCGATATTTCCAGATGATGCTAACGCATACACCTGAGCATTAACACCTTCAGGCAATGTAATTGAAGCATAAACCTCAAACACATCTTTCTGATTAGTTACACCCACTTTAGTAATAGCAACATATTCCTCACCTGTAGAATGACGTGCAGGAATACCAGCCATATCAATAATCCAATCGCCACCATCCTTCTTCATTTGAATAGCACTCTTTGCACTTCCACATGGATTTTTTCCGCCAGTCCAATCCCATACATATCCACGGAAATTATACCAACCAGCCTTTTCTACAACAAAATCTCCCGTTGCAGGATCAAAACCATAACCAGATTGGTTGCCATGTGTATAAATGACGTTATCTTCCATCACAACAGCACCGCCATCATCATAGCGCCCCCAAAATGTATATGTGCCTGGCTCAAGATAAATTTCTGCTTCATAACCAAAGGTGGTATAATCACCCCATTTCCATGTCTTACCAGAAACTGGATTTAAAATATTCCCAGTACCATTGATACCAGCCATAAGTGTTGTCTCTGTAACATCTAACTTTGTTGCATCCGTTATAGAAGCAACTGTCTGAGTCAAATCAGCCGACGAACCAGAATTACAACCATATTTAAATTGCTGATAGCCTGTTCTATATACAACAGCACTTACATCCTGAACACAGAAGAATATTGCAGCAAATGCAGCAAATAATTTTACCATCATTTTCATATATACGTTTTCCTTAAAACTATGATAATTGAATTTCCTAATTGGTAATGTATATTTTACACCTACAGAAGCAATCCGTCAATAAATATCAGTAGTTTGACACTATTTTACAAATATTTGGCACAATTTTACAATGCGCATTCTCCATTGATGAGCAATAAACATTAAATACTAATCCAAGCAATTTATGAACAAAAAAGGGGTGCGCTGTAAGCACCCCTCTTTTGTGTTTATCTCACGATAATTATCAATGCTGATCCTATGACCTTAAGAGTTCCTGTTGGCTCCTCTGCCGTATCAAGCAAATAACCAGCAACTGCTTCATCTGTTGGAACATAAACGCCTGCACGAAGCTTTGCTCCATTGATATTGGCTTCTGTTACAACAAAATTATTGCCGTTTAAGTCAAAGGTTGTGCCCTCATCCATAGAAAGGTTCTGCATCTTTAAGTCAGCCGCAAGCTTTACATGAGCAGTTGCCTCTACACTTAATGATGCATTCCTGAAGTCATCATTTTCTCCTCCACCCTTTAATGATGGAATTGGTGTAAAGGCAATATTGTTACCTGCATCATTTGTATTACGAATAATAACTGTTCCACGTCCCTCAGCCTGGGATCCATCCTGAAGATAGATTGTACCTGCTGATGAAGAATATTCTGCTCCAAGTTTTGAAGAGTAAACGCCCTTAGCATTGATTCTTGCTAAAAACTCTTCTGTGAATACAGCATCATCATCTGTCAAACGAATTGCAATACGGCCACCACCACCTGCTCCATCATTATCAATGCTTGCTGTATAATTACGCATATTTCCATTTGCATTAATTGTGCCTTCACCAACGATATTGCCAGCTGTAATATTAATTGTACCAGCTGCACCACAGCGAGAATCTTTCACAGAAGGTGTTGCTGTTGCATTACCATTAAGTGTCAATAAGCCATCAACGTTTAGTACAACGGCACCACCACCAACATTTGCCCAGCCAACATCATGACCAAATGCACCTGGATATGATGGATTAAATACTGAGTCGTATGCACAAATTGATTTTGAATTTGCGTTTTGTCCACCATGAACAGATTTTACTGTACCACCTACTGTATTTGCAGAAGCATCAATATATCCGCCACGGATTGCTCGGATAGAAGCACCCTTATCAACTGTCATATCTCCAAGCACTGTAAGATCACAAATACATACAGTTGCATCTGTATTGGAATATAGAAGCAATGTTCCAACGGCAGCTCCTCCAGTTACTGTTAAATTACCATTAATAGTAACACCATTAGGCTCAAATATCCAGTTACCAGAAATTACATGATTTTCTGTTTCTGGAAGGATTAGAGTTCCTCCATCAATCAATAATCCTGTATCATCAATATTTGAAGCTGCAGCAGTTGTGGAAACTGCACTTAAACCTCCACGTAAATCAAGTGTTGTACCTGTAGGGACACGCAAAATAGCATTTGCTGTCAGTACAAGCTCATCAATTACCCAAGTTTGTCCACTGACAACAGATGTTGTTTCTTTTGGAGATGGTCGATAAGCATACTGACCATACTTGTTTGATCTTTCAACCAAAGAAAGAATGCCATTAGGCTTTTCTGGTGAGCGAACAAGAATTGTTCCTGCTGCACCTGTTCTTGTATATGAAGACATGCCTGCTTTTGCTGTAATCTTTGCCAATGAGAAATCAACCAGCTCACTGTCTGTTAGCACAATTGACACACGACCACCAGCGCCAGATTCTTGATTTGAACCAGCTGAATTGTTTGTACAATCTGCAGAAATTGCACCTTTACCAATTAGCTCTTTTGTCTTTAGATATATTGCACCACCAGAACCAGAATATCCATTCCATTTACCCCATGCGGAAACACTGTCTGAATCTATTTTACCATCTAGAGTTGTTGTTCCTGCAACCTCCATCCAAATAGCTCCACCTGCTGGTGCAGAGTATTCACCATCAGCAGAAGGACTTGAACCTACATTATATGGCTCAGTCAAACTACCCCATGCAGATGCATCGTTATAACTACCACCATATGTACAACCTGAATGAGTTGTATGAGGTCCATAAGAACCCTTACCTTTTGCAGTAATTTTTGCTGCTGCATCTACAAGAAGATTTCCACCAACATTCATGCGAAGACGATAGTAATCTGCCTTCTTTGAAGAGTTGTGCTCTTTATGAGTAATTGCTCCACCAAACAGATTCATATCTCCTACAACAGTCAAGCAATTAAAGTCTCCTACCTCAGGGAATACTGTAGCTATAGTGACTGTACCTGTATAATTTGTTGTTTGAGTCCAAGATGCAACAGTTGCTACTGTCTCAGAATCCCATTCACAATTTGCTAAAGAGAAATCTCCATCAAATAAAACCTTGTCACTAGCAATAGGTGCACGCCCCATAGACCAGTTGGTTGGCTCTGATGCAAGACCATCCTCGCTAGCTATCCATGTGTTATAGCCTGCTGGAGCAACCAGATTGATAATCGTCATTTCAGAAGCTGCTGCTGACGCATCTATACCATATAAGCCAGCGCCAAGAGAAACAACCACACTAGAATCAACATCAATAGAAGCATCAATTTGTGGAACAATACTTATGTCAACATAGGTTGATCCAGCTGGTATTGTAACTGTTGAAGGAAGAGACTCATAAGTCTGCCCATTCACAGCTGAGCCAGCAATTTCTATATTAACAACAAGATCGTATGCTGTATCTGCACGTGAAATGCGAAATAGGCCTGGTACAAGCTTATATTCATTAGCATCTGAAAGCTTTTCAATAGTAATGTCTCCATTATAGAAAATACCACCCCTTGCAAAAACCTCAGTTCCTGTTGGTGCAATACCGTATGCAGAACACTTATAGGTGCGGTCCGCAGGGAGATTTGTTGGTGTATCTACATACGTTCCTGGTTGAGCTGCAGATTCAATCATATTTGTTATAATTGTATCGCCAGACTCATAAATAACTCCAATATCTCCAGTGTTTTCAACTAGTTCTACCGAAACAGAAAATGTCTCATCTGAATTTTGCGAAATAATTGGATCATTAAAAACAGGCGCTTGAGCATCTACTGCTTGCTCTTCATCAAATACAAAAAATTGAGCATCTGCAACTGTAGCATATTCAAGGGCTATTTCATCTGGAGTTGAAACAGAATTTCGTACGCGATATTCTTTATAGCAACCACTAGACCCACTAATTGTTGCAACCTTGCCACTAGATTTAATCGTATATGTTGGGGATGCTACAGGGGTTTTAGAACCATTTATATATACTTTAACCGTTGTCCCATCTGAAACAACATTAAAGTAATTCCAATTTTGAGAAACATTTTTAAAGTTGAACGATGAAGTACTTGTTAAAACAAGATTTGCCTTCGTCGTGCTTTGGCCCATTTCTATATACCAACCAGTTGCATTATTCCATTCAAGGCCTGTCTTCTTGCTAAAGAAAGTAACATAAGAATTTACTTGAGAAGGTAGCTTAAACCAACCAGATGCTGAAAAAACTGCTACATTATCAAGATATGCATCATAGTCTGGTGCTCTCATTGCAGAAGAAGTTGCAAGAGCAGATAAGCCACCTGGACCTTCTTCATAGGTTGAAACTGTCGAGCCTGCTACATTTGGATAACCATCAAGCCCATTTGCTGAAGCATCTTTAACTACAGTTCCACCTGCTTCATCCTTTGAATAATGCCATACACCAACAAAGTCATCCCATACCTTTGTTGAATCATTTTCATAGTTTTCAACACCGGAATAGAATATTGTTAACTTTGTCTCTGCTGTAAGAGATGGTATCTTAACCCAAACTAGAGTTTCTCCAGCTGGATCAAAAGACTCTACATCAAATGAAAGCTCTGTGCCATTTTCGTCTTTAATTAATAAATCGCAGCCTTTTTCTGAGTTAAAATTCTCAGAAACAGCTTGTGGTATGCGTAAAAGCACAGGAAAATCAATATATGTTCCTTCTCCAATTTTTTCTATTGCTGTTTCAGATAGAGCTACCTCTCGCTTATTTGCAAAATTAAATATTGTCAATTTTTCTTGATTGATAAGAGTTATATTTGCTGCATTATCATCAGGTAGAGCATAATTACCATCTGCAAGACTGATTGTTAAAGTGATGTTTTGGTTAACATTGTGATCAAGTATTGGCACAACAGGTAGCACTGCACTTACGGATCCTGCAGGAATTGTTATAGATACCGGCACCTGCCAAGTTGTGCCTTCTACTGCAGTAGTGTCTGTTGAAGTAATAGTGTAATTTACTGTTAAAGGATATGCATCTGCATTTGCACGGGAAACAGTTACACCACCAGGAACTAAGCCAAATTCTTTGGCATTTACTGAATTACTAAAAGATAACGCACCAGTATAAATTTCGCCCAAAAGCTCTTCGATTACAAAACGATCGCCTTGTAATAGCAAAGAAACTTGATAAGTCTTATTGTCTTCTAGATTTGAGATTGCACTAGAAAATGAAGAGTCTTCTTCAACCGCTGTCTGGATAAGATTTGTTGCTAATGTTACTCCATCATTAACAATTGTATACACATCCCCAGCTATTCCATTAGATAGCATTCCAGAGATAGTAAAGGTTGATGAATCATCACATGTAATCGCAACATTTTCAAACCCGAAATTTTGATAAAACTCTAATTCCCATAGCTGTAGATAATCTGTTCCACCATTAAGTGCGGTACAATTATACTTATAAAATTTGTAAGCTTGTCCATTCGTGAAAGAATAGTGACGCTCTTCGCCATTTGTCCAACCTGTTTCACTTGTTTGTGTATCAAGTATAGTCCAATCCTCTCCATTATTCGAACCCTCAAATGTCCATTCTTTAGGGGAACGTTTTACACTATTCGCACCGCCTTTAGAATCGTGGCCAGCAACTACAGTTAAAGCATTAACTAATGTTGCCTCTTTAAATGCATATACTAGATACATATTGTCACCAATTACAGAAAGCCATCGACCATTTGAATCAGATTTATTTTTATCAAATGCCCTTGACGCTGGATATGAATTATGTGTAGCTGATGCACTGGAAACAGCACCATAAGCTGACGTTGTATCTACTCGCACTGCTGTTGGTAATTTTTCTACAGCAGCAGCAAATATAGATTGTGATGTTGCTATAATAGCAACTAGAATTATCATAAACAATTTTTGTAATTTCATGTATATCTCCTAAAATACAGTAAGAAAGAGCCTTACCTTTGTCAAAGCATTATATAATTTATAAAAACGGAGGTCAATATTTATAGCCGTATTTGACAAAAATTTACAAAAATATGACATTATTTTACAAAATAATTCAAATATGAACCTATAACACAAATATCTGTAAATAAAAGGCAGTAAGTAATTATAATATCAATGGATAGGGGAAAGCATTAGACTGATAATCGCGAGAAAGGACAAAATGACGCTCCCGCTCTAGCACGGCAATGATACGAAGCACTTCCGCAAGCGATCAGCCCTATAATAATTAAATGGGACTCTCTATACCTAAGACCAGTATCCATCTAACAAAAATGCCGAAAACGGCAAAAATATTAGATACATATTGGAATTAAGGAATTTCTCCTTGATTTAGATAGCCTTGACGCATAGCCATATTATCCATGCAATTTTCCTAACACTGGACAAATACAGAAAAACACACAATTAGTACACCATCTTTACACATTTTTTGAGACACCCCTTTTTTCTGCTACAAGACGTAATCCAATATTAGCGGTTGTATCTATTGTTGCCACTCCATTGCTTAGGGAATTAGACTCACATTCCTCTGCCATTCGTGCTTACCCACACCGAAAATCTCTCCGTGTTTCGCCGAAGACCAGAGCGGGAGCGTTTAAATCGTTTCACTCGTTGCTTACGCCTAACACGGAGGCTGGGGAGAACGGTGACACGGAGAGGTTTGGAAAGATATTGGAGAAAGGGGCTACAGCCCTTTGCGTGCTGACAGTTTGATAGTATGACAATATGACAATTTGAGAGAGAAGATGAGGGTGGCTTTGCCGCCCTAGACCCCCAACTATCAAACTTTCCAACTCGCCCACTCGCATACTGTCAAACTTTCCAAGCCTCAACACCTAAACAGTTCCATTTTTTTTATAGTTTGATAGTTTGACAGTATGACAGTTTGAGAGTATGTCAGTTTGATAGTTTGAGAGAGAAGATGAAGGTGGCTCTGCCTCCTCTCGCTTTCTCCCAAAACCACAGAACCCCTCCGTGTCTCCGTTCTCTTTATTCTCCGTGTTTCGCCGAAGGCCACAGCGAGAGCGACATTAATACGAATCGCGTTGCTTATTGCTTACGCTTAACACGGAGTACGGAGGACAAGGGAGTACTATGCTAATCGTTTCACTCGTTGCTTACGCCTAACACGGACACACGTAATGTGATTTTCACGGAGGTAAGGAGAAAAAGTGCAAGCAATTATTACAATAATCCCAGAAATACCAAATTGCGTATGTATCCCACGCTCAGTTGCTGATTGCGATTACTGAGCGGTCGCAGATTATCATCGGTGTATCGCTGAGCGGCAAATTATCAATAAATACTGAGCCAAAATCCTTTTGATTACCGCGCGTTGGAAGCTCAAAAACATCTCCTGTCAGTAGATTAATAAGTACTGGCTTTTTCAATAAGTCCAAATCCTTGTAATTGAAAAATTCGAGTGTTGTACGTGCTCGCTTATCTGCCCATCCATATTGTGGGTCTGCTGGCATGTAATAAACATAAATTGGCGTTCTACCGCGTGCAAAGGTCAAGCAACGGACAGCGACATTCTCCAGGCGGGCATGGCGTCCATTCAATGGGCGGGCATCATCCTGCCAGGTTATGAAGCGTTGCCCCTCAACTGGCTTAATACCATCGTGAAATATTGCATTTATATTTGCATAAGCATAATAAGCGGGCTTTGGAGAATATGTTAGACCATTTAGTATTCCTTGACGAGCCACCTTTCTTGTGCTTTGCTCACTAGCACCCATCTGATATGCTTTCTCCATCATATCTGCTGTTTGGAAATATGATGACATCTCTAAATCTAGATACAAATCTAAAACATATCTACGCAGTAACCAAACAGCCTGTGCCCTTTCACTTTCACGAACAAATCTTGGTTGCCAATATTTTTCAGGTGTCCATGATGCAAAACCACACTCACCTTGCCACACCTCAACATCAGCACCACGATACCCAGCCCCAGCAAACACATCGCGAAGCCACTCTACGCGCTGTGCCCATGATTGCTCTGGATGTGGGTCATACGGATGAAGAGCAAAAAAGTTCAGCTTTTCCATGGCTCCATATTTCATCAAATCTAAAATATATGGTTTTGGGAACCCTGCCACATTTGCACCACAGCGTGCCTCTGGGTATACCTCATGAATTGCATCGGCTGTTATTTTTATAAGCTTTGCATAGCCAGCTGCACTTGGGTCCTTGGGTCGCCAAAAAGACTTACCATTTGCCTCATTCCAAATTTCATAGTATTCAATGCGGCCTTGATATCTTTCAGCCAAAGCCTTACAGAAATTAAGCCAAGCCTGCTCACATTCATCCCCATAATGAATTGGCACAAACCCAACAGAAGCCTCGCCATAGGTTTCGCCCATATATAGCTTATTACCGAAGCCAACATTAAACCAAGGTTTAATACCACGACGCTCCAAATTTTCAACAATATTATCTAGCCAAGACCAATCGTAAACGCCTTTTTCCTTTTCACACTTCCACCAGCCCGTTTGCACGCGTGCATTTTTGACACCTATTCTAGCTAGCTTATCGTAGCAATATTCTGGAATAAACAAATCGCGGTCGAGGCATTCAAATCCAATAGAAATCGCACTTTGATTTACATTTGAAGATGCAACTGGTGCGAGCTTTCCAAGATATTTAAAAGAAGCACCACCAGGAAGTGGCTCTGGCTTTCCATAGACGCCTCTTAGGAAGGTAAGACTGCGTTCAAAAATATCTGGATATAGCACATGCTGCTTTTTATTATTTACATCCCATATTGCATGACCTTGATTTGTTCGCTCTAAATCATAAAAATATGTTTCTATTCCTGAAAGCTTATCTGCCATTGCACGGGCAAGGGCAATCTGTGATTCAATTGGAACAACAGTATCATTCCAGCAATGAGTTAAAAGAATTGGTGGCAATTCATTACTAATGTGCTTTATTGGGAAAGCATCAATATCTATTGGACCGCCATTAAAAAGAGCCTCATAGCGGGCAGGACTTTTTTCTGCATCTGGAGCAGGATCAGCAATACCAGAAATAGAAATAATTCCTTTAACAGATTCACGTGGCAAACGCATACCAGTCATCAAAGCCAAATGACCACCTGCGGAAACACCTAGAATAGAAATTGGTTTATCAGCAACCTCAGATAGCTTTGGCAATCCTTCACATGAAATCAACTTCTTTGCTGCAGCAATACAATCATCACCAATTACAGGCCAAGCAGCCTCTGGGGCTAAACGATAATCAACATTATAAACAATATAGCCAGCTTTACAAAAAAGCTTTGATTGGTCAGAAAGTGTGTCACGCAAATATTGCTTAGAACGCCAGCCTCCACCATGTAGCAAAAGAATTTTAGGTGTAGCGGAAGAAATTTCTTTTGGAAGATATAAGTCCCCGCTCTGCTCTACCGCACTACCATAAGATACAATTACCATTTGTTCTCCTTGTTCTTTTACATTTGGCTCAGCAGCTTGAGTAATAAGTGCCGTTGCTATCAAAGCCATATATGTAGATATTGCTACTAGTTTTTTCACAAGCTTTACCTTATTTGAATTTATTTATATAAGCTACAAATTTGACAGGCGATGCTATCTATATTGTTCACTTATATTACAAAAATTTAGACATACATCTCAATAAAAATCTTGAGCCATGCATCTCACTTGAATTATTTTTATTTCATGCAAATAATAACTTCGCACAATAACCTATTAGTTATGAATACTTCACTACGAAAAAAGGGCTGCCGAAGCAGCCCCTTTTTAATTATCTAATAATGATGGCGGTTGGGCGAACAAGCAGATCGTGTAAGACCTTGATTGTGCCTGGACCAGCAAAGAGTGAGTCATCAACAAGCTCAGCATCACTTTCACTTGAGCCCCAAATACCACGCTCTAGAGTAATTTCTTCACCAGCATCATCCTGAACATATATCTCATTAATTACTGGCTGAAGATTTTCAGCAATAAATACTGAGCCAACTGTTAAACCACTACGCTCAAGAGTAATCTTTCTTTTTGCTGAAGCAGAATTAGCAAATACTGGCTCATCAATTTCATTACCATCGCTATCTACACCTGTGTAACCAGAAGATGCGACACACAAAACAGCGCCACCACGAATGCGGAAATCACAATCTGTTGCTACACCATGCATTGGCCAGCCTCTCTCAGGATTTCCTACACTGTATAGATAGCCAGTCTTTTCATAAGAAGGATAACCTAAGAATAATCTTCCGCCATTGAGAACCATAGTTCCTTTGATTCCTCTTTGGTCACCTGCAATACCAATTGCGCCATTATTACCAATAACAAGATCTTTCTCTGCGACTAATGGAACCCAAACCATATTAAAGTCTGACCCACCGTTATTTGATTCTATTTTAGAATGACCAGATGTAACATGAAGATATGACGGATTACCCTCAAGAACTATTTTTCCATTACGTGTCATATCAATAGGTTGACCAAGCCACCTAGCATTTCGTATAACAGCCATAGCTCCACTGGTAATGTAGAGCTTATGACCTCCCTTTGATGTATCTAGATAGAAATTACCTCCAGCCGCGTAAGACACTGCTTCACCTGTAGCATAAACAAGAGAGAAAATTCTTCTATCTGCACCATTAAGATGGAAACCACTCTTATCTGCAAAGTAGAAGTTATCGTTTTCCCCTCGTTTGCTTAAGGTTGCGTCACCTCTATTATTCAAACTAACATATAGTTGGACAAGTCCGTCACTCTCTCTAATTGCAGGGAAGGTGTGCTCCCCTCCCCAATCCAAGTCTAAAATACCTTGGTTATTGTCGTTTGCATGAACAGTAAGCCATGGAATAATGGCATATTCCTTATCATTATAATTTTCTGGATTTACACCTTCTGGACGAACAATGTAATCTGCCCAATTATCAATTTTTACTGTTCCTCGAATTTCATTTGTACTAGCAGTATTTCGACAGAAATTAAAACCATTAATCGATACTGTTGACCATTTATCATCTCGTAGAAGACTATTAAAACGAAGATTTTGCGTTACACGACCTCTTTGTTGTCCATCTGCTGTTACGTGACCACCATCAGGATTATATGCTGGATTTGTATAAAGCTTAACATGACCTCTAACAGTAACCTTTTCTGCTGTATTTGTAGCTTGAAGATATTCTACACCTGGAGCATAATCTCCATTTGTATCTAACACCCAAGCTGTCCCTGACAGGAATATTGATTTTGACAGTACAGCATTTGGTGTTCCTGTTTTCCATAAACTATAAAGAGTATTATAATAATTGTGATTTGTTGGACAGGTTCCAGACAAAACTTCTATATCAATATCTGGTATTGTTGTAAAACTAGTTGAGAAGCGAGACACATTATTATTAATACCATTAGAATCAAAGCCAGAATTTACACATAACTTTCCTGGTTCGAAAAGGTGAGATGCTTCTTTAGCATTAAGACAAACATCTTTGATTTCAACTGTTCCTTCACCAAACACACCAGAACCCGAACGACCACGAATATAAAAATCATCATAGTTTTTTTGTGTAACATAAGAACCATTCAGAAGCTTTAAGGTTTGACCCTCATTTATTGTAATGCTTGTGCGACCCAAGGCAAATTGTATAGCTCTTGTTCTACAATAAGAGCCTACAGCCATTGTGTCTCCAGTCCAATCAATTATCATTTCTGGACCATCAAAGGATATGGCTAAAACATTTCCCCCATCATCTTTATCATGCTCACCCATGCGGAATTGAGTAGTACCTTCATTAGTAATTTTTGTGGTTGAAAGATAAATGATTGGTGCTTTAGAATCTGTTCTACTAAACTTTAAGTATCTAGTAGCCCCTCCTGTTTGGTTAATTGTAAAAGGATTATCTAAGCATACAACAAGCTGACCTATTGTGATACCATCACCTCTAACATCGATATAGCGATAATTTGATGTGCGGCTAACAATAATAGCAACATCATCAGGAGCATTTGGATAGGTGCGATCTGATGAGCCATATACCTTAGTCCAAGCAAATGTATCCCAACTAACATTGTTATTTACTAGCTCACAGAAGAATACCTCACCATTGTTGGCTGGTTTTTCATAAACAAAGAAGATATGCTCAGTGCCTGATGTATCTTTAAGAAGCAAACCGCCTGGGCCAACCATAGTAATAGTTTGCTCCTTTAGGGTTGCAATTTTTTCACCCATAACCGCATCAACTGAGTTATCGCTAATGGTGACAGTGTCACCAACAGCATAGCATTGATTTGCAATATTTGCTGCTGTACTTAATGTATAATCTGCAGCAAATAAAGTGATTGAGCCTGTAGCTAATGCTAACGAAGCAATAAACTTAACAATTTTCATATTCATAATCCCACATTTTTTTAACAAGGTGTTTAAAAAATAACTTCCATACATAATATATTGAATATTAGCATAATACGGGGTTGATATCAAACCAAATTTACCGCAAACTAATTTATAAGTTTAATAGGTGTGTTGACTATAGTGATACGAAACACTCCCACAAACAGTCATCCCTATCAAATTTAAATTGGATTTTCTGGCCATTTATGCTTTGGATAGCGACCACGCAAATCCTTACGTACAAGTGGATACCCATTCTTCCAAAAGCTTTGCAAATCTTGTGTTAGCTGCACAGGACGCATAGCTGGAGAAAGAAGCTTCATCAATATTGGCTCTCCACATATCTTTGGTGTTTCAAGCATACCAAACACCTCCTGCAATCGAACAGCAAGGCAAGGAATCTCCTCACTATAATCAATACGAATACGAGAACCACTCGGCACGCGGATATGTGATGGTGCCATGCGGTCAAGCTCGAGGATATTCGCTCCAAGCATTCCTTGAAATACAACACATAAATCTACTTCCTTTAATGCCGAAAGCTTTCGTACACCAAAAAGATATGGACCAAGCCAAGCCTCAAGTGTTGCTAGCAAACTTTCATCACTTACATCTGGAAAGCCCTCAATGCCCTTTCTATGCAAAAATGCAATACGCTCACGCAGCTGCATTGCCGCAGTTGTCCAATCAAGAGCATGCAGACCCGTGCTGCGAATACCCTCACAAATACCATGACAAATTTGCTCCTCATCTGGATTTGCAATTGGACGCTCCTTTATCGTAATTGCACCAAGCATCACTCGCTCCTGTGCAATTACTCGCTCCTCGCGGGAGCTCCATTCTACACAAGCCTCCTCGCGGAATTGATTTGAAAAATATTTTTCTATTTCAGCTATTGTTAGCGGCTCAGCAAGCTGCACTGCTCCATCAGCATTTTTATCATCTACCTCAATCGCAACAATCCAATCGCTTGAAATACTTGAAGCACCAACTAGGCGTACACCACGCCCTGAAGCAAGCAAATAGCGATTCCGTTCCTCAGCATGCTTACGCCTACGAGCAATTCTATCCGGATAAGCAAATGCCATTATAAGACCCAAAGACAATGTCTCTGTGGCAGGGTCTAAATCACGCACTAATTCTATTGCACGACGCTGCCACATTGCAGCCAAATCCTTTACCGACTTTTTGCGAGGATTCCCTGTACCCATACTTTCGATTTCTACAAGTAGCTCTGACATTGTTGAAGCCGTGCGCAAATTTATTCCTTCACTCAAGGCGGCACATGCAAGGCATGCCTCTTCTAACGATGCGAGAGAACCAATTGAAGCTGTTTTTAAAATTGCATGAGCTAGGCGTGGATGAGTGCCGAGCTGAAGTAGCTTTCTTCCTTGCTGCGTAATTGCCCCATTTGTAGATAATGCCTCTAAGTGTTGTAGCAATTCAAAGCCTTGCTGCCAAGCTGTCTCTGGAGGGAGTGTAAGCCATTGCAATGATGCTCTATCGGCACTACCAAAATCTGCACACATAAGCACAAGTGTTGAAAGCTCACTACTACATAATTCAGGAACAGCCGTGCGTGGCATCAATGCATCCTCGCGTTCATCCCACAGGCGATAGCATACTCCTTCACAAAGACGCCCTGCTCTACCACGGCGTTGGTCTGCTCTATCCATAGAGATTCGCACTGTCTCAAGGCGCATCATACCTGTAGCATTTGAATAACGTGGGACACGTGCTTTACCCGAATCAACAACTGTTGTTATTCCTTGAATTGTTAGAGAGGATTCTGCAATGCTTGTTGCAAGCACAACCTTTCTTTGTCCTGCTGGAGCAGGTGCAAGGGCACGCTCTTGCTCTTGAAGTGGGAGTGCGGCATAAAGAGGAGCAAGCTCTATTGAGCGCTCCTTACAAAATTCTGAAAGCAGCTCAGCCGTTGCCTTAATTTCTCCCTCACCTGGAAGAAATGCAAGAATAGACCCTTCCTGCTCTCCAACAGCAGTTCGAACTCCTTTTGCAACTGCTTCAGATAGCCGTAGCTCACGTGGCATTGGTAAATACTTTGTGTCTACTGGGAACAAGGTGCCATTTGCTTCAAGACAAGGAGTACCATCACCAAGGTGCTTTGCTATTGGAGCTGCATCAAGTGTTGCCGACATAATTATAATTCGCAAATCTGGGCGAATGCTTCGCTGCACCTCCAAAGCAAGGGCTAGACCAAAATCTGCATGAATGCTTCGCTCATGAAATTCATCAAAAATTATTGCCCCGACATTAGCTAGCTCAGGATCATCAATAAGCATTCGAGAGAGCACACCCTCGGTTAGCACCATAACGCGAGTTTGCTTTGAGGCGCGCCGCTCCATGCGGAGCTGATACCCCACCGTGCCACCAACCTCTTCACCAATGGTTGATGCCATACGACGTGCTGCAAGGCGTGCTGCCATTCGGCGTGGCTCTAGTAAAAGAATTTGCTTATTAGATAAATATTGCTCTGATAATAATGCAAGAGGGACAACCGTTGTTTTACCAGAGCCTGGAGGGGCGGTAATTATTATTCCTCCTGATGGCGTTGTATTAAGCGCATTGGATAGCTCTGGAAGTAGCTCGCAAATTGGAAGCTGAGGCAACGAAAACATTTCTATTGCTCTCCCCTACCGGAACCTGTCTTTTGTGATTTTCCATAGTCGCAATATTTACGAATTGGACAATCATCACAATGCGGATTTATTGGACGGCAGCGCCGCTGCCCAAAGGAAACAAAGCATGCATTCCAGCTGCGCCAATATTTTACAGGAAGAATTTCACGTAATTTAAATTCTGTTTCTTGTGGAGTAGACGTTGCCACAAGCCCTAATCTATTATTGATTCTATGCACATGCACATCAACACAAATTGCTGGCTTCTTAAAAGCAACTGCAACAACTAAATTTGCTGTTTTGCGGCCTACGCCAGGAAGCTCGCAAAGCTCCTCAATTGTTTCTGGAATTTCTCCACAGAAGCGTTCCTCCAAAACTCGAGGGAGCTGCTTAAGTGCCTTTGCTTTTTGATGAAAAAAACCGACTGGAAAAATCATTTGCTCAACCTCCTCAAGGCTATACAAATCAAAATCAGAGGCTTGCTTTACCTTTGGAAAAAGCTTTTCTTTAATTACCTTTGAGGTGGTTTCATCCTTAGTGCGTGCACTAAGAATTGTGGCAACTAGAATTTGAAAAGGGCTACATCCTTGCGCCGCCATTAGATCAATTACAGGTGCAGGGTTTGAGGTAAAGTCCTCAATCAGAATTTTATGTACAGAAGGAATATCGCGAAGCTTCATACGGGCAACTTATTCGCGTGATTTGCGAAGCTCATCCTCACGAGCAATTGCAATAGTTGTTTCAAAATTCTCAAGAGCTTCTTCTGTCAAACCGACTATATATTTATTGTCGGTTGTTAACCTAAACTCTTTAAATCCGATTATACCTTTCATAGAGACACGAGCATTAGCTTTTGAAGAAACAACATCTCGAGAGACAAGCATGTATGGAGGAGGCACTACACCTTCATCGACAAAGGCTTGAAAGACGCGTTCCATTTCTTCTCTACCAATTGTTATGCGATCCGTATAGTAGCTTCCCCAATTTGGATTGGATGTATCGGTTGATGTCTCTCTCCAAAATTTTGGACTTTTCCCAGTTTTAAACTCAACATGCCCAACACCAAAAAATGACAATCTACAAGGAAGAAGGATTTCTCTATCGTTCTCTGCTGGAGTATAAAGAATTTCTAACCAATCTAACTCAGAAATATCCACCTCAAATGAGCTATGGCGAAGTCTTCCATCGCTTTGCATCGCTGTTATGCAACCAATATTTGTAAAGGCTAGCGCACAAAAAAATATGAAAAGAAAAAGATTTTTCATCAGTTTAAAAATTCGTAGAACTTGATACGGCCATAACGGCTTGAACAATAGAAAGAGCAATTACAGCAATAATAATAGCAACAACGAAAATCATTATAGGCTCTAATGCAGAAGTAAAACGAGTAACATTTTTATCTAATTCTGCTTCAAAACGCTTGGCAACATGACCAAGGGCAGAAGGCATATCACCAGTGCGCTCACCAATCGCAATCATATCGATGGCAACCTGTGGAAAAATATCTCCTTCAGCAAGAGGTCCAGAAATAGAAGTACCGTCTGTAACCCTATCACGCGCACGCAATAGTTGTTCAGAAATTACACTATTATCAACTGCATTTGCTGTTATTTCCAATGCGGAAATAACAGGGACACCATTTGCAAGAAGAGATTGCAGTGTACGAGCAAAATTTGCATATGTGCCAGATGCAACAATTCCTTTAACTAACGGAAGCTTCAGCTTAATTCTATCCAATTTTTTCTTTCCTTCTGGAGTCTTCTTAAATTGAATAAAAGCAAAAACACAGATAATAATACCTATTAAAATAAATATTCCATAGCCTCTAATAAAGTCACTCATACCCATAAGAGCTTTTGTCATAGGAGGAAGACCATCAGGACCTAGCTGATCGAAAATTGTTTTAAATTTAGGAAGCAAATAAGTCATGGCAAAAATCACCACACCCACAGCCATAAATAAAACAATTGCTGGATAAAACATAGCTGTTTTGATTTTTGAACGCATTGCCATTTGCTTTTCAAAATGTTCAACAAGACGATGTAATACATCTGTCATAGCACCAGAAGCTTCTCCTGCTCGGACAAGATTTATATACACATTCGAGAACACCTTTGGATATTTTCCTAACGCTTCAGAGAAAGTAAAACCTTCAATGATAGCATCTCGCAACCCTGTAATAATATCGGTAACACCTTCAGATTCACCTTCTCTAGCAGCCAAGCAATTAAGCGCATTACCTAATGTCATTCCACTTTCTAGCAAATCACAAATTTCGCTAGTAAAATGGAGCATTTCGACAGGGGACATATAATTTGGGCGAGAAAGCTTTAATGCACCACCACCCTTTTTTTTAGGAGCTGTTTCTTTTGTCTTTGATGTCTTTGAAGAAGAAGAGATTTTTCCACCATTTTTTTGCATAACAGAAATAGGCACAAGCCCTTTACGCTGAAGAGCTGCGAGGGCAGAACGTCTATCTGAAGCATCTAATTGCCCGTTTTCTTTTTTACCATCTCTGGTTTTTGCTGTATATGCAAATACTGGCATTTTTCTAATCCTTAAACTTAGTTAAATTATGTGTTTATTTTAACCTTTTTTAAGCACTTCTTCAAGGAAGAAGTGAAGATATTGGAATAAACAGCACTACAACTAGCAATAGCTAACAAGCAGGATTGTTAGAATAATGTCATCATATCTAATTGGTTGTTAGGTATTGAAATCGAGTAGGAGGAGTTTTAACTCCTCCTCTCACACCACCGTACGTGCCGTTCGGCATACGGCGGTTCAACCCATTTTTTTTTCTTTTATATACTTGATGTCATAGCTACTTGTCTTTCAAGATAGTAATCTAAAAGGC
>JAZNPC010000027.1:0-15539 GCA_045589455.1 Kiritimatiellia bacterium
TAGGCTACGATTTCGCTATCCCTTCTTCTCGCCTATGCCTCGCAACATAAACCTTGGGAGTCGCTATTGGGTTGGTCGGTAACTACCCCCCGTTGGACTTTCACCATAGAACTATGACATGCCCGTCATACACAAAAAAAGAGGAAGAAATTTTCTTCCCCTTTTTTATTAAACTAGCATTAATTACTTAAGCTATGAATTGGTGCTGGTATATGGCCACCGCGCTTAACAAATGCTGCATTGCCATCTTGACAAACAGGTGCTGTGACTGTGCCTCCACCAAATAGACCACCGAAATCAAAGAAATCGCCAACCTTTGCACCAGGAACAGGAATAACGCGAACAGCTGTTGTCTTACGGTTTGTTACACCAATTGCTGCCTCATCAAGAATGATACCAGCAATAGTCTCTGGTGTTGTATCACCAGGAAGCATAATCATATCTAAGCCAACTGAGCAAACCGCGGTCATTGCCTCAAGTTTTTCAAGAGTAAGAGTTCCATCAGTAACGGCCTGTGATAAAGCATGGTCTTCCATTACAGGAATAAATGCGCCAGACAAACCACCAACTGCAACAGAAGCAAAAGAGCCACCCTTCTTCACTGCATCATTTAGCATCATAACAGCCGCTGTTGTACCAGGAGCACCAATCTTGCTTAGGCCCATTGCTTGATAAATTTCACCAACAGAATCGCCAACCTTTGGTGTAGGGGCAAGCGCCAAGTCTACAACACCAAAGCGTACACCTAAGCGTGCTGCGACCTCATGACCTACTAGCTCACCAACGCGTGTTACGCGGTATGCTGTATGCTTTGCTTCTTCCGCAATTTCATCAAAGGTTGCATCTGGCTTGCGAGCGAACAAGCGATCCAAAGCACGCTTTACTACGCCAGGGCCACTTACGCCAACATTAATAACAGTCTCGGGCTCACCAGGACCAAGCAATGCACCAGCCATAAAAGGATTATCCTCTGGCTGATTTGCAAAAACAACAAGCTTTGCAGCACCGAACCCATTATCTGACTTTGTTGCCTGTGCTACTTCAACAATCTGCTTTGCTACCAAGTATACAGCATCTACATTGATACCTGCCTTTGTTGTACCGATATTGACAGATGCGCAAACATGCTTTGTTGCAGCGAGAGCGGCAGGAAGAGACTCAATAAGAATGCGCTCTCCTCTTGTCATACCCTTCTGTACAAGAGCAGTAAAGCCACCGAGTAGGTTAATGCCAACTGTCTCACATGCACGATCAAGGGCCTTTGCAAGCTCAACTGCTGTATCATGGTCATGGCGCTCTAAAAGAACAGATGCAGGAGAAATAGCAAGACGCTTATTTACTATCTCTACGCCATATTGTGCGCCAACCTCATCTGCTGTCGAAACAAGCTTCTCTGCATTACGGCAGATGCGCTCATATACAGCCTCTGTCATCTTCTTTGGATCACTGTCAGCACAAACGTTAAGATTTACACCAAGGGTAACTGTTCTTACATCTAAATTCTCTTCGCCAATCATTCTCAATGTGGCAGACAAATCTGAAGTACTTCTCATTTCCTATGTTCTCCTTGTAAATTGATATATTAGCGAGTCAACAATGCGCTGATTGGGCCAACTTCGTTGGTTGCTCTAAAGATATTTTCATGTCGAATGCTACAACTTACTCCATATGGTGACATAATTTCACGAAGCTCTGCCTGAAGTTGAGTTATTTTGCACTCCTCAGGTATTGTGATTAGACCAATAGTCAATGCATTATTCTTATCTGATAAATCGTGGCGCCAATCCTCAACATTTACACCATGAGAAGCAAAAAGCTTTGTGATTAGGTGAATGCGTCCTGGCTGGTCTGGACCAGAAATAGCAGCAACATAGTATTTGCTATTATCTACCTTATGTGCAGAAGAAACAAATTTTGCATTAGCCGCGGTTATTCGAATAGCATCAGGAGTGTCTTGGAAAAATTGATTTAACTTTTCACGAATTACAGATGCTTCAATTTCTCCATCGAATTCAGCAAGGCAATTTAAGGAAAAAACCCCACCCATAACGATTTGATTCAAATCAGTTAGATTGCCACCAAGCGCAGTAACACAGCCAGTAACATCTCTAATAATACCAATTCTATCAGGAATCAAAATACTTATTATGTATACCTTTTTGTCCATAAATTGCTCCTAAAGCGTTATATATATTACAATTAATTTCCTAGTGGACTAATTAGAGGAGTGCTCTCTTTGCGGGTTGGGATATCATTATGTTTTTTACTTTTCTTATTTTTAGAACCCAACTCTGCTGCATCTATTAACACAGCAAGAGTATTCTCTGCTGTTGTCTTCCATGTAAAACGCTCCGCACGCTGACTTTGTGCAGCAATTTGAGCTTCTCGCTGAGCATCATTTTTATTGAAAACTCTGTTAATAGCAGCAACTAAATCCTCTACATCACCAGGCTTAAAATATTCAATAACATCACCACCGACCTCTGGAATTGATGCAATCTTAGATGCAATCACAGGAACTCCTGCCTGCATACCTTCTAATACTGGCAAACCAAAGCCTTCATACTTTGATGGGAACACAAAAGCTGCAGCGCCCTGATAAAGTGCACGCAAATCACTTTCGACAACATAATGCAAACGTATTACACGACTTGGATCTGGCAAAGCCTTAATCGCAGCTTGGACCGCAGGTTCTCCTAGACGAGGACGGCCTAAAATAACTAAGTTCATTGTGCCTGCTGCATTTAATTTACCAAAAGCCTCAACAGCTGTTTCAATGCTCTTATGTGGATAACTATTTGCTACGACAAGTAGATAAGGATCTGAAGAGTGAAGAAGAGCTAGTTTACGCTCTTTGATAAAATCATAATCAAAAGGCTCTGAATAATTTTTTGAAACAGCAGAAAGAACAACATGCACCCTATCTACCTTTGCCTTTGTATGCTTAACAATTTCTTGTCGAGAGAATTCTGAAATTGTTATAATCGCATCACTCTTTACTATTGCTTTAGGAGTATAACGTCTCATAAAGAATAGACCTGCCCTTGTAAAATCCTCAGGATGTGTAATATATTGCATATCGTGAATTGTTGTCACATATGGGCATACATGCTTACGTAATGGACACACATTACCTGGATTCCATAGAACATCTAGGTTCTGTGCTGCCGCAACCTTTGGTAGAACATATTGCTCATGCATTACGCGCTTAAAGCGAGAAGTAGCCTTCACTTTTGTATCTACGATTGACACATTTGAAAATTCGGCCAAATCACGTGCCAAAAGATTACGATTCTCTTCATTAGCAAATATAATAAATTCATGCTCAGGAGCCACATTTGGAAGCTCTGCTAGAATTTTTCTTAAATATGTTTCTGATCCACCAACTTCACCAGGGATCATAAATAAAGCATTAATACCTATTTTCATGCTTTAGCTGCCCTTCTATGCTTATATGTCATTACATTATACAAAACAACAACGAATTTAACAAAAAACCAATGTAACCAAATCCAAGGCTTCCAATAACCTGCCTGACGGACAGCTGCCTCAAACTCTTCTTTAAATTGAACAGAATAATTCTGTCCACTAATTGAGTGAGGGGTCCATCTAAAATATGCTTGGATTGCCTTTATCCTAATACCAGGACCAATCTTCCAAAGGCGAAGCAAAAAGTCATAATCCCATGCTGCCTTTAAATCCAAACGTAATTCACCTACTGCACGAACGGCTGATGTTCTAAAAAGTGCTGATGGCTGAGAAATATAATTTAAGGTTTGAATTAAAACTTTTGATGAAATTGGGAAAAAGAATTCTTTGAATTTTGTAATAAATTTACGAATTTCATTTCCATCCTCATTAATAATAGGACATCTTCCAAAACAAAATGATGCTTCCTTGTGTGATTCAAGGAAAGCGACAGCACGCTCTAATGCTCCTGGCTCATAAACATCATCTGCATTGAGCCAGCAAACATACTCACTGCTTGAAAGCGCAAAGCCTTGATTAATAGCATCCGCAGGACCTTTATCTGGCTTTGAAATAAACTCAGTATCATCATTAAGATATGGTTTAACTACCTCTGCTGTAGCATCTGTGCTTCCGCCATCCATAATTATATGACGAACTTTAAATGTATCTGTTCGTTGTGCTGCAACACTCTTAAGACAAAATTCAATGAACTTACAAGAGTTATAGCTTGGTGTAACTACGGTAACTTGGTACATAATTTTAAAATCTAAAAAATTTATAATGAAAGCTTTGTTTAAGCGTTGCTTAATACAAATTCTCCACAGTTAATCCCATTGGCTGATTTATGAAAATTCGCTCATCCATAATTCTTGGGTTCTTAATTATTGGGCGGAACTCCATATTTTGAAGAATATCACGCTCTATATCAATTCCTGGAGCGACCTCAACAAGCTCTAAACCTTCAGTTGTCAATTTGAAGACACAACGCTCTGTAACATAAAGTACATTTGCATTTTTCTTTGCAGCAAGAGGTCCATTAAAGGTTCTTTGCTCAAGAGCATTCACAAATTTTTTAGCTTTGCCCTCTTTTACTATTGATAGTTTACCATCATCTATCTTGACTTCTAATCCACCTGCAGTAAAGGTACCCATGAAGACTACCTTTTTAGAGTTCTGACTTATGTTAATAAATCCACCAAATCCAGGAATCTTTGTTCCAAATTTACTTACATTAATGTTTCCTTCTCCATCTACTTGAGCAAGGCCAAGGAATGCAGCATCAATACCACCACCATCATATAAATCAAACTGGTCACCAATAGCAAAGAATGCTTCTGGATTATAAGATACACCAAAATTTAGTCCACCACAAGGTACGCCACCAATTACACCTGCCTCTGTAGTAAGTGTAAATGTTTTGCTTAAGCCCTCTTCTGCTGCAACAGAAGCAACACCCTCTGGGATACCAATACCTAGATTAACAAGAGCATCTGGAGATAGTTCCATTGCTGCACGACGAGCAATAATTTTACGCTCTGTTAGAGGCATCATTGGAATTTCATTCATAGGCACACGCATATCACCACAGAAGGTTGGATTGAAATAATCCAAATATGTTTGTGCATCATCTCCACGCTCCTCAGAAATCACAACAGCATCAACCAAGCAAGCAGGAAGATGAATTTGGCGGCCTGTAAGCATACCATTTTCAACTACTTTCTTAACTTGGACAATTACTTTACCACCAGAATTATGCACCGCCGCAGCAATTGCACGTAGACCATGGTTAAGAGCTTCATGCTCAAGGGAAACATTACCATCTGGATCTGCTGTTGTACCACGTACAAGTGCGATATTCAATGGGAAGCGCTTATAAAGCAAATACTGCTGTCCATCAATATCTAACTTTTTCACAAGATCTTCTGTGGAGGAAGCATTCATTTTACCACCACCAAAATCCGGATCAGCAAAGGTTCCTAAACCAACTGAAGTAAGAGTGCCTGGCTTACCTGCAGCAATATCTCTATAGAGCTGAGCAATAACGCCAAGAGGAAGGTTATAGCCCTCTGTCTTGTTTTCTACGATAAGCTTTTGGAGAGATGGAATCATGCCTATGTGACCAAATATCACACGCTTAACTAGGCCTTCGAGAGCAATGCAATTTACGCCACGCTGATTACCATCGCCTGGTGCTGCTGGAAATGTATAGGTAAGATTACGAGGAGAACCTGTCTCTTTAAACCTTCTTGCCAAACCGCGAAAGAGAGTTTCTGGTGATCCAGTACCCGTAAAACCACTTGTCACAATAGTATCGCCATCATTGATTAAAAGCATGGCATCTGCTATTGAAAATATTTTGTTTTTCTTATCAGTTAAAGAAGTAAGCATAAAACCCCTTGAAATTAAAGTTTATATTTTACCAAAATATCAATAGTGTGTCTACCCACATTTTTTTTAAAAAATTATTGTTTTTCCAAAAGAAAAAACACCTATATACATCAATTTTTTGTATAATAGTAGGAAATGACAGGCAAAAACAAAATCACAAAAACATCATATCACACTATTCTTAAATAAATTAAAAATATAACTCCATGATTAATCTTGTTATACTTTTCTTTCCAATACTTGCTGTAGCACTTTCTGTTTTGGCATTTTATTTCCCAAGTTTCATAAGTCAGTTTGATTCTTTCATTGTACCAATTCTTGGATTTATTATGCTATGTATGGGAGCCACTCTTTCAATACAAGATTTTTCAAAAGCATTTAAAAAGCCACAAGCAGTAATAATTGGTATATCATTACAATTTATTTTAATGCCCCTTCTTGCATGCATAATCGGTAATGCTTTATCTCTACCTAAAGATCAATATATTGGACTTATAATGGTTGGAACCGTTGCAGGAGGTACAGCATCAAATGTTATTGCTTACCTTGCTGGTGGAGATGTTGCATTATCAATAACAATGACAGCATGCTCAACAATTGCGGGAATTATATTAACACCATTGATCTCCTCCGTATACTTGGGCAACACTATAGATGTCCCTGCATTTGAAATGTTTATAGACATCCTATGTATTGTTGCAATTCCCGTTTGCCTAGGATTAGTGATTAATCGAATTTGCCGAAGGTTCCAGAAATATCTTAACAACATTTGTCCAATAATTTCTGTCCTAGGCATTTTATGTGTGATTAGTATTATTGTCTCATTAAATGTTGAGAATCTAAAAAAAAGCGGCTTACTAATAATGTGTGCTATTATTTTACATAATACACTTGGTATGATTGCTGGCTATTTCATGGCTCTTTTATTTAAGTGCGATAAAAAAACAGCTATCACAATCTCAATTGAAGTGGGGATGCAAAACTCAGGACTTGCAGCAACCCTATCAAAACAGTTTTTCTCTATTGCCGCTGCCCTACCTGGAGCATTATTTAGCATTTGGCACAATATATCTGGAGCTTTATTTGCTGTATTTGCACGTAAGGCAATAAAAACAACTACTGTTCATAATGAAACAAAATAATTTCTACAATTATAGAGATAATATACAATAACTATCCTTAAAAGCATCTATTATCTTAAATTAGGAAATTTGATTTTATATTTATACTGTGATGGCTTATGTGATGGAAATTCTAAGCAGGCTCACGTCTAAGACAAACAGGTAGGTTGCGAGGCTTGTGTGATGGGTGTTATGGTGGTTATAGACGCTAGAATTATTAGCTTAAACCCGATAAAAATGATAGATTATTATTTCACCCAAACGGAGCAAGATGTTTTTATAAATCCATAATAATATATTGAATTATAAAAACCGGTTTTAACTACCGAATTAAGGATTACCAATAAAAGTGGTAAGTTCGCCACATTATTACAACAATTGATATTAAAATAATACTATAGCGCCAAAAACTATGCAAATTTGACAATTGCGCTTTTCTTAGTAAAATTGCGCCTAATATTATTGGCCATATCTCTAATAATACTCCTATCATCAATATTAATATGTCTGCAATAGCATATGCATATTTATTCACATGGAGCTTTGAAAGCTTTAAACAAGAACCTCTTTTAGCAGAAATCTTAAGGAACACACCATTTGATGGCTCGCCGATTCCATTACTAATTCTATAAACTACGGGGCTATCATCAAATCGAAAAGGAGGCAGTTGATAGCTACTTTCATCATTTGGATAGAGCTCGGAGCCACATTTGGCTTCTATTCGTTGCTTCACTAAATTAAAAGCAAAACGCATTCCTGTATTTGGCATTGGAACGATATACACCAAATATTTCCCACCATCTGAATATATCCGCCTAAAAACCTCTCGAATATTACGACAAAGCTCTGAAGCATTGGGCTTTAGCGGATCACAAGAAATAGTGATATCTATTGGACGCAACGGCAAATGCCAAACCCACTCTAAAAATTGGGGTATAAACAAAGCAAATACTAGCAATATTCCGATTAAAAAATCACCACATACCAAACGAAAAATAAAGCCTCTAGATAACGTTGTCAATGCAATAGTAGCAAAAAACAAAGTTAACCAGCCATTATTCCGTTTCATATTTGCTCCTCTTGGTTTGGCAAATACTCCTTTATAAGTGCACGTATAACATAAGAAGACATCAAAAGCCCAGCTGTACCTGGCATATATGAAATACTACCAGGATCAACATGGCGACCTATTTCTGCACTTTCATCTTCTTCAATTGGATCTAAAACATGCTCACTTGAAAATACAACAGGAAGAGAAGTGACATCAAACTTTCTTAGGCGTTTACGCATTATGCGAGCCAAATGACATTTGTCTGTTGAAAACAAATCTGTTAACTCAAAACGTTCTGCAGCTAGCTTATTGCCCGTACCCATTGCACTTATAATAGGAACTCCAGAACGCTTTGCTCGTACAATAAGTTCAACCTTGCACTTAACCGTATCAATCGCATCAACAATAAAATTATATTTAGAGATTGGTATGTCATCTGCTGTATCTACGGTATATTTTGTAGGATAACAAACCACCTCCGCTGATGGATTAATATCGAGTATACGCGCCTTCATCACCTCTACCTTCTGTTTACCAATGGTAGAATGAGTAGCTAAAAGTTGCCTGTTTATATTAGACAATGAAATTGAATCAAAATCTAAAAGACCAATTTTTCCGACGCCAGAGCGAGCGATTGCCTCTGCAGCATATGCACCTACACCACCTAAACCAACAATAAGCACAGCAGCCCTCTCAAGAGCCTGCTGTGCTTGCTCACCAATAAGTCTTCTTGTTCTTGCTGATGCGTCCTTATCCATAATTCATTAAATCCAATAAACACTTATTGAAATTTTATTGGCTTCTAGAAATAAAAACACAAAATTTATATACCAAACTCTGAGGTATCAGAATCCTCAGAAGACTGTGGAACATAATCTATTGCAGTTGATGGGAGTGCTTCCTTTTTCTTATCCTTTTTAAACCACTTCCAATTCCAAAAAGCAAGCTTACCAAAGAATTTCTTTAATGCATCGCCTATACGCTTTGTTAATTTAGGATGTCTAAGTTCTTCTAAGCGCTTATATCCTGCAAGTAGTTCCTCTGGAGTAAAATCCTTGCGACAGAAATTTTCTTCCATTTCCATTTGTAGCATACGTGCTGCATCTACTGCATCAACGATATTTGCATTTATCATCTTCCAGCCCAAGCTTTTTGCAGCCATCAATCTTCTATAACCCGCAACCAACTGCATGTCTCGAGTGATTGTAATAGGATTTAATTGTCCACATGTTTTCAAACTATCGATTAGAGTTTGTAAATTTCCCAACTCTTTACGAACGCGATCTGGGACACGGATTGAATCTACTAGCACTTGCATAATCAGGCTCCTTATTTTTATTAAATCTTGCTATTACGGATAGGCTCATTATTTTCGCCAAAGATTAAAACGCGAGGCTTATGCCCTGCAATTTCATCATCTGAAAGCATACAGAAAGAGAAAACAATAACCTTATCACCTGCTTTGCCCTTGTGAGCAGTTGCTCCATTTAGACAGCAAACCTTTGAACCACGCTCTCCTGGGATTGCATAGGTTTCAAAGCGCTCACCATTTTCAACATTAGCAACAAGTATCTTTTCAAATGGCTGAAGGCCAACTGCCTCCATAAAATCAACATCAAGTGTCATGCTTCCCTGATAATGTAGCTCAGCAGCAGTCACTGTTAGATGATGTAATTTTGCTTTTAAAAAGAATGATAGCATTGCTCTCTCCTCTTACGATAAAATATTTTTAAGCTAAGTTCTTGAGTGATAGCCAATCTTGTTACATGTCTATCACCCAAGATTATTGTATGCTTACTTCTGTAGCTTTACTAGACGGTAGTTCTTCTTACCAGAACGAAGAACAAGAACCTCACCATCAACAAGCATATCCTCTGTTAGGATATCCTGGCCACTAGCGCGCTTGTTATTTACATAGAAGCCACCACCATCTGCTAAGCGACGAACCTCACCAACACTCTTGCAAAGTCCTGAAGCAACCGCTAGCTTTGAAAGTTGATTATTTAAAACCTCTGCTGCTGACACCTCTGCAGATGGAGCATCAGCAAAAATAGGAATCAAATCTGCTGCTGACATTCCCTCAATAGAGCCACCAAATAGAACCTCAGAAGCCTGAACAGCCTGACGCAAGCCCTCTTCACCATGTACACGGCGAACAACATCTGCTGCTAGCACACGCTGTGCCTCACGCTTCTCTGGAGCAGCCTTTACCTGCTCTTCTAGTTCAGCAATCTGCTCTAGAGGTAGGAATGTGAATGCCTTTAGGTAGCGGATAACATCAGCATCCTCAGAACGCAAGAAGAATTGGTAGAAGCTATAAATTGATGTCTTGTTCTTATCAAGATACATCGCATTACCTTCTGACTTACCAAACTTTCTGCCCTGGCTATCTGTAATCAAAGGAATTGTTATACCATAAGCCTCTTGGTCACGATGACGGTGAATCAAATCTGTACCTGCTGTAATATTACCCCACTGATCAGAACCACCAACCTCAATACGGCAGCCATAATTATCATACAAGTGCATGAAGTCATAGCCCTGAAGTGTCTGGTAGCAGAATTCTGTGAAACTCATACCATTCTCAGAAGCAAGACGCTGTCTTACGCTCTCTTTGCCTAGCATTGTACCCATACGGAAATAACGGCCAACATCACGTAGGTATGAGATGAATGTAAAATTCTTGTGCCAATCATAGTTGTTTACTAGGATTGCTTGATCAGGACCATCACCAAAATCTAGGAAGCGAGAAAGATTCTCTTTGATTCCCTCAATATTGTGATTAACCATTTCCTCAGAAAGAAGCTTACGTTCAGATGTCTTACCAGATGGATCACCAATTAGACCAGTTGCTCCACCAACAAGAGCCACAACCTTATGGCCTGCACGTTGGAAGTGGCAGAGTGTCTGAATAGCAACAAAGTTACCAGCCTGTAGACTATCTGCTGAAGGGTCAAAGCCACAGTATATTGTCATAGGCTTATTTAGCTCTTCATATACTGCAGGATTGGTCCAATTATCAAAAAGACCACGCTCTTTTAATGTATCAATAATATTCATTTTATTTTAATTTCTTTTTTGATGCCCGCACTTGCGGGCTATTTATGCATGGCTTATGGAACCATAAACTTAGATGCGAACTCAGCAACCTCAGCACGAATCTTTGTGCGTAGCTCAACATCGTCGATATTCTCAAGAACGGTGCAAATCTTGTCACCAATAAATTCCATATCAGCTTCCTTCATACCGCGTGTTGCTGCTGTTGCTGTACCAATGCGGATACCAGAGGTTACGAATGGGCTATTCTTATCGAATGGAATTGTATTCTTATTAACGATGATACCTGTCTCATCAAGAGCTGCTGCTGCAACCTTACCTGTTAGACCTGCTGCTGCAACATCAACTAGAAGTAGGTGATTATCTGTACCTCCAGAAACTAGGCGGAAGCCACGTTTCATGATAACATCAGCAAGTGTCTTACAGTTCTTAACAACCTGATGAGCATAATCCTTAAAGTCCTGGCCCATTGCTTCCTTGAAGCAGATAGCCTTAGCAGCTGTAACCTGCATTAGAGGACCACCCTGCATACCAGGGAAAACAGCCTTATTGATTGCTGCCTCAAATTCCTTGCGGCATAGAACTAGACCGCTGCGAGGGCCACGTAGTGTCTTATGTGTTGTTGTTGTAACAAACTCTGCATAAGGAACTGGGCTCTCATGAGAACCACCAGCAACTAGACCAGCAATGTGAGCCATATCAACAAGAAGCATTGCACCGCATGCATCTGCAATCTTGCGCCAACGAGCAAAATCTATACGGCGAGGATATGCACTAGCACCTGCTACGATTAGCTTTGGCTTAACCTGCATTGCCTGCTCTTCTAGCTGATCATAATCTAGAACCTCTGTCTCTGGATTTACTGTGTAAGGAACAATGTTATACAATCTACCAGAGAAGTTAACTGGAGAACCGTGTGACAAGTGACCGCCCTGATCCAAGCTCATTGACATAATTGTGTCGCCTGGATTTAGCACTGCCAAATATACTGCCATATTAGCAGAAGAACCGCAGTGTGGCTGAACGTTTGCTGCCTCAGCGCCAAATAGCTCCTTAGCACGCTCAATAGCCATTGTCTCAACCTCGTCAACATACTTACAGCCGCTGTACCAGCGCTTACCAGGATAGCCCTCTGCATACTTGTTTGTTAGCACTGAGCCCTGTGCTGCACGTACTGCGCGTGAGGTCAAATTCTCAGAAGCGATTAGGTTAACACATGCAGCTTCCTGAGCTTCGTGCTTCATGATTGAGTCATATACATCACGGTCATAATCCTTAAGGAAGGAAACCTCTGTGATGCGATTACCAACTGTTGTTAGCTCATTAACACGGCGAACATGACGCTCTGCGCTAGCCTCTGGAGCCTCTAACCAAGCCTCAAGAATCTCTGCTGCAGGTGCTGTACCTGAAAGTACTAGCACGTTTGCTGCATTGTGCTCACGGGACATCTTTGCGATATCAACATCTGCGCAAAGAGCTGCACGTACATGTGGGAAACGGTTTGCTGCAATTGTCATTCCAACGCCAGATGTGCAAACTAGCACACCACGCTCTGCCTTATCTGTCTCAACAGCAACTGCTACCTTCTCAGCATAAATTGGATAATCACATGGTTCTTCATTAAAACAACCATAATCTACAACCTCAAAACCCTTAGTTTCAAGCAATTTCTTTACTGCTTCCTTTTGTGCAAATCCACCATGATCTGAACCAATTGCGATTCTCATTATTATTTTACCTTTCAAAAATAATTTTAACAATTTTAATTCTGCCTACATAAAGGCAAAAAGTACTAAAAAAACACGCTTTAATTATATAATAATTAGCGTATTTTTGCAAAGAAAAATATTTGTTATTGTGTAATATTGTTATTTTTTTGACATAAAACGACAAAAACCCTCTATAAAAGAGTATTTTTTAACATACTTATAATTTTATAGGGTAGAAATTAGATTTTTGTTTGACAAAGTTAAAATACTGATTTATAGTTCAGTAATATCACTTTAAGTACGAGGAGAAACGATTTGAAAATTGTTGTTTTTACAGATTTACATTACATGAAAACTAAGCTTGAGGGATGTCCTAATCGCGTGGGCGAGCGAGCTCACGAATTCCTAGCTTCTGTTGTAGAAAAGGTTAACACAGAAATTAAGCCAGATATTCTTTTAGGCTGCGGTGATTTTGTGAATGACCCAAATGACTCTGAGTTATTGGCTGAGTTAGGTAATATTTTAGATGATGTAAACTGCCCTAAAATAATTATTCCTGGCAATCACGATCCTGAACCAAATGTTTTTTATCAAACAATGGAGCGTCCTCCTTTATTTATGGACGTGAAGGGCTTCCGTTTCTTACCATTCCCAGATGACAAGCAGACAGCTGGCTACAATGCATTTCGTTCAGCAGAGGATATTGAACGTATAAGAGAGCTAGGGAAAGGAATGCGCACAATTCTAGTTCAACATGTACCACTCTACACTCCATGGACAATCAGATGCGAATACAACTATGACAATGCTGAAGAAATAATTTCTGCATGTGAGAATGTTGTATTATCCATTAGTGGTCATGAGCACACAGGATATTTCCCTTCCTTTAGATCTCCATTCCCAGTGCTTATTGCTCCAGCTCTATGCGAGGGGCGTTTCCCATTCCTTGAGGTTGATTTGAATGAGACAGGGAAAATTGCTGCATTTAAGTTGCATTATGTAGGTTAAAAGCAACACATTTTTCAAAATAATAGCTGCGCGAAAAATTGTAAAAAAAAATTCTTATAAAATGCTGTTGACTTTGAAAAGGCGTTTTGCTATACTTTGCGCATATTTTTACGCCGGAGTAGCTCAATCGGTAGAGCAACTGATTTGTAATCAGTAGGTTGCGGGTTCGAGTCCCATCTCCGGCTCCACTTTTCCCTTTTAGGGCCGGAGTAGCTCAATCGGTAGAGCAACTGATTTGTAATCAGTAGGTTGCGGGTTCGAGTCCCATCTCCGGCTCCATTTTTTTGCCATAAAATCATAAAATTTTAGGTAATTACAGAGAGCGTGCTATGAGTTAGTACGCTCTTTTTGCCTATTAAGACATATTTAGTAAGTTGGATTTTATTATCATATGGCTCTGATGGTTTAGCTCCTACCTCTTTAGCAGAGGTACAACTCATGTGATGTGGTTTTTCAGAGAAAAGGAGCAAAGAGTCCAGCAAGTCACCAAAAGAAAATAAGAAAATCGTTATTGACTTTGTTTGTATCATTATGATAATATCATTATGAATTTAACAACAAAGGGGATATTCCCAGAAATGAGGTAAATATGAAAAATATACACACAACAACAGAAATAATCTTTATCCTTGACCGTTCTGGTTCAATGAGAGGAAGAGAAAGTGATATTATTGGCGGCTTTAATAGCACAATTACAAAGCAAAAGGAAACTGAAGGTGAATGTAATGTCTCTACTGTCCTATTTAATAATGTGCATGTAGTGCTACACAATCGCATTCCACTAAAGGATGTAGAACCAATTACAGAAAAAGAATATTTTGTAGGTGGGTGTACTGCATACTATGACGCCTTGGGTCGAGCAATCTCCTACCACACAAATGTTCAACAGGACCTACCTGAAGATAAAAGAACAGATAAAATGCTCTTCATTATCATGACTGATGGATATGAAAATGCAAGTGTTGAATATACTGGAAAGCTACTCAAAAAGCTCATAAAGGAAAAGCAAGAGAAATACGGCTGGGAATTTATCTTTATGGGAGCTGGCATTGATGCAATTAACGAAGCAGCTAAAATAGGCATTGTTTCTGACTATGCTGTTAATTGCACAATGGAAGACAAGAATGGTATTGAAGCATGCTACTTGAGTGTTTCTGATTGTATTTATCATAAAAGAATGTCAGGACGAGTTGTATCAATGAATCACAAAGCAAATTGGAAAAAGGCGATAGCTGAGGACATGGCAAAAAGAGGCAGATAAGCCTAATTCCATCGGTTTCATCGTGATGGCTATAAGTGCGAAAAAGCAGCCTACCCTCCCCATCAACACCAATTCAAGTTTAGTCGTGGCTTCATGGCATGGCGAATTCCACCATTCTACGATATAACCACATCCGTGTGTCCGTATTTTCGAACCTGGCACTTCTAGTCATCACACCAGCAACCCATCCGTGCCAATCCGTGTCCATCCGTGTTATTGAAATGCGCTAACGCTTGTTGGCGCTAAAGCACCATGCTCCGATATAACCATCCGTGTGTCCGTGTTTTCGAACCTCGCACTTCTAGCCATCACATAAGCAACCCTATAACCTCATCCGTGCTGGTAATGTATTCCTTGTTTCTGAAAAAAGAACAGTAAACGGGGTTGAAAGTCTGCCTCGTATTGGAATATTATACGGGACAGCAGGTGCATGGAAAACATCTGCTGTGCGCATGGGAGACACTCGGGGATGT
>JAZNPC010000028.1:0-22647 GCA_045589455.1 Kiritimatiellia bacterium
TTAGGCTACGATTTCGCTATCCCTTCTTCTCGCCTATGCCTCGCAACATAAACCTTGGGAGTCGCTATTGGGTTGGTCGGTAACTACCCCCCGTTGGACTTTCACCATAGAACTATGACATGCCCGTCATACATAAAAAAAAACCTACCCACAGGCAAGCCTGTAAGTAGGTTTATTTTCAATGAACCATTAAGGAAATAATTACTTAATGATCTTTGATACTGTACCAGCACCAACTGTGCGGCCACCCTCACGGATAGCGAAGCGCATCTTCTCTTCTAGAGCAACTGGGTAGATTAGCTTAACTGTCATGCGAACGTTATCGCCTGGCATAACCATCTCAACACCCTCTGGTAGAGTGATGTCACCTGTAACGTCAGTTGTACGGATGTAGAACTGAGGACGGTAGCCCTTGAAGAATGGAGTATGACGGCCACCTTCTTCCTTAGAAAGAACGTAAACCTCAGCCTCGAACTCTGTGTGAGGAGTGATTGACTTAGGAGCAGCAAGAACCTGACCACGCTCAACATCCTCCTTCTTAACACCACGTAGCAAGCAGCCGATGTTATCGCCAGCCTGGCCCTGGTCTAGAAGCTTACGGAACATCTCAACGCCTGTTACTGTTGTCTTAGATGTGTCACGGATACCGATGATTTCTACTTCATCGTTTACCTTGATAACACCACGGTCAACACGACCTGTTACTACAGTACCACGACCTTCGATTGAGAATACGTCCTCGATAGGCATTAGGAATGGCTTATCTGTCTCATGTACAGGATCAGGGATGTACTCGTCTAGTGTGTTCATTAGCTCTGTGATGCATGCGCAAGCAGGATCATCTGCAGACTCTGCAACAGCAGCTGTATTAGCAGAACCACGAACGATTGGAGTATTGTCACCATCGAACTCGTACTTGCTTAGTAGCTCACGGATTTCCATCTCAACAAGCTCTAGTAGCTCTGGATCGTCAACTAGGTCAACCTTGTTTAGGAATACTACGATACGTGGTACGCCAACCTGACGTGCTAGAAGTACGTGCTCCTTTGTCTGAGGCATAGGACCATCAGCTGCGGATACTACTAGGATAGCACCATCCATCTGAGCTGCACCAACGATCATGTTCTTAACGAAGTCAGCATGGCCTGGGCAGTCAACGTGTGCATAGTGACGCTTCTCTGAGCTATACTCAACGTGAGATGTTGCGATTGTAACGATCTTTGTTGCGTCACGACGACCAGCAGACTCGGATGCCTTTGCTACCTGATCGTAAGCGATATAGTTTGCCAAGCCCTTTAGGGACTGTACGCGGGTCAACGCCGCGGTAAGTGTAGTTTTGCCGTGGTCGACGTGGCCGATGGTACCGACGTTAACGTGCGGCTTGTCACGGTTAAAGGATTCTTTAGCCATTGTTATTAACCTTATTATTTATGTTTTTTACAGGTACTACTTTCACTGGAGCCCACAACCGGAATCGGACCGGTGACCTCTTCCTTACCAAGGAAGTGCTCTGCCGACTGAGCTATGTGGGCCACTTAATCCCGCATTACAGATGAGAAATGCGCACATCTAGTGCTTTTTTCGTGAATATATCCGTACCATTAAGATACATTCCACCTATGAAGGGGAAAATCAATTCAATGAGTATCCCATATTTTGAAATTTTAGTCAACAGATATTTTTTACCTATTTAACAACTATATTTCAAATTACGCTGAAACAGCTTTATGAGATACTCATATAATAAGTATTAGGACTTATTTATTAGAATAAAATTACTTTTTCTTTGCCTCTAGAACAAATACTGCAGAATCATATTCAGGTGCTAATGCAACAAATATACCCTGCTTCTTTAGCAAATCACCGCCAAGAGTCTGTCCATCAATAAATGAATGTGAATGATCGCCAAGCTTGTTGATTTCGCGGATAGAATATACTAGAGATTCATCCAATCCATCCAAGAAGATTGGTGCAGGGAAATTGCCTGAGCACAAACGGTTTAAGCCCCAAACAAATACAACTGCCTTCTTCTTGTCTTCTGTTGTGTACATAATAGAAGCATAATCGTTCTCGTATGGGCTAGCAAGTCTGTATAAATCACCATGCTGAACAACCTCACGGAAGGTCTTATACTCTGCCACAGCCTTCTTTGCAAACTCAACCTCTTCTGCTGTCATGTTCTTTGGATGTAATTCAAAGCCAAGACGGCCAGACATTGCCACATCAAAGCGATACTTCAATGGAGTAACACGGCGTGTCTGATGGCTTGGAACAACTGTTACATGGCAAGCCATTGCACTTGCTGGGCAGTACTGCTGCTGACCCCACTGGATGAAGATGCGCTGACGAGCATCAGTATTATCTGATGCCCAAAACTCATCTGCATAACCAAGTGCACCAAGCTCTGCACGGCCACCACCAGATGCACATGCCTGGATAACAACTTTTGGATAGCGTTTGCGAACCATTGAGAATAGCTCATAGCTTCCCTTCTGGAATTCAAACCAGAAATTGCTTTGCTTATCAGCTGGCAAATATGCTGAGCCTGGGTTCATAATCTCTGCATTAGCATCCCACTTAATGTAGGACAAGCCCTTAGCATCATCGAGAACCTTACAAATCTGCTTAAAGATAGCCTCACGCACCTCTGGATTTGTCATATCTAAAACGACCTGTGTGCCACCACGACCCTCACGGAGCATACGCTTTCTTTCAAAGAGAATCCATTCTGGGTGCTTTTTAACAAATGCACTTGCTGTATTTGCCATCTCTGGCTCAAACCAAAGACCGAGCTTCAAACCACGCTTCTTTGCTTCCTTTACAAGGTAGTTGATGCCACGTGGAAGCTTTTCAAAGTTCCAGCACCAGTCTGCCAAACCAACGCGGTCGTGATTACGAGCAAACTCGCCTTCTCCAAACCAGCCGTCATCAATAACAAACATTTCACCACCCAATTCTTTAACGCCATCCATCATATCTGTTAGTGTCTGCTCGTTAAAGTTAAAGTAAGCACCTTCCCAGCTGTTTAGAAGTACATCGCGTACCTTGTCTCTATTTGGCAAGCGGTATGTGCGAGCCCAACGATGCATACGGCGAGAAATTTCACCCTTACCTTCGTCAGAATATGTAAATACAACTGTTGGAAGCACGATGCTCTTACCTGGATCTAGAACATATGCGCCTGACATATTGTCGACACCAACATAAATCTCAACCTGGTCGTTAAACTTGCGAGCAATTTGTCCCTTCCAAACACCAGACCAAACTAGTGTTGCACCAAAAACGCGACCTGTTGTCTCTGTTGCCTTACCATAGGTTACCATAAAGAATGGAGAGTTGCCCCATGCATCATGGATACCAGAGTTTGATGATAGTACAATAGACTGACCATTCTCTAATTTGCCCTCTGAAAGATTTGCTTCATTACCCCATGAGCCAGTAAGTGAGGTTACATAGCAATCCTTTGATAGACCAATAAACTCAAATGCAAAGGAATCCATACGAGCCAAACGAACAGCACCTTCTTCCTTATTAGTAAGCTCAACCCATGTTTCAACAACATCGCATTTTGGGCGAGTAACATAGTGCTGAGTAGCATAGAAATTATATGCCTTATCCTTTAGCTTAATTACTAGATGCTCTGAGCCATCCTTCTCTGTGGATACTTTTGTGCCAATAACCTTCCACTGAGTGGTGCATTCTCCATCAGCATGAATTGCTTGAACACCACCATGTCCATTAAGTAGGGATCGCTTATCATTATAATTTGACTGATTTGAACCATAAGCAGGATATGTTTCTAGGGTAGATTTTCCTAAGGAATAACCATAATTACCAAATAATTGCTTCCAATCTTTAAAGGTGTATGTTTTTTCATCATAGTACTGCAAGCCGATGTTTGCATCAATATGATCTGTATTCTTAATAGGAGAGCCAAAATATGGCATAGTCCAAACATCGCCAAGTCTCTTGAAGTAAAGCATTGTATTGTTTGTTTTTAAACAAAAAGACTTTTCTGTAATTTTTCTTTTCATTAAATTTTCCTTTTTTACTATTAGGATGGGTTATTTATTTTGTTATTAAAATAATACCAAAAAAGTAGCATGTGCTTCAAGAAAAGGTTTTGAAAAACTACAGAAAAATTTCTTCTATTATTTGCTAAAGTTAATAAAAAAAACTATAGCACCAATTTATCTTTACTTATCGAATTTAAGTGTGCTACAATGCTTGATGGTTGGTTAAAAAAGGTTTTACAAAGATTTATTGTAACAAATAGAAAAGGTAAGCTTTTTGAGTAAGTTTATACACATATTGAAGATAATTATGTAATGATGGGTTCATCATTAGTGGGAAAGATTGTTTGCCCAAACTATGTTCGGTATGCATTGAATAAAAGCCCAGATGTTTATCTTTTTAATGAGTTAGGCTAGCCTTGTGGTTCTTTTGAAAAGACAGATAATAACTAAAACAATAATTAGAAAAAGGAGAAAATTATGCATTCTTTAGCAAAGAAAGCAAGTTCTGGAGCCTTAGTAGTAAGGGAAAAACTAATCGATGAAAATGGACCAATATATGTAAAAATAGTCGCTCGAAAATCTGGACTCATATCATGGTTACTAACACTATTACTAATTGATATAACAACAGTTCTTCAAATAACAGAAAACAGTGTAAGATTTGAGAAAGGATCTATATCAGGACGTATAAAAGAGACTCTCCCAATGTCGGCAATTACTAATGTCGGCACAGGCTATCTCAAGCCTTTTATATACATTGTATATGCAATTGCATTCCTTATTCTTGCAATTGCATTCCTTATTCTTGCTCCATTTCCTCTAGGCTTTACTTTGATTTTATCAATAATTTTTCTTATTCTTTTCTTAATTTTTCTTATTCTTTTCTTAACAGGTAAAACAATGGTTGTATATTTAATACCTTCTAGCGGTAGTCCATGTATGATTTGTGTAAAAAGAAGTATTATCGAAATGCAATCTCTTAGTGAGCAAGAGGCTGAACGTATTGTTAATATATTAACAGCGCTTGTTGAACACGCAAATAAATAAATTAAAGAATAAATAAAATTTTTAAAAAGTTGGCAACGCGATAATTTTTATTATTGCGTTGCCAATTCTGTTTAAATTATCCTAAAAAAATCTACTGGATGAATCTTATCCTAATAATAGGTTATCGTTTTTTAAAGTTTATTAGTACCTATCCGCATATAAAATCTTTGCTTTACTTGTATATCGTTTTACGAATTCTGTTTTTGCATTTGTATAACCATCTCTGTTGTGTTCATATTTCTTCCACAACTTCAATTTCAATTCTTCATATTCCTTTGCAACATCAGAATGCTCAATGAGATAATCTCTAAAATACAATTCATTGTTATCGCCAATATACCTCAAATGCAAATGGAAAACTCGTTCAGCAAATCCTTTTTCAGTATACCCTTTGTTAAAAGACAGTCCATTCTCGCTTTGCGACATACAAATATACCCGTTATTGATTATTTGCATTTTATAATCAAGCAAATTTCTATCTTTAGGAATTTCCACGAGAATATCTACAATAGGTTTTGCCCAAATAGATGAAATGGCAGTGCTTCCAATATGGCTTATTCTTTCTGTTGAAGAAAAGACCCTTTTTAATAAAAGTTCTTCAGCAGAATACCATTCTTGCCAACAGGATTGATGCTCTGCCAAATATATAGGAAATAACTTCCACAATTCTTCTAGGGCCATTTCTGACAATTTCTTTCCCATTATTCTCTCCACCAAATTCAAGTTTTAGGTTGCATTATGCTAAATTTGCACGTCCTACACCAGGACCACGATATGCAACTGAATCAATTGTTAAAGTAATTTCCATTTTATAAATCCATTAAAATTCGCGAGCTTTATAGAGCTCACGATTATCTAGAGCCCAAACTCTAGCGCTAAATGAACCTGCAGGGATTTCACGCAAGGCTTCAAACATTTCAAACATGCGTGCATCAAGGCGATCGATTGTGCTTAGCACCTCAGCCTCTGGAATAAGTGGACGCTGAGCACTACCAAATTCTGGCTCGCCATGATGAGAAAGCACCATGTGCTGAAGAAGCATAATTGTGTTATCAGAAATGCCAAGGCGCTTACCTGCACGCTCTATATTCATTGCACCACAAACAATATGACCAACCAGCTTACCTTGTACTGTATAGTCTGTGACAAGCCCTAGCTCATTACGCTCCATCTCCTGCATCTTACCTAAATCATGTATGATAACACCTGCAAGCAATAGGTCGCGATTTAGCTCGGGATAGTTTGCAGCAACACCTTTTGCAAGCTTTAACATAGATGTAATATGATGAAGAAGTCCACCAATTTCTGCATGATGCATTTGCTTTGCTGCAGGGAATTTCTTTAGTGTCTCTCCTGCTTCGCCAATCAATTCCGAAGTAAGCTGCTGGATTTCTTTATCCTGAAATTCCATAATTGTAGCCAACACCTCTTGAAGCATCTCTTCTGCTGGGCGCGGAGAATATGGCAAGAATTCACTTTTATCAATATCTGCTGGAGCAAAAACAATAGCCTCAAGTTTAAGCTGAAGCTTCCCATTAAATTCCGTTACTGTTGCATTAACATCAAGAATATCACCCGATGCTGGTGGTGTTGCTTCTCCCCAATACTTAGCAGTAATATTACCTGTCTTGTTCATCAAAACAAAATCAATATATGTTTTGCCGGTAGCGGTTTTCTTTACCTCTGCGCTTTTTACCATTAAAAAGCCTAGAACAACACTGTCTTTTGTTAATTTTGGAATTTGAATGTGATTCATAAACTGCTCCATTAAATAATACTAATCAATTTCGTTATGTACCAATCTATCACGATGTGCGCGCTTATTATACCACTTTGAAAAAATATGCGCAAGCAATGTAATCTTATTTATGCTTTTTCCTTTGTGATACTATCAACAATATTTAAAATAATGTCAACGGCATGCTCCATTTCATTGAGAGAAGCAAACTCATAAATACCATGTGGATTATAGCCACCTGTGCCAAGATTTGGGCAAGGTAAGCCTTTGTGAGAAAGATTTGCTCCGTCGGTGCCACCACGAATTGGCCAAGAAATTGGAATATAACCAACATCATAAATTGCTTTTTCTGCCAACTTTATCAAAATAGGATTTTTATCAATTATATCCTTCATATTTTGATACTGATCTTCTATATCTACAAGCACTGTGTCTTCACCATACTTTTCATTTAAAGCATCAGCGATTGCATAAATCTGTTGCTTGCGTTCTTCTAGCTTTGCCTTATCAAAATCACGCAATAGATAAATCATTATTGCTTCACCAACACCAGACTTCATTGAAGACAAGTGATAAAAGCCCTCAAGTCCTTCCGTATTCTCTGGCACCTCATCTGGTGGAAGCATAGCTTCAAATTCACAGGCTATGCGTGAAGCATTTTTCATAATTCCTTTTGCAGAACCCGTGTGTATTGATTTACCAACGATTCTTACGCGAGCCATTGCAGCATTAAAATTCATATATGCAATTTCGCCCACAGCGCCACCATCAATTGTGTATGCATATTTAGCACCAAAATTTTCCACATCAAAAAAGTCAGCCCCATACCCTATTTCTTCATCTGGAGTAAAAGCAACACATAACTTACCATGTGGAATTCCTTTAGAAATAATGGTGTCCATTGCATAAATGATTTCTGCAATACCAGCCTTATCATCAGCACCGAGAAGTGTGGTTCCATCTGTGACAATTAAACGATGACCAACAAGTCTACGAAGGGCTGAAAATTCATCTGGAGAAAGTATTCTTCCTGAATCACCAAGAGGAATATCACCACCCTCATATTCAATAACACTTGGGCGAACATAGCTACCAGATGCATCAGGTGATGTATCAAGGTGAGCAATAAAGCCAAGCGCAGGAACTTCTTCAAGACCTGGAGTAGCAGGCAATTCTGCATATAGGTATGCTTGATCTGAAGTTCGGATATTTTGCATGCCGATTTGACGAAGCTCATCTGCTAGATGATGGGCAAGCATTCTTTGCCCGGGTGAGGTTGGATGCGCACCTGAATTTGGATTTGCCTGCGTATCAACACTAATATATCTTAAAAATCTATCAATGAGCTTTGTCATTAAAAATCCTTTTATTTATTTTTCTGGCGATGAACCTAATTTATGAGGTATGCCCAAAAGCCATTGTTTAAATAGTAAAAAGATGAAATATGGATTTCCTATTAAATAACGTTTCCAAAGACGGCGTGGCTCTGCAAATAAACGATACAACCATTCAAGAGAATGCTGTTGCATCCACTCAGGTGCTTGCTTCACGCGACCAGAATGAAAATTAAATGCAGCTCCAACAGCAACCAACACACCATGTGGCAAGCGATTCTTAAACTCTGCCACAAAATAATCCTGCTTAGGTGTTCCAATTCCAACCCAAATAACATCTGCCCCTGACGATATAATTTGATTTGTCACATCCTGCTTCTCTTCATCGGTCAATGGACGGAATGGTGCCCAATAGCGCCCTGCCTCAATAAAGCCAGGAAACTTTTCTGAGAGGCGATCTACTAGCTCTTGCAGCTGCTCTTCATTTTCTCCTCCATAGAAGAAATGCTTAACTCCATGCTTACGGCCTTCATCTAATACCTTTAGCATCACATCTGGACCATAGCAGCGTGTCATATTCTTATCAGCATAACGCTTGCCAACTTTTACTAAAGGCATACCATCGCAAAGAGTCAAATAGGAATTATTGGCTATTTCAGCAATTTCCTTATTTTTATGGCATTTCAATACAGAATCTACTGCAAAGACATTAACATAAACAGATGGCTTAGTTGGCTCTGCTGCAGAAATAATTAAATCAGATGCATTTTGCAAGCTTGTGCTTGAAAGATAGACATCTATAAGAGAAAAGCGTGTTGGTAAATTCATGTTAATAATATGTTATACAAATATAGTTTTTTATATATTATAGCTTATATTTGAGGGAAATATCAACACGAATTAAATAACGGTTCAATATATCTTTTCTCATTTATCTAAAACAAAAAATTACGTGGTAAAGTTAATGAGTGGTTACCCATGTGGATGAGCTGCATGGTAAACTGAACGCAAATGCTCCACGGATACATGAGTATATATTTGTGTTGTTGAGAGACTTTCGTGACCAAGAAGCTCCTGCACGGCACGAAGATCTGCTCCTGCATCAAGAAGATGCGTGGCAAAGGAATGACGAAATGAGTGTGGTGTGTATTCTCCAGAAATACCTACTGCCACAAGAGTGTCGTGCATAAGTCTTTCTGCCGAGCGAGGTGTTAGACACTTACCAAGCTTATTTTTAAATAGCTTCTTTGCATCAGGCGTTGTTGGCTTTGCATCCGGCCATACAATTGTTTCTTGAGTAAGCATCTTTTTAATTGCAGCAATGGCGTGTGATCCTAGAGGACACAAGCGCTCTTTTCTTCCCTTACCAAAAACGCGAACATATCCATCATCAATATATAGCTCTGCTTGGGTTAGACCCAATGCTTCACTTATACGTAGCCCAGAGCCGTAAAGCAATTCAAAGAGTGCATGATTGCGTTTTTTTAGATAAACAACTAATGGTTTTTCATTTTCTTGAATTGCTTCTGTAATCGATCTTTCTAAATGATCCATTATTTGTGAGATTTCAGAAACAGAAAGCACATCTGGCAATTCGCGAGCAAGCTTTGGTCCTTTGAGTGTATAAAAAGGATCCTTTTCCGCTGCACCCTCACGAACTAAAAATTTATAAAACGTACGTAGCGCAGAAAGCTTACGGCGAATTGTTGTTGGAGCAGCACCTATTGCTGCAACGCTTGCTAGAAAAGAACGAGCAGCTCGTTTTTCTACTGAGCGCCAATCAATTGAATCTGCTTCACCAAAAACAAAACCAGCAAATTGAGCAATGTCAAATAAATAGCTGGAAACTGTGTGCTTAGACTCATTCCGTTCGCTTTCAAGATAGCGAACGAATGCTTGCACCATTGTATCCCCACTAATTCTATCGACAATACTCATAATCCCTACCTGTGACTAGTGGCAGAGTCTATTCGCCGTCTCTGTTAGCTCGGGGTCTCGAGCACCGAACACACCAACGTAAACGCCTTGTGCGAGCTGTGGTGAAATTTTATTAAATGCTTCCTCATGCGTTAGCACATATTCAACATTCACGCCATGCTGCTTTAATGCAGCAGCCAGCTCGTCAGACTGAATTGTGCGAGAGGTTGTTCCACCGGCATCAAACACAGGGAGCAAGTAAAGTGCGTCTGATGGGCGTAGGGTTTCAGCAAACATTTCCTCAAGTGCTGAAAACATTTTCTTTAGTGGAGCATATCCATGAGGACGCCACAATACAAGCACACGCTTTGCCCTTGCTTGCATTGTCATAATGGATGCACGAAGCTTTTCTGTATTATGCGCATATTCATCAATTATGCGAGCTCCATTTTTTGTGCCTACAAGCTCAAGACGCCTTGCCACGCCACCAAAGGTTTTAAGCGCAGCCGCTGCTGCTTCTAATGGTACACCTAGCTGCTCTGCAACTCGCACAGCCCAATAAGCATTTTCTCCATTATGCTTACCTGGAAGTGGCAAAATAAATTTTAAGTTTTTATATGTAAACTCAACAGACCACTCGCCTTCCTCCATTTCTGGAATTGACTCTCTTCTTCCGTCAATCAAGTCACCAGAAACCTGCTTTGCGAAAGCATCAAAAAGCTCATTTGTTTCTAGTAAGCAAAAATGATCTGCAGAACAATTGGTGATTACTGCAAGAGCTGGATGAAAATTCATTAGCGACTTATCACTTTCATCCACCTCAGCGACAGCATATTCTCCTGTACCAGAATATACGGCACCAGTACGTGTTTGGCTACGCCAATTTACAACTGGAGCTCCATTAACAACTAATGGTGAAAGCCCAGCCTCTGCAAGTATGTGTCCAACCATCGCTGTTGTAGTTGATTTACCACAGGTTCCAGCAATTGCAATTAGCTTATGATTTTCTAAGCACTGTGCAAGTGCTTCTGAACGATGAAGAATTGGAATACCAAATTGATTGGCTGCAACAATATCTGGATTGGTTGGTTCAATGGCTGTACTTGCAACAATAGCACCTGTTGTGGCAGGGTCTACCCCTTCACCAGTTTGTGCAAACAAGGTTACTCCTTGGCTCTCTAATGCAACAAGTACTGGGAGACGCTTACCGGAATCAAGAAATCGTTCAGATCCGGTAACCTTATAGCCTAGTGTAACAAATAGCTCAGCAAGAGCAGACATTCCCACTCCTCCTATTCCAATTAAATGAATCGCTTTTGTTTTATCTAACATGGCTTTCTCCCATTAAGAAAAATTATGCTTCGCGTGTGCTTGGAGCGAGGCGCAATTGTCGCCCATCAAGCTCTTTTCCATTTAGAAAAAGAATTGCTTTTAGTGCTGCATCATTATCTGACATCACTACAAATGCGCGACCCAAAGCACGACCAGACATCTCATCAATACAAATTGTTATGCTTGCCACTTCTCCATATTGAGAGAATAGCTCATGCAAATCCTCTTCTGTGGCAGAGTAGCTAAGATTTCCAACAAATATTTCCATTGTTTATGCCTAATGATTAAATATTTCTACCGCCACGCAAACGCTCAAGCGCCGCAATTCTATCTTCAACAGATGGATGTGAAGAGAATAAGCTTGTACTCTTTCCAGAAACACCAAATGCCTTTAAAGAATTTGGTAGAACACCTGGCTGAAGATTGTTTAATCTACGAAGAGCAGCAATCATATCTGCAGGAGAACCAAGAAGCTTTGCACTACCAGAATCAGCTGCATATTCTCTTCTGCGAGAATACCACATTATCAAAATAGAAGCAGCTATACTAAGCAATATTTGCATAACATAAAACACAACATAATAAATAATTCTTGAGATGCGCTCTTTATCTGTAAGTAATTCGGATGCAGCATATGCTATTATGCGTGAAAGGAATAACACACAGGCATTTAATATACCTTGTAACAGAGACATTGTTACCATGTCTCCATTTGCTATATGGCTAATTTCATGACCAAGAACAGCTCTTAATTCCTCACGTGTTAGCTGCTCCATAATCTCTGTTGATACAGCTACTAGGGCCCTGTTTTTAAATGCACCTGTGGCAAATGCATTTGCTTCTCCTTCGTAAATAGCGACCTCTGGAGCACGAATATTTGCCATCATTGCCAAAGAACGAACAGTATCCACAAGCCAGCGCTCTGCTTCGCCTTCGTCTCCTGTAATCGTTTTCGCTTTTACAAGCCATTTTGCTATTGGCTTTGATAAAAGTAGAGAAATTAAGCTACCTACCATACCAAAAACAAGAGCCCAAACGGCAATTGTCGTTATATCACCTTCTGCTAGGCTCAAGTCAAACCAATTACAAAGTAGATTAAACACCACCGAAACAGTGAGCATTATTGCTAGGTTTGTGATGATAAACAACATTACTCTTTTTAAATTCATAATTCTTTACTCCTATGCTAAAAATTAGTAGTTAAACAAATCTGTCATTTTAAATTGTACGCCAGTTGCATTTCTTAATGCATTGAGCACAATATTTTTTGTATTTGCAGTTAAGCGACGCCCCTTCATAGCACGCTGCACCATTTTGTGTGTCATCTGCACCTCACTTGCTACAACAAGATCATGTGTCTTTAAACCATATTCCTCAAGAATTTTTGCAATTGGCTGCTCACCAAGATTCATATCATCCATATTTTTTCTCCTTAAAATTTATTTGCCAAGAAGCTCATAGCCACAAACTGGCAGACGGAAGACAATGCCACTACCTTTTTCTGACAGGCAGGATATTGAGCAAATTGCATTGTAAACCTCAGTAGCTTTATCCTTTGGTACAACGATAAGCAAAATCTCTTTTTCTGGAACAATCTGCATTCCGAAAAACTTCTTATCATCAGGCTTTGCTGTGCCACGAGCATTTATCACTGTGCCACCAAAGGCACCTGCTTTACGTGCTGCTGCCATTGCATCATCTGCATAGCCTTTATTAACTATCACTTGAATAAGTTCACCACCTAAATTGTTATTATCCATAGTTGAATCCTTTTCAATAAAACTTGACATATCATCACCTGCTCTATAAAAATCTATAACATCCATGCTCAGCAGCACCCCATAATGAGATCTTTGGGTTGCTTCTGCTGCTTTAATAGCCTCTGCCACTGTGGCAAAAGCATCTCTCTTAACAATAATTTGTGCAATATCCTTTGAGGTGTCGCCAATCCCCAAAAGTTGCAGGATAGAATTATGTGCGGTGCCTCGTCCTAAAAGCAATGTGCCACCAGCAGCGCCATTTTCATTCGCCACTGCACAAAGCTTTTCTCCCTCATTCTGAGGGGCGATGCACACCATAAGCTTATACGTTGACTTGCTCATTTAAAGTCCTCCGTTTTTGTCGTGCATATAAAATTCCCATAAATTGAATAGCTATTAGCGGCATCATTGCAACAAGTGCAATTACACCGAAGGAATCAGATCCACCAGCTCCACCAGATGCTGCTCCTAGAGTGAAGGAAAGCACAAAGGTTGAGGTTAGAGGTCCAGAAGCAACTCCTCCTGAATCAAAAGCTATACCTGTAAACAATGCTGGTGAAAACTTTAATAAAAGCATTGCAATAATATAGCCCGGCAAAAGTGCATACCACAAAGGGAAACCTACTACTGCTCTTAGCATTGCAAGTGCTATTGCAAGTGCAGTGCCGATTGAGAGGAAAATCAAAAGTGTTTTACGTTTTATCGCACCACCTGAAACCTGCTCAACCTGCTCACTTAAAACCCACACAGCAGGCTCTGCACAAACAATAATTGCACCTAAAAGGAGCCCTGTACCCAAAAGAAGTGCATACCACCAGCCTCCAAAATGAAGTGCGTTGTGCCCTAGCACCTCACCTAATATTGCTCCTGCCTGCATAAAACCGCCCTGTACACCAACAAGAAAAATCATTAGACCAATAAAAGCATAGATAAAGCCAATTGTTATACGTAGCATTTGTCTAACGGACATTTTTAGAAGAAATATTCTAAAGATAATGAACATTGCAAATAGCGGTGCAATAGAATGTAATGCCTCCTTGCAGACATGTGGAGTACTTTCAATAAATAAGCCAAACACTCCCTTCCAAACACCTATCGTCTCAACAGCATTTTTTGTGGTTTCCTCCACAGCATTAGCTGTGGCTACATCTTGCGTATTGATAAATAATGAATAAAGTAAAACTGCTAGAACTGGACCAACTGATGCTACACCAGTTAAACCAAAGCTATTGTCATTATCTGAGCGTACTGCAGAGACGCCAAGACCTATCGCCATAATAAATGGAACTGTCATAGGACCAGTTGTTGCACCCCCAGAATCAAAAGCAATTCCAACAAATGCAGGGTCTACCATTGCGGCAACACCTAAAAGGATAAGGTATGACACAAACAAAACCGCTTTAATTGAAAGCTTTAACACTGTTCGCATAATACCGATGGTCATAAATAATCCTACCCCGCCACCAATCGCATAGGTAAATGCTTTCTTATTAACAGAATCGAAGGTATTTCTAACCTGATCTGCAAACACCTGAATATCAGGCTCCGCAATCGTTACAATAAAACCGATAACAAAAGCAGCAATAAGCAAAAGAGTAAGATTTTGTTTTTGGGTAAGCCCTGCACCACATCTTTCACCCAAAGGTTGAATACCCAAATCTACACCGAGCAAAAAAATCGTCAATCCAAAAATAAGAAGTATTCCGCCAACTAAAAATCTTCCTAGCCAGTATGCTTCACCAGCTCCCTGCCCTACAAGAAGTCCCAATATAAGAACAATAACCATCACGGGCACAACCGATAAAGCAGTTTCTTTTAATTTTTCCAATATATTCATAAATGGTCCTTAACTATATGAAAAAGTATAACATCATCGCATGAGCAAATAAAGCATAAAAGCACCTCCGCAATGTATCTTTTATATTTGACACATTGCGCCTCATCATTATAACAAGAACGAAGGAGCTAGATGGTTAAAACACCACCTAGCCCCTAGTATCTCATCAATTTATTAAATGAAAGATAAATTATTGCGAAATAGAAACTCTTTACCGTAACAATTATTACTTACTAAAAGCATAACGCTTATTTGGCTTTAGCTTTAGGTTAAAGATTTCTCCAGAGCACTTTGCAACCTCCTTACCTGTATCCAAATCAACCATTGAAATCTGTAAAGCTTTATTCTTGAATGGATTTGCGACCTTAACAGTTGGAAGCTTGCGGTCAGGTGTTTCAATAAAGAATGCCTGACAATCATAATGCTCGCGTGAAGCATAGATGCGTAGACCGTGCTTTGTGCAAACTCTATTAAATGAGCCCTTAGACCATTTCTTTGGATAGCCTCTAAAGATATGAATTACGCCCTGCTTTTCAACAACAAGCATTTCAAGAAGTGCTGCAACGGCTCCCATGCCACCATCAAGCTGCATGATTTCGCCGCGCTTTGCAAATCTTTCCTTTTCTGCCTCATCAGGAAGTACAGACATACCAAAGAGAGAAATACCAGCTGCAAAGGTATCGTGCAATGTACCACCACCCTCGTTTGTGAATACATTGTCAAACATCTTTAGGAACATTGCTGACATATCGCCATTACCCATGTGTGTATGAAGCATTGATGCCCATGTTATGCACCAGCCTGTCCACATTGACGGACCCCAGTAAATCCAGTTTGTAATGGAATCATTAACAATCTTTCTCCACTTTGGATCATCGCAATCAATTACATCAAATGGAGCAATCGCTGCAAGGTGTGAGTGATGACGGTGGGAAACATCAAGATTCTTACCATCCCATAAGCCAATCTGCTTTGAACCATTTGGATGAGAGAAGATAGATGCCTTTGGAAGCTTCTTTGTTAGCTTAATCCAACGTGTGTCTGGGTCAACACCTAGAGTTTTTGCTGCAGCAATCAAATCATTTGCCAAACGGTGAGCAACTGCAAGCTGGAAGCTTGGGTTTCGACCATACGCATTCATTGATGCACCACCGAACTCTGGAGATACTCCGATTGGGAGTGTTAATGAGCCATCCTTCTCTTCCTGAAGCATTGCAAGAAATACATTCATTGCGCCCTTCATAAAATCAAAGCCATTTGAGTTCATAAACTCAACGTCATTTGTGTAATCAAAGTAGCGATACATCATTGTTGCCATCCACATTGTGCAACCATGATCAAGCATACCAGTCCAGAAATTACCCATGCACTTACCATTATCATCTACAGCATGTGGAAGCATATATCCGTCGTTGATACCGATAAATTTCTTGGCATTGTTGCGAAGACGAGGCTTCCAATCCTTAAGCATTCTGAATACAGGCTTGAGGGCATCAAGAAGTCCTGTCTGATATGCTGGCCAGTAGCACATTTGGACATTGATATTGAAATGGTAATCGCTTGCCCATGGAGGGAGCTGATAATCCTCAATCCATGGTCCCTGCAAACCGCAAGCAACCTTGCTCATGCATGTGGCAATGATAAATTTGTAAACGCCATAGTAGTAAAGCGTTTGCAAATCCTTGTCTGGAATATCAATTTGAGCAATTCCATACATTTTATCAATCCAAAACTCAAATAGCTTTTCGCGCTCCTTTGCAAAATTAAAGGACTTGAGGTTCTTTGCAACTGTTGCCTGTGCTGTTGATTTCTTTGTGTCAACGTCAACAGAAATCAAAACCTTATTGTCTTTAATTTCCCAACCACAGCAATAGCCTGGATCAAATGGTAAAGGCTGATACCATGAGCCGCTCTTCCCATCCTTAGCATCCTTCTTTGTTGCTGCTTTAAAGCCTCTCTCCTCCAATGCTGGGCGAATTGATTCCCATGCAGGAACAGATTTACCGCGAAGCTTTGTTCCATCAATTAAATCTAAGCAAAATACATTTTTATCGATAGAATGGAAAGCCATAATGTTTTCCTCTATCTCTTTGCCTCTCTCAGTTTTGATAATTGAGATAACACCAAAGCCTCCATCAAATTTGATTATACCACGATTAAGAGTGACATTCTTTGGCAGTTCAAATTCTATGCGGCCAATTGGAATAATTGTTGTTCCCTGAACTCCTCCAGGGAATAGCTTTTTGAGTTCTTCCTCATCCTTTCTTCCGAGAACATCGCAAATCTTCTCAAAGGTCTGATCTCCCCATTCAAGACCACCATTGTGATCCCATACATCTGAACGACCAACGCAGACCTTGAGGATATTGCCCTCGCCATATACCATTACGCCAACAGTACCATTACCAAAAAGCATACCTGTATGAGGACGCTCCAATGGGAAATCCCATTCCTTAATAAAAACCTCGCTATTGCTCATTGAAGAATCATACTCGCATGTACATTCCTCTTCAGTACAACAACAATCGTTAGTAATTAAATCTGCTTCATCTATTTTTTTGTTCATAAGAGTATTCCTTTTTTGTTATTAAATTTACTTTAAATAGCTATTGAATTTACCTGCCTCTTCCAGTAAGCTTGCATAATCAATTGTTGTGTAGAAGCCATCCTTATATAGAACTCTACCTGCAACAACTGTAATTTTGTTTTCCATACCTGTGGCAGAGTATATCACATTTGACAGTACCTTGTGAACTGGTTGCATATTTGTTTCTGCAAGAGATAGAGCACAAAAATCTGCTGCCTTTCCTTTTTCAAGAGAGCCAATTTCATTTGCCCAACCAAGTGCAGCAGCACTTCCGCGGGTAGCCATATCAAGAACGGTTTGAACTGGCATCTGTAGTGGATCCTTCTTATCAAGCTTTTGCAATAATGCGGCAAGATACATTTCGCGGAACATATTTTGTGCATTATTTGATGCAGGGCCATCTGTGCCAAGTCCGACCGCGATGCCTGCATCAAGCTGCTGCTGGATTGGAGAAACACCTGATGCAAGCTTCATGTTTGATGCTGGGTTATGAACTGTTGCACAGCCACGCTTTGCCACAGTTGCAATATCTTCTTCATTGATATCAACCATATGAATTAGGGTGGTATTTTCATCAAGTAAACCAATTGATTCACAATATGCGATTGGGCGCATTTTATTCTTTTCAAGCGAGCCTGCAGTTTCAACTGTTGTCTCACACATATGAATGCCTAAGCGAAGCTTTTTCTCATTTGCTACCTGACGGCAGCGTTGAAGAATTGCAGTTTCTGTTGTATAAATTGCATGTGGGTTAATTGCATGGCGAATGAGAGAATGACCTTTCATTAGCTCATCATTTGCATCAAAGCTCTCAAAGAATCCATCTACATTTTGTGCGTCTAGGCTTGGGAAGAAGGAAGAAACACTTTCTCCAAGCACAGCACGAATTCCAACCTTATCCGCTGCCTTAAAAACAGATTTTTCAAGCATATACATATCGTAGAATGCTGTGCATCCGAAACGCAATAGCTCCGCACAAGAAAGATATGTTGCTAGCTCAACAACCTCTGGGGTTAGCTTTGCCTCTGCTGGGAAAATATCTTTATAAAGCCAATCCATTAGAGACTTATCATCCGAATATCCGCGTAGGAATGACATTGGGATATGTGTGTGCGCATTGATAAGACCTGGCATAAGAACAGCATTACCCAAATCTTCAATTGGCTCTTCAGGATATTTTACCTTCAATTCGGATGCTAAGCCAATATCTTCAATAACTGTGCCACGAACAAGTATGGCTGCATTTTCTAGAATTTCTCTAGAGTCATTTTGTGTAATTATATAACGAGAAGTATACAACATATTGATACCCTTTCTTTAAATTCGTTTTCTCTGAGTAGACGATGGTATTTTGAGAGATTCACGATACTTTGCCACAGTACGGCGAGCCAACTCTACACCTTGTTCCTTAAACAATTTTACAAGCTCAGAATCTGATAATGGCTTATGTGGATCTTCATTATTGATAAAGCTACGGAGTTGTTCTTTAATTGCAGAATTAGCAAGCAAATCACCTTCTCCATTTTGCACGCCAGACACAAATAATTGGCGTAGTTCAATTATACCTTGAGGCGATTTAACATATTTTCCAGCGACAGCACGGCTAATTGTTGTCTCGTGCAAATCAAGCTCTTGGGCAATTTGAAGCATTGTATATGGCTTCATTGCCTTAATACCCTTATCAAAGTACTCCTGCTGATGAGCAACTACCATATCTGTCACGCGCTTTAGCGTGCTTTCGCGTAGGTTTAATTCTCGCTGGAGCTGCTCTGCTGAGCGAAGCTTATCTGCCACATATTTCTTTACTTCAGGAGCTGTGTTTTCGTCTTCAAGTAATGCTAAATATTTTTTTGAGATATGAATTTGTGGAATATAGTCATTAAGAACGGTGCCTATGTAGCATTCTGCTTCTTCGCTCCACTCTACTTCAATATCTGGCAAGATATAAACTATTTTCTTAGATGCAAAATCGTAGCCTGGAGTTGGTGAAAATTGTGTTAGATAAGATATTGCCTCGGATAGTTCTTCTTTTGTGCATTCACATAATCGAAGAAGCTGAGATAGCTTTCTATCTGCTAATAAATCTGGGTATTTTTCGAGTAGCTCTTGTGCTAGTTCATTTTTAAGTCCGGCAGCATGCTTTAATTGAATAAGCAAGCATTCGGTTAATGATCGAGCACCAATACCACATGGATCAAACTCTTGAACTTTGCTTAAAACTCCTTCTACTTCTTCAAGGGTGGCATTAGTTGCTTGGGCTATTTCGGCTGTTGGAGTCACAAGATAACCCCGTGCATCAATACTTCCAATAATTTCTTCTGCTATTTGTGTTTCTTTTTCAGAAAAATTATCCAAGCCAATTTGACTAACTAAATGCTCTTGAAGTGACTCTCCTCGGGAGATAGAGTCATACATAAATTGACGCTTATCTTCTGAGTCTTGAGAATACTCATTATTTCCGCCTGCTTGATAGATATAATCCTCTTCTTCTGAATTAAATTGTGAAAGCACAGAAAAATCGTTAGCATCCACATCATTTTCTGAGGCTGATTCATTATCAAAATCAGAATCTATAGAATAATCGTCACCTGTATCATACGAATATGGAGTGTCTGGAAGTTCGTTTTCCTGCTCTATTTTTTTATCAAATAGTTCGGGATCTTCATACTCTTCGCGCGCATCATCTATAGATACGGGAGAAACGTCATCTTGCTCAAGAATTGGGTTAGAAGCAATTTCCTCTTTAACGATTGCAGACAGCTCGAGCATAGGCTTCTCAAGCAGCTTGAGCGAGTGCACAAGTGCTGGAGCCATTGTCTGCGTTTGCCGCAATTCTGTTGATAGAGAAAAGTTAGATTTCATACCCATTAATTACCTTACAGCAAAAAGTATACCACTTTAGAACAAACGGATACAAGAAAAAACATTTTTATGCAAAATTAAGCAAAATTTGTAGAAAAACGTTCTTTTTTTAATGTTCACTAATACTAACACTAGAAAAGTTTGTTTTTTTTTAGTATCCTTTAGTTTGTAATGAATGAGAAAGGTTACAATGATGAACTTTAACAAAACAATTTTTGAAAACCGCCAGGAGTTGGGTCGCCCATTCCTAGTTGCGCACAGAGGCGTATGTGGAGCAAATGTTCCTTGCAATTCTATTGCAGCATATAAAATTGCTCTTCAGCAGAAGGCTGATGTCGTTGAAATTGATGTGGCAAAGTCTAAGGACGGCAAGTTTTTTGTATTCCACCCAGGTATGGAGCATGTATTTCTAAAGAGCAAGCCAATTGCTGAGATGAAGGCAAGCGAGGTTCGCAAGCTTTTCCTTCTAAATCAGGATTCAACACCAACTTCATATAAGGTACCTACTCTACAAGAAGTTCTAAAGCTCCTCAAGGGTAAGGTTTATATCAATGTTGATAAATTCTGGACAGATATTGAAGGAATTACAAAGGAAATTCGCAAGGCTGGCGTTGAGAAGCAGGTTATTGTTAAAACTGGCGACGATAAACCAACTCTTGATTTGGTAAAGAAATACGCACCTGACTTTATGTTCATGACAATTGTATGGCATAAGGACAAGGTTACAAAGAAGCTAATTGATGATGGTGTAAATGTAATTGGTACAGAGGTTCTTTTCAATAACGACGAGGACGACTGTATTAGCGATAAGTACATTAAGAAAATGCACAAAAACAAGCTACTTGTTTGGGTAAATTCAATCATCTACGATGAGCGTGCTGTAATTTCTGCTCATCACACAGATGACATCTCACTAAAGGATGATCCAGAAAAGGGTTGGGGATGGATACTTGATAAGAACATTGACTTTATCCAAACCGACTGGCTATTAATGCTTCAAAATTATATCGCTTCAAGATAATGGAAAGAGGGTGGCAACCGCCACCCTCTTTTGTATACACGGACACACAGTGTGTGATTTTCAAGAACACGGATACACACGGAGTGTGATTTTCAACACGGATGGGCACGGATGAATGGTTGAGGGGCGCTGGCGCTCTAGCCTGCGGCGCTTAACACGGAGGAAACGGAGAAAGGAGACACGGAGAATGGATGTGTGGCGCTGGCGCTTGGGGAACCTGGATATCGGATCGGCGTGCTTTAGCGCGCATTGTGCAATAGCACATTTCAAAAACACGGACACACGGATGAGTGGTTTTTCAAGAACACGGATGGGCACGGATGTGGCGGTTGGGGGGTGATGAGGTGCTAAGGTTTGTGGGGGGAAGGCTAAAATATGGCACCTATGGCAGCGCGCAGAAGCGCGCGCCACTTCTTTCGGTTGATGTAGGTGCCCTGAACGATAGTGACAGGGCTCCTCCATCGTTTGGTCTCCTAGTCTATTGGTATGATTTCCACATTACTGTTAATGCCAAGTCTTTCTCTATCCTTCTCAAATTTTCTTGGAATGTCTATGCTGGTTAAACTGCGACACCCAGAAAACGCCCAGTCGCCTATTGACTTAACACTAGAGGGAATTTCTATGCTGGTTAAACTATCACACCACCTAAACGCACTGTCGCCAATTGACCTTACACTTGATGGAATTTCTATGCTGGTTAAACGGCCACACATCTCAAACGCATTGTCGCCGATTGACTTAACGCCATATGGAATTTCTATGCTGGTTAAACTATCGCAACTAGAAAACGCCTCATTGCCAATTGTCGTTACGCTTGATGGAATTTCTATGCTGGTTAAACGCTTACAAGAAGAAAACGCACTGTCGCCTATTGTCGTTACACTTGATGGAAAACAACAAGATGTTTTAGAGCTAGGACAGCAGATTAATTTTGTCATATCTTTAGAATACAAAACTCCATCAATGGATGCATAGCTTGGATTATCACTTGAAACGTTAATGCTGGTTAAACTATCGCAACTAGAAAACGCCTCATTGCCAATTGTCGTTACGCTATGTTTTCTGTAAAATTAAATGCACGATTTAAGAGTTGAAAAAAAATAAAGGGTTTTTATAGAATTAAGACCGTTGTAAACGTAAAAAAAATAAGTCCCAAATGACAAATTTAGACAAACAAGATTGTGGTTCCTTTACAA